>NZ_CP034346.1:1560625-2167187 GCF_003991425.1 Paenibacillus lutimineralis
ATACAAGAACTTAATTATATCCCTAATGAAGTGGCTCGAAATTTCAAGATGCAGAGATCCAAGATGGTAGCCCTGTTGCTTCCAAGTATCTGGAATCCTTTCTTTTCTGAATTGGCATATTACATTGAGGATGAATTGGATATTGAAGGCTTTAAGCTCATGCTATGCAATAGCGGTGGCAAACCTGAAAAGGAACTGTATTATCTGGATATGCTTAGGCAAAACAAAGTCGCAGGTATTGTTGGTATCACTTATAACGATATTGAGAATAATATAGGCGATGATATTCCGATTGTAAGTATCGACAGACACTTTAACAAGAAAATAACCTGTGTGACTTCGGATAATTATGAGGGTGGACGCTTAGCCTTAAGAGAGCTTGTTAATGCAGGAGCCCGAAAGCCGGCTTTTATGGGAAGCGTCACGTCCGTCTTCAGTGAAACCATGAATCGGAGAAAAGGATTCATTGATGAGGCGCAAGCTTTGGGAGTCGATGTTGTGATCTACGAGAAACCGGACCCCATTGTGGATGAAGATGCCTATTTTAAAGAGTTTTTAAGTGAGCATAGCGATGTGGATGGCATTTTTGCTATTACGGATATGTTGGCCGCCAGTTATATAGAAAGAGCACGCAAACAGGGCATTCGCGTTCCAGAAGATGTAAAGGTTATTGGTTATGACGGCATACAGGATCATCCCTATTTTCATCCTATCTTATCAACGATCAGGCAGCCCGTGGAAGAGATGGCACGCATGGCGATCAGACTTCTCTACAGCAAGATTGAAGGCATACCCTTGGATAAGCAAGTATATCGTCTCCCCGTTAAATTCAAGCAAGGTGAGACTACATGACTCCATTTGGATCAGAAAAACATCAGCTAACCCGGTATAGATGTTACCAACTGACGTTTTTCTGAACTGAATTGGAAACGTTTCATTTGAAGGTGATACTGTTTCAAAATGACATGTTAATTTAAAAAAATCAGCTCATTCGATGGATTCTTGACATAAATCGATCAAGGTCTATCCAATGGCGTTTTAATTAAATAATTTGGAAACGTTTCAATAAGGCTGATTACTTTTACATGAAAGGGAGTAGTTGAATGAATTCGAGAACCAGCTCGTTGGATCACTCCACGATCAAACCAAAACGAAAAAGATGGAGCCGAGTTAAACGCGACTATGAGCTGTATCTGTTTTTGCTGCCGATTATTATTCTTTATCTCGTATTCAAATATTATCCGATGTACGGAGTTCAAATTGCTTTTAAGGATTTTTCGCCAAGTCAGGGGATTTGGGGAAGTGAATGGGTAGGATTTCAACACTTTATAGATTTTTTCAACTCCTATAACTTCTGGACCATCATCACGAATACGCTCTCACTCAGTTTTCTTTCGTTATTGTTTGGTTTCCCGGCTCCAATCATTATCGCACTGATGCTGAATCAGATGCTCGGTAAGAGATACAAAAAATTTGTGCAGACTGTGATCTATGCACCGCACTTTATTTCTACTGTTGTACTTATCGGCATGCTGAATGTTTTCTTGTCTCCCAATAGCGGGATCGTGAATCATGTCATTACCATGTTCGGAGGAGATCCCATTCTGTTTATGGCCGACGAAGGCTGGTTCCGTCCTCTATATATATTGTCAGGGATATGGCAAGAGACAGGGTTCTCGACCATTATTTACCTCGCTGCTCTTGCTGGAGTCAATCCGGAACTGCATGAAGCGGCAACTATGGATGGAGCGAGCAAATGGAAGCGTGTATGGAATGTGGATATTCCAAGCATTTTGCCAACAATCGTCATTCTGTTAATTCTCGCACTCGGTAACATTATGAGCATCGGCTTTGAAAAGGCGTTTCTGATGCAGAGCGATTTGAATTATGGTACCTCCAATATTATCCCGACCTATGTGTATGAAATGGGGATACAAAAGGCTCAATACAGTTTTTCTACGGCAGTTGGCCTGTTTAACTCACTCATCAATATTATCCTGATAGTCACCGTCAATCGGATCGCTAAAAAGATAACAGAAACTAGTCTGTGGTAGGAGGAATCGTCTTGAATCAATTAATGAAGAGAAAGAGCAGAGGAGACATATGGTTTGACATCTTCAACTATGTTCTGTTGTCCATAGTTATGCTGCTCGTATTATTCCCGTTGTACTTTGTACTGATTGCGTCGTTCAGTGACCCAAACTATATCTACTCTGGTGAGGTTTGGTTGTTTCCCAAAGGCTTCACGTTGGATGGTTACGAGCGGATTTTTAATGATTCATCCATATGGATCGGGTACGCCAATTCGATTCTATACGCAACTCTAGGGACAATAATCGGAGTTGCCGTAACTGTATTTGCGGCCTACCCGTTAGCTCGTAAAGATCTGGTAGGGAAATCTGCAATTATGTGGTTTTTGATGGTTACCATGTTTTTTAGCGGAGGACTTATCCCGACCTACTTGCTAATCAAGGATCTTCACATGCTGAATACGATCTGGGCACTTGTTATTCCTGGGGCAGGCGGTGTGTTCAATGTGATTATCGTCAGGACATTCTTTCAATCCTCCATACCGGATGAAATGTGGGAAGCGGCATCGATTGACGGATGTTCCAACACCAGATTTTTCTGGAGTATCGTCCTGCCGTTGTCCAAGTCGATCCTGGCTGTAATGGTGCTGTATCATGTTGTCGGTTTCTGGAATGGTTTCTTCGACGCTTTGATCTACTTGAACGATGAAAGCAAGTATCCGCTTCAATTGGTACTTCGCAATATTCTTGTTCAGAATCAGGTCAACTCTGGCATGATGATCGATGTGGAATCCTACGCGGCTAAAATGCGCGTTACAGAACTGATTAAATACGGTGTCATCATCGTATCCAGTTTGCCGCTATTGATGTTGTATCCTTTCCTGCAAAAGTACTTTGTTAAAGGCGTGATGATCGGCTCGATCAAAGGCTGATGCTGACATGGTGCTTGAAAGGGGGGATGTGCAGCAAATTCAGATAAATGCCATAGAAAAGCAACGAAGAGAGAGATCTATGATTTTGAACTTGTTGGATGAAAAAAAGGGAGGTTATGTAGATGAATTCATTATTCAAAAGTGCAGGGATTGTTGTGTTAGCTGGAGCATTTGTGCTTAGCGGATGTTCGGGAAACGGAAACAGCGGTAAGGGGTCAAATAATCAAGCAAATAGCTCGGTTCAAGACGCGAATTTCAACAAAACCGGTCTTCCGATCGTGAACGACCCTGTGACAATAAAAATGGTGTCCCCGAAAGCTGCATTGGCACCCGTGTTCTCGGAGATGGAAATCTTCAAGCGGCTGGAAAAGGAAACGAACGTGAAGATCAAATGGGAGAACATTCCTGACACCGATTATGCAGAAAAGAAAAACTTGTTAATCGCGAGCGAAGATTTGCCGGATGCCTTTTACGCAGCTGGATTTACCGATTATGAGCTAATCAATTACGGCAAAGACGGAACCATTATTCCGCTGGAGGATTTAATTGATCAATATGCGCCTAACTTGAAAGCGCTGCTTGAGCGCCGGCCTGACATCAAATCATCAATCACGGCGCCCGATGGGCATATCTATGGGCTTCCGTCCTGGGAAGACAATAATCTCGGAACCAATCCTTTCTTTCACGTCATCAATAAAAGCTGGCTTGATAAGCTGGGTCTAAAAGTTCCGCAAACATTGGATGAATATACGGAAGCACTGCTTGCCTTTAAAACGCAGGATCCGAACGGCAATGGAAAGCAGGATGAAATCCCGCTCAGCTTTATGCACATGCAATGGTGTATGGATATTGCCGGAATTTTCGGTGCATTCGGACTTCCAGATAACCTCGAGCATCGGGTTGTCCGTGATGGAAAGGTGATTTTTACCGCCAATCAGCCTGAATATAAGGAAGCCCTGAAATATTTCAATGAAAAATGGTATAAACAAGGTCTGATTGATCCTGAATCCTTTACCCAAGACGCTGCACAGTATCTGGCAAAAGGGAAAACGAAAGATGAGACGCTCGGATCTTATATCTGGTGGGAAATCGAAGAAGTTGTCGGAACTGAGCGCAGTAAGGATTATGTACTGTTGTCTCCGCTCAAGGGACCTAATGGAGATCAAACCATCGGACGCGCCAATGGCGGTGGTCCAGGGCGTGCTGCCTTTGTAATTACAAAAGAAGACAAAAACCCAGAAATCACAATGCGTTGGATCGATCAGCAATATGAACCTTACATGGCCGCTCAAATCCATTGGGGACCGCTGGACGTTGTATTTAAGAAGGATGAAAACGGGAAATTGGTGAACTTGCCGCTTCCTGAGGGAACATCGGCTGGTGAGTTTCGTCAAAAGGTGGCCCCTGGTTCGGGCGGACCTGGCGTCATTACTTTTGAAGACTTCGGAAAAGTTGTAGATATGGAGCCGCGTGCCCAGCAGCGTGCTAAAGATCTTGAGCAATACTACAATGCCTACATGGAAAAGGAAAACTATCCAAGCATCTTCTTTGAACCAGAGGAATTGGACAAAATCAACAAGATTGAACCTGAATTAATTAAGTTTGTAAATACGCAAAGAGGTAAATTCATTGTTGACGGCAACGTGGATGAACAGTGGGACAGCTATGTTAAGACACTGGAGAAAATGGGCCTGAATGAATTAATGGAAATCTATCAAACAGGACTGGATCGTTATAATGCAAATTTAAAACAATAAATACTAGATAATAGGTGGGGAGAAACTGTGCTTGATGTCATCGCTATTGGAGAAGTATTAATAGATTTTACGCCGGCTGGTCGTTCAGCGAGAGGTAACGAGCAGTTTGAATGCAATCCTGGAGGGGCTCCGGCCAACGTAGCCGCTGCGTTATCCCGCCTGGGGGCCAGATCAGCACTGATTAGCAAGGTTGGAGCGGATCAATTCGGTTCCTTGCTGCACGATACCTTGCTTGGCATCGGGGTTGATGTGTCCGGAGTTTCTTATACAGATGAAGCAAGTACAACGCTGGCGTTTGTTCATCTGGATGACAAAGGAGATCGATCCTTCAGCTTCTTCCGGAAGCCGGGAGCGGACACCTTCTTGCACGTAAAGGATGTTCCGCTGGAAATGCTTGAAACAAGCAGAGTCTTACATTATGGCACGTTATCCATGACCCATGAACCGGCCCGTACGGCAACAAGAACAGCAGTCCTTAAGGCTAAGGAAGCAGGAGTTCTGCTCTCGTTCGACCCGAATGTCCGCTTTGCGTTATGGGAAAGTAAAGAGGAAGCAAAGCAGAACATCCTTTGGGGCATGAAGCATGCGGATATCTTGAAAATATCGGAAGAAGAGCTTTCTTTTATAACGGGTACCAGCGATGTTGAAAAAGGCGCATCGGAGCTGGCGCATCAATTTGATATCGGGTTGATCGTCGTTACTTTAGCGGAAAAAGGATGCTATTATCGTTTGTCGGGTCAGGAAGGATATGTGCCGGGGTTCGAAGTAAAGGTCATCGACACGACAGGGGCCGGAGATGCCTTTCTGGGCTGCTTATTGTATAAGATCCTCGAAACGGGAAGCTCTTTGAATGATCTGACCAACCAGCAAATCGTTAGCATGCTGACTTTTGCTAATGCCGGCGGAGCATTGGTAACAACACGGAAGGGAGCTCTTGGAGCAATGCCGACAACAGAAGAAATCAACCAGATGATAGAATCCAAGAAACAGAACATGGATGAACGTTTTAGACCGGGATTTCATTTTTCACCTCCATCCCACTGGTTGAACGACCCGAACGGATTGGTGTTTTACGAGGGAAGCTATCATTTATTTTATCAGCACCATCCTTACGGTAATAAATGGGGGCCGATGCATTGGGGCCATGCAATAAGCAAAGACCTGGTTCATTGGGAGCATCTGCCGATCGCTCTGTTCCCGGATGAGCACGGCGCCATTTTCTCTGGATGTTGTGTGGTGGATTGGAAGAATAGCAGCGGATTATTCGAAGATTCGCACGGATTGGTTGCGCTCTTTACCCATGCGGATACACATCCGGAGACCGGACAGCCGCGCCAGCGTCAAAGTTTGGCATACAGCAGCGATAAAGGCCATACCTGGCACAAATATGAGGGGAATCCCGTGCTCTCAGAGGATGATCTGGTTGACTTCCGTGACCCGAAGGTATTCTGGCATGCACAAAGCGAGCGCTGGATTATGGTTATTGTGGCTGGAGATCATGTCCGATTCTATCAGTCCGAAAATCTGCGTGAGTGGTCGTTGACCAGTGAATTCGGTAAAGGAGTAGGTTCGCATGACGGAGTTTGGGAGTGCCCTGATCTGTTTGAATTGCCGATTGATGACACCGGTCGTTCCAAATGGGTGCTTATCATAAGCATCGGCGATAATCCCGATTGTCCGGAAGGATCACGTACGCAATATTTTATCGGAGAGTTCGACGGAAAGTCTTTCATTAATGACAATACGGCCGATCATATCATGTGGCTGGATTATGGCAGAGACAATTATGCAGGAGTCACCTGGTCGGATGTTCCTGAGCAAGACGGACGCCGCGTGATCATCGGGTGGATGAGTAACTGGAAGTATGCCAACGAGACGCCTACCGGTGCCTGGAGAGGAGCTATGACGCTACCTCGCGCCTTGTCACTGACCGACCGGGACGGAAGTGTGACTTTGACCCAAATGCCAGTCCGGGAATTGGAGCAACTGCGAAAAGGGTCCATCCGCTGGAATGACGTTACTATTAAACCGGAGGCTCCACTTTTGCAAAAGGTAAATGAAGATTTGCTGGAAATTGAGGCAGATATCGATATCCGGACCAGCAAAGAGGTTCATATCAGGTTAAAATCTTCTGGGCAGAGTGAGGTTGTGATCGGATACGATCCTGAGCGCCAATGGTTGTTCATCGATCGTTCAAAATCGGGGGTTACGGATTTCCACTCATTGTTTCCTACCAAGCACGGTGCCGGATTGGTTGCGTTGAACGATAAGATCAAGCTGCATATCTGGTTGGACCGCAATTCGGTTGAAGTGTATGCGAATCATGGCCTGGTTACGCTGACAGATCAAATCTTCCCTGACGCTCCGATTGAGCAGGTTGAGGTAAGCACGCAATCAGGGCAGGTTGTACTGCATTCGCTTCAGATTCATATGCTTAAATCCATTACTATTCCCGATAGCACTGCTGAGCTGACTGTGGGGAGGGATAATGTATGAGCTGCCCAGCGGATGACCATGGATTAATCATGCATTGGCCTTTTGATGAAGGAGCCGGAGCAAGCGCTCTGGAGAAAGTATCTCAAGTCCGGGATGAGATTCAGTACGTATTTAATCAAGCCGAATTTACCGAACCGACTGATCCGCAGTGGAGACAGGGAGTAATGGGAAGCGGGCTCCTGTTCGACGGTTACTCGACTTCTATTGCTCATACGGTCAAGGAGGGAACCACAACCAACGGGCGTGAACCTCTATCCGCCCTAAGTATCGGAGTATGGGTTGCTCCACGCACCTATGATTGGGGCTATGAAGGGAAGTTGGCGGCTATTGTCAACCGCCATAATATGGACTGCAGGCAGGGTTATCTGCTTGGCATGTTCCGACACGGCAGTTGGTCCTTTCAGGTGGGGCTTGAGGAAGGGAACTGGATGGAAATTTGGTCCCCGGACGGTCATGAGCTGCCCAAGAATGAATGGTCTTATTTAAACGCTGTATTCGATGGGAATCAGGGGGAAATCAAGCTGTATTTGAACGGGAGTGAAATTGCTTCGTCTTCTGTGCCTCGCGGTTCCCGCCTCGCCGAGGCAGCGGGCACGGATTTGCTCATTGGCAAAAATAATCACAGCAGCCAGTGGGGAGGAGTATTCAACCTCCAGATGTTTAGCGGTATCATTGATGATCTGAAAATATATAACCGGGCCTTAAGTGCAGAGGAAGTGGCTGCCTCTTACCGGCATGTGCTGGACGCCTCGCAAGGAGGTGCCAAGCCTCAACTTCAATATGACGAGATCAAGCTGGATCGGACACCTCTTATGCTAGATCGGCACAGACCGCAGTATCATGTCAGCCCACCCGCCCATTGGATGAACGAACCGCATGCGCCGATCTATTTTGATGGGCAATATCATTTGTTCTATCAACATAACCCGTTAGGGCCGTTCTTTTATCAGATTCATTGGGGACATTGGGTAAGCAAGGATCTGGTGCATTGGCGTGATCTACCCGTAGCTCTGGCGCCGGAAAAGGATCAGCTTGCACCGGACGGAATCTGGTCGGGAAGCGCAGCTTATGATGCGGACGGTCTGCCTGTCCTGTTCTTTACGGCGGGGAATGACAGTGCTTCTCCAAATCAGAGCGTGGCGCTTGCCCGGAGTACTTATACCCGGGATGGTGACCCGGATCTGGTTCAATGGATCAAACATCCGGAGCCTTTGATTGTACAGGAGAAGGGAATGGGCGCATTCGGGGATTTTCGCGATCCGTTCGTTTGGAAAGATGATGACGGCTGGTATGCCCTGGTCGGATCGGGGATCGATGGCGAAGGTGGTGCCGCCTTGGCATTTGCGTCAAAAGATATGATGAATTGGACGTACAAAGGGCCATTTTATCAAGCGGACATTCAGAAGTTCCCCTATCTTGGACCCATCTGGGAGCTCCCTGTCCTCCTTCCCCTTGGCACCGACAAGCAGGGTGAGAACAAGCATCTTTTACTGGTAAGCCCTGTCGGAAAAGGCGCCGATGTCGAGGTATTCTATTGGATCGGACAGTTAGACAAAGAACGTCTCTCGTTCATTCCGGATCGGGAGGAGCCTGAACTGATTGATGTTGGCGATTTCCATTTTACCGGCCCGAGCGGAATGGTCGATCCGAAGACCGGCAGAAACATCGTCTTTACGATCGCCCAAGGCGACCGAACGTCCGAACTGGAGTATAAATCGGGCTGGGCTCATAACGCCGGCTTGCCATTGGGCGTGTATTTGCGGGATGATGGAAGGCTGGGAATCGAGCCGATTCAGGAACTTCAATCCCTGCGTGGTGCTAAGCGGATATCGTTCAGTGACAAGTCATTGACCGAGGCTAATGAATTGTTAAGGGACGTTCAGGGTGACATGCTTGAGATTCAATTGGAACTGGAACCGGCTAGTGCCACACAACTCGGAATTAAGGTTCGGCGTACACCGGATGGAGAAGAGGAAAGTCTGCTGTATTATGATTTCAATGAAGCAAAACTCTTGGTAGATCGGACGAAAACGACGCTTCATCCAGGAGAAAAGTGCAGAGGAGTTCAAGGCGGTAAGCTGGAGCTGCCAGGTGAGAATTTGAAGCTTCACATCTATTTGGACCGCTCTATGGTCGAAGCCTATGCCAATGGATTGAAAAGTCTGACGACCCGGGTATATCCGAGCCGTGAGGACGCCTTGGGGCTAGAGATCTGGGGAGACGGCGAACTCGTTGTTAAATCTATGGAAGTATGGGATATGCAGTCTATTTGGTAGAGAAGCGCTTAGGCGCTTCTTGCCTGTAGACTTAGAGAGCAATATACATTCAGGAAGTTTACACTGCATATTAAAAGCGCTTTATTAAAAAGGAACAAAGCTGGCGACCTTTGCGGCAAGATGTATAGAAAATGAGATACTAATGCATCTCCGATCACTGAAGAAAACCCGTAAGGATGTCTCGCTGCACGATCCGATCGGAACTGACAAAGAGGGGAATGAAATTACCCTTATCGATATCCTTGGAACAGAAGAGGACGATGTCGTTGACCGGGTTCAGCTTAAGATGGAGAAGAGCAAAATATATCAGAACCTTGATATTCTGGATTCCAGGAAACAGGAAGTCATCAAAGGAAGGTTTGGCCTCGAGCATGGAGGCGAGGAGCGAACCCAGCGTGAAATTGCCAGAGAGCTTGGGATCAGCCGCAGCTATGTGTCCCGAATCGAGAAGCGGGCTCTGATGAAGCTGTATCATGAATTTTATAAATCGAAACGCTGAATAATAAGTTTATAGCTCTAAGGTTGCCATGTGTAAGAAGCATGGCAGCCTTTTTAATTTTGACAAATGACTTTACAATGCTATACAGCTAACGGGGCAATGAGTATGAGTGATATAAAACTATAATCAAAGAGTTACAACCATTTATAAATACTGTATTCGTATAGTGTTAGCTTAGCGACCCTCAGCTCCTCGGGGTGAACGACTTCTCAGCTCTTTGGCATAAGGGCGAAGATCGAAAATGAATTCCTCAATTCTTGGGATTTTTGGTTTGGTCACCGAAAAACTTTGCTCAGTTGGTGTAAAGTCCCTTTTTTATGCCTGAAAATCCTTGCCTATCAAGCTATCTAGTTAATGCAAAATGCTTAATTACTTTAAGAGCATAGGATAGGGTACTATAAATCTTTCAATTTTGTGAAAAATACAAAAATACCCAAAGAAATAAGTGATTTTATAGAAAATAAAGTAACAATTTTAATGTAAACCCTTTATTATATATAGAAACCTATATTAGGGTCTAAATTCCTCGAATTTCCACTAATTAAAGATTCTTTTGTAAATGAGAGGCATGCCCATAAAACGATGAGTTGAAAGGACGATCCAATGATAGCTCTAATGATGGGGAACGAAGCAATTGCCAGAGGTGCTTATGAAGCAAATTGCAAGATTATTTCGTCCTATCCAGGAACGCCAAGCACGGAAATTGTCGAAAGTATTAGCATGTACGAGGGAATTTATGCTGAATGGGCACCCAATGAAAAGGTTGCTCTAGAGGTTGCCGCAGGCGCCAGCATCGCAGGGGTCCGCAGCTTGACAACGATGAAGCATGTCGGGCTGAATGTGGCGGCCGATCCGTTTTTCAATATGACCTATGAAGGCGTAAATGCAGGAATGGTCATCATTACTGCGGATGATCCGGGCATACATTCTTCACAGAATGAGCAGGATAACCGCATTTATGCTAGCCACGCCAAAATGCCGCTTCTGGAGCCGACCAATTCTCAGGAATGCAAAGATATGATGGTGGAGGCCTACGAAATCAGCGAACGCTTTAATACGCCTGTCATGTTCAGGACAACAACGCGAGTGTCCCATTCTAAAAGCATCGTATCTTTTGACGAAGACGCGGAAGCGGAAGGAGAATATAAGGAGTATAGGAAAAACAAGCTAAATCGGCTGCTCCTCCCGACAATTTCCCGCAAGAGGCATTTGGAAATCGAGGACAATCTGCTCGACATTCAAACGTATTCGAACCAATCGTCACTGAATGCAATTGAATACCACTCACCCGATATCGGCATTGTGGCCAATGGAATTTCCTATCAATACGCTAAAGAAGTCTTTGGGGATACGGTATCCTATTTAAAGCTCGGAATGAGCTATCCGTTCCCGGATAAAAAAGCAAAGGAATTCGCCTCACGCGTAAAGCGGATTATTGTCGTTGAGGAGGGCGAGCCTTTTATCGAAAATGCGCTGAAGACGCTTGGAGTTGATTGCATCGGCAAAGATATCATCCCTCTGTGTGGCGAGCTGAATCCGGAAATTATCCGCAAGGCGATCACACGGGAGGAAATTTCAACTTACGAGCCGGTTTCCGTTCCGGCCAGGCCGCCCCGTCTATGTGCTGGTTGCGCCTACCTTGGATTATACAGCGCGGTCAAGAGTCAGCGGGATGTGATCTCAGCAGGTGACATCGGCTGTTACACGCTTGGAGGAACTGAGCCGATCAAAGCGCTTGACACCGTGCTTTGTATGGGCGCTTCTATCTCCATGGCGACGGGCATGCAACGAACACAAGACTTCAAGCCGATGGGTAAAAAGGTGTTTGCGTTTATCGGGGACTCCACCTTTTTCCACTCGGGAATGACGGGACTTCTCAATGCCGTCTACAATAAAACACCGATTGTCGTCTGTATTTTGGACAACCGTTCCACATCGATGACAGGCAATCAAGAGAATCCTGGAACGGGGAAAACGCTCCAGGGTGATATGTCCAATTTTATACGCATCGAAGATATTGTCCTGGCCCTTGGCATCAAGCCGGATAACCTCATAATTGTTGATCCCACCAACGTCTCAGAAACGCGGCAGAGTATTGAATTAGCCAAAGCGAGTACTGAGCCATTCGTCATTATTTCCAGACACCCTTGTGAACTGATCAAACCCCAAACCGAAATCGATTCGAAAGCCAAATACTACATCACTGAAGACTGTGTGAGTTGCATGAAATGCACAAGACTCGGCTGTTCAGCAATAAAAATTGTGGATAAGAAGGTTGTAATCGACCGGCAGGAATGCAGAGGCTGCAGCATATGTCCTCAAGTTTGTCCCTATAACTGTATTAAGGAGGCTTAAGGAACAATGTCAGAGTCCATTAGCATTATTTTGGCTGGCATCGGCGGTAAAGGCGTCATTACCGTTACGAATGTGCTCTCCCACGGCCTGGTTACGCTCGGCTATGATGTTAAGGTTTCAGAAGTACATGGTATGTCTCAGCGAGGTGGCAGCGTGCATGCGCAGGTGCGCTTCGGAACATCCATTCATTCGCCGCTTATTGAAAAAGGTACCGCGGATTATATCGTAGGCTTCGACCAGGTTGAAGCGCTCCGCTGGGGCAGCTTCCTGAAGCTGGAGGGTCGGATGCTCGTCAATATGGCGGAATTGAAAGATGATACATATAAAGGAATATACGAAAGCAGCTTTTCTCAATACCTGAACACCACCTTTATTCAGGCGTCTACCATTGCCAGGGAAACGGGCAATATCCGGAATGAGAATTTTGTTATGCTCGGTGCGCTGCTCCAGTCGCTCGGCTTCGAATTCGACGTTTGGCGCCCGACGATGGAAAAGTATATCAAGAAGCAGTTCCAGGAGGGAAGTATTCTCTCGTTGCTCGGGGGCATGAGAGAGCAGCTGGCCGCGGAAGAAAAGGAGACTGTCTATGGTCTCTAAAACCGACAGCTTCACTACGAATACGCAAGGAAGTCCATCGCCGTCTGATGTAGCGATCGTCGGAATCGGTTGCCGCTTTCCGGATGCGGATCACTACGACCAGTATTGGGATAACATGATAAGTCATGTGAATTCCGTTCGCAAAATCAGTCGCAAACGCTGGGAGACGGGCCGTTTCGGGTTGAAGAATGAAGCCGATCTAGGCTGGGAGAATGGACAGTTCGTGAAATATTGCGCTTCATTAAATGATTTGGACAAGTTCGACCACAGTTTCTTCAATCTGTCGCCCCGCGAGGTGACCAGTATGGACCCCCAGCAGCGCATGCTTCTGGAAGAGACCTGGCATTGTCTGGAGGATTCAGGCATACCGTTGGAGGAGCTGCAACGTATGGGAACCTCTGTCTATGTAGGAGTAACGGGGAATGACTACAGCCTGGCCGCGTTGACCGGAGGGGAGCATGTGGATCATTACGCGGGCCTCGGTAATTTTGAATGCATTGCTGCCAATCGGATTTCCTATTTTTTGGGCCTGCACGGTGAAAGCCTTTCGCTGGACACGGCATGTTCTTCCTCACTAGTGGCTGTGCATAAAGCCAGGCAGAACCTGCAATCGGGAGAAGCGAAATACGCGATCGCCGCGGGTGTATGCCTGTCTTACCATCCGTGGCGTTATGTCACGTTTTCCAAGTCCAACATGATGAGCCGGGATGGCCAGTGCAAGGCTTTTGATGAAAATGCGGACGGGTTTGTGCAAGGCGAGGGCGTCGGTGTCTTGTTGCTTCAGAGGCTGGAGGATGCGATCGCCGAGGGTAGCCACATTTACGGTGTGATCCGGGGATCGGCGGTCAACCATTGCGGAGCTTCGCAAACCATTGCTGCCCCCAGCATGAAGGCACAGATGGATGTTGTTGAGACGGCCCTCCGGCAGGCGGGACTAAGCGCGGCAACGGTTAATTATATCGAAGCGCACGGCACCGGAACCGCCCTTGGCGATCCCATAGAGGTTGAGGCGCTGACTCGGGTTTTCAGCCAATATACCAATGAGAAACAGTTCTGTACGATTGGTTCGGTGAAGACCAATATCGGGCATCTGGCCAGTGCGGCCGGAATGGCCGGTCTTATCCGTGTTTTATTGATGATGAAGCATAAGAAGATTCCTGCGATGCTTAATTTGTCCAGTTTGAATCCACTGCTGGATTGGGAATACACACCGTTTAGGGTAGCTACAGCGAATGCGGATTGGCGGCCTGTCAATGAACATACCCCGCTTAGAGCGGGCGTGAGCGGCTTCGGCTTCGGCGGGGTGAATGCACACGTGATTCTTGAAAGTTATGGGCATGAGTCGTTGAAACGAAGCAAACAAGCGGAGGAAAGCCATATCTTTGCGTTATCCGCCTTGAACGGGAACAGCTTGCGCAACCAAATCGAAGCTTGGAAGATGCACGTTCATTCGCCAGAAGTTACGGACGAAACCATTGGCGATATATGCAAGACTCTACTTTCGGGAAGAAGGCATTGTACGGAGCATAGGATCGGCGCCGTTGTTCGCGGCAAGGCCGACATTGAGGCATTACTCGCCTCCGCTACCGCCGGCCAGGGAATAGGACGGGCGCAGACCGATTTGCAGCTCCAACTGACTAATACAGTGTACCGGGGGTATTCCAATATCAAGCCGCTGATGGAGCAGGCTTATATTTCGCAGTACTTTGAAGATGCGCTGTCAGCGGTTGAAGCCGCCGGTAAATCGAAGCCCAGAAGCGGTATACGGTTTTACAGATGGAAGAAGGATCGGGCTGCCGCATATTCCTTTATCGTCAATTATGCGCTGACGAAAGCGCTGATTGGCCTGGGCGTTCCAATCAGCTTGGTCGGAGGCGAGCATCAGGGGGAACTTCTGGCCCTGGCCATCAGCGGAATGATAACACCCGCAGAGGCTTATGCAGCGCTGATCGGCGAAGAGGCGGTTGACCATTGGAATTTGCGCCGCCCAGAGCTATCTTACATAGGCAGCAATGTACCTGTGCCAATTAACCGTCTAAACATCGGTACCGAATATCCTGCCCGCCTTAGGGAGCAGCAGGTGGAAGACTGCGACAGCGATTCCCTTCGGCATTATACACAAAAAGCGAGAATTCTGAGCAAGACGCAATTTACGTTCAAGAAGTACTTGAAGGATTGGGATCAGGCTCTGGCTCCTTGGGGGTTGACGGCGGAAGCGCTTCTGAACGATGAAGAGCTTCTTACAGGAGGCGCGCCTTTGCTTGAAAAACGACGCATCCTGCTGCTTCTGGTCGCCTACGGCTCACTCCTGAAGCTGAACCGGAAATGGGATTTAACTGACCGGGTCGGGATAAGGAATGACTGGCTGAACGAGCTGATCCAGCTTGTCGCCGATGAAGTGCTTACACGCGAAATGGCTACCTCGCTACTCCTATCGGAGGACGGAGCGCTTGAAGCTGTATGTGGTCAAATCAATGAACGCCAAGGCTTACTGCATGCAGATTCGCCTTATTCGCATCTCTACGATGCCAGCGATCATCTGGCTGAGATTCTGGATCTCCACGTTTGGAAGGCACAGTTAAAAGAGCAGCTTCGTGAACGAGGGACTTTACAAACCCAAGTGATCCGCATAACCCACTCAGGTATTGAGCAGGCCTCATTGTCGCCCAGTTCCGGAGGACTATACGGATTGAATGCGCTGCTAGTCAAGCTTTGGATCGCTGGAGCGGATATCAACTGGAATCTGCTCTATCCGTCGGGGAGCTACAGGAAACGGCCACTGCCGGGTTACAGCTTCGAACGGACGCAGCACTGGGTGCAGCTTAGGGAATCCACAGGCGCGGTTGGACCGGGAGGACTTGAAATACCTACGGTAAGCGCCATGCGGACGGCTCATCCCATGCTTGATCTGGACAAGTCCAGCCCCGAAAGCGGTTTGTTTGTAAAGACGCTGAAGCGGAGCGATTTCTATGTCGGCGACCATATCGTGGACAACCGGGTGATTTTGCCCGGGGTTGCCTATCTGGAGCTTGCCCGGGCAGCAGGGGAGCTTGCTGCGGGACAGCCGGTGAAGACAATCCGGGATGTTATGTGGGTGAACCGTATGGAGATTGAAGATATTTGTGATGCGTATATACAAATCTACCATGAAGCGGAGTTTATGAGGTTTCAGGTATACACCCTGCTCAACGGGGTAAAAATCAGACATTGCCAGGGTAAGCTTAGCATCGCGGATAGTGGGAACCGTAGGCCTGCCGCGATGGATATTGCCGGGATTCAAGCACGCTGTGCAGCCCGGATTTCCAAAGCTTTTTGCTACAAGGATGTGTTTGAGAACTTCATCGGTTTTCGTTACGGCTCTGGTTTTCAGGCGACGACAGAAGCATTTGGAGGAGAAGGCGAATCTCTGGAAAAGCTGGACTTGCCTCTGCACTTGGTGGAAAGCTTCAATGACTATGAATTGCACCCTTCTATTGTCGATGCAGCGCTGCGCGCCGTGACTTGGGTTGGGGGGATGGAGGCGTACAAGCAGCTCCGGCTGCATATTCCTTTCGCTCTAGGTGAATTCAAAATATACGGAAGACTGACCCCAAGCTGCTATTCTTATGCTCGGCTTGATCCAGAATCTGCCGGCAAGAAAGCGGGAATGAAACGATTCCAAATTTTTATTCTGAACGAGCAAGGTGAAGTGCTAGCGGAAGCCAGGGACTTTACAATTCGGGCGATCCAGCCGAAGCCGCCGATACTCGAAGCGAGTCAAGTCCATTTATACACCGAAAGCTGGGTAGAAACGAAGGTGCGGAAAGTCGAAGGCGGGGCAGTCCATGTCCTTTACTTCGGCAAAGACAATGGGAATGCTGGAAAATTGGCGAAAGCGCTGGAGAAGGAGCAAGGAAAAGCGGCAAGACAAATTCTGTTTGTACAGCAGGGACCTGCTTACGAGTTTGACAGCGGAGGCTCCGAGTACATGCTGAATACCGCGCGCCCTGAGGATTACCTTCGATTGTTTGAAGAATTAGGCAATCAAGGGCTTCGAATCGATTCCATCGTTTACGAATGGGACAAACCAGAAATTGTAGATGAATTCTGTTCTATTTATTACTTGTTTCAAGCAGCTTCGCAGGTCAATCCCAAGCAGTTGGTACGCTTTGTTTTTGTATCCGCAGGAAGTGGAGTGCAAGTTGGGGCTGGCATGCTCAAAGGATTATGCAAGGCTTTCCAAAGTCTGTACCGGATGGTTCAACCATCTATTGTATACGTGGATGACCCTGAGGAGCTGCCGCGGTTGGCGGCGAAGGAACTGTTTGCCAACAAAACCGCATATTGCCCAGTTGTAGCTTACCGTAAGGGTGTTCGTAGTCTGAAGATTATTCATACGCTTGAAGGGTTGCCCTTGCGTTCAGAGGGTTCCAATGGCTTCCGCAGCGGCGGAACATACCTGATTACCGGCGGAATGGGCAGGATCGGGCTGGCCGTAGCGGAGTTTGTACTTGCAAAGTATAGCGCTAACGTTGTGCTGGTTGGGAGATCGGCACTGGATGATAATCGTCGCAGACAGCTCGAGCGGCTGGAAAGTCTGCCGGGGCAGGTCATCTACCTGGATGCAGATTTATCCGACTTGAAAGCAGGCGATACAATCGTCAAGCAGGCGAAGAAGATTTTTGGCGTAATAAACGGTGTCATACACTGTGCGGGTGTACTAGGTGTCAAAACTCTGTCGGAAGCGGTACCCGGTGAACTGCCGGAGGTTCTGCTTCCTAAGATTCACGGGGCTGTGGGTCTTGATGAAGCGACGCGCAATGAAAAACTGGACTTTTTCATTCTTTTCTCATCGATTTCCGCCATTATCGGCGATTTTGGAAGAGGCAGTTATGCTGCTGCGAACAGTTTCATGGATCAATTTGCCGAATGGCGAGCGGAACGGGTTCTAGCTGGAGAACGTTACGGCGCATCCCTGTCGATCAATTGGCCGGTGTGGAGCGAGGGATCCATGCAGCTCTCTCCAGTGGAAGAAGTGCAGTATCGAAAGCAGGCCGGGCTTGAACGGCTTGAAACGAGCACGGGACTTAAGCTGCTGGAACGTTTGGCCGGGACCCCTTTGACGCGCGCCATCGTCACTTGCGGAGATGCCCAAGTGATCAACCGAATGATGGATGTAAAAGAGGGGGCATTGGCCCGGGAAGGAGGGCGCGGCTTGCCGGAATTCAACGCAGGGGTGGCAGATGCTGCTCATCATAATGATCGGAATGGACAAAAAGAACGGGTATTGAACGCTTCTTCTCAACGCGTAAACCATGCGGCTCTAGAACAAACGATTGAAAATTATCTAAAGGATGTTGTATCGAAAGCGACAGGGATTTCGCCGAGTCAATTACAAACCGATGCGAATTTCTCCAAATACGGCATCGATTCAATTATGATTATGGATTTGAATTCCATCCTTGAACGGGATTTCAGTGATTTGCCGAGTACCTTATTCTTCGAATACAACACCATAGGGCAGTTGGCGGGCTTCTTCAAGGAACATCATGAGGAATATTTCCAAACAGTGCAAACAGATCTGTGCGTATTACCGGAAGCGAAAAGTTCATCCGCTGGCATCCCAGCCGCTTCCAAAGATATATGGGGAAATTCAACAACTGAATTGGTGCCAAACGAAGCATTATCGTCAGAACCAGGGGAACGAAAACACTTCATAGATGAAGATTTAGAACCGTTGGAACGGAGTTCAAGATGTGATATCGCGATTGTCGGCATGAGCGGGCAATATCCCATGGCGGATACACTGGATGAATTCTGGGAGATCCTCAGCCAGGGCAAAGACTGTGTAACTGAGATTCCCGCTGAACGCTGGGATTACCGCAAAGACTTCGACCCGGAAAAAGGGAAGAGCAACAAGGTCTATACCAAATGGGGGGCGTTTATGAACGATGTGGACAAATTCGACGCTGGATTTTTCCATATATCCCCTAGAGAAGCTGAACTGATGGATCCGCAGGAGCGGCTGATGCTTCAGTCCACATACCATACGCTGGAGGATGCGGGTTATGCCGGAGGAAAGGTTTCCGGTAAAAAAGTTGGCGTGTTCGTGGGAGTTATGAATTCCCACTACCAGATGCTCGGTGCTGAGCAGTATGCTAACGGGCAGCTGTTGGATGTGCGTTCCTCTTTCGCTTCCATCGCGAACCGCATTTCTTATTATTTCAACTTCAAAGGTCCGAGCATAGCTGTGGATACTATGTGCTCCTCGGCACTGGTGGCAATCCACATGGCATGCGAGAGCATCCGGCACGGTGAAAGCGAGCTGGCTGTGGCTGGCAGCGTGAATACGGTCGTCCATCCCGCAAAGTATATTTTTCTGTCTGACCAAAGATTTGGTTCAACGGAAGGCAAATGCCGGGCTTTTGGGCAAGGCGGAGACGGATATGTTCCCGGCGAGGGTGTCGGGGCCGTATTACTGAAGCCGCTCGAAGCGGCCCGGCGCGATGGAGATCAGATTTACGGTGTTATCAAAGGCAGCGCTATCAATCATGGGGGGAAGGTCAGCTCCTATACGGTTCCTAATCCGAATGCCCAGGCAGAATTAATCGAGGAAGCTCTGATAAAGTCCGGAGTCCACCCGGAAGTGATTAATTATATTGAAGCACATGGCACGGGAACAGCGCTTGGTGATCCGATCGAGATTGCTGGGTTGACCAAAGCGTTCAAGAAAACGACCTCTAAAACGGGATATTGCGCCATTGGCTCAGTCAAAAGCAATATCGGTCACCTGGAATCAGCGGCTGGAATGGCTTCGCTCACCAAAGTGCTGCTGCAAATGAAGCATAAGCTTCTTGTACCGTCCATTCTGGCGGAAAAGCTGAATGACAATATCGACTTCGAGAAAACTCCGTTCTTCGTGCAGCGTTCGCTCCAGCCTTGGGAGCCGATTATCGAGGAGGCGCCATCCGGGATGGTGGTGCATCCATTGACGGCGGGGATCAGCTCTTTCGGAGCAGGCGGAACCAATGCCCACCTCATCCTAGAGTCTTATGAGCCTGAGGAGCGAACACCTGAAACGGAAAGAGAGCAACTGGTCGTGCTGTCCGCTAAGACACCGGACAAGCTAAGGGAGCAGGCGCTTAAGCTTGCGGAATATATCGGACTCCATCGTGAGGGAGGTAACCAGCACGCTGCTTCAGTAGACGAATATGCCTCCGTTCTGGAAGATACGCTCTGGAGCCAGACTGATATTTATGATAAATGCGTACAGGTTATCGCGGAAGTACTCGGCGTGAATCCCGAACTTATCGATTGGGATGAGGATTTATCCAGCCTCAGCGCAGATGCGGTGCACCGTGTTGCTATTGCTACACAGCTCCGCGAGATTTTCCAAGGTAACTATGATGAGGAAGCTTTTTGGAACAGCCGTACGTTACGGGAGTTAATGAACCGGTATGCAGAGGTAGGGCGGAAGCGCCGGAATCCTGCTTCGCCGGACACCGAGAACTATACGCTGCGGCTTGAGGATATTGCCTACACGTTGCAAACCGGGCGTGAAATGTTCGATGAGCGGACGGCCTTTGTTTGCCGCAGCATAGCGGGTCTCCGTGATATGCTAATCCGCTTTGGTACGGGTGAACGAAACATGACGGATGTTTACACCAGCGTCCCTGGAACGCAGCGGGAAATGACCTCAATTTTATTTCATAACGATACCGGCAGTCAGTTTATAGATCGAATTTTAAGTAGCAGGAACCTTCCGCAAATTGCCCAGCTGTGGCTTTTGAAGGTGGATATCCCCTGGAAGCAACTCCATGAAGGAAGCGCTCCATCCCTGATCTCACTGCCGAATTACAGCTTCAGCAAGAAAAGTTATTGGATCGGTAAAGGCTACATGACACAGGCCGCTGAGCAATACGGTTCAGAATCAGCTGGGATAGACATTGCTTCAGAACGTTTGGAAACGATAATGGATCTGATTGCGGTTAGTGATGATGCGCCGGAAGGGCTTCCCCAGGAGGTCGTCCCACCAGAGAGTAGCAAGGTGGAACAAATGATTGAAGAATGCCTGTTCCGGACGCTGGGCGAAGTCATTTACACCGAGGCCGAAGGTATTAACGACGACATTCCATTTTCGGAGTTGGGTATCAACTCAGTGTTGACCCTGGAATTGGTAGACAAGCTGAATCATCGGCTTGGCATTGCCCTGCACTCCAATGACTTGTTCAATTTCAACACGGCGCGACTGCTTGTAGAGCATATCCTAGAGACGTATTCCACTAGAATCGGGCTTGCTCGGCATAACGAAGTTGACCTAAACCCGGAAGCTGCTTTGGAAACCTTGAATCCGGTGGAAATCGGGAATCACGCTTTGACGAACGTTAAAATCAACCTAAACGAACTGGAACTACTACTGGAGGAGAGCTGAAACCATGCTGAATACTACTGAAACAGTCAAGCGGCAGGCTACCGCGGATTATGAAATTGCCATTGTTGGCATTTCAGGTAAATTCTCGGGCAGCCGCGATGTGAACCAGTTTTGGGAAGGTCTCATTCATGAACAAAGTAGTCTGCAGGAGCTACCGCCGGAACGTCCCGAATTGTTTCGGCTTGCACAAGAAGACATGAAGCATATCCGATACGGGGGATTTATTCCTGATGTGGACCAATTTGATCCTTTGTTTTTCCGCATTTCACCCAAAGAAGCGGAGCATATGGATCCCCGGCAGCGGCTGTTTCTGGAGGAATCTTGGAAGGCCGTAGAAGATGCGGGTTACTCCTTACAGGAGTTGTCGGGCACCAAATGTGGGGTATTCGTGGGGATTCAGCAAGGCGAATATCTAGAGCGCTTCCGGGATGAAGCCAACGAACAAGTCCCAACAGGTAACAGCCTATCTGTGATCCCGGCCCGTATTTCCTATCTGCTTAATTTGAAAGGGCCAAGCGTAGCTCTTGATACTGCATGTTCCTCCTCCCTGGTGGCACTCTCGTTGGCCTGCGACAGTCTGATCAATGGCAGCAGTGAGATGGCGATTGCTGGAGGCATCCAAATCATGCTTACGCCATCAATTTATTTGTCCCTTGGAAAGCTGGGCATGTTGAATGCCGATGGAATCTGCAAGCCGTTCGCCGATGGGGCGGACGGCATCGGATTGGGGGAAGGCGTAGGTGTAGCTGTCCTGAAGAAATATTCCTCCGCCATACGCGATGGTGATCATATTTATGGGGTCATCAAAGGCATCGGGGTGAACCAGGATGGTAAAACCAACGGAATCACTGCTCCCAGCGGCTTGGCTCAGGCTTCGCTTGAACGCGGGATTTACGAAAAATATGGGATCGATCCAGCTGAGATTACTTATGTGGAGGCGCATGGTACTGGAACTCGCCTGGGAGATCCGATTGAAGTAGGGGCGCTCACGGAAGCTTTCGGCCCTTTTACCGCGAAGAAGCAGTATTGCCATCTGGGCTCGATCAAAGGCAATATCGGACATACGCTGTCCGCTTCAGGTATGGCAAGCCTATTCAAGGTGCTGCTCAGCCTGAAGCACGGGAAGATTCCCGCGACGCTTCATTGCAGCAGCCTCAACCCGTTGATTGATTTCAAAAACAGTCCTTTCTACGTAGGAAATCGTACTGAGGATTGGCATCGTCTGGATGGGCGTCCACGCATGGCGGCAGTAAGCTCCTTTGGAATGAGCGGAACCAATTGCCATATGGTGATTGCCGAGCATATGGAGCTGGGCGCGGGAGAACGACCGGCTGGAGAGATGAAGCCTCTTCTGTTTGCGCTGTCGGCCAAAAGCGATAGAGCATTAGAAATACAGGCGCGCCGTTTGCTCGTCTATCTACGGCAGCAGGGTGCAGTCGAGAGTATTGAAGATATCTCTTTTACATTGCTGGCAGGCAGGGATCATTATGATTACCGTAGCATGTTTGTTGCCGACAGCAGAATAGAGCTGATTCGAGAATTGGAAGCTTTTCTAGAGCGGCGGCCAAGTCCCGGATGGTACCGAGGGGAAGGCGGCAGCGGGAACAAGAGGGTGAATTCTGAGTTAAAAGTCAAGATAAACGGGCTGCTGAAGCAACTTCGGGAAGGCATCCTTGGGGCAGTGGATCGAGACAAGGCGCTCAATATTATTTCGAATTATTACATTAAGGGCTTTGAGGCGGACTTCAAGGTCATGTTCGCTCCAGTAGATCGTCGGAGAGTGTCTTTGCCCACGTATCCTTTTGAATACATACGCTGTTGGATAGAAGAGCAGGAACTCGGCGGAACAGCCACGACTTCTCTTAAGGGGGGAGAATCTCATCCGCTACTGCACCGTAATGTATCCACAATAGAGGGGATACGCTTTATTAGCGAAACCTTATCCGGCCACCCCAATTTTATTTACAAAACTGTCTTTAACCAACGAATGGTCAGTGAGGCTATACTGCTCGAAATAGCGGCAAAAGCAACGGAGCTTGGCGGCGGAGGCTCCACCGACCTGCTTAAGGATATCCAGTTTACGCACCCGCTTAAGGCTGGATCAGAGGAGCAGAGGCTTTGCGTCGAACTGCAGGGAGCAGAGGACTCTTTTCGGTTTGGTATTTTTTATGAGGAAACGGGGCGGAGAATTGTTGCAGCCGGATCATCCGTAACCGAAATAGTTACCAAGAAAGTGGAAGCAAGCGGGTTTAATATTCGAAGCTTTAAAGCGGGGGCCGCGCAGATCCTTACATCCCAACAGTTCTACAGCGCATTGGCCGATCAAGGCTTGGAATACGATGAACAAGCGCAAATCGCAGAAAAATTGTACAGCAGCCTGTCTGGGTATCTGGTGGCCGTTACACCTTCTGCGTGTTGTAGGGAAGGCTATGTCATCCCGCCGTTGCTGACAGAAGCGATTCTTCAGGTCACCAATCTGGATATTATGCGCATGGGAGGCACGTTGTCCACAGTTTATGCTCTTGGCGAAATTCGATTGATCGGCGATCTGGAAGATGGGCGGTATATTCATTTGACGGGGAGCGGAAACAGCTATGACGCAAGGGTGCTAAATGAAGAAGGCGAGGCTGTTCTGATCATTAACCGGCTCCGGATGGCTCCCCTTGCCACGGACAATTTGTCTCACGGTGGGGACTATGTATTGCTGAAGAAAGAGTGGAGGCAAGCGGAACATCAACCACAGCCGCAGCCTGCAAGACCGGATGGACGTTTCATCATCATTGTAAACGATGAAATGAACGAGGAGGCGTTAGCCGAGATCTACGCATCATTTGATACCGTGCTGGTCATTGGAGGGGGTGGGCTTCGCGATTCGCAGGACGGATTCCTTACTGCCGATTTCTGGGAGGAGGGGGGCAGTGATGCAGCGATTGAGACTATACTTGGGCTGAAGACACATATCCGCGCAGTCATCGACTTCTCTGATCTTCATTCTGAGCCGCATCACCGTTCCAAGCAAAACTACGGAAAAATTAAGCTGCTGCAGGCACTCGTAAAGAAGCATGCCAGAGGCTTGTGTATTCTCCATTTGACGAGCGGTCTGCAAGGCGTAAATGGGCGAACGGAGACGTTGGCAGGAGCGGAGATTGCTGCAATCATACGAACCATTCGTGCGGAATACAAGGAAGTGCGGGCTCAGACGGTGGACATTGGCCGATCGTCGTCGTCGTTGGTACAAGATGCCATTAATACAGTTTATGCCGAGCTTAGTATCGATTCGGCTGAAGCTGAACTCTCCTATAATGATGGAATTCGCTTCAAGCCCGTATTTGCTTCCTTGAAGCAAGCCAATAAATGGGCTTCTCGCAACATGGAAGGCGAAGGTGGTATCACGCTTGACCCCGGTAAGTTTTATGTCGTGACCGGAGGTACCCGAGGCATTGGGGCGGAGGTCGTCCGCCTGCTTGCCAGAAGGGGTGTGAGGAAGCTTGTGCTGATGGGCGTTCAACCTCTGCCTTCCAGAACTAATTGGGATGAGATTCTTACATCGGATATGGCTTCTTCTGGTATTCAATCCAGAGTGAAGCGGATATTGGAATTGGAAGCAGCAGGTGTGGATGTCAAATTCTATTCCGGATCATTGACCGACAAGGCGCGGCTTTCGCCTTTCTTCGCTGAAATCAGGCGGCAATGGGGTGAGATTGGCGGTGTCATACACTGTGCGGGTTCTAATCTGAACAATCACCCAGCCTTTATTAATAAAAAGATCGGTGACATCCGGCAGGTATTCGAGCCCAAAGTTGAAGGCCTGGAAATGCTAGGCGATTTGTTTGCGGATGACAGGCTGGATTTCTTCGTGGCCTTCTCCTCCATCTCGGCCGCTTTGCCTGTACTATCTGCTGGACTTAGCGATTACAGTGCGGCCAACTGCTATTCGGATCTGTATATCCGCCATCAGCAGGAATTGGGGCGCAAGCATTTCCAGTCGATTATTTGGCCAAGCTGGTCGGAAGTCGGTATGTTGGCCGATACTGGGTTCCCGCTAAGCTCGTTGTATACTGGGGCAGGCTTCACCGCTCACAGCTTGGCCGACGGCTTATTCATGCTTGAAGATGCTATGTCGGGGAAAGAGCCTAGCGTGATGCCTGCTATCGTGAGCAGCGAAGCCTTTGATCCCGGAGCGATTCTGCGGCCTGGCCCGGTCACTAAGGTCGATACAGAGAAGCATGTGCCTGAGAATCGGTCCCGGGTGCATACGAACGATGGGGAATTCCCCCCAAATGCAATTAAGCGCGCCACTGCGCAGATTATGCATATTTTTGGCGAGGAGTTAAAGCTGCCGAAGGATCGGTTGCGTGAAGATCTGCCGTTTGCAGAAATCGGCGTTGACTCCATCCTGCTCATTGAAGTCATCAAAAAGCTGGACGACGCATTCCATACACGCATCGACCCAGCCCTGTTCTTTGAGCTTCGCGATATGAAGGCGTTGGCAGAGCATCTTCTAGTTGGGGGTAACGCGGAATTCCAGGAGGAAGCAAGGGAGCCAGGACGGAGCCGAGAGGACGACGGACTGAAGCTGGCTGACGGCTTCGACCGCGTTCCGGAATATGGAACAAACTGCACGGAGAAGCGGAGGAAAGCCTCCGGCCCGACCGACAAAGACAGCCGGATCGCCGTAATCGGTATTGGCTGCCATTTCCCGGGTGCTCCGGACAAGGACACCTTCTGGAACAACTTGAAGCAGGGCGTAGACAGCATTACCGAGGTACCGTGCAGTAGATGGAACGCAGAAGAGCTGTATTCTCCCGTTCCCACTGAAGGCAAAAGTATAAGCAAATGGGGCGGATTTATTGAAGATATTGAACTCTTTGATAACGAGTATTTTGAGATTAAAGAGAATCCCGAGCAGATCAGCCCTCTGATGAGGCAGTGCCTGGAAGTCACCGCCGAGGTGTTTCTCGACGCAGGATATGAGAAATCTGAGATCAGCGGACGCAAGGTGGGGATATTTATCGGTGCCCACCCCGGTTCCTATCCGAACTGGGTGCAGGATTTCAATAAAAATACCATTATCGGCATCGGGCAGAATTTCATCGCCTCCTATGCCTCACATTATTTTAATTTGAAGGGACCGAGTCTTACCGTAGACAGCGCATGCTCCTCCTCGCTGATGAGCTTGCATCTGGCTTGCCAGAGTATCCGTACCGGTGAATCGGAAATGGCTGTTGCCGGCGGCGTTGACCTCATCCTCGACGAGCGACCGTACCTTGTGTTCAGCGCCTCCAAAGCGATGTCGCCCGATGGCAAATGTCACACCTTCGATGTCGATGCAAATGGAATTGTGCCGGGCGAAGGCTGTGGCGTAGTGCTATTGAAGGCGCTGGATAAGGCGCTTGCCGATGGTGACCGCATTTACACGGTTATTGAAGCGACAGCGGCGAATAATGACGGGCGAACGATGGGTGTCACTACCCCAAGCAAGCAGGCCCAGGAAGAGGTCATTGCCGACGCGATTACTCGAGCAGGTATTGATCCGCGAACTATCGGATATGTCGAGACCCATGGCACAGGAACCATGATTGGCGATCCAATCGAATTGAAGGCTCTAACCACCGTATACAAGACGTACACCGATGACATCGGATTCTGCGGCGTCGGCAGCGTAAAGACCAACATAGGCCACTGCCTGAGCGCAGCGGGGATAGCAAGCTTTATCAAGGCTTCATTATGTGTTTACTACAAGATACTGGTTCCGACTCTGAATTGCAGCAAGCCAAATCCGCGCTTCGATTTTGAGAACTCGCCGTTCTACCCTGTCTTGGAGACAACTGCATGGCGCAAACATGGAGATGCGAGACGGGCGGCCATCAGTTCCTTCGGCTTCGGGGGAACCAATGTGCACGCTATTATCGGCGAATGCACGGAAGGGTTGCTATGCGGTTATTCGGAACGTAGAAAACCTCTGCCTGCGACGCGGTTCCAACGCGCCAGGGCCTGGGTTGACGGTAGGAAAGCAGCATGCAATCCATCCGGGGCAGATCAGGATCAATTGTCATTTTTGCAATTCGTAGAAGAATGAACTTGAATATGGGGGAGCGGAAAGGTGTGCAGGAGATGGACGCGTTAAGCGATGTGCGGTTCAGCACAGTAATAAAAAACAGCAATTATATCGTCAGGGATCACAGGGTACATGGCGTCCGAATTATGCCCGGTGTTACTCTGCTTGACATGATCTACCGATTTCTTCAGTCGAAAGGTATTGTGCTGCGTGATATCGAACTGCGAAAGATTCTGTTCAGCGAGCCGATCTCCACAAGCGAGTATTATGATAAAAAAATCCGCATTAGCTTCACGAAAAGAGCTGGATTCTACGAGGTTTTGGCGCAGAGCATGAGGGTAAAGGGAGATGAAGTACTAAGCGGCGATTGGGATGAGAATCTCCGCTGCGAGCTCCATCTCCACCTTGCTTCAACCGCGGAACGCAAGACGATCGACATTGCTGCTATCAAGAATGAAAGCCAGCGTGTGGAGGACATGGATTATGCCTATAGCTATGTGCGCAAAATCGATATCCGGCACAGTGATTTCATGAAGGGACTAGGCAAGCTATATTACGGCAACCGCCGCATTCTAGCGGAGATTACACTAGGGGAGCTGGCTGGAGAGTATCTAGGCCATTATTACATGCATCCGTGCTATTTGGATGCCGCGACGCTGGTGCAAGGCTTCGTGGTACTTCAGGATCTTGATTTCTCCCAGGAGGTCCATGCCTCCATCCCGATGTTTATTGAGTCCTTCCGTTCCTATGAACCGATGAAGAAACAAATCTACGTCTACATCAAGGACGAAGGATATCCTGACGGAGCGATCAAGGATTTAATGTACTTTGACATCGAGGTGTACAACGCGCAGGGGGAGGAAATTGCTACTTTCAAGCGCTGGGGGCTCAAAAAAATCCGTTCCAAGGATTTGATCAGCAGGTTGAAAAAAGTGGAGCCTGCACAAGCCCTTCTAGAAACCGCCGGAGCGCCGGCTACGCTCCTGTTGCCTGAAGTTGCCGCGGCTCCGGCAGACCAGAAAGAAGCCATAGCTTCTTATTTGAAGGAACTGATCAGCAGCTTGTCCGGGATCCCCGGCGCTGGACTGCATGAAGCGGAAGGCTTTTACAGCCAGGGCCTGAACTCGCAGCATCTACTGGAGATCGTCAAACGGCTTGAGGATAGGCTCGGCGACAGCTTGTACCCTACCCTGCTCTTTGAATACGCTAATATCGAAGAATTAAGCCAATATATTCTGGAAGAGTACGGCTCCGTTTTTTTTGCGACATTGGATGGGGGCGTGGAGCACAGGGGTGATGGATATCCGTCTTACCCGGGCACCAGTAGATCAGATGTCTGCCCTTCAGGTACGGAGAGTGCGGCAGTCCAAGCTTACGCGCCGGTGTGGTTTTCAAGCCCGCTTGAAGCCGCTGGACTGGTGGGGAAAACGGAGCAGGTACTGGTTTTTTGCAGCAGCCATGACGAATTGTACGCCCTTAAAGGCACGGAAGCTGCCGAATGCTTCACCTATGTACTTCCTGGTGAGCGGCGTGGCACGGTTGAAGAGCGGGTATACCAATTAGCTTTTTCTCGGGAAGAGGATTATGTATGGCTCGCTGATGAGCTGAAGCGTTCAGGGTGTATGCCTGGGATTATCATCTATACTTTGCATTTGACCGTAGAGGCGAATCGGCTTGATCCGATCTTCTATATGCTGAGGGAACTGTTGCGCCGCAAGATCAAGATGGCGGCGAAGGTGCTTTATGTGTATGCCCGGGATAACGCAACCGCGCACCCGGGAGATGCTGCCATGGCCGGATTTCTGCATTGCGTCCAGTCGGAAACAGTTAAGGTGTCCTATAAATGCGTGGGACTGGATGAAGTCAGCCGTAAACAAAAAGTTCAAATTGTATTGGATGAGGCTTACGGGAGCTGGAACGATGAGCATAGCGTTAGCTACGAGCGAAATGAGCGTATGGTTAAAGGCTACCGTAAAGTGGGTACCGCTGTTCAGTCCTCCGGAGAATCCGTCATTCGCAGCAATTGTACCTATCTGGTCACCGGCGGAGCCGGGGGAATCGGCAAACTTCTGGCGAAGTACATTGCAAGCCAGGGCGGACAAGCTATTCTTTGTGGAAGAGCCGGAAATCCGCCGGAAGGACTTCACGCCCTCCTCGAGTCATACTCGAATCTGGAGTATGTGAGCTGTGATGTGACCGATCTTGCAGCGGTTCAACGTCTTCATCATCACTTGAAGCAGACATACGGGTCGGTACACGGAATTTTCCACTGCGCGGGGATTACGCGCGACGGATACCTAGTGCAGAAGGACAGAAGTGAGCTGGATCAGGTGCTCCGTGTAAAAGTAGAAGGCACAGCGAATCTCGATGAGGTATTTAAGCATGAGCCGCTGGCGTTCTTTGTCGCCTTCTCTTCGGTGGCGGGCATCTTGGGAAATCCAGGCCAAAGCGACTATGGATATGCCAACGGTTATATGGATGGATACATATACATGAGGGAAAGCCTGCGGGCCAAGGGGGAACGCAAAGGCCAATCATTGTCAGTCAACTGGCCGCTGTGGCGTGAAGGCGGCATGCAAGGCGGCAGTCATACCGAGCACACTTTGAGGGAACGATTCGGTATCACACTGCTGGAAACGGAAGCCGGACTCGGAGCAATGGAATGGGCGCTACGTCAGCAGGAAGCAGAACTGCTGATTCTGCCGGGCGATGAGAGCCGGATTGACGCCGTTATTGCAAAGGGAGAAGCGAAAAACCAGCCTCAAGGAGAAGCGTCTTTAACGCCACAATATACGCATGAGTTACCCGCTGAGGATACACTGTCTGCAAATCATAAGCTACCTGAAAAAGATTCGCTGCCCGCGTCACCGGCACATGCTTCGATAACGGCTGCGGAGGCGCTGACGAAGGATGATGATTTAGCAATCATTGGACTGAGCGGCAGATTCCCGGGTGCGGACGATCTTTTTGAATATTGGGAGGTCTTGAAGTCAGGAAAGGATTGTATTACGGAGATTGATCCAGAGCGCTGGAGCCATGAGGAAGTTCAGCGCATTGCGCGGGACAGTTGGTCCAAGGATGCCTCGAAATGGGGAGGATTCCTCCGCGACGTGGATAAATTTGATTCATTGCTGTTTAATGTCGCTCCTTACCAGGCGGCGCTGATGGATCCGCATGAACGAGTTTTTCTGGAGATGGCATGGGAAGCTTTTGAAGATGCGGGTTATACGAGATCGGCGCTGAAAGGCCGCAAAATTGGCGTATTTGCCGGAGCAATGTGGATGCAGTATCAGTTGTATAACAACAGCCGAAACGTGTCCACCTCGACCATTTCTTCGATTGCCAATCGGGTATCGTATTATTTTGGATTGACGGGTCCTTCGCTTGGAATTGACACGATGTGTTCTTCATCGCTTACGGCGCTGCATCTAGCTTGCCAAAGCGTCAAAAGCGGGGATTCTCCCATGGCTTTGGTGGGGGGCGTCAATCTGTCGGTTCATCCTGACAAATATTTATTGTTGTCTCAAGGAAACTTCGCTTCTTCAGACGGCCGTTGCCGGAGCTTCGGCGAGGGCGGGGACGGCTATGTGCCAGCAGAAGCAGCAGGCGCCATCTTGATCAAGCCGCTGGGACAGGCAAAGCGCGATCAAGACCGGATATACGCGGTCATAAAAGGGAGTGCCATCAACCACGGTGGAGAATCCAGTGGTTTTACGGTTCCCAACCAGAAGGCACAGGAAGAGGCTGTAGCAGAAGCGATTGCCCGCAGCGGAGTGGATGCCGCCACGATCAATTATATTGAGGCGCACGGCACAGGAACCTCACTTGGCGACCCCATTGAAGTAAGGGCGCTGATGAAAGCTTATAAGCCGTTCAGCACGGAAGAGTTCCGCTGTGCCATAGGTTCTGTCAAGTCCAATATCGGGCATGCCGAAGCGGCCGCAGGCATTTCGTCTATTGCTAAAGTACTTCTGCAGATGCAGCATGGACAACTTGTCCCTTCAATCCATTCGGAGACGCTGAACCCGCATATCCCTTTTGAAGATTCCGGATTTTATGTGCAGCGCAAGTTGGAGGAATGGAAACCGGTCATCACAACGGCGAGCGGCGTAACGACGGTGCATCCGCTTCGAGCCGGCATCAGCGCTTTCGGAGCTGGCGGCTCCAACGCCCATCTTATTCTGGAAAAGGTAGACGATGGCGCGGCGGAGACAATCCACGGTAGGAACGGAGCAGAGGAAGAGGGGCCGCATATTTTTGTGCTCTCTGCCCAAACCGCAGAACGGCTGCAGGCCTATGCAAGTCGGATGATGGTTTTTCTGGGCGGTGGAAGTAACCAAAGCGGTAAGGAGCTTCAAGATGCATTAGCGCAAGTTAAGGTTGCGGTAGCAGACATTCAGGGTATACCGGCCGGACACATCGGAGAGGACAGCACCCTGGGCGAGCTTGGGCTCGGTCATGTGGAATTCGTTCAGTTGTGCGGCAGGCTTGAAGCCGGCGGGCAGAGGTTGAACGCGTTGGCCTTCGACGGAGACTTTACAATGCATCAGATGGCATCCCTTGTCTCCGGATGGAACGGACAAGATGCCGCTCTATCCGCCTACAAAGGGAGAGGCGGGCATGACATTTCCTTGAGATCCCTAGCCTACACGCTGCAAACGGCCAGGGAGCCTATGAAGCACAGGATGGCCATTATTTATTATTCGCTGGATGAGCTGATTGGGGAGCTGAAGCTTTATCTCGATGGAGGCGCATCTGGACGAATATTCACCGGAGAGGGCGGAAAAAAAGCCGATCTGCAGCCCCAAACAGGATCTTACTCACTTAATCATGCCGGAACGTTGGCCAGAGCTTGGACTGAAGGCACGGCTATCATCTGGAAAGAGTTGTACGGGGCAAAGTTGCCCTTGCTTCTCCGGCTGCCGCATTATCCGTTTGCGCGGAAGCGGCACTGGATCGAGCCAATGGAACATGAGAACGGTGCTGTAAGATCGACAACTCCTGTTGCAAGCGCCGGAATTCATCCGGGCCAGTCTAAACGCCAAAGTCCGGAGGCTAGGCCTGCATCTGCACAGTCGGATTTCCTGAAAGCGGCCAGCCATTCTTATCAACAGGTTGAATCGGCAAGCGGAACATCCAGGCCACCCATGGCTGAAACGCCAGGGGTTCCTTATACGGGCAGCGAGGTAGGGCTGGAGTATATAGATGGCAATATCGCTTTGATTCGAATCCAAGACTCACTACATAACAATACATTTACACATGAGGTTATCCAGGGTATCACTCACTGCTTCCAGCGGGTACAGAACGACGAACGAATCAAGGCCATCGTGGTGGCGGGAAATGAACGGATTTTTTCCATGGGTGGAACCCAGGAACAACTGCTCGACATTTCAGATTCCAAGTTGAGCTTTACCGATGCCCCCATTCTATACCGGGGAATGCTGGAATGTCCCGTTCCGGTCATCTCTGCGATGGAAGGCCACGCCTCCGGCGGCGGCATGTTGTTCGGACTGTATGCGGATGTCGTGGTTATGGCCGAAGAGAGTGTGTATTCCGCGGCTTTTGCCAAATACGGGTTTACACCGGGCATGGGGGCCACATTTATTCTGGAGGATAAGCTGGGCAAGAATCTGGCCACCGAAATGATGTTTACCGCCAAAATGTATACGGGCGAGCAATTGAAGAATAGAGCGGCCTCCGTCCTTTTCAGGACGAAAGCCAACGTGCTACAAGAGGCGATTTCGATAGCGCGGCTTATAGCTGAGAAACCGCGGACAACGGTCAGCGTACTTAAGCGCGAGCTATCAGGCCGGGTTCTGAACTCGCTGCAGTACTGTGTAGAGCGCGAGAATGAGATGCACAGGATTACTTTTACAACACCGGAAGTCAAGGAAAAAATATTGCATTTGTATCGCTCTTATGGGCAGGAGGGTACGGAACGCATTCCGCAAACGCAGAAAGCGGCGGCAGAGATAAGAGAAGTCTTTCCTTCAGGAGCGTCGCGAGCCGCGCCTCCGCTTGACGAAAGTTCCGGTGCAAGTTTGGCACAGCCAAGCTCTCCATCGCAGCTAGCGCCGATGATTCCGCAGGCTCGTGGTGTTTCCCCGGCAGAAATACAGTCCGAGGTTGCACGGATCATCGCCAATCGTATTCAGCTGCATGAGGATGAATTGGATGAAGGAATGAATTTCAAGGACATGGGCGTGGACTCTATCAGCGGCGTCGAGATAGTACGCGACATCAATGAAAGCTTTGGCCTCCAACTGGATACCATCGACATTTATGATTATTCCACCATACAGCTCCTTTCAGCCCATATCATCAACTGGCAGGTGTCGGAGAAGCCTGGCCCGGAATCGCGGGTAGCGGTAGAAAGCAACGAGGAGCGGGATTTGCTGGATCTGTTGACACGGATGAACGAGGATGAACTGGATGTCAATGAAGTGGCCCAGTTTCTGGAGGTGTATCTATGAGTAACGGCGAGTTGATCAAGGGAATTTTGCAGCAGATAAAGGATAATCGGATGGACGCCCGCGAAGGGCTGAAGCGACTCAATGAATTGAAGCAGCAGCAAGTTCCTCCTGTGGAGGTGCGAGTCAAGCCTACGGAGGATACCGTGAAGCTGCTGATTATGGATGTGCTGTGCCGCATCATCAAGATACAGCCAGATGAACTGCAGGAGGATCTTTCCTTCAAGGAAATGGGGATTGACTCTATCAGCAGCGTGGAAATCGTTCGCGATTTGAATGATGCTCTGCATATCCATATGGACGGCATTCAGCTTTATGACTACCCAAACATTTCAGAGCTTTCAAGCTATGTCTGGAACGAAGTACAAATGAACAGCCATATCACTGTGGAAGAGGATAAGCAACAGTCATTGGCGGCTAAGGAGCCTCCTGCGAAGCAGAGGCTGAACCACCGGTACGAATATATGAATGACCTTATCAGTCAATTTTCCAAAAACAATCCGAAACCGACGGCTCAAGAACTGCCGGTTTCTCCTCCGCAGAAAGCGGAGAGTCCTGCACCAGAGCCAGCGGTGAGTGCTTCACGGCCAACAGCGGAAAAGCTTGCGTTGTCACCAGTCGAGAAATCTGCTGTGTCTGAGGCAGGTCAACCACTTGAGTCATTGAAACCAGCTTTGACTCGGCCATCGGCGCTATCATTAAAGCCTTTGCATTCGCCGGACAGGCGGGGAGATGAGAAGCAGAACACCGTACAGCCGCCAAGGCTAAAGCTTAAAGGAAATCACGCAGAGGAAGCGGCTTCCGGCCGGGCACAAGCGACTGCAGCGGAAGCTGGGGACGATGCTAGAACGGTAGAAAGCGTAGCCCAAACGATGATTCCCGCCACAGAACGTGCTTCTTCATTACCAGAGGGAATTGCCATCATAGGGATATCCGGAAGGTTCCCCGGGGCTTCTACAACCCGGGAACTGTGGCGGAATCTACGTGACGGTGTATGCAGCATAGGCGAAGTCCCAGAGGAAAGATTCGACATCCATTCCGCATATGACGAGGATCGCAAAGCCGTTCAAAAGACTTATTGCAAAGTAGCAGGTCTCCTGGACAACGTGGATGAATTCGATCCGCTTTTCTTCAATATCTCTCCTCGGGAAGCGGAAATGATGGATCCACAACAGCGAATATTTTTGGAGGAGGCCTGGAATGCCCTGGAGGATGCCGGATACTCGGATCGGGCGGTGCAAGATACACGTTGCGGCGTGTTTGTCGGATGTGCGCCGAGTGATTACACGAAGCACCTAGAAGCGAACAGCCTTGAAAATACGGCCGAGGCGTTTACGGGAACCTCTTCTTCAATTCTGGCTGCCAGAATCTCGTATTTTTTGAATTTGAAAGGGCCGAGTATTTCTATCGACACGGCATGCTCTTCTTCGTTGGTTGCCGTGCATCAAGCTTGCTCCAGCCTATGGAGCGGGGAATGTGATATGGCGTTGGCCGGTGGCATCCGCTTGATGTTTACGCCAGACAGTATCGTGCAGAGCAGCCAGATGGAGATATTGTCGAAGGAGGGTGTCTGTCGGCCGTTTGATAACGGCGCCGATGGCACGCTGCTAAGCGAAGGCACAGGTGTAGTGGTGCTGAAGCCGCTCGGATCCGCGATTCGAGACAGGGATTATATCTATGGGGTGATTCGGGGCTCCGGTGTCAACCAGGACGGAAGAACGAACGGCATTACCGCGCCAAGCGTAAATTCACAAATCCAGTTGGAGAAGACGGTTTACGAGAAATTTGACATTGATCCCGCTGATATCAATTATGTCGAGTCGCACGGCACAGGCACATCGCTTGGTGACCCCATTGAGGTGAAGGCGTTGACGGAGGCGTTCCGTCATTTTACCGCTGACTCCCATTACTGCGCGCTGGGCTCCATCAAGGCGAATATTGGCCATACCACGATGGCTGCAGGCGTCGCCGGTATTATTAAGATACTACTCTCGCTCAAGAGCCGGAAAATTCCGCCGCTGATTCATTACCGTGAACTGAATGAAAAAATCAAGCTGCAGGGCAGCCCCTTTTATATCAATACTGAACTAGTGGAATGGCCGGTGAACAAGAAAGGCTCTAGAATGGCTGCAGTCAGCAGTTTTGGCTTCAGCGGAACCAACTGTCACATTGTCATCGAAGAATACCGCTCAGTTTAAAGACGCATTGAACGTTGAATGCGACAAGGAAGAGAAGTGGAGGCTAGACGGATGAGCAAGAATGGCATACATAGCGGTGAGCGCCCTTATTATTTGTTTCTCTTTTCGGCACAGACCCGGGAGGGCCTGATTCAGAAATTGACGGATTTAAAAGCGTGGATCATCGAGGAAGAAAATGCGGATGTCGGCGATATCGCCTATACGCTGTCAGCAGGCAGAAGTCATTTTTCGGAAAGGGCGGCACTAATCGCACCGAATATAGCGGATCTGGCGGTTGGACTGGAGCGGAAAATGAACGAGCTGGTCTCCAGTAACCATTCTGCCGCGCATGGCGGTAACAAAAAGCGAGGTGGGAAGGCAGACCAGCGCAGGCTCGATGAGTTGGCTGTTCAGCTTGGGTTGGAGCAAGACAATTCTCTCGAAGCCTTCCATCGGAAGCTTGAGGATATCGCGGGGCTGTATATCGAAGGTTGTGACTGTGATTGGAACGCCATCTTTCGTGACCGGCCGTACTTCAAGGTTCCGCTGCCGACGTATCCTTTCCGCAAGGAAAAGTATTGGCTGGAGCTGAAGGCAGCGAAGCCGCAGCAGCAGTCAGCACTTGAAAGCGCGGGAATTGCGACGTTAGGGCCGGTACTCGACAGTAATCGCTCCACCGTGCACGAGCAGTTTTTTGAGAAGACGCTGACCGGTAAAGAGTTTTATCTGAATGATCATATTGTTTCCGGGCGCAAGTTGCTTCCGGGTGTGGTTCAGCTGGAAATGGCTATGTCCGCCGCCGCCGCTTCATTGCCCGGTGTCAATATCCATAGCCTGAGCCATGTGGTTTGGAGTAATCCCATTCAGCTTGAGGAAGGAATTGAATCGCAAACTGTACAAGTCCGTTTGTATCCTGGCGAGGAAGCATCGGAGCTGAGCTACGAAATTACGAGCCGTACGGGGGAAGAAATGGTTATTCACAGCCGGGGCAACGTCGGTTTTTCGTCCGAACCCTGCGCTGCTTCCAGGCAAACGATAGACATTGACTTACTGAGCCGTGGCAAAACGAAAATCAGTGGCACGCAGGTTTACGATAAGTTCCGACAGCACCAGCTGAATCTGGGGCCTTCATTCCAATCGATGACGGAGATGCTGGCCGGCGAATCGGAGGCTGTTGCTTTTATCGAGTTGCCGCCTCATCTGCAGGGAAATTTTTCGGAGTTTACGCTTCATCCTACGATTGTCGATGGGATTCTGGAGGCGGTCATCGGTCTAGTTAGCGCCACGGATACGGTGGAAGGTACGGTGGGGCTCCCCTATTCTTTTGACAAGATGGAGATTCATGGGGAACTTCCGGCCAACTGTGTGTCCTACGTGCGGAAGTTGGATTCCACGGACGGTGAGCTGGCATTTGATGTGCTACTAGCGGATGAACAGGGACGAGTGCTGCTGAAATTTTCGCACTTCGTGCTGAAGGTATTCTACCAAGGAAAACAACAGAGCGCAGAAGAGCTCTGCTTTAGATATGAATGGAGAGAAATGGAACTAAGCGGGCTTTCCAGCATTGAAGGCGATATTATCATTTTCACAGAGCAGACCCATCAGTACCGTAAATTCGCCGGAGAGCATGCAGGGAAAGTTTATTTGGTTGAGCCCGGGACGGGCTACAGCCAGGACGGAGAAGGGCATTACCGTATTAATCCCATGAATCGCAATGACTATACCTTGCTGCTGGATAGGTTGAAACAGGATGGCTGCAAGCTGGAAACTATACTTTACGAAAGGAAAGGGGACTTCGGGTTAACAGCTAGTTCCTCCCAAGTAGCCTACCAGAGTCAGTTGTTCCTGGCGCAAGCGCTTATGGAGGCTCAAACGAACCGGCATACGCGCGTGATCCAGGTCGGACTGACGGAAGAGCTTGTTTCCCCTGGGCTTGGTGCGTTCAGTGGGTTTAACCGGACGATTTCGCTGGAGAATTCCAAGCTTCATTTCAGTGCTTTATATATAGAAGAGGAGCGCCTTGGCGATCTTTACCGGATCGTTGCTGCGGAACTGGATACCGGTGCAGCAGCCGAGGTCCATTACAGACAAGGTAAAAGATATGTCCGCACCCTGGTCGAGGCCGATTTCCCTAACCTGACGGCAGGATCTCATTCTGGAGTAAGCGCTGGGCTTGGTGAATTGCGTCAAGGTGGCACATACGTCATTACCGGCGGTCTAGGCAAGCTAGGTTGGATTGTGGCAAGGCATCTAGCGGAAAAGTATGCGGCTCGACTGGCGCTGATAGGTAGATCCGCTGTTTCTCTGGAGCAGAAACGGGACCTTGCAGTGTTAAGGGCGCTTGGCGTGGAAGTGATGTATGTGCGCGCCAACCTTTCCAAGGAAAGCGAAACAGTCTCTGCTATTACCGAAATCAGGGCAAAATACGGCGCAATCCACGGCATTATACATACGGCTGGCGTGACGAGGGATGCCTTCATTGCCGCTAAGCAGGTGGAATCCTCTACAGAGGTGCTAGGTGTCAAGATTGATGGCCTACTCCATCTCGATAAGGCAACGCAAAGCGACAAGCTGGATTTCATCGCCTGTTTCTCGTCCATCGCCGCAGTCACCGGCAACTCAGGGCAAAGTGATTATGCCTTCGCCAACGCATTTATGGATTACTATGCTTCTTACCGCAACGCCATGGTGCATGCCGGACGTCGGTCGGGACGTACCATCTCCATCAACTGGCCCTTATGGAAAGAGGGAGGGATGTCGGTAGATGACCAGACGTTGCGCTTCTTTAAAAATACAATCGGGCTGAAGCCGCTGGAAACGGTGGATGGCCTGGCTTATTTCGAGGCTGCTCTGCGCAGCGGCTACGAGCAATTGCTGATCCTTCAGGGCAACCGCAGCAAAATTTGCTACATTCTCAACTTGCAGGATCAAAAGGCAAAGGATTTCGCCTCCGTGGAATTGGACGAAGATTTGCCGTTCAAGGTTCAAGAAACGGTATCGATGTTGTTCGGCCAACTGATGAAGTTGGGTACTACGGCCATTGATCCCGATCAGGATTTGGGCGAGTACGGCTTCAACTCCATCACGTTCACGGATGCGGCCAATGCGGTTAACGATACATTTAAAGTCAGAATGACACCGGCCGCCTTTTTTGAGTATCCAACGGTGCGGGTGCTTTCGGGCTATTTATGCACGAGCTATATAGAGGAACTGACAGCATATTTCGGAAATGACGAAATTAAGGCTCTATCTGGGGAGGACGTGGTTGATAAGAGACCAGCCAAGCTGGTGGCCAACGATACGCTCCAAGCCAAAAGGAGCTGGAAAAGCCTAAATCCGGTTATGGCCGAAACGCGCCGACGTGAGCCTATCGCCATTATCGGAATTAGCGGAGCGATGCCAGGCTCGAAGGATCTGGAGAGCTTCTGGGAGCATTTGAGCAAGCAAAAAGACCTGATCACGGAAATTCCAGTCAACCGCTGGGATTATCGTGAGCTGAACCGTCTGCTAGGAGGAAGCAAGCCAGTCTCAAACAGGGGCGGTTTTATGGAAGAGGCGGATCGATTCGACTCCGGATTCTTCAATATCAACCCGCGGGAGGCCGATCTGATGGATCCGCAGCAGCGGATTTTTCTGGAGACGGTATGGTCGGCAATTGAAGATGCAGGGTACAAGGCATCAGCGCTGTCCGGCAAGAAGGTGGGGCTGTTTGTCGGTGTTTCGACCAACGATTACAGCACACTTTTGCAAGATAATGAGGTTGAGATTGAGGCTTATTCATCCACAGGCAGCTCGCATTGCGTGCTCGCCAACCGGATATCATATTTGTTCAACTTTCGCGGCCCAAGCGAGCCGATCGACACCGCCTGTTCCAGCTCTCTCGTCGCGGTTCACCGCGCTGTGGAAAGTATCCTGAGTGGCGACTGCGATCAGGCGATCGCCGGAGGAGTCAATGTGATTGCTGCGCCAACGCTGCATATTTCCTTCAGTCGCGCTGGCATGCTTTCCCCTGACGGAAGGTGCAGAACCTTTGATAAAAGCGCTAATGGCTATGTCCGTGGGGAAGGAACCGGGGCCATATTGCTTAAGCCACTAAGTCAGGCCGAAGCAGACGGAGACTATATTTATGCGGTCATCAAGGGAACGGCTATCAATCACGGCGGCAAGGTCAGCTCCCTTACGGTGCCGAACCCGAAGGCTCAGACCGAAGTGCTGGTGGAGGCATACAGCAAGGCGGGCTTTTCGCCAGATACCGTTGGATACATCGAGGCACACGGAACAGGGACGAGCCTAGGAGATCCGGTAGAGATCAACGCGTTGAAGGGCGCATTCAAGGAGCTGTACCAAAAGTACGGTATACCGGTGGAGCAGGAGCACTACTGCGGGCTCGGGGCCGTCAAGACGAATATCGGACATCTGGAGGCCGCAGCGGGCATCGCCGGAATATTGAAGGTTATACTGGCCATGAAGCACAAGACATTGCCGGGAAATGTTCATTTCAATACGTTGAATCCATTCATTGAGTTGGAGCATTCCCCATTTTACATCATAGAGCACACACAGGAATGGAAGTCGATCGGCCATGCCCCGAGACGTGCGGGTGTCAGTTCGTTCGGATTCGGTGGCGTCAATGCGCATGTTGTACTGGAAGATTATGAATCTGAATTTGTGCCGACCCAAAGTGATAACGCCAACGTGATTGTGCTCTCAGCCAGGTCGAAGGTTCAGCTGCAAGAACAGGCAAGGCGGCTTGTCGCCTACCTGGATACCTACAGCGCTAAGAAAGAACTGACGCTGCATAATATCGCCTATACGCTGCAAAACGGGCGCGAGGACATGACCGAGCGGATTGCGTTTGTTGTATCGGATCGCGCCGAACTAATGCGCGTGCTTACAGAGTACGTAGAATGTCCGGAAAAAGCGTCGGTATTCTACGGACATGTGGCCGGTTCAAGCACATCAAGGCATACTTCGAGCAAGGTGGGGAAAGGCACGGCAACGAGCCATGACAATGTGAAGAGTCTTGAGACACTTATGGAACGTTGGCTTATCGGTGAAGCGGTGGATTGGAGTGGACTGTATGAAAGACGAGAAGGTAGACGCATTCCGTTGCCAGCTTATCCTTTCGCACGGGACATCTGCTGGGCCCGCAAGGACAGCCGACCGATAACACCGAAGCTGGCTGCTGCCGAAGCTGCCTCCGTGCTGCATCCGATGGTAGACAGCAATGTGTCCACGATGGAGGAGGAGAAATTCTGCAAGACGCTGCGTCTGGAGCAGTTTTTCCTGAAGGATCATATCGTTGGAGGCAAAGTTCTGCTTCCCGGGGTTGCTTATCTGGAAATGGTGAGGGCGGCGGCGGCATTGGCCGGAATCGAACCGGTTACAGGACTCAGCGAGGTTCGTTGGATCAAAGCGATCGAGCTAGAGGATGCACGAAAGGACATCTATATAACGTTCGAACTGTCGGCGCAGCTTGAACTGGTGTACCAAGTGTTCAGCGAGTATGAAGGATCGCGAATGCTGCATTCCACAGGAAAAGTGCTGAAGGAAACGCCAGCGCCTGCAGAGCGCATCGATCCAGACCGTATTAAGGAGAGAAGCGTCTCGATACTGGAGCATCATGAATGCTACGATCATATTTTCAAAGGCGTTGGTTTTGATTACGGACCAGCGTTCAAGGTGACACAGCGGGCGTACTGCTCGGAGAATGAGGGCTTGTCGGAGCTATCCCTGCCCGAATATTTGGAGCTGGACTACAGCGAATATGTGCTTCACCCTTCGCTAATCGACGGGGCTGTAAGATCCATTTCCTGGGTCGGCAACCGCACGGAAGATGATCTGACGCTGCGCGTTCCTTATGCACTAGATCGCATGGAACTGCTCGGTTCTGTGCCGAAGAAGTGCTATGCCCTAGCCAGACCATCCGAGGGAACAACAGGAACAGATGATGAAGGCACGCGTAAATATGATATTCAAATCGCCGATATGGACGGGCTGGTAGTTGTACGGTTGTTTGGCTTCTCCATCAAGCAGTTTTCCCAAAAAAGCGCAGGAGAGCAGCTGCAGCCGGATCTGACGCTGTATGCACCAAAATGGATGGAAGTGGCGTTAGGCAAAGAAACAGCGCTTCCCCAAGTTATTCTCTTATTCGGTACGGATCCTCTCGCGGAGTCGCTACGCGGACAAGCAGCATCGGTTGGCATGGCAACGGGGTGCTGTATTCTGGTTCGGAGCGGAGATAGCTTTTACGAAGATGAAAACGGCGATTTCACAGTAGAGCCTGCGAAGGAAGATGATTACCTCCGCTTGTTTGCAGCCTTAAGCAGACGTGGGCTGGCTATCAGCCATGTTCTTCATGCTTGGAATGTACAGGAGGAAGCGAATTTGGGCGCAGTCGTACATGCGCTATCCCCACAGCAGGCTGAAACGGAGGCGGTGCTTGATCGTGGGCTTTATTCGCTCCTTTACCTACTGAAAGCAACGTCGGCGATGAAGAACAAAGCTAAAATCCGCTGTCTTTATGCCTACGGCAGCGTAAATTCGATGCATACGGCGCCGCTACATGAAATGGCTGCGGGCTTTGCCCGTTCCCTTGCGGCGGATCATCCATTATTCCAGCTCAGTCTTGTGGAAGTCAGTGGGAAAGCGGCGAAGCGTCCAGCAGAATTCCTACTGCAAGAGCTGCTTCCGTCGCATTTGGCGAACGGGACAGAAATTAAGGCGGACGGAATGAACCGCTGGGTACGGAAGTTTGTGCCTCTGTCTCCGATGAGTGCCGCAAAGGAAAGCCGCTTTGAAAACGGAGGCGTATATGTCATTACGGGCGGGACCGGCGCTCTGGGCATGATTCTCGCCACCGAACTGGCGGCCCGTTATCAAGCGAGACTGGTGCTTGCCGGAAGGCATGATACGGATGAAAGCGTATGTTCCAAGCTGGAGCGACTTCGGATTCTCGGGGCGGAAGTAATATACATCCGTGCGGATGTAGCAGTCAAGGATGAAGCTGAGCGGCTGATCATAGAGGCGAAAGCTACCTTTGGTGCGATCAATGGCATTATCCATTGCGCGGGCATCGGGGAAACGGCAAAAGCTGCCGAAAGCGGAAAGACCAACTTCTCCCGGATTCTGGGGCCCAAGGTAGATGGAACGCTGAATCTTGACTTAGCCAGCAGTGGCGAGCCATTGGATCTCTTCGTTCTGTACTCTTCGACCTCTGCTCAGATTGGAGATATGGGTGCCGGCAGCTATGCCGCAGCCAATGCTTATATGGACCGTTACGCTGAGTATCGGAGCCGGCTTAAGGCAGAGAACCAACGCCATGGTCAAACCGTATCCATCAATTGGCCGATGTGGAAGGATGGGCGATACCGCCTTGAAGTGGCGCAAGAGCAGGCTCTAGCCGAATATTACGGCATGCTTCCGCTAGGAAGCGGAGACGGATTTGCCATCTTGGAGTCGGCGCTTAGAGAAGGAGCTGCGCAGGTTTTTGTTGGCTATGGAGATCAGCTGAAAATCGCCCGCGCCATCGGTGCCGCAATTGAGGAGCGGCAATCGCCGACTGTGGAGAACATATTCGAAGTTGGAAGGGAATTGAAGGAACCAACAGAGGAGTATCTAGCCTCACTGCTGGCGAAAACGCTGGGTGTTTCCAAGGATCGAATAAGTGCGGATTCCCCGCTGGACGCATTCGGTCTGGATTCCATCATGATTCTTGAATTGAATGAGGCGCTACAGCAGGAGTTTGCGGCCCTTCCAAATACGCTGTTCTACGAATTCAACACAGTCGAAGCGTTGGCCGGGTATTTTATGACCCATTACTCCGCCCGACTGGCAACTATGTTTGACCTGGAGCAGCCCCGTAAAGCGGACAAAGCGACTCATTCTTCTGCAGCCGCGAAATTCGTCGCTGCTGAGAATAACGAGTTCCCAACAAACGGGCGTTTCCAACCTAAAGCGCATGTCTCGCTCTCGCAACCAGCTACGGCGGCAAATGGTCTTATGGATATTGCAGTCATCGGTATGGATGGACGGTTCCCGATGGCAGGAAGTATTTCCGAGCTATGGGAGAACCTGAAGGACGGCCGCGACTGCATCACAGAGATTCCACCTGATCGTTGGGACTACACTCAGGATTATGATGTGGAGAAAGGCAAAAAAGGAAAAATCTATACCAAATATGGCGGTTTTATCGAAGATGTCGATAAATTCGACCCGCTGTTCTTCCAGATGACGCCTCGCGATGCGGAGCTTACCGATCCACAGGAGCGATTGTTCCTAGAATGCGCCTACCATGCGGTGGAGGACGCCGGGTATACGCGGGAGAGGCTTGCTCACGGCAAGGTCGGCGTATTCGTTGGGGTCATGTACGGGCATTATCAGCTAATCGGGACTGAGGGATATTCATCGGGTAATCTCGTCGCGCCGAACTCTTCCTTCGCTTCGATTGCGAACCGGGTTTCCTACCTGTTCAATTTCCAAGGGCCGAGCATGGCGGTGGATACGATGTGTTCCTCGTCGCTCACAGCGATCCATTTGGCATGCGAGAGCATCCGCAGTGGAGAGAGCGACGCGGCTATTGCCGGCGGTGTGAATGTGACGATCCATCGCAACAAATATGTTTTCCTTTGCAGCCAGCGGTTCGCTTCTAGCGAAGGAAAGTGTCGTGCCTTCGGCGAAGGCGGTGACGGCTATGTGGCCAGCGAGGGCGTCGGAGCAGTACTGCTTAAGCCGCTCAGCAGGGCGATTGAGGACGGCGACCATATCTACGGTGTGATTAAAGGAACGGCAATAAATTCCGGCGGCAAAACAAGCGGTTATACCGTTCCGAACCCCAACGCGCAGGCAGCGGCAATCGCCGATGCACTCCGCAAGTCGGGTGTCGATCCCCGTACGATCACCAGTCTGGAGGCGCACGGGACGGGAACCTCACTGGGCGACCCGATTGAAATTGCCGGGCTGACAAAGGCGTTTGGGCAGTACACGAGTGATAAGCAGTTTTGTTCGATCAGTTCGGTCAAATCTAATATCGGGCATCTGGAATCGGCGGCGGGGATTGCCTCTGTCGCCAAAGTAATGCTGCAAATGAAGCACAAAATGCTTGTTCCTTCCATCCATACGGATCAATTGAACAGCGGCATCCGCTTTGAGGATACCCCGTTCTATGTTCAGCGGACGCTGGGCAGCTGGGAAAAGTCCCCTAAACTTGGCCTAAGAAGAGCGGGCATCAGTTCCTTTGGGGCCGGAGGCTCCAATGTCCACCTGATTGCCGAGGAATTCGTGCTACGGCAGACTGCCGTGGAGCTGGATGGGAAGAAGCTGGTCGTGCTGTCCGCCAAAAATGGCGAGCGGCTTACCGAGAAGGTTCGAGATTTATCCCGCTTCCTAAGCGGGCCGTTGGATGAAGAATACACGCTTTCCAATATTGCCTTTACGCTCAGCGTGGGCCGCGAAGAGATGGAGGAACGTATTGCCATTGTCATCCAATCGCTAGATGAACTAAAGGTGGGTCTGCAAACCCTTCTAGATGGGAAAAGCACTGAAAATGTATTCAGAGGAAATACATCCGCAGCTTTCGAGAACGGGGCATCGTTCATCGGCAATACGCCTGAAGATCAGGCTTATATCGCTGCCTTAGCCGGAAAGAACCGTCTGGAGCAAATCGCAAGATTATGGGTGCTCGGTACCCCGTTGAATTGGAGCCTGATTTATGGTGGTCATAAGACCCGCAGGGTATCGCTTCCGCTGTATCCATTTGCCAAGGAACGATATTGGCTGGATCGTTCGGCGACACAAGCGCCGGGCAGCTCGGCTATAGTACCGGCTACGGAACCAGGAATTTCTGTGCTACACCCACTACTGGACAGTAACGTATCCACCTTACGCGAACAAAAATTCCGCAAGCGGCTTTCGGTGGACGAGTTCTTTTTGCGGGATCACATCGTTAATGGTCAGATCCTTCTTCCGGGGGTCGCTTATATTGAAATGGCAAGAGCAGCGGGAGAAATTGCCGCTGAAACGCCCGTCACCGCAGTGAAAGATATCGCTTGGCTGAAGCCTGTCGTGATGGATGAGGATTTCAAAACACTTGAAATCGTACTGGAGCCTGAAGGCACTAGTGTCCGCTATGAAATTTCCGACGGTGAAGTAGGGGGTACGGTGCATTCCAGGGGTGTTCTCGAATTTGATGAAAATGATGTGGCAGGAGAGGATCGTTGGTTCGATATTGAGGCGATTAAAGGCCGCTGCCTAAGCCGCATTGGCAAGCAGGAATGCTACGGGAGAATTTTTAAACATATTGGATTTGACTACGGGCCTTCCTTCCAGGTTACAAATGAGGTGCTAAGCGGGGAGCTGGAGACGCTCGCACGACTATCTCTGGACGAGGAATTCAGAGGATCCCTGCACGAGTTCGTATTGCACCCTGCGTTACTGGACGGAGCCGTCCGCTCCGTAGCTGCGGGTAGGGACGAGGAGGGGCGGATCACACATATTCCGTTCTCTCTTGGCAGCACGCGTATATTCGCACCCATTCCTTCCGAGTGTTATGTGTACACCCGAGTGAAGGAGCAGCCGGGGGGCGACAACCAGGGACTCAATATTTTTGATATTGCCATTATAGATTTAAATGGTAACGAACTCGTACGGCTGGAGGACTTTATCGTTCGGCCCTTTGGTGGCAAGCCGGAGCGCCAGGATCAGGAGGAACTGCTGTATTATACGCCAGTTTATGAAAGGGCCTCGCTGCCTAACAGCATGGCCGCCGGACTGCGAAACGTACTTGTGTTTACCGGGCATGAGAGTGATATCCTTCCTGAAGGGAAACTGCCGGCCGGGGCGGATGCCTGTATTTGGGTGATACCCGGCGGAAATTACCGGGGCTATGACGGAAACAGCCTGGTCATTAATCCTTCCCATGAAGAAGATTATGAAAAAATGCTGGAGGAACTTCGGATTAACGGCTTTGAACCAACTCATGTGCTGCATCGCTGGACATGCACAGAAGTGTCGCCTCCCGCGGCGGAACTGAATGTCGATCGAATCGATACAGTGGTGGAGTCGATGCTGGCATATGGAGCGATGTCTGTGGTGTATCTGTTCAAGGCGTACATGAAAGTCTACGGGCAGCGGGCACTCAAGCTCTTGTTTGCCTACAATGGCGGGGAAGATAGCTTCACGGCATTGCATGAAATGCTAGGTGGCTTTGCTAATTCCATTGTAACCCTGCACCATAAGTTTCAAATTGTTACCGTCTCGGTTGAAGACTCCGCCTGGTCTGACCACAATGAAGCACTCTACAAGGAGTTGTTCTCCGCAGCGGGTGGAGGACATTCGGAAATCCGCTATCAATCTGGGGAGCGGCTGGTTCGCAGAATCACGCCGTTCTCCCCTGGTGAAGCGGTGGATGTTGAACCAATGTGCTTTAAAGAGCAGGGGGTTTACCTGATTACCGGTGGAGCAGGGGCACTGGGCATGATTTTTGCCAAATATCTTGTCCGCCGCTTCAGAGCCCGGGTGGTTTGCACGGGCAGACAGCCGCAAAGCCCTCGAACGGAGGCCTTGATGGACGAACTGAGAGCGCTTGGCGGCAGCGGAACTTACGTGCAGGCTGATATCTCTAATACTGCAGACGTTGCGGCATTGATGGAACTCATTACCACCCAGTTCGGTGTCCTCGACGGGATCATCCACTGTGCGGGAACGGGTGCTTCGTTACCGGTGACAGAATCAACAAGCGACACGGCCCATAAAGTCATGAGCGCCAAAGTTCAGGGTCTGCTGAACCTTGACCTTTTGAGCAGAGAATTAGATCCAAGCATCGTGATCCTCTTCTCTTCGGTATCCGTCGAGCTTGGCGACCTTGGGGTCGGCTACTATGCTATGGCAAACAGCTTCATGGATCGGTATGCACGCATACGGAACACGCTAGCGGCTGAAGGGTTGGTCAACGGAAGAACTCTCTCCATTAATTGGCCACTCTGGAGCGGGGGAGGGTTCGAGATTCCAGAGAGCGAATCGGCTTTCTATTCTACTTATTTAGGAATGAAGACCATAGATGAGGAGATGGGCATCGCCGCGTTTGAAACGGTGATCCAAAGCCCTGCGGGCTCCGGTTGTGTCATTGTAGCCGCTGGCGATCCGAAGAAGATTGGACATGCGTTTAAGGTGGATGCAAATAAGTCGGCGCCTGCCGCCAATCTGGAAGATAAAGAGGCCATTGTCGATATGCTGGTTCGGATGCAGGCCGGCGAGCTTAGCGAATCAGAAGTGGAACAGTGGATGGGAGGGATACGATGAAAGACGCCAGCCTTGAAATAAGTCAGATTTTAAAATGGATCAAGCAAGGGGAAATTGATCCGGAGGAAGGATATGCCCGGATAAAAAGCTTGAAAAGCCCTGTTTCGGCAGTGCCATGCTCCCAACCGTCCGGTAGCTCTGATACCGGCAAGGGGCAGGAACTGATGAATTTTGCAGTTCAATACTTGAAACAGTTGCTCTCCCAAGTCATTGGCTTGGAGCCAGATCGGATTAATGCTAAGCAAAGCCTGGAGGATTACGGGGTCGACTCGGTGGCGATTATGGAGATCAATGCGCTCCTAGACAAGGACTTTGCTAACCTTCCGAAGACGCTGATGTTTGAATATGGGAATCTGCACGATCTCGCTACCTATTTTATGCAACATCATCGGGAGTTACTGGAGGCTATGTCAGGCTTGCCTGATAAGAAGGCCGCCTCCGAGCCCCAGAGCGCCCCTGCACATGTAAAAGCGGAGGAGCCAAAGCGATTTCGGACCTTTGCCGAACCTGGCAAGAAGCGTAATTTTTCCAAGGAGAATCCGGTTCCCGAAAAGGATGACGGCATCGCCATCATAGGCATTAGCGGCGTCTTCCCAAACGCTAGAAACCTGGATGAGTTCTGGAGCAATCTGAAGAACGGAGTGGACTGCATTTCAGAAATTCCGGCAGAGCGTTGGGATCACAGCCGCTACTACGATCCAGAAAAGGGTAAGAAAGGAAAAGTGTATAGCAAATGGGGCGGCTTCATCGACGAATACAACTGCTTCGACCCGCTGTTTTTTCAGCTGACGCCACGGGACGCTGAACAGCTTGATCCTCAGGAGAGGCTGTTTCTGGAATGTGCGCACAGCGCCATTGAGGATGGCGGATACACTCGCCAATCCCTCTGGAACACGAAGACAGGTGTATTTGTCGGCGTCATGTACGGCCATTACCAGCTGTTTGGCGCGGAAGAAACGGCAAAAGGCAATACGATGACGCTCAGTTCCTCCTATGCTTCGATTGCTAACCGGGTATCGTACTTCTTTAATTTTGGAGGACCGAGCATTGCGTTGGATACCATGTGCTCCTCATCCCTGACAGCGGTGCATCTGGCATGCGAAAGTATTCACCGCGGAGACAGCGAGCTAGCCATCGCTGGCGGGGTGAATGTAACCATTCATCCCGATAAATATCTATTCCTCTGCAATCAGCGCTTCGCTTCGAGCGAAGGCAAATGCCGCGCGTTCGGCAGCGGGGGAGACGGATATGTCCCGGGCGAGGGAGTAGGAGCGATTCTGCTCAAGCCGCTTGCCAAGGCGATTGAGGACGGAGACAACATTCACGGGATTATCCGGGCGTCGTCTATCAACCATGGAGGCAAAACGAACGGCTACACTGTTCCTAATCCGAATGCGCAATCGAGCCTTATTTCCGAATCGCTACTTAAGTCGGGGATTCATCCGAGGGCGATCAACTATATCGAGGCACATGGTACTGGAACGTCACTGGGTGATCCGATTGAAATCAGTGGGCTTACCAAAGCGTTCCGCGCCTATACCACGGATAAGCAATACTGTGCCATCGGCTCAGTGAAAAGTAATGTCGGGCATTTGGAATCCGCAGCAGGCGTGGTCTCCATTATTAAAGTGCTCCTGCAAATGAAGCATAGGCAGCTTGTGCCATCGCTCCATTCCGAGGTGACTAATCCGAATATTGATTTTGAGGATACCCCATTTTACGTCCAGCACAAGCTGGAGGAATGGGAACCGGCGGTTATCCAGGAAGGCGGCTTAAGGAAGGAAATGCCAAGGTATGCATCCGTCAGTTCTTTCGGCGCGGGCGGCACCAATGTGCATATCATTCTGGAAGAGTATGCGCGGGAAGAGAACCAGACACCGCCAGAGAAGGAAAAGGGGGCAGACAAGCATGTATTCGTCCTATCCGCCAAGAACGGGGATCGGTTGAATGCATATGCCAAGCGTGTTCTTGAATTTATCGAACGAAATGCGATTGTCCAGGATGAAACGGAGGCGGCAGTGAGTCCAGCGGAGCTCAAGAAATATGTCACCGACGATATCATCGCCTGCTTCCTGCAATCTGCCACTTTGCCGCCGCAGATCAGCGCTATGGAGAGCATCGAGGAATACGGACTTTCCATAGAAGAATGGATTGCCGTTACCGAGAGGATTTATGAGTTCTTTCCTGTTCGTATGCCGCATGCGCTTCTTACCGATGGCGGATCGATTGAAGACCTTGCCGATTATATACTGGACCAGATCGGCAGCGAAATTGCCTCCAAATATCAGGTAACATCCGTGCAGCCGGAGGCTGGAGAGAAGTATGGTTTTAGGTTGACGGATATGATTTACACACTTCAAACGGGTCGTGAAATGATGGAGGAGCGCTTGGCAATCATCGTCTCGGACATCGCCGATCTGAAGGGCAAACTGGAGCAATTTCTGGCGGGTAAACGCGGTGTGGCTGAGATATTCAGCGGAAACACCAGCATCGGCGGCGAAATCCGAGATGTATTCGCAGAGAATGAAAAGGGCGAGGCGTTTCTGTTATCGCTTGCGCATTCCGGTAATCTGAGCCAGTTGTGCAGGCTGTGGTGTTCTGGGATTCCATTTAATTGGAGGCTTCTCAGTCCTGCTGCTCTCCCAGCCAGAATATCGTTACCGACCTATCCGTTTGACCGTACGCGATATTGGTTCAACACGACGGAATCGGTCGCTGCCATCTCTGCTGTAAAGACTGAGGCGCTCAACACAGTTCTCGACTCCAATGAATCCGTTTTTGAGGAACAGTGTTATAAGAAAACGTTAACGGCGCAGGATGCCTATCTCCGCGATCATGTGGTCCAGAAGCGGATGGTGCTTCCCGGCGTAGTTTACTTGGAAATGGCTTGGCGCGCCGGAATGATGGCGACGAGGGATTGGAAGCTGCTCTCCTTAAGCGATGTAAGCTGGCGGAGAACACTTGAGCTGCCTCCGGACAGGGAGTCGCAGGAGGTATTCATAGGACTAGCATCTGAAGACGGCGGAATCGACGCAAGCATCTATTCTATAAATCCGTCCGGTCTGAGGACAGTATACTGCACTTGCACTTTGCAGTATGGCGACGGTGCTTCGGAGTCGGAGAGGGACATCCCCGAAGCGGTGGATATCGAGCAGTTGATCGCAATTTCCAGCACCAGCGTTTGCGGCGAAGATTGCTATCGGGAATTTTCACGGCATGGTATGGATTACGGTGTTAATCTACGGGTAATCGACGCGCTTTACAGCGGGGTATTCGGAACGCTGTCCAGAATGCGGCTCCCGGAACATACCAGTCTTCCTTTGAAGGACTATGTGGTTCATCCCGGCTTTGCAGATGGTGCAATGCAGACAGCGCTGTACTCTGTGCTTGTCACCGGAGAGCAGACGGGTACCTTTGTCCCCTTCTCCCTCCAGTCAGTCACGGTATATGGCGCGCTTACGTCCGTTAGCTATTGTTTGGTAAGCCCTATCTCTGAGGGAGTGAAGGAGGGGATGCACTTTGATCTCCTGCTCATGGATGAATCGGGAACGCCGACGATCCGCTTCCAATGCTTGTCTGGGAGGGATTTGACAGCTGCACAGACTGTCCCTCAGGCAGAAACGGCAACGTCCGCTTTCGACGGCTACGACTTGCTGAACCAGATGCTCACCAAGCTGCTGGATGGGGAAACCGAAATTGATGAAGTTGAACGAATGCTGGAGGGAATCTAAATGAGATCGATAATCGAAGGGGTAGCCAGCGGAGCCATTTCCAAGGAGGAGGGACTTCGGCAGATTGCGGCGTACAAGCAGAAACACAAGCAGGATCTCCTGTATTTCACCCAAACTTTGAGAGAGGAGCCGCTGCCCACTGTCCGGGCGAACGATCTTGGTCACGTACTGGTGCTGGCAGCGGACAAGCGCCTACAACCGCTTGTGAGCGACGCGCTTGATTCGAGACCATCCTCATTTACATTTGTCACCCCTGAAGAACTTGGTGCAGGGGTTGACGGCGGCCATTCGTCCTTTGGACTTGAGCAAGCCTTTGCGCAGCTACTTGCAGAGATGGAGAAAAGGGGGCAATTTCCCGGCAGCATACTACATATGCATTCGCAGGAGGCAATGGATGAACGAGGTCATGGTTCGGCGATGGAAAGTGGGTTTTACTCTGTTTTTGCGTTGACCAAAGCTATTTTTTCTTTCAAAAAGCGCGCCAAGGTCAGTCTCTTGTTTCACTATAGGGAATCGGAGGACAGCGCTGTTCATGCTGCAGTCGCGGCCTTTGGCAAAAGCGCGATGATTGAAAATCCCGACCTGCTATTCAAAACGGTCTCGACCGATTTTGGCCGGGAGGCATTCAACGCCGATTCTCTTCAGATGCTTCTCCTGGAGCTTGGTCATATGCAAAGAGGGCACCGGGTTGTCCATTACCGCAATTCCCGCCGCCTCGTACCGCAGCTGGAAGGGCAGGAAGCGCCCGCGTCCATCGTCCAAGCGTCAACTTCGGAAGCGCCGGCCTATCTAATCACCGGTGGACTAGGTGCGCTTGGTTATATGCTGGCGAGTCATTTGGCGGAAACACAGCAGGCCGGACTAGTTCTGGTCGGCCGGACGCCGTTAAATGAGGCGGCTGAGAAGAAGCTGGAGGTACTCCGCCGGGCGGGCAGCAAAGTTACATACGTCTCTTGCGACATAGCCAACCTGATGGAAATGCGGCAGCTATCCGCGACTGTCAAAGCTCACTTCCCTCGTCTGCATGGCGTTTTACATTGTGCGGGAAAGACAGAGGATTCCTTTATCCTCCGCAAGTCGTGGGATTCTATGGCGGATGTACTGGCTCCTAAGGTCGCAGGCACCATTAACCTATATGAAATATTCCGAAATGAGCCTTTGGAATTCATGATGCTATTTTCCTCGATTTCCTCGGTCATCGGGAACATCGGACAAAGCGATTACGCCTATGCCAACAGCTTCATGGATTGTTTCGCTGACGAGAAACGCGGTTTTGCAGGCTTCAGGCTGATTTCCGTCAACTGGCCACTGTGGGAAGCAGGCGGCATGGGCACAACAGCGGATAGCCTAGAGATTTTGCACAAAAATTTGGGGATATCACCGCTTCCGACCTCCCAGGGAGTAAGAGCGATGAGTGGACTCAGCCGTAGTTGGAATGCAAATGCCCTTGTGCTTTATGGCGATGGGGCGAAGATGGAAGAAGCCGTCCATCAGATGAACCATCCGGCTAATATCGGTGTCCTGGAAGAGGCTGCTACGAAGCCACAGTTGCATCCACAGTTGGATGCAACTGAGCTGAAGCAAGGAGCCGAGCAGTATTTGAAGCAAATTTTCATCAAGGTGACCAAAATTCCTCCGCATGCACTGGGTCTAGACGATTCGTTTGAAAAAATCGGATTTGATTCCATTATGGCGATGAGTATTAATGAAGAATTGGAAGCTGTCTTCGGAGATTTGTCCAAGACGCTGTTGTTTGAATACCAAACCCTTCGGGAGCTTGGTGAATATTTCGCGGAGCATCATGCGGGGGTTCTCGGCAAACTGATTGTTCCTCCTGCTTCCAAGAAACCTGCGGCTTCTGTGGCTGTAGGTATTGGTCAGAGCCCAGAGTTGCGGACAGCCAAGCTGCAAGCTCCCCGCAAAGTGATGCCTTCGCCCGCTTCGCCAAGTAAGACCGAGAGCGGGCAACGCACGCGGGAAATGCAGGATATCGCCATTATTGGGCTTAGTGGCAAGTTTCCAATGTCACCCGACATGCGGGCGTTTTGGGATAATTTGCTCCACGCTCGGGACTGCATTTCCGAAATTCCGGGGGATCGCTGGAGCATCGATGAATTCTATACGACGGATAAGAATGAACTTGGCAAAATGTATTGCAAATGGGGCGGCTTTCTGGATGATGTGGACCGCTTCGATGCCTTGTTCTTTAATATATCGCCGCGCGAAGCCGAAATTATGGATCCGCAGGAGCGGCTGTTTCTGGAATGTGCCTACAGCGCTATCGAGGATGCCGGGTACACCAGGGATTCCCTGGGAAGTCACAAGGTCGGCGTATTTGCCGGTGTTATGTACGGTCAGTACCAGTTGTTGGACGCCGAGGTTGACGGGCGCAAAATCGCTTTGTCTTCCGTTTATGCGTCCATCGCAAATCGTGTGTCTTATCATCTCAATTTGAATGGTCCAAGCATCGCCCTGGATACCATGTGTTCCTCATCACTGACTTCCATCCATCTGGCCTGTGACAGTATCCGCAAAGGGGAAAGCGACTTGGCCATTGCTGGTGGTGTAAACGTATCAATCCATCCCGACAAGTACATCTTCCTCAGTCAGCAGAAATTTGCTGCGAGCGACGGACGCTGTAGAAGCTTCGGGGAAGGCGGAGACGGCTATGTGCCAGGAGAAGGCGTTGGAACTGTTCTGTTGAAGCCGCTGGATCGCGCTATCAGTGATGGCGATCATATCTACGCGGTCATCAAGGCTAGTTCCATCAACCATGGTGGCAAGACTACCGGATACACCGTGCCCAATCCGTCTATGCAGGGGGCCGTTATCCAGGAAACGCTGCAGGCTGCGGGAGTGAACCCTCGCACCATCAATTATATTGAGGCGCATGGCACGGGAACGTCGCTGGGTGATCCGATTGAAATCAGCGGCCTAGTCAAGGCCTTTAAAGAAGGAACTGGCGACAAGCAATTCTGCGCTATCGGCTCCGTCAAATCCAACATTGGGCACTGTGAGTCTGCAGCAGGAATTGCTGCGATATCTAAAGTACTTTTACAGATGAAATATGGCATTCTAGTACCCTCCCTGCATTCGGAAGAACTGAATAGCCACATCCATTTTGAGGAAACGCCTTTTTATGTCCAGCGGGAAGTTTCCGCCTGGGATCGGGTTTCCCTGGGGGAGGGAACAGGCCGCAAGGAATATCCGCGCCGAGCGGGCATCAGCTCTTTTGGGGCGGGCGGGGCCAATGCGCATATCATTTTGGAGGAATACATACCTGCACAGTCTGGCGCAGGCGATTCGGCTGAGGAAGACGTGGAGCATATCATCGTGCTATCCGCCCGCTCCGAGGAGCGGCTGAAGGCCTATGCCGGGAAGTTGGTCGAGTACGCTCTTGAAGCAGAGAAAGAAGGTATCCTGCTGGCGGACATCGCTTATACGCTGCAAGTCGGCAGAGAACCATTCTCGGAAAGAGTGGCGTTGATCGCGGGTTCCACCGCTGAGTTGAAGGAACTACTGAACGAATATCTTGAGGGCGAACTGAATCATGGCAAGCTGTTCCGGGGCAATGCCAAGGGCTTCAAGGAATATGCAGAGCTTTTGAGCAACATACAGCCTGGCGTCTCACTGACGGATATGCTACTGGAAAGCGGAAACATTGGGAAAATTGCCCAGTTATGGACACTTGGACTTGAAGTTGATTGGGCTAGACTCCATAGGTCTGGCGATCGCAGCAGAATCCCGTTACCGACTTACCCCTATGCCCGGAACCGTTATTGGGTAAACGAGGTGAAACGTCGGGAAATCAGCTATCCGGCCATCATTCATGAGACAGCGGGATTGGGACGGCTGGTCGAGCGCAATCTGACCACGATCGCTGGCTTTCGGTTTAACTCTCGCGCGGAAATCATCACCCGCCAGTATGGGCTTCTTTCGTTCGGGGGGCAACCCTGTCTGAATCCCTTTGGCATGCTGAGCTTTGCTCGTGAAGCACTTGAACTGGCTGGGTATGATGGAGAATCGATCATAGAGAACGTCGTCTGGTCAGGCATGGCAGCGCACCGGGATGGTCTGATGCTGGATGTCTATATTTATCCTGAAGATGGCGGGGCGCTATGCGAGATTAGGGATGAAGAAGAACGTGTGCTGCTCCAATGCAAGTTTTCTTCTAGAATTCATGCCGAAGAAGATAATCGGAAATCTGATTTGTCCCTGCTAGAGGCAAAAAAGCTCAAGGACGGGCTGGGCGAGCAGATTCGTCAAGATCTTCAATCGTTGTATGGCATTACGGGAGTGCTAGAAGGCGCCCGTGTCGGGCGATCCGATGGCAGCGACCTGCTTGCCGTCATCGATTGCGGCGAACAGATGACTGATTCGCTGGCGCCTGAGGTGTTGAAACAGGCGAGCGAACTGCTTCTGGTCCTAGCTGCACAATCAAACGCGGGATCCCAGGTTATGCTTCAAGCCGTTGCAAATTGGACTTATCGCCACGGTTTGGCCCGGCAATTTATTCTTAGGGTGGAACGCATCGCGGAGGATCAATATGTCCTGACCACGGCAAACGGTGAGGGCGACATTCTCTGGAGTATGCGGGCATCCGCGTCAGCCGGCTTCCCGGCGCACCATCCGCAAGTAGAAGCACAGGAATCAATCGGCGCAGCAACTATGCTATATTACACGACCGAATGGGCTCCAAGCGGCGTCGAAGATTTGAGTGGCGACAGCCTTGGTGGGGACGTGGTGCTGTTTCTGGACGATGCGTCAAAGCTTGCCAGCTTCAAGCTGAGCTTTGGATCGAGAGCTAGGCTGATCTTCGTCACACCGGGGGAGCAATACGCACAATCGGGGAACAGCCATTATATTGTCAATTACGCTGACAAAGGGTATTTGGCGATGCTTCTAAAGGCGCTGGGCGAGCGGGGCATCAGCATAACGCAGATGGTTTTCTTCGCTGGGGCGTCGGAGCTTCCAGCCGAAGCCAAGCTAAGCCACAGCCTGCATCCGCTGCTGTTCCTAACCCAGGCTCTGATGGAGAGCAAGGCGGCGGACAAGGTGCGGCTGGTCTATGCTTTTACCGATACCGGAAGCGAAACGGCGCTGCTGGACAAGGCGCTCGGTGGCTTCGTCAAGACGCTGCGGCTGGAAAGCCCCAACTACAGCTTCAAAACGGTAGCGCTTGAGACTTCCGTTAAGATGGAGGACGTACAGGGCATGCTGGAGCAGGAGCTTCGCCTGTCCAATGAAGAGCAGGAAGTCCGTTACAGCGGAACCGCCCGTTTTGTAAAGCGGCTCGTTCCGGCGCAATCCCAAGTGGATCTGCCGGGTTCACAAGACATATTACGGGAAAACGGCGTTTACATTGTCACCGGTGGGCTTGGTGGACTCGGCCGTTTGTTTGCGGCATACCTTGCGAGGACCCAAAACGCGCAGCTGGTTCTAACCGGACGGTCCGCCCTTGACGATACCAAGACGCTGCTGCTTGAAGAAGTGCGCTCCTACGGAGGAAGTGTAGAATATATCGTTTCAGATGCTGCAGAAATGCAGGATGCTATGGCGCTTGTAGCGCAGGTTAAAGCTAAATACGGGCGGATTGACGGCGTACTTCACTGCGCCGGCATCAACAATGATGCCTATATCCTTAAGAAGGACGTTGCTGATTTAGATCGTGTCATTTCCTCGAAAATAATGAGCACCCTGAATTTGGATTATGTGCTCAGGGAGGAGAAGCTGGACTTCATGCTTCTTTTCTCTTCGCTGACGGGTGAAACCGGAAATCCAGGTCAAGCCGATTATGCCTATGCCAATCATTTTCTAAATGAATTTGCGGTATATCGCAAGCAGCTTGCTTCAAAGGGTGAACGTACGGGAAGGACAGTATCGGTGGCTTGGCCGCTATGGGAATCTGATGGCATGCAGTTATCGGAGGAGCAACGGAAAATTCTTGAACTGCAGACGGGTCTCGTTCCGCTGCCTGTCGAGAAGGGAATCTTAGCTTTTGAATATGCGCTGGGTCTGGATGCAGCTGGCCCGCTCATAGTGGGCTATGGAAAGCAGGATCGTGTACGAAGGCTGCTGGAAGGCGTTAACCGTAGGGGAACGGCGATAAAAGTTGTTAAGACTCATGTCAGCGACATCTCGGAACGTGAACCGGATGACTTGAATGGTTCAGCTATAAAAGAAGAAGTTCGTACCGTAGCAGACGATTCGGGCATTTCGGCCGCCGAGATTCGAAGCGAGGTGACGGAGGGGCTTCTGGAGCAGACTGTGCGCTATCTGATCGGTATATTTAGCGAACTGCTCAAGCTGGAACCCGATGAGCTTGATGTACACGCCGAATTTGAGGAATACGGTGTCGAATCAGTCATGATCGGTTATTTCAACGGCAAACTTGAAGAGGATCTCGGTGAGGTTTCCAAGACGCTGCTGTTTGAATATCAGACGATCACAACACTGGCCGTCCATTTAACGAAGCAATACAACCAAGCACTTATGCTGCTGTTCGGATCTGATGTGCCATCTCAGCAAGAGCGGAGGGCTGAATCAGTTGAGCCGGTCGATCCTAGTGCAGGGAAATGGTATACAGAGGCTACACCTTATGTATGGCAGGAACTGCCTTCGTTCGCGGGCCGGTTCTCCAGCCGTGCGGAGACAGCTCGTCCAACCTCGGATGATGCGATTGCAATCATCGGATTAGGCGGAAAATATCCGTTGGCTTCCGATGTTTATGAGTTCTGGGATAATATCGCTGCGGGCAGGGATTGCACCGGTGAAATTCCGGCCAGTCGCTGGGATTACCGCAAGTATTTCGGTGGCAGCTTTGAGAAAGTTCAAGAAGGCAAGATGTATAGCAAGTGGGGTGCATTCGTTGATGATGCGGATAAGTTCGATCCGGCCTTCTTCAACATCGCCCCACGCGAAGCGGTCATAATGGATCCGCAGGAACGCCTTTTTGCTGAAACAGTATGGTCAGCGCTGGAAGATGCCGGTTATACGAAGAAGAAGCTTCAGCACTATCAGGAGGGGCATGGAGCGAATGTAGGGGTGTTCGCAGGAGCGACCACCTTCTCGTACCAAATGTGGGGGCCTGAGGAATGGGAGCGCGGCAATCTGTCGGCTATGCCGAATGTGTCGCCATGGTCCATCGCCAACCGCATTTCATATATGTTCAATTTTAGTGGTCCCAGCCTAGCAATTGATACAGCGTGCTCCTCTTCTTTGGCGGCAATCCACGCCGCCTGCGAGAGCCTGAGGAGTAGGGAATGTCGTCTCGCTATAGCCGGAGGTGTCAATCTTTATCTTCATCCTTACAAATATGTGCTGATGTGCCAGACCAAAATGCTCTCACCGACGGGGAAATGCCACAGCTTCGGAGACGATGCCGATGGTTTTGTGCCTGGTGAGGGCGTGGGGGCGATTCTGCTCAAGCCACTTCGCGAGGCAATACAGGACAATGACCATATCTATGGCGTAATCAGGGTTACGGAAGTCAACCATGGGGGGAAGGTCAGTGGGTATACCGTTCCTAATCCAGCCGCGCAGGTCAGCCTGATCTCAAAGGCGCTGAAAAAAGCCGGCGTCGACGCAGGCACTATTTCTTATATGGAGGCGCACGGAACGGGCACCAAGCTGGGCGACCCCATTGAGATCAACGCGTTGAACCAAGTGTTTGATGAATACCACCCTGCCAAGCAGTCCTGTCCGATCGGATCGGTCAAATCCAATATCGGCCACCTGGAAGCGGCAGCGGGTATCGCTTCTATCACTAAAGTGCTACTTCAGATGAAGCATAAACAGCTTGTCCCATCCATCCATGCGGAGAAGACGAATAGCAATATCGATTTCGGCAGCTCTTACTTCCGTGTGCAGCGGCAAGCTGCCCCATGGACTGTAGAAGACCGGGAAACGCCAAGGCGTGCCGGGATCAGTTCCTTCGGCGCTGGCGGAACTAATGCATTTGTACTACTTGAAGAATATAAGGCTTCAGGCGATGGGTACAGAAACAGCGGGCCAGAAGATGATGGAAATCAGATTATTGTCCTTTCCGCCAAAACGCAGTATTCGCTGAAGCAGATGGCTATGAGAATGAAGGGCTTTCTGGAGCGTTTTCCGGATACGGAGCTTAGTGACGCAGCCTACACGCTCCAGACAGGCCGGGAGGAAATGAACTGCCGTATGGCGTTTGTAGCGGTCTCCGTGCAGGAAGCGGTGGACAAGCTTACAGTCTATCTATCCAGCGTTAGCCGAGAGGATATCTATACAGGTACGGTGTCCAAGCGCAACCGGCCGGAAGTGGAGAAGTTGGATAATGACGGAAGGACAGCGGCGTTGTGGGTTCAGGGCGCAGCAATCGATTGGGCACTGCTATACAGCCAAGGTATGAGAAGAATCATTCCGCTTCCGACTTATGCTTTTGAACGGGAGAGCTACTGGATCCCTCGGACAGAGTCACGCGGATCGACTCGCGGATCTCACAAAATACATCCGCTTGTGGACGGTAACATCTCCAGCTTTAGCAGGCAGCAGTACGAGACGTTGTTAGGTGAGGGCTCCTTCCAAAGTTTCGGACATACTGCCTTCATCGAGCTATTCAGGGTCACTTCTGAGCTTGCGATGGAAGCGCCTTGCCGCATGATCGAAGATGTCGTCTGGGGCAAGCTGCCGCTTCTTACGGCGGAGTGCAAAGTGGTCACATCTCTGTATGAGAGTGGTCGTTACATTGAATGCGAAGCGGGCTTTGAGAATGAGTCCGGCGAGTACGTTGTATGCGCACAAGGTAAAGTGTCCACGGTCGGATACAGACAACCCCAGGCTGTCGAAATGGATGATTTGGATGATTTACCTTCGCTTGAGCGGCTCCGGGACGACTTTATGGCTCCAGGAAGCTACATTGAGTCCCTGCGTGATGTCCGGACAGGCGGTGGTCGGGCAGCGATGGGCATTGTTTTTAAGGATTTTGTCGAATCGCAAGCGGAACGAGTATTTAACGATCTGGCAATGGAGGAATTGATCCGGAGCCTGGTGCGCATCACTTCGGATGCAGATGAAATAGAATTCCGCTCGCTGTTGCGGTGTACCGTGTATGGAGCGCTTGGACGCGAGGTCAAGGTGCTGGCATCCTGGCGCCTGCTTCAAGAGGGTAAGGCAGTCTATGAAATTACCGTGAACGATGCGCAAGGCAATGTAATCCTGACAATGGAAGAGTTGGTTGTGAAACTCGTCTCTGTACCAGCAGAAGCCGTCGGCGTCCTGGAACACTCCGCTTCGGTCTGATTCGTAGGGATTGCCGAAAGATAGCATATCAAACAAGACAGGTGGTCAGCACAATGAGTCTCGGTAAAGCGGACGGACATAAAGAAATAATCTATTTTCAGGAGCAGTGGGCGGATTCCGCCCCTGCCCCACAGAACGAAGCGGCCGCCCGGCCCCTGGGAGTCCTACTACTTGTTGTGGAGTCGGACACCCCTGAGTCGTGGAGAACTGTTGACGCTTTGACTTCCGATTTTACAGTGGTGAGCGTGCATCTAGGAGCGTCCTACCTCCGGGAGGGAGAACGTTGCTACAAGGTTAACCGGAATCTAGAGAGTGACTACGCCGCTATGCTTGCGGAGGTTATAACAAGCTTCCCGAAAATTGACTCCGTGGTGATGTTATGGGATCAGGAGCTGCCAGCGGGGAGAAATACGGATGGTGCGTTAAGCAGCGTTTTTTATCTCATTAAAGCCTTCCATGCGTTAAAGCTAAGGTTGAACAATCGTTGGCTGTCCCTTTCCACCAGCGGGGGCGAGAGGCTGGATGTCGAGGCACTTGGCGCGCTTGGAAAGTCGTTGGAGCGCGTATATCCGCGCCTGCGCTTTACGCATGCGGAAGTACCCGGGGACGGCTCAAAAGTGGCGGATATATTGCGCGGAGAGCTGCTACAAGACAGTTATGCATTTTCCCATGAGGTCCGGTATGAACAAGGAATACGGAAAGAAAAACAGCTGCGAGAGGTTGTTTTGAGCAGAGAATGCATACTGTTGAAGCCGGGGGGCGTATACATAATTTCCGGCGGAGCGGGCTCTCTCGGGATGATTCTCGCTGGACACTTGGCCCGTACCTACAAAGCAAGGCTGATGCTGCTCGGCAGGAGCACGCAAGATTCCGCACTTGAAGCGAAGCTGGATACGCTGCGCGCAATGGGGGCGCAGGCGGAGTATCTGGCGTGCGATGTTTCCGATCCGCTACAGGCGCAGCAGGCAGTGCAGCAGGCGAAGCGGTGTTTTGGAGATATTCACGGAGTTGTCCACGCAGCGGGTAAGGCGAGCAGCAAACTTATTTTTCAAAAGCAGGCCCATGAGTTTTCCGGAATTCTCCAGCCCAAAATCGGCGGCGTTCTCGCTCTAGATGAGGCAACGAAGGCGGAGGCGCTTGATTTCTTTATCGTCTTTTCATCTACCTCTTCGCTGATCGGAGATTTTGGGCAAGGAGATTATGCCGTGGCGAACCGATATCTGGACAGATTTTGCGAGCGGCGTGATCGTCGGGTAGATCAGGGGCAACGCAGTGGCAGAAGTATCAGCATACAATGGCCGCTCTGGAAAACGGGAGGTATGCATCTAGATAGTGGGGCCGAGCAGTTGTACCTACAGGCCTCGGGTATCGGGCAATTGGAAGCCGAGCAAGGAATCGTCTGCTTTGAAGCGGTGATGGCGGGCGGATTCCCCCAGACTGCGGTTATATACGGAGAACGAGCCAAGCTGGAACTGCAATTGATGCTGGCGAAGCCGACCGAGCATAGTCAAGTCAAAGGAGGCGCAACCGAGTTGGATAAGCATGGTCAGCAACGATCCATAGAAAGTGGCTTGTCGCGGGTTATCCTCGTGGAAGAGCGGGTCAGGCGCGATGTGCTGCGATTAGCTGCGGAGGTTCTACAAACGCAGACAAGCAAGCTGGATATGGATGAAAATATGGGCGATTTCGGCTTTGATTCGATCTCGCTTAAGGAATATGCCGACGCTTTATGCGAACTGTACGGGATCGAGCTGTCCCCCGCCGTATTTTTTGCCAAAACTACGCTAAAAGAGCTGGCGAATTTTCTTCTGGATGAGGATTTCAGTGAGGAGGTCGCAGCTTATTATGCGGCTGAAGAGGGGCCAGAGCAGGCATTTATTGAATCTCCAGCTGAAGAAGGAGTGGCCGAGAAATCTTCATTTACCGAACAACCAGAACCTTCTCCTCCGAGTCAGACTCCGGCTTTGCAGCCGCTCTCCCAAAAGTACCCAGAACGTAAAAAAACGGGCATGGTGCCCACCTCGGTACAGACAACCCGGGATGTGGCCGTTGTTGGCATTAGCTTCAAGCTACCTGGGGCGGATACGGCTGAAGAGCTGTGGGGACTTCTGGATCGCCGCGAGAACCACGTGCGAGAGGTCCCCGATGACCGTTGGGACTGGAAGGCTTATTACAGTCCCGATGCGCAGGAAGACAACAAGACCAATTCTAGATGGGGAGGATTTATCAGCGGGCACGATCATTTCGACGCGAAATTCTTTCAGATTTCACCACGCGAGGCCGAGCTGATGGATCCGCAGCAAAGGCTGTTTATCCAGGCGGTATGGAGAGCTGTGGAAGATAGCGGCTATAAAATGTCGGAGCTTTCGGGCAAACGGGTAGGGGTGTTTGCAGGTGTGCAGTTCTCCGATTATCAGCAGCTACTGTCCGCTAACATGGAGAAGGTACATGCCCAGTCCAGCATCGGCAACGCGACCGCGCTCCTCAGTAACAGGGTATCTTATCTCTTTAATTTCAACGGGCCGAGCGAGTCGATTGACACCGCCTGCTCGAGCAGCCTTGTGGCCCTTCACCGTGCGGTCAAATCGATCCAGCAGGGGGAGAGCGAGCTGGCCCTTGCGGGTGGCGTTAGCCTAATGCTTGATCCCAACACCTATGTAGGGGCAGGCGTCATGGGGGTCTTTTCTCCGGATGGGCAATGCAAAACGTTTGACCGCAGCGCGAATGGTTATGTCAAAGGCGAGGGTGTCGGCGTGGTTGTACTCAAACCGCTTGAGAAGGCGGTGGGGGACGGTGACTATATTTATGGCGTTGTCAAAGGAACTGCCGTAAACCACGGCGGACGGGCCCACTCCCTGACTGCCCCCAATTCCGACGCCCAGGCGGAACTGTTGCTGGAGGCTTATACGGAAGCAGGAGTTGATCCGGCGACGGTGTCCTATATTGAAACCCACGGAACGGGTACTGAATTGGGTGATCCGGTTGAGGTCGGGGGCTTGAAAAAGGCATTCTCCGAACTGTACCGCCGCTGGGACAAAGACCCGGGAAGCGGACAGCCAATCGGGCTCGGCGCTTTGAAGACAAACATAGGGCATTTGGAGCCTGCCTCAGGTATCGCTGGCTTCATTAAGACTCTGCTTGCTCTTGAGAAGAAGAAATTGCCAGGAAATGTACATTTCAAAGAGCTGAACCCGTACATACAGCTTGAAGGAACCCCTTTTTATGTGCTGGACACTACAAGAGAGTGGGTGGCTACGCGCGATGAGTCCGGCGAAGCCCAACCCCGCTGTGCTGGCGTTAGCTCGTTTGGCTTCGGGGGAGCTAACGCTCACGCCGTGATTCAGGAGTATTTGCCGAGACGATCTGTTCCGCTATCAGGTACGGTTCAGGAACCCAAGCTGTTTGTCCTCTCCGCGAAGAATGAAGGGCGTTTGCGCGAATACGCGTTCCAATTACTTGATTATCTGGGTAAAAGTAAACCAGATCTATGCCGACTTGCCTATACTCTACAAATGGGGCGGGAGGATATGGAGGAGAGGTTGGCTGCGGCTGCTTCCGACGTGGAGGAATTGCGGCTGAAGCTGACAGCTTACTGTGAAGGGCGGCAAGCAGACGGACTTTATACGGGAAGCGTCAAGCAGCGCCGGGCCGGGAATATCGAGACTGTTGTAAACGCAAGCGAGGTTCGTAAAGCGTTGTCTTTGAACGACATCCCCGCACTAGCGAAGGCGTGGATGGCTGGGCAGAGGATCAACTGGGAGGAGCTTTATTCTGGGCGCCCGCTCAGGATAGCCGGCCTGCCAACATATCCTTTTGCAGAAACTCGCTATTGGATGCCGCAGAAGGAAAAGCCGTTTTTTGAAACTGCGGCAGACAGTGGCAGAAGCTCCGTCCCTTGTTTGCAGGTACTGATTGGCCGCAACGTTTCTACGCTGTACGAACAGGCCTTTGAAACGGATTTTCATGGCAGCGAGTTTTATCTTGCAGATCATGGGCATGTGCTACCTGGCGTGGTTTACCTTGAAATGCTACGGGCTGCCGGTGAGATGGCTGATCCTGGGCGCCAAGTATGTGTGATCCGCAATGTGATCTGGTCGAATCCGGTCATCGTTGAAGCGAAGGTGCGCACTGTAAGAACGGTGTTGCAGGCCGGTCCCCAGGGCATTGATTTCCGTATTTGCTCGAAACAGGACGGCCAGATAGCCAGCCATGCGCAGGGCAGGCTGGAGATGGGAAGCACGCTCGCTGGGGCCACGGAGAAGCTGGATATCGGGGCGTTGATAGCAAGATACCGCGGCGGAGAAAGTGACGCACGAGCGTATTATGAGCTAATAGGACGTCTCGGTGCTGAGCTTGGCGAACGATTCCAAGGTATTCAGGCGTTGCATTGCGGCTCCGAAGAGGCGATAACGAAGCTTGCGGTTCTTGCTAGTCTGAATCCGACGCTTGGACAGTTCGGGCTGCATCCGACACTGACCGATGGTGGACTGCAATCGGCCGTGGCTTTTGCTTACAAGACCGGACGGATCGATCAGAATGTGCTGTATGTGCCTTTTGTATTGGGCCAACTTGAGATCTTCGATGTTTCTGCTAAGCCCGCATATGCCCATGTGAAACCTTCCGAGGCCAAGGGGCTTAAATTTGATATTTCCTACCTTGGCGCGGGGGGAGAGGTGCTGGCAAGAATGAAGGAACTGACGATCCGGCCGTTTCAGGCAAGCGTGGTTCAATCTGCGCTGGAGTCCGAATCCGATGTGCCGAAAGAACTTGTCTATTTCATGCCGAAATGGGTGCCGTCTCCAATCAACTCGCCGGCGCTTGACCAAGGGGAGGATAGCCGCCTTGTGTTGGTCAACGTCTCCGGTGGCGAATTCGCTGCACTGGGTACCTTTGATTCAGGCGCGCCCGTCCACATCGAATGGGGGCAGAAGTACCAGAAGCTGGAGGCCGGACGTTTTCAGATCAACCCGAACGCTGATGACGCCTTCAATAAATGGGGCTCTGAATGCAGCATTACCGGAGAGACCCGTCTGCGTATCGTTTACATACTGAGACAACCTGGGGAAGAGACGCTGAAGGAGAGAATCCGTCGGGAAATTTATCCGTTGTTCCAGCTGTGCAAGTGGCTTGTGTCCTGGCGGTTCAAGCATGAGGTCCGGATCTGCTGCATTTATCAAGGAGGACAGGCAATCTCGGAATACAATGCATTAGCCGGGTTCTTCCACTCGCTTGTTCTGGAGCAGCCGAAGCTGCTGGGTAGCGTTATTCATTGCAAAGGTATCGCGGATTTAGACCGTTTGCTGATGGAGGAATTGGCAGGTACCGGGGCGCATGAAGTGAAATACGAGGACGGCAGACGTTATGCACGTCAGTTAGTTCCGGCCGAGCCTACGCTCAAACCAGAGCAGAAGCTCATCCAGCGCGGCGCATATTTAATTGTCGGCGGCATGGGCGGTCTGGGCTATATTTTTGCCAAATATTTAGCGGCCTTCTTCCAGGCCCGGCTTGTTCTCTGCGGAAGAAGCACCCACTGCGACGGGGAGAAGCTGGACGAACTAAGGGGGCTTGGCGCCGAGGCGATGTACATTCCCATGGACTTGGCGGACCCGGCATCCGTAGATGGGGCAGTACGGACAGCAAAAGCTGCGTATTCTGGACTGAACGGTGTCTTCCACTGCGCAGGCGTCGTCCGGGATTCATTATGGGCCAAGAAAGATATGGCCGAAGTTGAAATGGTGCTGAATTCCAAAGTGTACGGGACAGCACATTTGTACGAGACGTTGTCTAGGGAGGAGTTGGAGCTGTTTGTACCGTTTTCCTCCTCCACTTCGCTGATCGGAAACATCGGGCAGGGAGACTACGCTTATGCGAACAGCTTCCTTGATCATTATGTCGCCAGCATGAATGAACAACTTGGCAGATCCGATACGGTGCTCAATTGGTCGGTCTGGCAAAATGGCGGTATGCAAATAGATGCGGCCACACGCGAGTTGCTGTGGAACAAGTTCGGCATGCGCCCACTGACCGATGAGGAGGGGATTGCCGCCTTTGAGCAGAGCCTCGCGCTTGGTGAGCAGCAGATTCTAGTGGCTGCAGGCGACCGGGCTAAGCTGATCTATGCCTTTACCCGCCCTGTCCTCAAGGAGAGCGTCCGTCTTAAGGCGCATCCGGTTACGGCCGCTGCGGCGGGAAGGGATTTGATCTCACGGTTGGCCGATGAACTGATCGGCATTATGGCCGATATTCTGAAGAGCGACCGCGGTGAAATTGCAACTGATTCGGATCTGTCAGAGCTGGGGTTCGACTCGATTTCCTTCACGGAGCTGTCTAATGCGATCAACCGCGCTTTTAGCGTAGATATAACACCGACCCTGTTCTTTGAACAATCTTCTCCGCTTACGATAGCGGAGGCCGTCTATGGGGAGTACGGCGTTGTTATTGATCGGTACTTTGAAGCTGAAGAAGCTTTGCCGACACAGACGGCTAATGCCGAGGCACCTTTTGTGGCGAAGCATTGGCAGAAGGTGCTGGCGGACAATTCGCAGAATGCGTTCCGGACGATGCTGCCAACGTTGGTCAATGAAGCGGTATCCGAATTAGTCCACTCCGATCGGGGCGGGAACGGAAGCTTGTTGGAGCTTACTTCTTCCCGTCCGGCTTCAGCCAGAGAGCCTATCGCGATTATTGGCATGAGCGGCATGATGCCAGGCGCGGACAATCTAGAGCAATTCTGGGAGAATCTCGAGGCTAAGCGGGATATGGTTACGGATATCCCCGCGGATCGCTGGAGCTGGCAGGACCGTTATGGCGATCCTCGCACCGAGACAGGCAGAACGGATGTGAAATCCGGTGCGTTTTTAAATGAAATCGACACCTTTGATCCTTTGTTTTTTGGCATTTCGCCTATGGAAGCGGAGAAGATGGATCCGCAGGAAAGGCATATGCTCCAAATTGTGTGGCACACACTGGAGAATGCAGGCTATAAAGCGGACGCGCTAGCGGGTACGCGTACCTCGGTTTTCATTGGTGTCTCCAATGGGGATTACCAGGAGCTGCTGCTCAAGGATGAAATCGCCACAACGCTGACCCGCACGATGCTGACCAACAGGATATCCTATTTCTTCAATTGGAGCGGGCCTAGCGAACCCGTGGATACGGCTTGCTCCAGCTCACTCGTAGCGATACATCGGGCAGCGGAGTCCATTTGGCATGATGAATGTACATATGCGGTGGCGGGTGGCATCAATTTGATCTCCAGTCCCAATCTATTCATTGCGGGTAGCAGCCTTGGCATGCTGAGCAAAGATGGCAAATGCAAAACGTTCGATAAATCTGCCGACGGGTATGTACGGGGCGAAGGAGCCGGGGCACTTCTGCTTAAGCCGCTATCGGCGGCCATCCGCGACAAGGATTACATTCATGGTGTCATTCGCGGAACGGCGGTCAACCACGGTGGCAAATCCAATTCGATTACGTCGCCCAATGCCAAATCCCAGGCGGATGTGATTGTTCAAGCCCATGCGCGAGCTGGGGTTGATCCGGCCACTATTACGTATATTGAAACCCACGGCACGGGGACTAGCCTTGGCGACCCCATTGAGGTGGACGGTTTGAAGAAAGCTTTTAAAACGCTGTTCCGCGCATGGGACAAACCGGATTCAGAGCTGCCGCAATGTGTGCTAGGTTCGGTCAAGACGAATATCGGCCATTTGGAATCCGCGGCTGGCATGTCTAGCATCTTCAAGGTGCTGTTGTCCATGAAGCACAAAAAAATTCCGGGCAACCTGTATTTCAATGAGTTGAACCCTTACATCAAGCTGGAGGGAACCGGACTGAGAATCGCCGAAGAAACCGTTGCCTGGAAAGCGCTAAGCGACGAACACGGAAGTGAAATTCCGCGTAGGTCGGGTATCAGCTCCTTTGGCGTGGGGGGGAGCAATGCGCACATCATCATTGAGGAGTACCGGAATGATCCTTTTGTTCTCCCTACATCGAACCGGAGTAAGTCACTTATCATTTTGTCGGCAAAAAGCCATAGCAGCCTGCTGGAGAATAGTCGCAGATTGCAGGCGTTTGCAGCCCGAAGTCTGAGCCGTTCCATAACGGCATCTGAGGCGGCAGCCGATTTGGAAGCTGCGTTGCGGCAGGAAACTGCCTCCCTTTTTGGAAATATGATGGGAATTGAACCTGAAAATATCGATCCCTATGTCGCACTGGAAGAATACGGCCTCGATGCGGTCAAAAATGTGCAGTTGCTGGAGGCACTGAAAGAAAAATATCATCTGGAATTCAAGGATTCCCTGTACGGATTCTCTTCTTTAAACAGTTTGGTTATGTTTCTCCTTCAGCATGACCCTGAAGGAATTGCCGAATTTTATGCTGGAATGCCAAGCCATGGAGCAGAGCAGACCCACGTTGACGCTTTTCCGGTAACGCTGGAGCAGATTGCTTACGGTTTACAGACCGGACGCTCCGAATTTGCAGAGCGCGCTGCCTTTGTTGTTGATAGCCTCGTAGGGCTGCATGTCCTACTGGAAGCCTATATCAGTGGAAATCGGGATATGCCGGGCATTTACGAGGGGAGAAGCAATGCACGATCGGCGCTTGGCAAATTGTTCGACGGGGAAGAAAGCCGTCTGTTTATGAACGAACTGATGCAAGCGGGCAAGCTGGACAAAATTGCTCAGCTCTGGGTTCAGGGGGTTTCTGTTGATTGGTCGGCCTGGTACTCGAAAGACGTACACAAGACGCCGCTTCCAGAATACGCATTCGACAGGGAGCGCTATTGGCTTCCAGGACCAGACCGGCCACCAGGAAATGCGGTCCGGAAGGAACATTCTGAATCACCGCTGTACAATGAAGCATCTCAGCACGCCCCGGAAGGAGGGGCGTTCCAAGCCGCTGTAGACCATGACTCACAAGAAGGTCGGGTGTCACTGAATGATGAGCAAATTCTGATGTGGCTGACCAAGGTGCAAAAAGGGGAAATCAGCGCTGAAAATCTAAATCTGTTGGTGGGGGATCTTTTGGAATGAGCAGCTATTCAAGAATGCAATTGTTACAGATGGTCGAGAACGGACAGCTATCGCCGGAAGAGGCGTTGTCCTTGATCCGAGGAAATCAGCGGATGAGTCCAGATAACACGCAGGAGGATCCGCCAGACGCGGCTCCATCCGGCCTTGCTGGGCAAATCCGCCAGATCCTGGTTGAAGGCGTGGCAACCCTGTTGAAAGTGCCTGCCGCCAAGATTGACCTTGATACGGGTTGGAGCAGCTTCGGCTTTGACTCTATCAGCTTTACGGGCTTTCAAAGTTATTTGGCTGAAAAGCTGAAAGTAGACCTCTCTATGAACGTCTTTTTAGAATATGGAACCATTAATGAACTGGGTGAGCATCTATTGGAGCAAACACCTTCCCTGCCTGCTGCAACTGCTGATCTTGCTCCTGCTTACGCGCACGAGGCTGCAGGAACTGCGGAATCCCCGCGAGTGGTTGGATCGCAAGTGGCTTACAGTGCGGGAAATGTAAGGCAGACGGCACTGGATAAGTCTATGTGGCAGAAGACGGATTCCTCGGAGAAGGCAGACACCGTTCCAGTCCGCGGCCCTGAAGTCGGGCAGAATCACCTGCGGCTGATCAGCAGCTCGGATCAATTTTTTACTCGGTTCTGGCAAGAGCTAGGTAGCCAAAAAGCATTCACAGGCAGCTACCGATCCTATTCGCTGGAGGAACTGGAGGAGGATCGGCACAAGTACATCCAACTGCTGGTGGGAACATCATCCGGAAAAAGCATGGAGGTTGTCGTCTCGGGCAAAGGCAGCCCGCTTGTTCTTGTAGGCGGGGTAGGCATGGCTTCGCCGATGGTTCTAAAGCAGTTTGAGCATTTCTCGCAAAAGCATAAAGTGATTTGTATTCATAATCCAGGCTGCGGCCTGAGCGAGGACATTGAGGATTATACGCTAGAGGGCAGAGCTAGGATTATCGCGGAGGTGCTGGACGGCCTTGGGGTGAAAGAGCCGGTTGATTTTATCGGCTTCTCGTGGGGGGGACTTCTGGGGCAAACTTTCAGCGTAATGTATCCGAAGCGTATATCCCGTCTCGTACTGGTCAGTTCTATCTATGAAATCGTCAATGAAAATCCGAAGATGAATGCTGATGAGGCGATGAGGCTGGATCTGGAGGCCGTGCCGGGCGGAGAGGATTATTCAGAGCTGATGGAATGCGGCAAAAGTATCGATCAGCGGATTTTTACTAAATACATGGAATATTATCTGCCTGGAAACCAAAAGAGCTATTCGACGATGAACATCCTCAGGCAAATTCAAGCTCCTGTACTGATTGTCTTCGGAAGAAACGATACCATTATCAACACCCGGCAATCAAAAGTGATGGGAGCCACTATTCCGGGCGCCGCTATGCTGGAACTGGAGGACGCGGCCCACTTTTTGTTTATGACGCATCACAAGCAGCTGAACCTCGCGGTAGAGGACTTCCTAGTGGGGAACACAAAGCCCCATTTCTTCAGCTTGAAGGAATGTCGGGCGCAGATGCTCGAATTCGAGCGGTGCCGCTTGGCGGAGCTTCAGATTGCTGGGCTTGAAGAATACGACGGGCTCGAGGAGCGTCTCAACAACCTGTGCACTAGCTACGCGTTCCGTTTCTTGAAGGATTCAGGCATAGATGTAAGCGCGGGTGCCATCCATGACCGGAACGAATGGGCGATGCGTCTGCGATTGCCAGCGGCCTATACCCGCCTGCTGGACTGCATGATCGACATGCTGGCCGAGGACAGGATCGTAAAGCTGATGGACAGCCGAGTGAAATTTGTTGCGGACGAGTCTACGGTGCCGGATCCAAAGGTACTGTACGAGGCGTGCCTGGAGAGCTATCCCGAGTTCAAGGGCATGCTTTCCTTCCTCGATTATTGCGTTGGAAAATACCAGGATGCACTTACCGGCAAGATTCCTCCGGTCAGTGTGCTTTTTCCGAAAGGAAGCTCGGATGCGTTGGAGCAGAGCAACCGGGATACGGTGGAGCATGGCAGGGAGCGGGTATATGCCGGGGTCGTACATGATACGCTCTCGCTGCTCATTGACGCAGGGGAAGGAGCGGAGATCAATATACTTGAGGTCGGCGGTGGTACCGGCCTGCTGACCCGTCAGCTGCTGCCGCTTGCGGCGCGCGCTAACGTCAACTATTGGTTCACCGACATCGGGGAATATTTTATAGGCAAAGCCAGACAGAATCCCGAATTTGCTTCTCTGAACTTCAAGACATTCGATATCACTAAAGATCCAGAGGCCCAAGGATTTACATCTGGCAGCTTCGACGCTGTGCTTGGCCTGAATGTGGTGCATGCCACTAAGGATATCCAAGGCACGGTGGATAATCTGAAGCCTCTTTTGGCTCCGGGAGGAATCATGATGCTGATTGAGGCCTGTAAACGGCAGCGCTGGGTGGATATGGTCTGGGGGCTGGCTGAGGGCTGGTGGGTCTTTGAAGATCTGCATCTGCGCCAGAAATCGCCAATTATCGATCCGTACGCTTGGGAGAAAGTGCTTGCTGCTTCCGACTTCAGGGAGTTTCATGTGTTTCCCGAAAAAGATAACCAGCGTTTTACTGCGGATTGTGTAATTGCCGCTGCCCAATACCGATAAATATTCAATAAATTGAAACAAAATTTAACAATATACAGTACAAACATTCATTGACAATAAAGGAGTTATTATCTGATAATCTAGTAGATTAATAGGGGAATTTGTGGAAAAATGTCAATGAATCCCTTCTAGGAGGCGCAAATGGAAGCAACCTATGATTTGTTTACCATTAAGACTCAATGTATGACGTTTGTGAATTATTCTTATCTTGGAATCGACAAGTCCTCCCTCAAGGCTTTTGTTGTTGATCCATCCTGGGATGTCTCGCAGCTTGTACATAAACTGAAACTGCATAACGCTTCGTTGGAAGCGGTGCTGCTCACGCATTCCCATTTTGATCATACCAATATGGTGAACAAGCTGGAGATGCTTTACCAGCCCACAGTCTATTTATCCAAAACAGAGGCGGAATATTATCGGTACCACTGCACTCGTCTGAGAACAGTGGAGGATATGGATATTATCCGTGTTGGCGATACCCCTATCACCTGTCTTTTAACTCCAGGTCACACACCGGGAAGCGTCTGTTACTGGGGGGGCGACAATCTGTTCTCCGGCGACACCGTGTTCATCGAGGGCTGCGGTATATGCGACAGCGAGGGTGGCTCTGCGGAAGATATGTACTACAGCATTCAAAGGCTAATCCAGCTGATTCCCGCGAATGTCCGTGTTTATCCCGGACATTCCTTCGGAGAGCCCCCCGGCAGGGAAATGAGCTATTTATACAAAAAGAACCTGTATTTTCAGATTGATGACATCAATCATTTCGTCAAGTATAGAAATCGGAAGAGTAATTCCAAAATTTTTGATTTCAAGTAACCGGATAGCCGGCTGTATGGGCTGAACCGTCATGTTGGATTACGGGAGGTACAAGAGTGCAAGACGAATTGGTATTTATGTTCTCCGGCCAGGGCTCCCAATACAGCAAGATGGGCCTTGAATTGTACGAAGCAAACGCTGTTTTTCGCCAAACCATGAATCAACTGGACGAGTCCTTCCAGGCATTGACCGGTGCAAGCGTTGTGGCAGAGCTTTATCTTGCCGCTAAGCGAAAAGGATCGAGGTTTGATGATATTTTCTATTCCCATCCTGCCATTTTTATGGTTCAATACGCGCTCTCCCAAACGCTGATTGCCGCAGGCATCCGTCCACGTTACGTCATAGGTGTCAGCCTCGGCGAATATGTGGCGCTTGCGGTAGCCAAGGTTCTCTCTCCCACACATGTGCTTGAGCTGATTGTCAAGCAGGTGAATTTGCTGCAGGAGACATGCGGAAAAGGTGCGATGATCGCCATTTTGGACAACTGTCGTCTGTATGAAGAGAGTGCGGAGCTGAATGGTCGTACTGAGCTGATTGCCGTCAATTATGATAAGCATTTTACCGTCGCCTGCAGCGTAAAACACGCCAAAGATACTCAGCAATTTCTGAAAGAACGGAATATTGCTAGTTTGAAGCTTCCCGTAAATTATGCATTTCATTCGGCATCCATCGACAGGCTGAAGGAGCCCTATTGTGATGTCTTGAGGGGATGCGAATTCCGTTTACCTGAAATTTCTTTTGTTTCTTCCATGATGGGTGGTCCGGTAAAGCAGATTGGGGAGTCCTTCCTGTGGGACGTGCTGAGGGAGCCGATGAATTTCCAGGGAGCCTTAAAGGCACTGGCCGACGGGAATCCCAAGGTTTATCTTGATCTGGGGCCCTCGGGAACATTGGAGAACTTCAGCAAGAAGCTCCTCGACCCGGCGCAAACCCGGGCTATCAAATCTATCATTACCCCGATGGGCAGCGATATGAAGAAACTTAATGAGACGATCGTCTATTGCGGACAATTGAACCTTACAAGAGATGGGGAGAAAGCGAAGATGAAAGCTTATTTATTTCCGGGACAAGGCGCACAATCGGTTGGCATGGGGGACAAGCTATTTCAGGAGTTTCCGGAGTATACCGCTATCGCTGACCGGGTGTTGGGCTATTCCATTGAAGAGCTATGCCTCAAGAACAGCAAGAAGTTGCTGGACAATACTGCATATACGCAACCCGCACTTTACGTAGTGAATGCATTGTCATATTTAAAACATCAGCAGGAATCCGGTGAAGCCCCCGACTATGTTGCGGGACACAGCCTTGGCGAATACAGCGCGCTGTTTGCCGCGGAAGTGTTTGATTTTGAGACAGGATTGCGGATTGTGCAAAAGAGAGGCGAGTTGATGAGCACGGCTACCGGAGGCGGTATGGCTGCTCTCATTGGCTTGACGGAAGAAGCGATCCGGGAAATTCTTGCCCAGCATAGACTGGATCGGCTAGACGTTGCCAACCTCAATACACCTACCCAAATTGCTTTATCGGGGCTGCAGGAGGATATAACGGCTGCAAAAGAGATTTTTGAGAGCAGCGGCGTCTCCGCCTATGTGGTTTTGAATGTCAGCGGAGCGTTTCATTCCCGGTACATGCGTGATTCAGCAATACAGTTTAAGCAATTCCTCGAACAATTTACCTTCAAAGCGCCCAAAATACCAGTCATATCGAATCTGACATCTAGACCCTACACTCTGAAAAATATGATTCACTACATGACAGAGCAAATGGTCAGCAGCGTGCAATGGACGGAGTCAGTACGCTATCTAATGGGAAAAGATCCTGAAATGGAGCTGTTGCAGATCGGTCCCGGCCATGTGATCGCCGGACTGGTCAGCAAAATCAAGAGAGAAGCTGAGCCACTTATTGTGGAAGACGATGCGCCTTCAGAGGATAATTTCTTCTTGGAAGCGGCAGCGGCTGTCGAACTGCCTGATATAGAGCCTATCTTGGAGGAAACGGCCACCGAAGAAGAAATTTATGCTGAAGAGATTATTTTGAACGAGGAAGCAGTGCAAGAGGCCGGGCTGGAACAAACGGAAGTGCTTGAGGTTCCGGCGAATGCTGACAATCCAAAAGTTCTAGCTGGGGAGGGTTCCCCAGGAATGCAGCTCGGCAGCACCGGGTTCAAGCAGCGTTACGGTTTGGACTATGCATATGTCCTAGGTGGAATGAATGATGGAATTTCGTCCCAAGAGCTGGTTACGGCGGCTGGAAGAGCGGGCTGTCTGGCCTTTCTCGGTGCAAGCGGAATGCGCCAGGTAGACCTGGAGCATTCCATCCGCGGCATCCGCCAAGCTCTGGGGGCTGACGGTTCGTTCGGAGTAACGGTTATGTACCACCCGATTCATTCCGGCAGGGAAGAACGGCTGATCGAAACGCTGCTGCGGGAGAAGGTGGACTTGGTTGAAGCCACCTCGTATCTGACGATGACACCGGCGCTGATAAAGTATCGTATTCTCGGGCTGAGCCAGCGTCCAGACGGAACGATTCGAACCGCTCATCGTATCATAGCCAAGGTTAGCCGCCCGGATATAGCCAAAATGTTCATGCTTCCTCCACCGGAACGCATCGTGGAGAAGCTGGTGGCCTCTGGAGATATTACGCCCGAGCAGGCTCAGTTGGCCCGGCTTGTGTCGATAGCGGACGATCTATGCGCCGTTGGCGATTCGGCGGGACCAACCGACCAGGCGAATCTACTGAGCCTGCTGCCAACCATGATCCGCCTGAGACAGGAAATCGCACGGGATTTTGCGCCGGCGCGGGATATTCATATCGGTGCGGCGGGTGGTATTGGAACGCCCGAAGCCGCGGCGGGGGTGTTCCTGATGGGTGCCGAATTTATTTTAACGGGATCGATCAACCAGTGTACGGTGGAAAGCGGAGCGAGTGCTGAGGTAAAGGATATCCTCGAGCAACTCAACGTCTACGATATGGCCTATGTTCCGTCAGCCGAGCTGTTTGAGCTTGGCGGCAAGGCGCAAGTGGTCAAGAAGGGCCTATTTTTCTCGGCAAGGGCGAACAAGCTATATGAGCTGTACCGGAATTTGTCCTCGATCGGACAATTGGATCCCAAGACCAAAAGCCAACTGGAGGAGAAATATTTCGGTCGGACGATCACGTCGATCCTTGAGGAGTGTAAGAGGGACATGCCGGCAGAGGAACTGGCTTCATTAAATTCCGATTCGAAGCAGCAGCTCGCAGCCGTTTTTAAATGGTATATCGAGAATAGCAAGAAATCGGCCATTGCCGGAGAAACAGGTAATAAGGTCAATTACAGCATCATGTGCGGACCTTCGGTTGGCGCATTCAACCAATGGGTGAAGGGCACGGCGCTCGAAGCCTGGAGAAATCGCAAAGTCGCCATCATTGGCGCCAAATTGATGGAAGAAGCAGCCACTATAGTCAGAGGGGAGATCGTCCAATGAACAAAGATCAAATTTTTGAAATTATGAGGGAGAAAATGCTAGACATCCTGCCGGACTTGGACGTCCAGCGTGTCAGCAGAGAAGAGAGCATGAAGGATTTGGGTGCGAACTCCATCGATCGCTTCGATATTATTTCCGACACAATGGGCGAACTGAATTTGAAAATTCCGCTCGTTAAGTTCGGTAGCCTCAAGAATATTGGAGAGGTAGTAGATTTCTTGTATGAAAACCTCTAGCAGCGCTTCCTCCTACAGCTTTCGGCATTTCCACCCGGTCGTTGTCACCGGGATCGGCGTAGCCGGGGCGGCGGCGGTAGGAGCTGCCACATTCGAGCAGGTTTTGCGGGAAGGACGCAGCTCGGTGGGCTATCTGACCGGGATGGCCTACCCAAACGGAAAACCATTGATTGGCGCGGAGGCGGAGGCCCGGGAGCTTCAGGTGGGATTTCAGAGGTATGCCCCCGGTTTAAGCCGAACAGCTGGCAGGCTGTTCAAAATCTCGGGTAAATCGGTTCAAGCGTCGTCCGTGGCCGCCGCTGAAGCATGGCAGCAGGCCGGGCTGGAGGAACGCAGCCTCAATCATGAGCGGATCGGGATCATCGTCGCGGGGAGCAACATATCGCCAGCGGTCAGCTATTCTGCTTACAAAGAGTACGGGGAGCAGCCTGAGCTGCTCCATCCCCGTTATGCGCTGAGCTATATGGATACCAATCAAATCGGCGTTCTTAGCGAGATGTTTGGTATCTGTGGAGAAGGAATGACAGTTGGTGGAGCTTCTGCGAGCGGCAATGCCGCGATTCTAAGAGCGTCGCAGTGGATTCAACTGGGTCTAGTGGATGTGTGCATGGTAGTGGGGGCCATGGCAGATTTGTCGCCTCTAGAACTGCAGGGATATCTCAATATCGGCGCCTATGGAGGAAGCGGCTTTGAGGGAGCCCCGAAGCAAGCGTGCCGTCCGTTTGACCGGCGGCATGAAGGCTTTATCTTGGGGCAAACCTCAGCCTGCTTGATTCTGGAATGTGCTAGCAGTGCGGCTGACAGCGGAGCAGAAGTGCTCGCAACTGTGATCGGCGGCGCAGCGGCGCTAGATGGGCACAGCCTCTCCAATCCCAGCGAAGACGGCCAGGTCCGGACGATGAAGGAGGCGCTCCGCAGGGCGGGGCTACCCACGTCTTCCATAGATTATATCAATGCTCACGGGACTTCTACGCCACTCGGCGATTTGACTGAGCTTGCCTCCATCCGGCGCGTATTCGGTGAGCATCTCGGACGTGTGCGGATTAATTCTACCAAAGCACTCACCGGACATTGCCTGTATGCTGCCGGCGTGGTGGAAGCGGCGTCTGTCATCATCCAGATGAAGGGTGGGTTTCTTCATCCGCAGATCAATTTGGAGGAGCCGGTCAGCCGGGAACACTATTTTGCCACGCAGAAGGCGGAGGCGGCAGATTTTACATATGCGCTAAGCAATTCATACGGTTTTGGGGGTATAAATACTAGCATTATTTTCAAGAAAGGATTGTGCTGAATGCGGACAGGAATTGAAAGCATCAATTTTTACGGTGGCCCAGCGGTCATTACAGCACGCAGTATTTTTGAGGGCAGAGGGCTGGATTTAAGTCGGTTCGACAACCTGATGATGGATCGAAAATCGGTGGGGGTGGCGTGTGAGGATGCTGTAACCAATGGTGTCAATGCCGCCAAGCCGATTATCGATGCCTTGAGCGAGGATGAAAAAAAACGGATCGAACTCGTGATCACGGCAAGTGAATCCGGGGTTGATTTCGGCAAATCCATCAGTACATATATCCATGATTATCTGGGATTGGGCCGGAACTGCCGCCTATTTGAGTTAAAGCAGGCATGCTATGGAGGTACCGCGGGTCTGCATATGGCAGCGTGCTTCGTTGCCTCGAATGTGTCACCGGGAGCCAAAGCGCTGGTGATTGCAACGGATGTCGCCAGAGCAGCTGCCAAGAGCACTTACGGGGAGCCCTCGCAGGCCGTTGGCGCTATTGCCATGCTGGTTAGCGACAATCCGGAAATTCTGGAGCTGGATTTCGGTGCCACGGGTCAATACAGTTACGAGGTTATGGATACCTGTCGACCGCTTCCTGAGATTGAGACGGGTAATCCGGATCTCTCGCTGCTGTCATATCTGGACTGCCTAGAGAATTCCTACAAAAATTACAAGCAGAAGGTAGACGGCGTGCATTTTCAGGAAACCTTCGATTATTTGGCATTTCATACCCCTTTCGGAGGGATGGTGAAAGGAGCGCACCGCAAGCTGATGCATGAGGAGCTGAAGCTCCGAGGGCCAGTCGTCCAGCAGGATTTCGAACAGAGAGTGGCACCTGCCCTCACCTACGGCATGCAGGTGGGTAATGTATATTCTGCCGCGCTGTACTTAGGTCTGTGCAGCCTAATTGACCATGCGCAGGTTGATGATTACCGTCGGGTTGGATTGTTCTCCTACGGATCAGGTTGCTCTTCGGAGTTTTACAGCGGGGTGATCGGGCCGGGGGCGGCGGTCAAATTGAGCCAAATGGACATTGGCGGGCATCTGAACAGCCGCTATGAGTTGAGCTTTGACGAATACGAGCAGATTCTTGATCAGAATGTGGAGTGGCTATTCGGCATTCGTGACAAGAAAGTCGATTTCTCCGGCTTCAGCCGGGTCTACGACCACTTCTTCAAAGGCAAGGGATATCTCGTGCTTTCCGAAGTCGATGACTTCCACCGGAAATACGTATGGAGTTGACCGAAATCGGAACCTATTGCTGCCTGGGTGTAGGCCATGTGTTTGAAGGTATCTACAGTATTCGGCTTAGCCGCCCTGAGGACAAAAACAGCCTTACCGCACGGCTTGTGTCCGAGCTACTGCATGCTTTGGACGCCCTCGAACGGTTAGAAGATTGCAAGATGGTTGTGCTTGAAGGAGCAGGGGGATATTTCTGTACAGGAATGAACCTTCAAGCTTTCGAGGATAGAAGTGCGGACGGAAAAGATTATTCTACGCCCGAATCGCCTCAATTCATGTTTGTGATGAAAACCATCGCCGGGATGTCCAAGTTCGTCATTGGCAAGGTAGACGGGCAAGCCTTGGCCGGAGGGGTTGGTCTAGCGGCGGCCTGCGATTATGTAATCGCAACCCCCCGTTCTACGTTCGCGCTGCCGGAAGCTATCTGGGGACTTGTTCCCGCGCTGATCAGCCCTTATCTGATCCGAAGAATTGGCTACTGGCAGGCATATCAAATGACCCTGACTACATTACCGTTAGACGCGGAAGAAGCGCTGAAATGCCGGTTAGCGGACGAGGTGACGGCGGACCCCGATGCAGCGATTATGAAACTGTACCGAAGGGTTAGTCGCGTCTCTTCCCGAACTATGCGGGAAATCAAACAATATTTCAAGCAGATGTGGATCATCAACGAAGCGATGGAGAATGCCGCTATTGAAGAAATCGATAAGTTGACTGCATCGCACGAGGTCAGGGAGTCGATTCAGAACTATGTACGCTACAAGCGGTTTCCCTGGGAGAAATGAGGTTAGTCAGAGCATGATCCAGAATGATTTTGCGAACCGCTATCCCGATTATTGGTCGCAAGGGGTATGGATTATCCCGCTTCAACTGGAAGGGACAAGTCCGCCGGCTTCTCTCAACCTAAGCGTCGTTGCTTTGCCGTCGGAATCAGTTGCTACCGATTTTTTAAGCTTGGTGGAGCAGGAGGAATATTCTCGCTTTCAATATCCGCGCCGTCGCAACAGCTATTTGTTGGGGAAGCTGGCGGCCAAATTGGCGCTTGCCAGGGGTGATGATGAGCTGTCTGCGATTGCAGTTGACCACGGAATTTTAAATCAGCCCATCGCATCCGGCAGATCCAGCAAGGTCACGGTTACGCATAGCGATACATTGGGTGCGGCGCTTGCTTATGACCAGCGGCTGCTTGCCGGCATCGATCTTGAACTCATCAACGAGCAAGCGAGAGACGCTATGCTCAGGATTACTTCGGCGGAAGAGGAAGGACTTGTCAGGCGGCTTGGAACGGATATTGCGCCAACCGCGTTTCTTACCATACTCTGGACGGCAAAGGAAGCGATTTCTAAGGTGCTGCAAACCGGATTCACGGTGGCCATGGAACTGTTCGAGGTAAAGTCGCTGGAGCGAAATAAATACGGGGTTGTGGGGAGCTTTCGTCATTTTCCACAGCTCGTATCCGTCTCCGTTGTGCGTGAAGACTACGTATTCAGTATGGTGCTGCCCGCAAAGGCGTTAGCCGAAGGCGAGGAGTTCCGAATACTTGAACTTATGCATAACAGGCTCCCGGTCTGTTCAATCATCACAGTGGATTAGCGGGGTACAGGCAGTTCAGAGGAATTATGCTCACATAACTTTTAGGAGGTTCGCTTATGAAAACATTGGTGCTTTATACGAGTGTCTATGGAAGTACGCAGCAATATGCGGAGTGGATTGCTCAGGAGCTTGACGCGGTTATCGGCGATATCAACAAATTCGATATGGCTCAGTTAGACGGGTATGACACCATTATTCTCGGAACCTATGTGCGGGTGGGCAAGCTGGTCGCCGGTGATTACCTGAAGAAAATCTGGCCTCGTATCCAGAATAAAAAAGTTGTTCTCTTTTCGGTCTCCAAGACGCCGGTGAATAGCGAGGCTACCTTTAAAAACTATCGGAAAAGCGTTCCCGAGAAAATCCGCGCTGCGATTCAGTATTTTCCGCTGGAGGGACGCTTTGTATTCAACGAGCTGGTGGATAAGGACAAGACTACGATGCGCATCGGCCAGAAAATGACACGCATCTTCATGGGCAAGGCCATGGCGGAAGAAATGGTGCGGGATTGTGACGATGTGCGTTCCGAGAATCTCCAGCCGCTGTTCGCTGCGTTGCGAAGCATTTCTTGATTCCGTCAAAGTTGCGAAAGGAGGGATTGGGATGCGGATTGCTGTATGCGTCAAGCAGGTGAACCTTCCCCGCGAAGGCGCCGCTTTGAATCCGGCTGACCGTTTTGCGCTTGAAGAGGCGTTGCGTATCCGTGATGCGCAGGGTGGTGAAGTTACCGTCGTTAGCATGGGGGCAGATCCAGCGGCCAGAGTACTCCGGAGCTGTATCGCGCTGGGAGCGGATGAAGGCCTGCTTTTGTCGGATAAAACATTTGCGGGTGGGGACACGATGGCCACGGCCACCGTGCTCGCCCAAGGATTGATGGAGAAGATAAAACCGCTGCTGGTGATCTGTGGCAGCCATTCCGTCGACGGGGAGACAGGGCAGGTTGGCCCGGCGCTTGCTGATAAGCTGGATTATCCCCATACAACTCATGTATCTGAAATTCTGAGACTAGATGAACAGTGCATTCGCTGCAGGCGAATCACCGAAGATGGAGAAGAAATCGTAGAACTGCTGCTTCCAGCTTTGATAACGGTACACCATGGGATGAATCAGCCTCGCATGGCTACAGTCAAGGGGATACTCCGGGCTAACCAAAGTGGCATTCGACGTTTGAACGCCGCTGATCTCAAGTTGATGCCCGGAAGCTGCGGCCTTGCCGGATCTCCTACCCGCGTAACACGCACGGTCCAAGCCGTTGCATCCATGCATAACCCATTTGAGGTGGGCGGTGACGATATGGAGGGTCAGATTGAGGCTGTCGTCGCTTTGCTGCTTCGACAGAACCAAATAGATGAAAGGAAACAACCGCTCCATTCATAAGGGAGGAAGGAGAACGAAATGACGGAAGAGCAGGATCATAGCAACGTCGGCGGAATTATGATTATCGCGGAGTGCGGGCCAGCCGGCCCGAAGCCTGTGTTGTACGAGTTGCTTGGAGCGGCCTGCGGGTTGAATGCGAAGCTTATGGGTATCATCTCAGTGGCGCTCATCGGAAGCGGCTGCGGTGGATACAGCAGCAGCTGCATTCACCATGGCGCTCATCAGGTTTTTTTAATTGACCATCCTGGGCTTTGGCCGCTCAACGAAGAAGTATATACCGGACTGCTGCATGAGCTTGTCGTGGACTTAGAGCCCGAAATTGTGCTTATGCCTTCTACCATACATAGTAAATCGATTGCTGCCCGGCTTGCATCGCGGCTGGGTACAGGCTTGACCGCAGAGTGCACGAATCTGGATATTGACCTGCCGGAGCGGACACTATTGCAAATTCGACCTGCCCGAGAGTGTTCATTGATGGCTACTGTGATCTGCCCGCAAGCCCGACCGCAGATGGCGACCGTCCGTCCCGGTGCCTTGCGGTCCAGCATCCCTGATTTCCAGCGGAGTGGTATTGTCGTCCACCGTCCTGTCCTGTTTCCTGTGGACTTGCGTACCACCGTCCTTGAAACGTTGGCCGATAGGGCCGCACGGCACTCATTCGGCGAAGGCGGCATTATTGTGGCGGCAGGACGGGGAATTGGAGGAAAGAACGGGTTGGAGCTAGTGCGGGAGCTATCGGATGTCTTGGGAGCAGATATTGGGGCTACCCGTCCGGTCGTGGATATGGGCTGGCTGGACGGTTCCAAGCAAATAGGGCTTACTGGCAAGCATGTTAAGGGCAAGATTTACTTTGCCGTCGGTATATCCGGAGCCATTCAGCACACGGTGGGCATACGGGGGATGGATACCATTATCGCTGTGAATCCAGACAAGGATGCGCCGATTTTCAAGGAAGCGCATTATGGCATCGCGACCGATATGTTTACCGCCCTGCCGCTGTTGATTGATAAAGTAAAACAAACCATGAAGGTAAGCAGGTGGTGAGAAAATGGAAGAAACAATAAGCTTTCTGCAGTTTCAGAGCATTTTTGCGGAGTATCTGGGGATTGATTCTTCCCGGCTTACCCGGGAGGTTAATCTGTTGCTTGAGCTGGGGGTGGATTCGTTGTCCCTGGTCAATGCGATGATTAGGTTGGAGCGGGAATATCAGGTCATGTTCAAACCGGAGGATGCCATCATGACTCGCACCCTGGGTGAAGCCTATGATTTATTCGTCAATTACCGCAGCCAGGGGGAAGAAATTCAGAGCGGTATTTAATTGTCTGTTAAGGAGGCTTGTTTTCATGTTGAATTTGTCTATTCGTTCCTTATCCTATGCGGTTCCTAGCGGACGCCTGACCAATGGGGAAATTGTAGATTTGTTTGCAGAAAAGTATTTCCGCAATCTGCCAAAGGATGATCTTGAACAACTGGTGTATGGCAGCAAGCGGAAGCTGGATTTCCTGGAAATTCGCACGCGTTCCTACTCACTGGATTACGCCGAAGAGGGCTCTGTCCAAATGGCTGCGAGGGTATCTCGGGAAGCGATTGCAAAGGCTGGGATGACGCCGGACGATATTGATCTCCTGCTTTTTGTCGGCGTGTGCAACCCGTTCCGGGAGCCTTCCTATTCGATTATTCTGGCTCATGAACTAGGGATGACGCAGGGTAACTACTACGATATCAACGATACTTGTAACGGATTTTTGAAAGCGTTGGAGTTGTCCAGCCTATATATAAATTCCGGCAAATACCGCAACATTCTTGTGGTGACAAGCGAGAATCCTTTGGAGCTGCTGGAAGCCTCGAACTTTACGGGCAGAGTGGATACGCTTGCGGAAGCAGATTACAAAATGAACCTGTTCTTCGCTGGAGCAGGCGCAGCGGCGATGCTGCTAACTGCGGACAGCGGGGAGAAATCGGCGCTTTACTACGGGGAAGAACGAAATCACGCAGACTGGGAGTTGTCGCTATACGTCTCTCCAAAAATCCATATGCCTACGCCTCGATTCGAAGGAATGGACTTTATGAGCTGGGCGGACGGCAGAGGCATCGCAGCGCATGTGATTCGTGATATGCCAGCGTTTGTGCACCGCTTTCTGGATGAGCACGAGATTGTGAAAGATGAGATTCGGTATATTTTTTCGCATCAATTGGGTCGCAATATCACGAACTCGCTGCTGAACAAGCTGGAAGTACGCACCGAAAGGGTCTTTCCGGTCAACACCTTTCCCGATTACGGGAATATGGGCAGCGCCAACATTCCTATCGGCCTGTGTATGGCGGAAGAGCAAGGACTGCTATGCAAAGGCGATTCCATTCTTCTGCTGGGCAGCGCCTGCGGCTTGACTTACGGAGCGGCTTATATCCTATGGTAATGCGAGGAGGAGAGCGATGTTGACAGAGAGGAAGTTTCCAGTACCCAAGCTGATTGTGAAGGAGCAGTTGGACAAAGAAATCATCCGCAGGAAAGTGGCGTACGGCAACTACACCTGTATGGACAAAATCGTGCCCATGATTCGGGCACGGGGCACCAATCTGCAAGTTGATGAATCGGGCGACCTGCGTATCATTGGCTGGCAGCGCGATATTACGCGCATGCGCAAGCAGGATGTCTCCCTTTCTTTTATGATCCATTTGACGGTAAGCCCGGAAGGCATGATCAAGGAGGCGCTCGTGGACGATATGTTCAACGGCGGCAAGGGTGTGCTCTGTTCCAAGGACTACCTGGAATCAAAACTGAAGGAAGAGCTGGAGGGCCAGTTGTTTGACCGAAGGCTGGTTTCGCGGCTACGTTTCGACAAGTTCAAGTGCTTTCATATATTCGAAATTATGAGTGGTATCTACAGCTCCTATTTCATGTACAAGAACGAGCTGCAGGAAGGCAGCACCGAACGGCTTTTTTACGAAGAGGATATCGTCGATATCTACGCCTCTGAAGGCAATCTCTACCTTGCAGGGCTACAGGAATTTAAGGGAAAAGAGCCTGTTTCCTATATGGTTGTGCTGTATGATGTGTTCAACAATATTACCTTCGATGAAGATGGTTATATGAAGCTCAAGTCGCCAGTCCAAGCTGAATTTTATTTAAACGACGTGCTGGTTCACAGCAACGAGCTGTACCAGAAGGAGAAGGATTATATTTTTATACGGGTGCAAAAGTTCCTGTTCGTATGCGTCGAAAAACTGAAGGTTTCGTTGTTTCCAGAATTTACTGACAAAATGATGAATACCAATTTGGCGCCGAGCGCATTTATCGGCATCATTATGCAGGCCATCGGTATCCGATCCTTTGCGAACAATTTCAACTATATTCAATATATTATGACGGCTATGCAGCGTCCCCGCAAAATGCCGGGCTGCATCGGCGCGATCCTGAATGAGGAAGAAGCTGCGTGCCATTTCGAAGGCTTTGATTTATCTTATTTGAATTGAGGAAGGAGCTTCGATCAACGGATGATTGAATATAAGCAATTAACGATCGACTGTGTTTTGGATACCCTGCGGGAGGATTATCCCGATAAAGCAGCAGTTGTGTTTGAGCATGAATCGGTAACTTTTGCCCAGCTTCACAGGGTTTCGGTCACCATAGCCGCAAATCTACTGGATATGGGCGTGAAGAAGAATGATAAGGTGGCTGTGCTTCTGCCCAACAGCCTGGAATACCTCTATGTCTACTTCGCGTTGTTTAAGATCGGAGCCTGGATTGTTCCAATCAGCACCCGATATGAGCCGGATGAAATCCGTAGAATCCTTACGGACTCCGATGCAGAGACGGTCATTTATCAGGATGCGCTGGGTATATTCAATTATGATGAAATCCTCTTGTCTGAACTGAAGCACGCTCTGCCGCAAATGAGGAATTATATTATGCTTGGCGAAGGGACTCTGACCGGCAGCTCGCCGTTTGCAGAGCTGCTGAAGCCTGCTTCGGTTCCGCTGGACGAACGAATCCTCGAACCAATTGACCCCGAAGATATCGCCATTCTGGGATACACCTCCGGCACTACGGGACATCCCAAAGGCGTTATGATCTCTCATCGGAATCTGGTGGAAACCTCCTATTACGGCGGCAAGCTACTGGATATACAGGACGACATTGGCTTTTCCATCGCCCCATTGTATGCAGCGCAAGGCTTCAACGCCGTGCTTGTCTATTTCGTCTCTTGCATTACTATGAAATGGATTTCCAATTTTAATCCGAATGATATTTTAAGCCATGTCGCTAAAAACGGGATCAATCTCTTCCATACCCAACCTACGATGTGGAGCTTGATCCTGGCGATGCCTTATTGCAAGCCCGGTCTGTTCAAAGACCTGCGCAAGGTGGTGGTGTCAGGCTCCTTGTGTACGCCGTTTCTAGCCAATAAGATCGAGGAAATGACGCGCTGCACACTGATCAATGCTTATGGCATTATCGAAGCGACAGGTCTGGTCACGATGACTCGACTGGATGATCCACCAGATGTAAGGCTGAACACCGTGGGCAGGCCGATTGACGGCTTCGAGGTGAAGATTGTGGATAAGGAGCGCAAGGAACTTCCTAAAGGGGAAATTGGCGAGCTGGCTATCAAAGGCTTTCTGATGAAGGGATATTACAAAAATGAAGAAAAAACCCGTGAAGTGATCGATGAGGACGGCTGGTTGTATACCGGGGATCTAGCCTGTTACTACGAGGATGGGGTAAACCTGTGCATTGTCGGGAGAATCAAAGACATGGTGATCCGGGGTGGCTTCAACGTGTATCCAGTGGACATTGAGGAGTGTGTTCTGAATTTCGACAAGGTGGAGGATATTTCTGTGGTGGGGCAGCCCGACGAGATTCTGGGCGAATCCTTGACGGCCTTCGTGATCCCGAAGCCGGGCGAACTGCTCAGCGAAGGGGAGATCAAAGCCTGGTGCCGTGGCAAAATCGCTAACTATAAGGTACCCGATCGCGTGCATATGGTCTCTCAGTTTCCCGTGCTGGAATCCGGAAAGGTACAGAAAAATATTCTCCGGGAGTGGGCGGTGGAAGGCATCCCCGCAGAAAGCCAGTTTCTGCTCAACGACCGGATTGTGAAAGGAATGGCCGGACAGCTATAAATTCGGACATTGGAGGGGCTAATTGTGGATTTCAGCTTAACTGAGGACCAAAAGCAAATTTGCGATTTAATGGAAGAGCTGAGCTTGCGGTATTTGAATGTCGGCGTGTATACAGACGATAAACACGCTTCCTTCCGCCGGGACAAGTGGGCCAAAATTGCGGAGACCGGCCTGCTGGGTCTTCCCTTTCCGGAAGCCTGTGGCGGAGCGGATCAAGGTATGCTGACCACCGCGCTGGCCATCCGCACGCTGGCACAGAAATGCCAGGACGAAGGGCTGGTCTTCTCCGTGTGCGCCCAAATGTCTGCGCTTCAGGTTCCACTTTGGCAGTATGGAACCGTGGAGCAGCACAATAAGTTCTTGGCGCCACTTATAGACGGCCGTTACATCGGTAGCAGCGTGATTTCGGAGCCGGGTGCTGGATCGGATTCGGCTGCACTATCAACGCTTATCCGCAAAACGGCGGACGGCTATGAGCTGCACGGTATTAAAACCTTTGCCACGCTGGCACCCGAAGCGGATTGCCTGCTGGTCTACGGGAAACACCCGGGAGGTATTCCGGCGCTTGATGTTTCTGCTTTTATTCTGGAAAAGGAAGGCCAGGAATTTGAAATAGGCCAAATTTTCGAAAAGATGGGACTGCGGACGAGCCCGATGAGCGAAGTTATTCTGAACTGCACCTCGGTGCCGCCCGAGCGGCTGGTTGGGAGAGAACGGCAGGGGATGAGTGTTTTTTTTAAAGCGATGCTGTGGGAACGGATTATGGTTGCTGCCTACCATGTCGGGGCGATGGAGCAGCAGTATGAGGAGGTCTACAAATATGCCTGCGAAAGGAAGCAGTTCGGACAACGGTTGCTCGACTTTGAAGGAGTATACGGCAAGCTGGTGAATATGCGGCTGCGGCTGGAGACCAGTCGACTGATGCTGTTCAAGACCTGTGATGATTTCGATCGGGGCTTCCAGGAGATGCACCGCGCTTCCATGCTCAAGCTGCACACCTCAGAATCTAAGGTTCAGAACAGCCTGGAGGCAGTGCAAATTTTTGGGGCATACGGTTATGTAAAGGAGAGCGCGGTGGAGAAGCAAATCCGCGACTCGCTGGCTGCAAAAATTTATTCCGGCACGAGTGAAATGCAGAAGAAGATCATGCTTGAAGGACTGGGTGAACTGTATGGTTGATTTCCTGCTGCAGCATGATCTGCTGCGCAGCGCTGGCCGTGGTCCAGAGCAGACGGCACTCCGCTATATGGGCCGGAATATGAGCTATCGAGTGCTTCTGGAGAAGAGCCTTCTTCTCTCTGACGCGATGATCGTGTTGGGCATTCAGCCCGGGGAGACCGCTGCCCTCTGTTTGGAAAAATCGCCGCAGGCGGTAATCGCCATGTATGCAATGCTATTTTCCGGAGGAGTCTATATTCCGCTGGACACGGCTTATTCCCCTGTACATCGAGTCTTGACCATTGTGGAACAGAGTGGCACGCGTTTTCTGCTTACCACTTCGTCCACACTGGAAAAATTGTGGAATGGTGCAGAAGAACGGCACCGGCAGATGCTTAAAGGGCTCCACATTCTTGTGCTTGAGCAGGACGAAGCAAGGAGGGAGGGGGACGACTCCGCTTGTATAACGATGGAGCTAGAGGGAGTCAATCACCATCGACCTCAAGCCGGTCAGTCTCCGCGCTACTTATACCGAAGCCGTAAGGAAGTTGTGAGTGACGATGTCGCTTATATTCTTTACACCTCCGGCTCAACGGGGATACCCAAAGGGGTAATGATCACCCACTTGAACGCCAGAACCTTTATCGAATGGTGCCATGCGTACTTCAAGCCGGAGCCGCAGGATATTTTTGCTTCTATTGCTCCTTTTCACTTCGATTTGTCAGTCTTCGATCTCTTCGTGCCGCTATCCATCGGGGCGTCGCTGGTGATCCTTCCAACGGATGTTGTCCAAAATCCTGGACGTTTCACCGCTGCCGTCAAGGAAGAAGAGATCAATTGGGTGTATTCGGTGCCATCCCTGTGGACAGGCGTGATTAAGTACGCCAGATTGGCGCCGGGCGAGCTTACCTCGCTTCGCAAGGTGTTGTTCGCGGGGGAGGTTTTTCAGCCGAAATACTTGAGAACTGCCATGGAGCTGCTGCCGAATGCCTCCTTTTACAATCTGTATGGATTAATTGAAACCAATGTCTGCACTTGTTATGAGGTAAGCCGGGCCGAAGCGGCGTGCGAGCAGCCTCTGCCGATCGGTTACGCCTGCGCGAATACCGAGGTTGTTGCTTTGAATGAGGATGGGCGTATAGCCATTGCAGGAGAAGAAGGCGAGCTGTGCGTAAGGGGTTCGATTGTGATGAAAGGCTATTATCGCAACCGTGCGCTAACCGCCGCAAGCTTTGTTGAACATCCCTCCTTTCCGGAAACCGGAATCATGCTGTACCGCACTGGCGATATCGTCAGAATCAACAACGAAGGAGCCCTTGTCCTGATCGGCCGCAAGGATTTTCTTGTCAAGCGCTCCGGATTTCGGATAGAGCTGCCCGAAATTGAACGGGTACTCCATGGCATGGAGGAAGTTGCGGCTGCTGCCGTTATGGATATCCGCGGGAAGGACGGCGAGGTGCTGCTATGCACCGCGTTGGTGCCAAAGCAGCAGGGCCGGCTTACGGTGCTTGGAGTCAAACAGGTTGTTGGGACGATCCTGCCCCATTACATGATTCCGGATCTGGTTCGGATTATGGATAGCCTCCCGATGGGGAGCAGTGAGAAGGTTGACCGCCAGCAGCTAAAAGAGATGTTCCGGACCATGCTGTGATATAGATTCATGAGAGGAGACATACCCGATGCAGGATGAGCTTTATGGAATCATTGCGGACATATGTTACTTTGAGAAGGATGAAATGCATCCGGCTTTATCGGTTGTCGACGATCTGGCAATCAGCTCCGTTATGATTGTTGAGATCATCGCCATGATTGAGGCCCGGTACGGCTTCAACATAGAGGAGCAAATCGATGAATTACTCGGCTGCGAGTTGCTCGGCGACATGACGACGCTGATCACCCGGCTGGGAGAAGACTATGCAGTAGCCCAAGCCGCGCTAGGGAGGTGAAGCTGTTGCACTCTCCCATAACTTTGCATGGGTTGTTTGAAGAGCAGGTGGAGCGTCGGCCCGAACATCCGGCGATACGCTATAACGGAATGTCCATGACTTACGTGGAACTGAACCACCGGGCCAATCTTCTGGCATATGAATTGATCCGCCGTGGGATTCAGCCGCAAGACCATGTGGCGGTGATTGTAAGCCGCAGGTTTGAACTGATCATCGCCCTCCTGGCAGTATTGAAGAGCGGAGCCGCTTACGTGCCAATTGAACCGGGTTATCCGCTTGAACGCAAGAATTACATCCTTGACCATTCCAGCGCATTTGCGGTCATTACAGAAGATCAGGAAAGGCTGGATGTCCCTGTTCAAATTGTACTGGAGACTAATCTGCCGACGGTTTCCATGAATCAGCCTAATCCGGATATCCATGTGGATGAGCATAGTCTGGCTTATATCATGTACACCTCTGGATCGACGGGTTTGCCTAAGGGTGTGATGATCGAGCAGGGTCCCGCCGTCAATCTGATCCGGTGGGTCAACCGCGAACTCAGTATAGGCAGTGCTGATAAAGTGCTGTTTCTTACGTCGGTCTGCTTCGACCTGTCGGTATATGACATCTTTGGCATGCTGGCGGCCGGAGGTACCGTTGTCCTTTGTCCGGAGGAACAGGTCAGCGACCCAGGGCAACTTCGTCGCCTTCTTATTGAGGAAGGGGTTACCTTCTGGAATTCTGTTCCAACCACATTACTCTATCTGATACGATATCTGGCGGAGTTCGATCCGGATTGTAGGCTACCGATGCTGCGACACCTTTTTGTAAGCGGAGACTGGATTCCGCTAGAACTGGCCCGTAGCTGCCGGAGCCGTTTCCCCCATGCAAGTCTGACGGCGCTTGGTGGTGCGACGGAAGCGACCGTCTGGTCGATTTATTATACGGTAGATGAGGTTAGCTCCGAATGGAACAGCATTCCTTACGGGAAGCCGATTGATGGTAACCTATTTTACATATTGGATGAGATGGGGAGTCCTGTTGCCCCTGGAAATACCGGAGAAATGTTCATCGGGGGGATTGGGCTGGCACGTGGCTACTTGAAAGAGCCGCATAAAACCTCAAAATCTTTCCTACCGGATCCTTTCCAGAAGCAGGGCCGGATGTACCGAACCGGCGACCTCGGGCGCCTGATGGAAGATGGAAATATTGAGTTTCTGGGCCGCATTGACGATCAGGTCAAAATACGCGGATACCGTGTGGAGATTAAGGAAGTCGAGAAGCGTCTGCTGGAATGCCCGGGAGTAAAAGATGCGGCTGTTACGGCAAGAAGTCATGAACACGGTGGACAATATTTATGTGCCTACCTGACGTTAAGTCACCCGCTGGAGCTTTACACTCTTAAACAGAGGCTTTCTTCCCAGCTTCCCACTTATATGCTGCCGTCCATTTTTATTCGTCTAGATGCGCTGCCCTTAAATGCGAACGGAAAAGTGGACAAGAAGCAGCTCCCCGCGCCTTCCCCGGTCATGCTGATGATCGACAGTGGCAGCGAGCCCTGTGCGACACCACTAGAGCTTATCCTTCAGAAGCTGTGGGAAAAGGTTCTCCCGATTCAAGGCATTGGAGCGGAGCAGGATTTCATGGAAATCGGCGGAAGCTCAATTGAGGCGGTGGCTCTACACAGCGAGTTGCTACGGTACGGTTTTTCGATTTCTTTTGAGGAACTGGCTGCGCATTCAACGATCCGAACCCAGGCATCGCTGCTTGAAAAGAAAACCACCCCCGTGGCCTCCGTCCGGAATGAAAGCATTGCAGCGAGCGGGGAAGAAACGGATGTTGTCAAGCCACGACCTTTCAATTCGTTCTTTTACAAAAGCTGTCTGTACAATTCGCTGTTCCCGGTGCTTGAAATGTTCGGCCGCGAACCCAACTCGCTATTTTGTGGGGAAGTTTTCGCTTATGCCTGGAAGGGTGAGCCGGAAGAGTGCATAATCTCGACTGTACCGATGGTGAACGAGTCACCTGAAGAGGCACTACACAGGTTGCATCTGAAGGCCGATTTCAAGCATCTTCCGAACGGCGACGACTTGCTGAAGCAACTTGACTATGGCCTGGCCCGCAGAAGACTATTCATCGTGTGGTTGGACAGCTTCTATCAGCCGGATCGCCGGGACGCATTCAGAAAGCGTCATATTCCCCATACTTTGCTAGTTTACGGGCATGATGCTGTGAGCGGGAGGTATTTGATTCTGGAGCATAGCCATGAGCAGGCGCTTAATTACAAAGAGCGGAGTATTACCGCCAGCGATTTGCTGAATAGCTGCCTCGGCTACAAGGAGCACTTGCAGAGCCTGGCAGATGGCTATACCTGGATAGAGTTTCCCGCCTGGCAGGATGCTTATGAATATGATTTAGCTGCTGACCGTGCAAGGATGGCAGCCTTATTTGCAGAATATGGGCCTGCAGTGATCCGTGGGCTGGATACTCTGGCGGAATTCAAGGCACTGTACGCCGCCCGGTCATGGACGGATTATGTAGCGTTTGCACAACGGCTGCTTCCAGGCGTGACTGCTATAATCGACAGCAAGCGTGCTGAGATCTATCGGCTGGTGCGCCTCTTTCCGGGCAGCCGGATGATTGCCTCTGCGGAGTCCGTGCTTGAAAGCTGGCTGGAAATTCGCGGCGATCTGATCCGCGGCGCTAAAGGCCTTCCGCTGTCCCCGGAGCAGCAGGCTATCCATCTCCTCTTGCTTGAGGGAATCAGAAGCCAAGAGCGGGAATTGGCGGAAACCCTGTGTGGCGGCATAGGTCATAGGATTAATTTTGAAGAGGAGGCTTATCCATGAGCCATGCGCTTGCTAACCGGCTGGATTTCTTGACTCGGAAATACAATGAGTACAATCAGCCTATGTACCTAAGCTATCCTGTGGACACCCACTGGAGGCAGGATACACCGATGTCTGAGATCGCTACTAGTTTGTCTGTCCTTGGATCAGCCCAGGTGTACGTCCATATCCCCTTCTGCCGCACCATTTGTTATTACTGTTGCTGCGATCGTGTGCTGGGCGGTAAGGAAGAGGATAAGGAGCTTTATATCGACGCCCTGGAGAAGGAAATGGAGCTAAAGCTTTCTGGACGGGCATCCAAGCTTGTCACAGATAATATGCACTGGGGAGGTGGAACGCCAGCTTATCTCAGTGAGGTGCAGATTGAGCGGCTGTATGGTTCGGTCAGTCGGTACATTGAATTTACCCCGGACGCTCGCATCAAACTGGAGGCCTATCCTGATAAGCGAATTGTTACCGCCTCAAAGCTCCGTCTGCTGAAAAAGCTTGGCTTCAACTACATTAGCTTCGGCGTCCAGGACTTTGACAAAAGAGTGCTTAGTGCCATCCACCGCGACTGTGATTTGGAAGAAACTCGCGAACTGATCGGCCTGGCGAAAAGTATGGGGTTTATCGTTAATGTGGATTTATGCTACGGCCTGCCGTATCAGGGACTTGGGGAGTTTGAGCGAACGTTGCAGGAAATCGTCAAGATTGCCCCTGACAAAATCGTCGCTTTTCCCTACGCCCACTACCCGGCCGTTTACCCGCTCCAGCGAAAAATTCCGCTGTTGAGCTTGCCTAATCCCTTTATTGTCTCGCTTCTTTATGATATGGCACGGCAATACCTTGCCGCCGATTATGAGGAATTGGGATCAGATACATTCATCCACAGAAACGGGCGAGAAACCCATCCCTCCCTGATTCCCGGCCGACGAGCGGCCCGCGACTTCATGGGCTCCTCGGAGGAGACCAGCCATGATCTTCTTGGTCTTGGCAAATCCGCGGTTAGCAAAGTCGGCGGAATGTATTACAAGAATGTGGCTCCGCTGGACAAGTACCATGACCTGCTAGGCAAGTCGCAGCTTCCCGTTGAACATGGAAGGACGCATGCTTTGAATGCGGATGACTTGATACGGGAGGAAATTATTCTGAAAAATCTGCTGGGAGGCTCGCCCATCGACAAAGCCGCCATTCGCGCCCAATTTGGTGTAGATTTTGATGTTTATTTCTCCGGGGAGCTCGCGCTGCTAAGAAGCATGGAGAAGGATGGTCTGTTGGAGGGCACGGATACGCCACTCATTACGGTTACTGAGCTGGGCAAACATTTTGTCCGAACGATCGCTTTTGCTTTTGATGTTTACTACAAATCAAACAAGATGGGAGAAAACAGTATATGCAACGACAAGAACAAGTTACAATGATCGTAGCGAAGTTGACCCGCATTCCGGCGGGGGAGTTATCGCTTGAGACAGATATCTTTGAATCCAGACTGCTAACCTCTTTGGGGTTGCTGGACCTCGTTTCCAGTCTGGAGGAGGAATTTAATATTATTATTTTGCCCGAGGAACTGATTCACGAGAACTTCGCAAGTATCCGAACGATTATTGACTTTGTCGACGGTAAGCTGGCGGAGGCATCTTAAAGGGGATCGCCTATTGTTCTCATCCGGGCATACGAGGTGACTTCATTGTTCAAGATCATGGTTGTTGAAGATGATATCAAAATCCGTACCCTGATGACGGACATTTTGCAGAAATACGGCTATGAGGTGGTCGAGGTTGTGGATTTCCTCCAGGTCGAGAAAATTTTCGAGCGGGAAGCACCTCAACTGGTGTTACTCGATCTCAATTTGCCCTATTATGATGGATTCTACTATTGCCGGGTATTCCGGCGGAAGACGACGGTGCCAATCATTATCGTGTCCGCCCGGGACGAGGAGTCCAGTCAGGTTCTAAGCATGGAGCTCGGTGCCGATGACTATGTTGTCAAGCCATTGAATATCCAGGTGATGCTGGCCAAAATCATGGCGATTCTGCGTAGGACTTATGGGGAGTATTCCGGAAAGCAGGAGCCTGAGAAGGAAGAACTCCCCATCCATCTGGATGACCGCAATTTCAGCATTTCCCATAACGGAGTGGTGGAGGAACTAAGCAAAAATGAATATAAGCTATTGAAAAAGCTGATGGAGAAGAAGGATACGATTGTGACCCGGGAGGAATTGCTGGAAGAACTGTGGGATGACGTTCACTTCGTGGTGGACAATACATTGACCGTCAATGTGACCCGGGTGAAGGGCAAGCTGGCAAACCTCGGCTTTCATGATGTCATTAAAGTGAAGCGGGGAGTCGGCTACATTTTTGAGTTTGGCCAGACGGGAGGGAGTCAACCATGAGTATGAAGCTGTTCTGGGGATTTCTGAGGGATCATCTGTCCTTTACGGCGGTTTATTTTATCAGCCATATTCTGGTTAGCGTATACTGCTATTTCTATATCAGCAGCAGCGTACAGCTTATGTATTTGCTAGGTATCTACTTCTATTTGTACGTCATCTTCATGTGCTTCCGACTGGTGCGCTATGTGTCGGCCCACCGGGAAATCCAACGTCTGGCGGATAACGTGGAAGTGGAGGAAAAAGGCTTCACCTACGGGCAGCAGGCTGTCATCGCGCTGATCTACCGGATCCACCGGACGTATCAGGATCAAATTTATGAAATCAAGACGCAGACGGACAATACCCATAAACTCATTTCCCAGTGGATACATAATTTAAAGACACCGCTGTCCGTCATCGACCTTATTTTACAAAACCACAGAATGAATGGTTCGCCTAACGATATGGTGCTGCAGCATATCGAGGAAGAGAAGGATCTGATCCTGAACATGCTGAGTCAGATGCTTAAGTTCTTCCGGTTGGAGCATTTCACCCGTGATTATACACCCGAGTCGGTGAACTTGCTGGATTCGCTGCGTGGTATCATCAACAGCAAACGGAATCAGTATATTTACAATAATGTTTACCCCAGGGTGGAATCTGGGGATGAGCGCATCATGGTCATGACGGACAGCAAATGGAATGCGGTTATGCTGGAGCAAATTATCTCCAACGCGATTAAATACTCCGCCTCCAAGGATAAGACGAAATATATCTATTTTCGGATTGAACAAAACGGTGACCAAGTAATGCTGTCCATCCGAGATGAGGGCATCGGCATTGAAAAAACGGATTTGCAACGCGTGTTCCAACCCTTTTTTACTGGAAAGAATGGAAGAACCCACAGCCAAGCCACGGGCATAGGCCTCTATGTCACCTCGGAAATCGCCAGGAAGCTGGGGCATGATCTGAAGATCACATCCGAAATCAGCGTCGGCACCGAGGTGAAGATTTCGTATCTTTCAAAAATGAAAGAAAGCGTAACGTAAATGAATGGATGTCAGTTGCTGCGACAAATACAATAGAGTTAGCCAGAATATAACCGGGATTTGGGCATTTGGAAACGCCCGGCCTAAGGAGATGAAACCGTGAGCGTATTGGAAGTCAGAGAGGTTAAGAAGGTATACGGCGTACAGAACGGGGACAACACGACAGTCGCACTGGATTCAATCAGCTTTAATGTCGAAGAGGGGGATTTCATCGGTATCATGGGTCCATCCGGCAGCGGAAAGACCACCCTGCTCAATATATTGAGCGGCATCGGCAAACCGAGTTACGGCGAGGTATACATTTCGGGCAAGAACATCACCTCCCTGGACAAAAATGAGATGGCACTCTTCCGCAGGAAGCATCTGGGCTTCGTGTTCCAGGAATTCAATCTTATGGATAGCTTAACCCTTAAGGAAAACGTCATGCTGCCAATGATCCTCGACAAGCGGGACAAGGAAGAAATGGAAGCTAAGAGCGAAGAATTAATGCGTCTTTTCGATATCGACCATATCGGAAGCAAATATCCTTTCAATATATCGGGCGGCCAGCAGCAGCGGGTGGCGGTTAGTCGGGCGCTGATCAATGACCCAGACATTATTTTTGCAGATGAGCCAACGGGAAACCTGGATTCCAAATCCTCAAATGCTGTCATGAGGTGCATTGAGAAAATGAATCAGGAGCGCAATAGCACCATTCTGATGGTTACCCATGATGCCTTCGCCGCTAGCTTCTGCAAGAAAATCATTTTCATCAAAGACGGCGCGATCTGCATGGAGATTGTGAGCACCGGGGTGCGCAAGGAATTCTTCGATCAAATCCTTGACTGCCTGGCCGTCATCGGAGGGGAACGCAATGACGTTTAGAGACGTTACGATAAAGAATTTCAAGCGAAATGTCCGCAACTTCTTCTCCTATTTTATTTGTAGCGCCTTTGCGATCACGATCTTTTTCCTGTATGCAGCCTTGCTGTTTAATACCAGCGTACGCGAAGCGGCGACGGAAGATGTGATCAAGATCGTGCTGATGCTGAGTTTGGCCGCATTGACGCTGTTCTCGGTATTCTTCATCAATTATGCGCATTCTTCGTTTATCAAGTCCAGGAGCAAGGAATTCGCCATCTTCATGTCTCTGGGTATGCACAAGAACGATCTTCAGAAGATTATTTTGCTAGAGAATTTGATTATCAGTGTATCTTCAATGATTGTGGGCATTTTGACCGGCTCGATTTTCTCCAGATTATTTCAGAATGTTGCTATTAATTTGCTTGATCTACAAGGAGTTTCCTACTCCCTCAGTGCTGCCAGCTTCATCGTCACGGCTGTCGTCTTTACGGTCATTTTCGCTGTTTCCCAGATGATCTCTAGCGTGAAGGTTGGAAAGCTGGAGATTGCCGATTTGATGAAGGATTCCCGCAAGACCGACAACAAAGCCAAGAAGCATGCGGGCAAGCTGGGCCTCTTGGGCGTGGTGCTGGTGCTGGCCTCGTTCGTCTTGCTGGTGATCATCTCAAATCATGAGAGTCTGAACACGAATCCGTTTATGATCATCACCTACATTCTGATGAGCTTTATAGGCATTTATATGGTCATTTCTCATCTCGGCAATACGCTAATCGGATTTCTAAAGAACAAGAAGTTCTACTACCACCACATCCTGTCAATTACTGAAATCAATCATAAATTCAATCAAAACAAACGTATCATGTTCATTCTGAGCATTCTTAGCGGCATGACCATCTTTCTTGTGGCTTCGCCATTCTCGTTGTTGCAATTATCGGAAAGCATCGCCGAACGCAACAAGCACGATATTGAGTTCGTATCGGTGGCTGGCGTGCACGCCATTCCGGCAAATGAGCTCGAAGGACTACTGAAGCAGGCTCCCGATCCGCTCAAGAATATTAAGGAAACGTCATTCCTGAACCTGAAAATGAATTTGGAAGGCAGCAAGTACGATATATTGAAGACGAAGCCGATTGTCTCTCAGGACATGTATAATGCATTGACCGGGGAGAACGTGCAGGTCGGGGCTGGAGAAGCGCTAAACATCATTACGGCATGGGAGCCAGGCTCGCATGGTATCGAACAAGGCGTGGACATTGAGTTTACCGACGGGCAGCAGACCTTCAATTACAAAATTGCCTCCTCCTATCACGGCGACTGGTTTGCAAGCGCTGGTTCGTATCCGACCAGTTCCGGCATTGTCGTAAGCAACCAGGACTATGCGGATATGCAGGTCAAGGTGAATTCCGCGGCGGTCGGTACCCATTACGGCATAGATTTCGAGTCTTGGAAAGGCACAGATGACGTCGTGTTGATGCTGAAGGATACACTGAATGCTATGGATAAGGACGGTAGCGGCCAATTGTTCCAGGTCGCTTCCAAAGTAGATGCCTACAAGGAATTAAAGAAAAATTACTCGCTGTTTGTCTTTGTGACCACATTGATCGGTGTGCTTTTCTTCGTTGCCGGAGGCATGGTGCTGTACTTCAAGCAATATACCGAGATGGGCAATGCTACCGTTTTTTTTCGCAAGCTGCATAAGATCGGCATAAGCGACAAGGAGATTCGCGGCGTTGTGTCTGCAGAGCTGTTGATCACCTTCTTCGTTCCGCTACTGCTGGGCAGCGTATTCGGCTATTGCTTCATCTATCTGATCACCCATGTCATGAGCGGCTCCGATATCATAGGCGAGTTTATGACCAACACAACGATTGTGGTGGCAATCTATTTCGTCTTCCAGCTCAGCTTCTACCTCATTACCAAGCGTAAATACAGCCGGGAAGTGGTTCGCAAATTGACAAGTGCTGCATGATTGCCAAAGCGGGACAAGATTGCGTCGCAGCTGTTCTTAATGCGTTCTTCATTTACGGTTACTTAACGGGAGAGCCCTCACGGACTCTCCTTGCTTATCCACGGAAATCCTTACTTTTATATGTCTCTCCTCAGAAAAGAACTAAGGGTGGCTCTATTCATAGGTTGCTAAGATTCACACTTCCCGAATCCCGTTTTTAACTAAAAAAGTATGACTTCAACATCATACGATAATTTTGTCAATAGTATGAAGATTGAGGGAATTAATTGAAATTAATGACATAACAAAATATACTAAAGAGGATTTAGAGTTATTTTTTGGCTTTTATATTTTTTAAAAGAACGGACCTAAAAGTATTTCTAGATTTTTTCTCGTAAGCAACTCAAAACCAGAGGTGATATATGATGAGCAGCCACAAAAGCTACGAGATTCAAAGAGAACACCTCAATTCTTTAGGACAAATTTGGAATGTGAAGGTTTCCTTCTATGAAGAAATATCCGGAGTTCTTATTCTCTTCTATTTGTATTGTGATGGTGAAAAATTTCAAGTAGTTCGGTGGCAATGTCCAGATGAAAAGACTGGATTGGCTGAGTTTGCAGTCCTGTTTGTTCGGCTCGTGATCGATAAGATTACGATAGAAGATTTCATTAATAACGATGAGAACGATTACTTGGAGATGATGGGCGAGAAGTATGCCCGACAAGCTTATGCTTTGTCAGAATCTATCCTTTATTCCTATTTTAATAGGTTCTTTGCTTAGCTATTTGCTAGTATGATTCATGTTTGTATGGCCTATGAAATGAAGACAGAAATGCCGATCTCCTTCCTTTCTTCAAACGGATGAAAGAGGAGTACGGGGACCGTCCGACTGTTTGGGCCCGATGATGCCGCCATCAGTTTTTGTCTTTAAAAGAACTTCTTGCGATATTCAAGTGGGGTGATTTTCATCATCTCCTTAAAAGCCGCTCCGAATTTACTCTGGCTCTCATAGCCGACGGACATGGCAATATCGGCTACGCTTTGATTCGTCTCACGCAATAGTGAAGCAGCTTGGCGGATCCGGTACTCCTTCATATATGCTGCAATGGATTTGCCATATACACCTTTGAAATATGCTTTTAGCGCCGTAGGACTGATGCAGTGCTGCTGTGCCAGTTCTTCGATAGTGAAGCGGCGACTAGGTTCGCCGATCATTTGCTTCTCGATTTGTTTAACAATATCTACCTGCTGCCGAGCGTAAAACCTTTTCTGCTTTTCCTTTACCGGATCGAAATAATATAGGTAGAGCAACAACTCAACAATTTTAATCCTGAAGTATAGGCTCCGAGCCTGGCTGGGTATGGTGTACATTCCGGAAAAGATATGTTGAATGTCGTCTTTGGATTGTATGAGAAAGCAGTCATCTTCTATAAAAAAACTCTTAACAAGTTCACCAATCTGAATGGGGATACCGGGAAGCAGATCAGATATTTCTGCAGCCACCTTATCCAGATCGATCATGACCACAATACCGTGGTAAAATCCCAGGGGCAGTTCAATACTGTCACTGGGATTTTGCATTGTATTCAGGAACAGATCGCCTTCGCCGATATATTGCAGGCAGCCGTCACTCATGCGGCATTCAGCCCGACCCTCCAAGCAATGGTTGATCGTCAAAATATTCTTCTCTCTATGAACGGCGGGGATATAGTGCGAAGCCAGGAAATCTAACTGAATGATTTCTATGCCGGAGAGCAGTGGATAGATCGACGCAGTTCCCTCTCCTTCCACAAGGTTCTGTTTATAGGTTATGTAATGCTCATCTTGTTCAATGATAACGCCGTTGTTGAAATAAGAGTAAACAGAGGTAATCAACCAAAACATCTCCTTTTATAGATACCCACCGACTCTATTTTATACCAAATAGACATCGTTTTCGCCCGTTCGGACTTACTTGATCTAAAGCGTTGACTTGTTTTTTCTAAGTGAATATACTGTAGTCATAAACGATCAAACAATCATTTGATTGTTGTATTGATTAAATTCAATCATAACAGTTTTTATACGAGAGGGGAATTACCATGAAAAAAAATATTAAGCTAGAAGAATTGGATTGTGCTAATTGCGCCGCAAAAATTGAGAATGCAATAGGGAAGTTAGACAACGTTACCGACGTGAAAGTGAATTTTATGAGCCAAAAGATGATACTGGAAGCGCCGGATGATAAGTTCGATGATGTTCTGGCAGAAGTCAAGAAGACCGTTAAGAAAATTGAGCCGGATGTTGTTATCTTATCGTAAGTGATGTCTTATTAATACGGAATAGGGGTTCCAAATCACATTAAGGCAGTGGTTGTGTTACCGCAACCGCTGCTTTTCTTATAAGGAGGAAGATAACGATGTCCAGAAAGGAAAAGAAACTTCTATGGCGCATTCTGATTTCGGGGATCATTTTTGGATTAGGATTGCCACTTCACTACACTGATTTTCTAAAAGCTGATATTCTAGGAGTGTCGCTGGAATTAATTGTTTTTCTCAGTGCTTATATTATTATCGGCTGGGATATTGTTTCGAAGGCGGTTCGTAATATCTTTCGGGGGCAGGTCTTTGATGAGAACTTTTTGATGACTGTGGCAACCGTCGGCGCTTTTTTCCTTGGGGAAAATCCTGAAGGTGTAGCCGTGATGTTATTTTACCAAGTGGGAGAATTGTTCCAGTCTTATGCAGTATCCCGATCTCGTCGCTCAATCGCCGATTTGATGGATATCCGTCCCGACTATGCGAACGTGATGCGTAATGGTTTGCTTGTTCAGGTAGATCCGGAGGAAGTTCTGGTTGGTGAAGTTATTGTAGTAAAACCCGGTGAGCGCGTTCCGCTGGACGGTGTTGTAGAAGAGGGTTACTCAACGCTTGATACGTCAGCCTTGACCGGTGAGTCTGTACCTCGTGATGTGTCTACTGGAGAGAATGTGATCAGTGGCTGTATTAACCAATCCGGCAAACTTACGATCCGTGTGAATAAGGAATTTGGTCAGTCCACGGTGGCAAAAATTTTGGAACTGGTGGAGAATGCATCCGATAAAAAGAGCAAAAGCGAGAATTTTATCACCCGTTTCGCACGGTATTATACGCCAATTGTTGTTTTTGCCGCTATTGCCTTGGCAATTCTACCGCCGCTTATCTCCGGGCAGTCGTTCAGCATATGGATCGAGCGGGCTCTAACCTTCCTTGTTGTCTCCTGTCCTTGTGCCCTCGTCATTTCCGTCCCTCTAAGCTTTTTTGGCGGCATTGGCGGAGCGTCTAAATCGGGTGTTCTGGTTAAGGGCAGCAACTATTTGGAGGCACTCGCGAATACAGAATTGGTTGTCGTTGATAAAACCGGTACTTTGACAAAAGGAAGTTTTGCGGTTAGTGAAGTATATTCCGATCAGTTTAGTCAAGAGGAACTGCTTAAATGGGCTACATATGCGGAAGACTACTCCAGTCATCCGATCGCTACAAGCATTAAAAAGGCTTATGGCAAGACGATTCATACGGCTAAAATCAAAGACGTTGAGGAAATTGCCGGTCATGGTGTGAAGGCCGTTGTTGAAGGGAAAGAAGTTCTTGCAGGCAATGCCAAACTGATGAACTTGAAGCATATTGCATACAAGGATACAGCATCGGTTGGTACGGTGGTTCATTTAGCGGTGGATGGCAAATATGCCGGATATATCCGTATTGAGGATGAAATCAAGCAGGACTCGCGACAAGCGATTATAGCTCTCAAAGAAGCTGGCATCAAACAAACAATTATGCTGACTGGCGACAGCGACGCGGTCGGCAGGAAGGTTGCTGCAGCGCTCAATCTGGATAAAGCTTATACGGAACTGCTGCCTGCTGATAAAGTGGAACGCGTGGAAGAGCTCATGCAGAAGAAGAGCGAAAAAGGAATGTTAGCCTTCGTTGGTGACGGCATCAACGACGCGCCTGTGCTGGCTCGCGCAGATATTGGTATCGCCATGGGAGGTCTTGGCTCAGACGCTGCGATCGAAGCAGCCGATGTTGTCATCATGACCGATGAGCCTTCCAAGATCGCTACTGTGATGAAAATAAGTAAGAAAACGCTGCGCATTGCACGTCAGAACATCGTGTTCGCGTTGGTAGTCAAAGGGATCGTACTCGTTCTCTCGGCTCTCGGATATGCTTCCATGTGGGCAGCAGTATTTGCTGACGTGGGTGTTTCGATTCTCGCCATTCTCAACGCTATACGTGCACTGAATGTTAAAGAGTTCAACAGACCAGCTTTAAAAGATGCAGGAAATAGAAGCGAAGTTTCTTCGAAGAAACTTGCAGTATAATATAGAGATGAAAACGTGCTATTCCAAGTTTTTTGGATAGCACGTTTTTTTATTCATGCGTATGGTTAGCAATTCCTTTACTTGGACAACTCAATTGGAAGAAGTCGTCAACCATTTGGTGTACTAGCTGTGCTGTTTCTGTATCAGCCAGCGTGTAGTATACCTCTTTGCCTGCCCGCCTGCTTGTAATCAGGCCGTGCAGCTTCAATGATTTAAGATGGTGGGATACTGCAGCGGTACTCATGTCTACAGCCGAAGCAATGTTGATGCCGCATTCCTCACAGTGGCAGAGCAACCACAGAATGCGCAGACGCGAGCCATCACAGAGCTGTTGAAAGATAGCGGCAGCCTCTTGGAAGTGCTTGATATCAGGCATTCGCTCAAGTATGGGGCCAATATTCTGTCCGTGGTTGTGAGGTAACTCCCGATTGCTCATAACGTCACTTCCTTTCAAATATTCAATGATTAATCAATGAATATATTGTAAGTTGCGGTTCACTGCCTGTAAACCCCTAGTCTCTTCCTTAAGGTAGAGACTAGGGGCTTACAGGCAGGTGGCTTGTCCTTGCCAGTTGGCGCGAAATGTATGGTTCGATTTCGCCCCTTCTTACATTCCTTTCATTATATCTAGAGTATAGTCTGATGTACAACATTACTCTTGTTCTTTCGGTTCAATGACCGGACAAAATCCCGGGTTCGTTGAGCAGAGCAGCTGGGCATACTGCGGCTGGAGCTTGGAGAGCTCGGAGAAATAGCTGCTTATGATGTGATTGCCGCTGAAGGAACCATTTTGGAAGTTCAGGGAAGAGAAGGTCGGGACATGGCTATAATAGTATTTTTTCTGGCGTTTAGGCATCTTGTAGATCGATGGGGGAGTATGGGTAACAACGTCAAATTCATTAGCGATGCGATAGCTTCCTCGTACATATTTTGTAAAAACCTTTGAAAATGAGGGATCCCCTACACGAGGCCCCCCATATGTGAACAGGTATGGTGAGTCGTATTCGGTATTGGCGGCAATATCAATTGCACACAGTGTCGCCAGTGCGGCGCCAAGGCTGTGCCCGGTAACATACAAGGTCTTGTCAGAGGGTAGATTGGACAGCGCGGACATAATTCGATTGCGAGCAGAAGAATAGATGTCTGTGAAGCCGCGATGTGTGAGGCAATCCTCTTTTACATATTTGAATTTTTTCTGAGAGGCGATGATGTCAGATATCCAATTGGTCGTTGAACTGGTCCCGCGAAAGGCAACGATAATTTCCTGAGGGGACTCCAGAATAAACCCGAAGGGCTCCCATACATTGATAATCGATTTCGCTTCGATCGTATCCTTGACCGAATAATTTAATGGGACGATAAATGAGCCGTCCTTATTTGAGAATTGCTCATAGGTCTGTCCGCAGATGGCGGCCATAAAGATGGCCCGCTGCTCTTGTTCATCGATTGTTCTCACAAATATCTCCGCCTTTCTCCTACAATATATTAGAGGGGGCGTGGGGAGATGCCTATATTGCGGAAGATTTTCCGAGATAACCGTAATTTCCCGCGAAGTGACGATAGCTAGATTATTCAATTGCTGATAGAATGAAGCATGTTAGAATGATAGAAATAGAATGCAGATTGGGAAAAGTAAGAATTATGTCGAAATCTCTGAATCCGCTTGCATTTACATCCCGATTGTTAGAGAATAAACTAGAAAAGTGAGTAAATCCTCCTCATAACAGATGTTCATAAAGGTTGGTTCTTAACACGGCTACCTTTATGGCTCCGCTCTGAGGGATGAAATAACCATACTGTCTTGCATAAGGGAAGGGAGACAACATTCATGAGCAATACTAAGCATTCCGTAGTTATCGTTGGCTACGGTGGAATGGGAAGCTATCACGGTCACTTGATTACAGAGAATGGAAGAGTAGAGGTCAAAGGTACTTATGATGTGCTTGAGGAGCGTCGTGAAGCTTCGAAGCAAGCGGGCTACCCTGCTTATGACAGCTTTGAAGCGGTGTTGAACGATTCTTCAGTTGAGGTTGTATTAATTGCAACGCCAAATGATGTGCATAAGGATCTGGCTATTCAAGCTTTGCAAGCTGGCAAGCATGTCATTTGCGAGAAGCCGGTTACGATGTCTGTGAGCGATTTCCAAGACATGGTCGCGGCAGCTGATGAGGCGGGCAAGGTCCTGATGGTCCACCAGAATCGCCGTTGGGATGAGGATTTCTTGACTGTTAAGCAAATGTATAACGAGAGAACAATTGGCGACTTGTTCCAAATCGAGTCCAGAGTACATGGGGCGAACGGAATTCCAGGCGACTGGCGTCATATCAAGCAATATGGCGGCGGCATGCTGCTGGATTGGGGCGTTCATTTGCTGGATCAGATGGTAGAGATGATTGATAGCAAAATTACTAGCGTTAGAAGCCGGCTTAGCTTCATTCTTGGTGATGAGGTTGACGATGGATTCGAGGCGGTTTTACAATTTGAGAATGGGGTTACTGCTTTAGTTGAGGTAGGAACGACCAACTATATTACTTTGCCAAGATGGTATGTGAAGGGTACCGAGGGTGCTGCGGTAATTGAAGACTGGTCCTTGACCGGAAGAACCGTAACGCGGAATAATGAAGTGGGCAAAATTGAGCCTAAGCCGATCCGGGCTGGCGTTGGATTAACAAAGACGATGGCACCGCCATCTGAAGAAGCGACGATTACCGGGGTTCTTCCAGAACCGTTCCAGCGTTCGAGCAGCTTCTACGATAATTTCGCAGATGTGCTAGAGGGCAAAGCGGATCCGATCGTGAAGAATGGCGAAGTACTGCGCGTATTGAATCTGATTGAAGCAATATTCAAAGCTGACGAGACCAATGAAGTCGTGAAGGATTTTGATATTTACGAGCCTGCGGGCAAATAATAGTGAATAAGGATGGAGCCTGACGGGAGGTGGAAGCACTGAGGCCGTTGGGCTTTTTCTGTCTAATGGGTTACCTGAGTTAGGATTGGAGGTTGAATTGTGGAGAAGACGATCAAGGAACAGATTCTGGAATTGGCTGAGGAGGAATATCGTCTATTTAGTTCGAAGCTGATTCCAAATATCGATAATATCTCTGGGGTACGCTTGCCAGCTCTGCGGAAGATCGCCCAGAGAATCGTCCGTTCTGATTGGCGTTCCTATTTGGCTGAGGCCGAGGACGACTATTTCGAGGAGACGATGCTGCAGGGCATGGTTATCGGCTATGCGGTGAAGGATATCGATGAGATGCTGGAATATACAGCGCGGTTTGTTCCGAAAATAAATAATTGGTCGGTATGCGATAGCTTCTGCGGCGGATTAAAGCTTACGAGATCGCATCTGGACAAGGTATGGGATTTCCTGCAGCCTTATCTGCAATCCGATCAGGAGTACGACATTCGCTTCGGGGTAGTCATGCTGTTGGAATATTACGTGCTGGAGGATTACATCGATCGTGTGCTGCAAATTTTGGACGGAATTAGACATGAGGGCTATTATGTAAAAATGGCCGTAGCTTGGGCGGTCTCGATCTGCTATATTAAGCTGCCTGAACCGACATTGGCCTATTTACAGCATAGTACGCTCGATCTTTTTACTTACAACAAGGCTTTGCAGAAGATTACGGAATCCTACCGTGTAGATCAAGCGACTAAACAGATGATTCGCAGCATGAAGCGCAAAGCCTAATATCAAAACCCACCGCTAAAAGGCTGATAGCCTAACGGTGGGTTTTGCTTCATTTCAATTACTTATTAGATTTGAAAGTGAGCTTGTCCCCATCTGGGAAATGGATTTTAAGCTCGAATTCTTTATAGTTGTCAGCTAATTGAAATGCCGTCAAAGTACGAGAGATAGCGTCCTGCTTCGGCGTATCTTTTTCAATTTCCAGCTTAATTAGGACCTTCTCAAGCTGCTTCAGCGCTGTGGCTCCTTGTATCTTCGTAGTAGTCTTACTTCTCTCATCTTCAATTTCAGCTTGAATCATGCCGTGATAATTCTTGTAATCCACCTCATATTGTCCTTGCGCGTAATCAACTTCCAGCTCGAATTCAAGAAAATTGGCGATGCTGGTTGTCAGTTCCTCTGTATTCGTCCCTTTAATTGAATTGTTCTGATTCGACATCTCTCGATTGTCAGCGGCAAAATGAGCGCTGCTATGGTGCTCATTATGCACGATGACGAGCTTTAAATCAGTCACTTTATATTGCGTGATTTGGGTGAGGATCGATTGCAATTTATTCGACTCCTGGCTGGCTGCATTGGCGATTAAATTGGCCTCGGACGCTGAGAAGTTCTGCGCGGTCCAGGTGTCTTCTTGTTGGAGCATCTCTTGTACAACTTTAATAGAAGCGGCGTCAAGTACCTGTCCGGTTAATGCCTCGATCTGATCTTGATTGAATAGGACAACCGTCTTGTAACTGTCCTTATATATTGTGGTCATCGTAGTATCAGTATTGTTCTCCCCTGAAGTAGAAGGGTGATTGGTATCCTCGGCTGGCGTGGTCACTTTATCATTAGCAATTCCTATCGTGTTGGAATTTGTCTCGGAAGGTGTGGCATCCGCTGACTCTAGCGGACGGGGCTTGGATTTGTTCAGGCTTGGAATCAGAATTAGGGCTCCCGCGATAACTACAACAGCAATGCAAGCAACTATTTTTGTGGTTGTCTTGTTCATGTTGTCATTCCTTTCTCTGTGCATTGTGACAATTATCTCAAAGACACTTTAACATAGAACCCCGCCCCCCTAGATTTGAAAATGTGAACAATCTTTTAACAACCGATGATATGGATTACAATTCCGGCTTAAGTTATTTACAATAGGGGCTGAAGTGAGTAAATAATGGAGGGTTATTGAGTGAGAAAATCATACATAGCCGCATTTATCTATCTATTAATCGGGTTAGGATTTGGTGTGTTTTCGAGAGAATTCACGAAAATACAAGGCTTTGACGGGTATACGGTTTTAAATGTTCTGCATACCCACGTTCTTATTCTCGGCTTTATGTTCTTCCTGATCAGTCTGATTCTTTCGAAGCTGTTCTCGGTTCATCAGACCAAGTCTTTCAATGTCTGGTTCATCGTCTATAATATCGGTCTGGTCCTGACGATCGGCTCTATGACGGTGCGCGGAATATTGCAGGTGAATGGCAACGATATGGCAGGCCTGAGTCATATGGCAGGTCTATCTCATTCGATTATCGGCATCGCCTTGATCTGGTATATGCTGTTGCTGAACAAAGCGTACAAACAGCAGTAATATAATAGCACTATCGAGCACAAAGGCATGGTCCCCAAGGTTAAACCTCGGGGACCATGCCTTTAATGATTAAATCCCGCCTATAGCAGGCTCGATCCGCTACGTTCCAGATCCAGCAATTTCGTCTTCATCTCAAGTCCGCCGCGGTAGCCGGTTAATGTCCCGTTCTTGCCAATCACCCGATGACAGGGAACGGTAATCAGAAGAGGGTTAGCTCCGATTGCGGTACCTACTGCGCGAACCGCCGCTGGCCTTTGGATATGATTGGCAATGTCTGAATAAGAGCATGTTTTCCCATAAGGGATCGCACAAAGAGCGTCCCATACTTCTTTTTGAAATGAGGTTCCCTCCAGCGCAACAGGAAGCGAGAAATACTGCCGTTGCCCCTGTAGATATTCGCTCAGTTCAACGGAATAGGGACGGAGGATTTCATTGTTCTCCATCAGCTGGTATTCCTTATAATGTTTCGCTACCCACTTGCTTAGCTCTTCGAAATCCTTATTCTGAGATCCAACGTAGCAGAGCCCTTGCTCGGTAGCAGCCAGGTAAATGCTCCAGTCTTCCTGCGACAATTTAGACCAGTACACCGTCATGTGCGAATTTTGCTTCATAATAAATCGTCTCCTTCATACGGAATGCTTGCGTGTTCTTTGCGATATTGAGCTGGGGTGACTCCAGTCCGTTTCTTGAATAGGGTTATAAAATAAGCTGTATTCGCCATTCCAACACTGGCTCCAACTTTGGCGACCTCAAGCCCGGAATGGAGCAGCAGTTGCTGGGCTTTAGCAATCCGTATTTGCTGGATGTATTCGACCGGCGTTACACCCTTGATTTTTTTAAAAGTCCGATGAAGGTGGTAGGGGCTTCCATGACTGACCTCAGCGAGGGTCTGGAGGGCAAGCGAAGCAGAGTAATTGTTATCAATGTAGTCCGTGACAAGCTCAATCCATTCATCATCAGGCAAGCGCTGACCGGTTGGCCTGCAGCGTTTGCAGGGCCGGAAATTCTCGGATAAGGCCTGCTCAGCGTTTTCGAACAGGCGGATATTCTCCATTTTTGGCGGCCTCGATTTACAGGACGGTCTGCAGAAGATACCCGTTGTCTTGACGGCATAGAAGAACTCTCCGTCATAGGCGGGGTCATTGCCAACAATGGCGTTCCACCGCTCACGGGTTAGCTCTATGGGATGAAGATGCATGGAAGTGTGCTTCAAGTGTAATCCCCCTGGTTTCATATCGGCTTCGTATATTAATATACTCCTTAATTGGGATCATCGTACGCTTTTTAAGCTGTAATAGCAAGATAACGAAATTATGGGGGAGGGGTTTATTTTAGATTATCGTATTTGACAACGGGCCATTTCTCTTTGCGAAGAGCGTCCAGTAATTCGGGGGTCGCATTTAGGTTAGCTTGCACAAGCTCACGCGGCGTAAGGGCCATCCATTGATTCAAGGAGATATCTGCAAAGCGGTCGCTCTTGAATATTTCAAGGAACCAGAGGGTGTCGTTCCCGGTGTTCTGGATATAGTGTCCGAAGGCGAAGGGGACATAACCGACATCTCCCGCCCGGACGTTAAAGGTGCGCGCGACTCCGTTACCGCCGAATACAGTCATTCGACCTTGACCCGTCAAGTAATATTGCCACTCATCATTATTGGGATGCCAGTGCAGCTCGCGCATCCCGCCCGGCTTAATCTCGACCAGTGCAGCCGCAACTGTCTTGGAGATGGGGAAGTTGGTGGTATCAGCGATGCGGACACTACCGCCCGGTGTCTTCAGTGGGGTCTGTGCCAGAAGCTTATGCTTGAAGCTAATGGGAATCGTACCGTAGGGAGATTGAACCTCCTGACTAGCTAATGATCCTGGGACCTTGTCCGGGAAAATATAAAGCTGCTTATCGGGAATACCATCGAAAGCAGCTTCATCTACTCCGAAGTTGGAGGATAGGACTTCTTTGGGCGTATGGGCGAACCAGTCTGAAATGGATAGTGTATTCAGATCTGAGAAATTGCCGTCATCAAAGACAAGCAAAAATTCACATCCGTTCTCAAGCGCTTGAATAGAGTGGGGGATACCCGCCGGAAAATACCATAGATCTCCCGCCTCAATATCAGCGATAAAATTCCGTCCATTCTGATCCACCGCGGTGACTCTGGCACTGCCAAGCAGCATATAGGCCCATTCAGCTTGCTGATGCCAATGTAACTCGCGTACCCCGCCTGGGACCAGACTCATGTTAACGCCTGCCAGGGTCTTCGCGATCGGCAGATCCCGTACGGTAATTTCTCTTGACCATCCGCCCTCATTAAGCTGCATATGGGTATCAGAGTAAGACATAACCAGATTCGGCATTAGCCCGGAATCGGTAACCGGAGGCACCAGCATATCAGGGTTCTCCCGGTCTCTCATCACATCCCGCGGTCCATAATCGGGCCCGCCTGTACCATCGCTGCGTATCGGTTGGGGGATGCGAGGAGGTTCACAGTTGCTTTGTTCTGAATTTGCCATTAAATGATATCCCTCCTTGAACACGGGCATCATTTCCGCCCATTCAGAATATGTTTATGAGTTAGGGCTTGGATAATAGTATTATTCATCGAGCCAGTTATGGGATAAAAGAAAACGCTCCTCACAAACGGCGGGTGTAAGCTCGTTTGGAGAAGCGTAGTTAGGGTTGTTCATTTTGAGGAATAAGGGCTTATTTATGATGTAATTATATGAGGCCTTCGTCCATAGCTTTACAGATCAAGGTTGCAAACAGGCTATTGGACCATGCGAACCAAGGGCGACTGAAATCACTTGGATCATCTGGATGGAAGCCTTCGTGCATATAACCTGTATCGGCATCGGTGTCAATCAAGGTCTGGATAAGTTCTTTGATCTCCTCAGGGTTGTTGGAAGTCAATGCTTGTACAGATAATGCCATATGCCATACATAGCCACCCGGTGTATGCGGGCTACCGATTCCTTTGGCATATTTGCCCTCAAAATAATACGGATTGTCGAAGCTAAGCGCAAATCGGCGGGTATTCTGGTAAATCGGATCGTTGATATCGGTGTAACCGATGTATGGAATCGTAATCAATCCCGGTGTACCAGCATCGTCCATCAGACAGTAGTTACCATGGCCATCGGTCTCGTATGCATAGATCTTCCCGTATTTAGGATGATCCACGATCCCGTAGGTTTGAATGCCGAAATCAATTTCGTTGCGCAGCTTCTCGGTGCGAGCGGCAAGACGGGCATCGCTGTAAATTTCGGTTGCTATCTCCATGATATGACCGAGAATCACTACTGCGAACATGTTACCTGGAATGTTGTATCCGTACAGATTGGCGTCATCGCTTGGCCGGAAACCGGACCAGGTCATCCCGGTATAGTTAGACGGAAGTCCACGGCCGTTGTTCTGAAGTGTTTCTGTATGCTGCTTCGTTTGCCGGATGAAGTGATACAGTGACTTTTGGTCATGATGCTGTTCGGTAATCATCACATTTACAATCGAAGTGAGTGCTTGATATACCTCATTCGTGAACACATCTGTAATCCCGGTTTCTTTCCAATAGGAGTAGAGAAGCTGCACCGGGAAGCAAAGGGAGTCGATCTCATATTTCCGCTCCCACATCCACGGATTTAAGTCGCAGTCGTCTGAATCTCTGTAGTGCTTATCGTTAGCTATCTCATTGAACGCATTCGTATACGGATCAATGTTAATGTAGAACATTTGGCGGGTGATTAGTCCGCCGATCATGTGCTGTAGTTCCTTGTCATGTTTGGCAAAAGGAATGTAGTGACGCACCTGCTCTGTAGAATCGCGTAGCCACATAGCTGGAATATCTCCAGTAAATACGAATGTCGTGCCGTCATCGAGCAGCTTTGTTGTCGTTTCCAGTGTATTAGGGAAGGTGTTTCTGAACAGTTGCTGCAGTTTAGGATTATGCGCCAGTTTCTTATCGGCTTCATCTAGAAATTGTGATATCGAAGCGGGTAAATTCATGAGTCGGACTCCTCTCGAAAATTAGGATTGTTTGAGTTGCAGGGTATTGCACACCTAAATCCTCAGCCTTTACAAATGCACTTGCCTTGATCATCAAGCAGAACACCCTTCTGCAAATCAAGTTCAATTTGTCCCAGAAGGAAAGGGCAATGTCAGTGCATCATTCTTATTGATGCAACAAATGTATGCGTGTACAAAATGATGTCTGATCAAGGCAGGAGTTGATCGACATTGCGACTTCTTTAGACAGATTCACATAACTTCATAGAATTAACAATATGTATGATTTGCACGTGCCAACCTCTGAAAAAACGACATAGCTGTACCTTAAAAAAATACATAGCTAGTGAACTACAGCGACAGCTTGCTGCTGCCATCCTGAGGGTGCAAAGAACTCATAAATCCTTATCTAGCAAGGGATTTGGCGATCAGGAAATGACAATGCAGAATCCACATATTTACGGTATGAAGCTATTTTCACTACAATTTTGCTTGTAAGCGCTAGCAGCTATACTCATCAAATCTCGGTATGAACTGGATTGATGAGTGCTTGCGCCAAATGTTTTCCGGGCAATGACAGCAAGAACTAGAACAAGTTAGGAAAGGAGAGGACTTAGGACATGAGAGCAACACGTAAAGCTGCTGCACTACAATTAAAGACTGCGGGTAAAAGTTCATTACTAACGAGAATTCTGAAGAACTGGGAGTTATATATATTTATCGCCCCAGCGTTCTTATACTTCGTGATTTTCCAATATGGACCGATGTATGGAATTCAGATTGCCTTCAAAAATTTCACTCCGTCCCAAGGAATTACGGGGAGTGAGTGGGTCGGTTTTGAACATTTTAATCGTTTTTTTCATTCCTATTACTTCAAGGATTTATTGTGGAATACGTTCAGCTTGAGTTTCTATGAGCTTGCAATCGGCTTCCCGCTTCCGATCATTATGGCGCTGGCCTTTAATGAAGTACGAAACGGATTTTTTAAGAAAAGCGTGCAAACGATTACTTATGCCCCGCATTTTATTTCTGTCGTCGTTATGGCAGGGATGGTTATTACCTTCTTGACGCCTTCAACAGGAGTTATCGTAAAGCTGATCGAGCTCTTCGGAATCGACGCTCCGGCATTTCTGACTGACCCGCGTTGGTTCAAGACGGTGTATGTATTATCCGGTGTATGGCAGAGCACAGGCTGGGGGACGATCATTTATCTGGCCGCGTTATCCGGAGTAGATCCGCAGCTGCATGAAGCAGCGATCGTCGATGGTGCCAGCCGGTTCAAGCGGGTTCTGAACATTAATTTACCTACGATTGTTCCGACGATAATGATTTTACTCATTTTGAACGTTGGCAACATTCTTGGTATAGGGTATGAGAAAGTATTGCTGCTTCAAAATCCGTTGAATATGGACTCCTCGGATGTAATTTCGACGTTTGTATACCGATCTGGTCTCGTTAGCGCGCAATACAGCTTCTCGACGGCCGTAGGCTTGTTTAACTCCGTAGTGAACGCTCTGTTGTTAATTACAGTTAATAAAATCGCCAAACGGACAAGTGAGACAAGCTTATGGTAAACAGGAAGAGAGGAGGGGCTTATTGATGGCTACTGTTGCAATTAAGGAATCGAAGACAGACAAAATATATCTGGTCATTAACTATTTGTTTCTTGTTATTGCTCTGATCGTTGTATTGTATCCTTTGTTGTATATTATCAGCGCATCGATCAGTGATCCGAAATATGTAAGCTCGGGAGAGATGTGGTTATTCCCTAAAGGATTGAATTTGAAGGGATACAAGCTCGTATTTGACAATCCAAAGATTTGGTCTGGTTACGGCAATACGATTATGTACACGGTGCTAGGAACGATGGTGAATCTGGTTGTTACTTTGCCAGCCGCTTACTCGCTAAGCAGACCTGATTTTGTTGGGCGCAAATTTTTTATGGGCATGTTTCTCGTAACGATGTTCTTTAACGGGGGACTCATCCCAACTTACTTACTTGTAAAAGGCCTTGGATTAATCAACTCGATAGGAGCGCTCATTCTACCGACGACTGTATCCGTCTACAACTTGATTGTTGCCCGTACGTTCTTTGAATCCAGCATTCCGAAGGAATTGAATGAAGCTGCTTACATGGATGGTTGTACAAACTTCAAGCTGTTCATCCGGATTATAATTCCTTTGTCGGCACCGATAATCGCTGTTATGGCTTTGTTCTACGGAGTGGGGCATTGGAACAGCTATTTCCCGGCACTGATCTATTTGAACGATGAAGCAAAGTATCCGCTACAGATGATATTGCGCCAAATTCTCGTTCTGCAGGAGATGTCAGCGGATACGACAGTTGCAGCCAGTGGTGACGCCGCTATAGCGATGAAAAACAAGGCGGAGATCGCTGCGCTGGTTAAATATGCGGTTATTATTGTATCTACGCTTCCTATCATTATCGTATACCCGTTCCTGCAGCGTTATTTCGTTCAAGGCGTTATGATCGGTTCAGTAAAAGGCTAAGACAATTTCAGCTCATAACAAGCGTTTTTTAGATGGTTTCAACTTATAACATAATAGTGAATTTCATAATTAGGAGGGAAATTACTTCGATGAAGATTACGAGGCACCCTAACAACCCGATCGTTGTTCCAGGGGGATATGAATGGCGTAAAGTTACTGTATTTAATCCTGCCGTAATTATTGATAATGGGAAGTTTTATATGATAGAGCGAACAGCAGGTTCATTGACTCCTTGTAAAAACTACCTTGGCTTACTTGAGAGTGAGGATGGTGTAAACTTCACCCATGTGAAGGACGAGCCGATCCTGACCCCAGACGAGCTTGGTTTCCCTTATGGAAGCGTACAGGATCCACGTATTGTCAAAATTGAGGATACATTCTACATGAATTACGCTTTGCGTCCTTGCGCCATGAACTATTACCCAACGAACCGCGGTGTTCCTGAAAGATCGATTCCCGAGTATCCGGATGGCTGGGGGAAGCAGGAAGGCCATTGGCTAACCCGTTCTTCTATTGTGCAGTCCAAGAATCTGATTGATTGGGAATTCGTAGCGGATACGACTCCGCTCGAAATCAATGATCGTGACAATATTCTGTTCCCGGAGAAGATCAATGGCAAGTTTGTATTACTTCGCCGACCAGAGGAATACATCGGCGAGGAATACGGTACGGACAAAGCTGCGATGTGGATTACTTATTCCGAGGATTTGATCCATTGGGAGGAGCCTAAGCTGCTCGCCAAGGCAGAGAATCCAGTATGGGAGTCCAGAAAGATTGGGGGTTCTACTCCGCCAATAAAGACAGACAAAGGTTGGCTGGTGCTGTACCATGGGGTTGATGATGAAGTAGTGTATCGGGTTGGAGCGATGCTGCTGGATTTGGAAAATCCAGAAAAGGTTATTGCCAGAACGAGAAACTTCATTATGGAGCCTGAGACTTACTATGAAAAATTCGGCTTCCAAATACCGAATGTAGTATTCCCTACAGGTAATGTGGTAAAAGATGATCTGCTATATATATATTATGGCGTTACGGATACGGCAATAGCCTTAGCCACAGTTCCGTTGGATGAATTGGTCGATCACATTCTGAACGAGTCTGCTTCATGTTAACGAATAAGCCTTCCCGGTACGGGAAGGCTTATTGTTTATGCAGTGCGCCCGGCAGGGTGTCCGTCGTGAGCAGTATGAGCGTCTAGGAAACTTGCACTTAAGCAATTGAACCACCGTATACCAAACGGTACGTACGGTGGTGTGAGAGGTCGGCTACTCAACTAATGGGTAGCCTCCGACTCGATTTTTCTTGATTTTCGTGTTGCTTGCGGTATTGCCCTGGCGTGACTCCAGTTTCTTTTTTGAACTTACGGATAAAGTTTGGAGCGTCCAGATATCCAACCTGCTCGATGATCTCTTTCAATGGGGCATTCGTAGTTATAAGCAGTCTTTTCACTTCTTCCATTCTTCTCTCCCAAATATATTGCGTGAAATTAATCCCGGTTCTGTCTTTAAACGTACGGCTTAAATAAGAGATAGATACCGAGTATTTCAGTGCGACATGCTCCAGACTGAGCGTATAGTCCGCGTACCTCTGATCCACATAAGAGACAATATCCTCGAAGAGCGATGGCTGATCCGTCTCCGTATTCCGTTCAACCTGGTCACAAATGCGTCTAGTTAAATCAGTTAATCCGACTTCAAGTTCTTCCAGCGTTTCATAGACGGTATAATTGTTGAGACTCTTGAACACTTCGGTTACACCGAGCTCATAGGATGTCCGCAGCATGGAGTTCAAGAGATCAGAGCAGATACAGCGCAGCAGGGCGGGAGACAACGCTTCCTCTTTGATCTGTCTGATGATATCGCCGATAACCTGATTGGCCACGGACTCATTTCCCTGCTTCAAGCTCTGCTCAAGCTTAAGGAATGATTTCTTTGGAATCCAGAATGCCTCTGCCTCGGTAACAACAATATCCTGAAGCTGCTCGAAATAGGTAACTCGTCCGTTTACCCCTATGATACGGTTATCTATTGCAGTTGCAGCCTCGATAAAGGATTGGTTCATACTAGCAAGATCGGGATATGGCAGACCAACGCCGAAATATGGAATGACCTGGGCATTGTCGATAACGATGATCTTAATCGCTTCAATAATCGCTTCGATTCTTTTCTGCACCGATTCACTGCTATCAGCTGGCATTGAGACCAGTAAGGCAAACTGATCTTTTGTATTGAACTCGATACCGAAAATACGAGCTTTAAGGTTCGGGAGTTCCAGTTCACTAAGCATTTCCTGCATATAATGCTGGATGGACAAAGCTTCATCGGCTACTGCGTAGTCATCCCAGGCCAATATAATAGATAAATATAGTCCTTGTTCACCAGGGTATTCCAGACCCGAGCGGATGATCATGCTCTCGATATCAGGATCATTCGGCTTACCATGCTTGAACAGCAACAGAAGACACTGGTTTCTCACAAAAGGAATCTGGGTATCGATTCTTGCGCTGTATTCATGAATGGTCTGCTTGATCCATTCCCATTCGTTACGAGTACGGGCAGAATGATTTGAATTGTACTTCTGTTTGGTGAACTCAATGATATCCTTGATAGGATGATACTGCCGCTTGGCCAGAAATACTGCAGCAACAACACCTGATATTACCGTAACAAGAAATACGATAAGTATTAATGTCTGGATATGCACCACTTTACTAAAGAACTGATAGCTCGGTATGGTGGTGACATAGGTCCAGTTGTTCTCTTTGGATTTGGTGGATACGACAGAGTGCTGTATACCATTTAGCTTCATATTGTGTATCCCAGGCTCCAGTGTGGACAGCATATGAATCGTTTCCGGAGAGATTTCGGTTTCCTTGTTGACGGATGTCAGCAGCTGACCGTCATGAGTGAATATATACCCATTGCCCGAAAAGTTGTTCAGAATCGTATCCATGACACCTGTAAACATAGCCTCGTTAACCATATATACGACTGTTGCGTTGGGATAAAGGTCCGTTGGCTTGATCGGAAAGAGCATCGTCAGAGTTGAATCCTTACGTGAATTCACCGTTACATATTCCGCCGGGCGAACGATTGGCTGATTGATTTCGTTCAGATCGTGGTAAATTTGCTTGCTGTTCCAATTATCGTAATGATAAAGGTTACCAAAGACTACATCGATGTCTGTTAGTCCACGGTAGGAATAGATTTGGTCATCGTTATGAAAATAGAGAAAAAGATCTTCTAATATTCCGCTGTTCGCCTTGTAATTTCCTAGTGTCTCAATGGCTTCCATGCTGTAGTACGGATCGTGAACCATGTAAGAGCTAAGCTTCTGGTCATAGGCAATTCTGCTCGTGATATGCTGCAGTTCGCTCATTCGCTCATCGATTGTAATTTTGACCTGATTTAGCTGATTAAAATTAGTCTGCTCTATCTCCTTACGAAGGGCGCTGACTGCGTTCTCATAAATCAATAGGGTAACGAGGGTTAAAGGTATCAGGAAAATCAGGATGTAGGATAGCGTATACTTGAGCAGTAGCTTGGATTTAAAGCCGTTCCAGGATATGAGAAACTTGGATTCTATAGATATCTTCGGTGCTAATTTGGCCATAGTTGCGTTCTCTCTCCTAAATGTTATCAACATCATATAGTAAACATTATAATGTTCTGATCATTATTATGGACGAAAAAATGACGGCTGTAAAGGAAACGATTTCATTAGTGGTTTATATAACATGTAAATCTATAAAGTAAAAAATGACATATGTAAAATTTGCATTCCAAACTGATTTAACAAAAGACATATATTAAGCTATAATGGTCATCTTGATAAGTGGTCTGTTGCTCCTATTAACGCAATTCCTAACGTTTATCCGTGAAAAATGACAATGGCAAAATCGACATATTTACGCTTAATGACGACCTTGCTTAGAATTACTACTGTAAGCGCTAGCAAATAATCGTCCAAAACGTCAGTTTAGGAAAGCCCTTGCAAGCGCAAGCCAAACATAATAATGCCGGGGAAGAGGCTCCAAGTGAAGCAAGATTCCTGCGCTTATTCATTTGGTCAATATATTCTAAGGGGAGGCAATGCATGTGATTAAAAAGAAAAAAATCTTCATGTCCATACTTGCAACGGTTATGGCACTATCTTTGCTGAGCGGCTGTGGGGGTAAAGGGGAGGATAGCTCTGCAAGCGGCGGCAGCGGCAATGCGGAATCTACGGTTAATAAGGAAGGATATCCGATTGTTGACAAGCCATTGACTCTGTCTATTATGGCTCCTGATATGGGGATTCAGAACTGGAAGGACATGCCTGTTATGCAAGAGATGGAAAAGCTTACAGGTATTAAAATTGAATACCGCAATGCGCCGAGAGACAGCTTCGACACAAAGAAGAATCTCGTATTTGCTAGTGGCGACTATCCGGATATTTTCTTTGCCGCGAAGTTGACTCAAGCTGAAGAACAGACATACGGCAGCCAAGGCATCTTACTTCCATTGGAAGACTTAATTGATGAGTATGGACCTAACATTAAGAAGGCGCTTGAAGACAATCCGGATATTCGTAAGTCCATTACTGCTCCTGATGGACATATCTATTCCTTGCCGCGTATCGAGCCTTATCAACCATGGTATAGAAACCCGATGTGGTATAACGGCAAAATTTTGAAAGAGCTTAACGTTACCAAGCTGCCCGAAACAACGGATGAGTTGTATGATCTATTGAAGCTGTTTAAGGAGAAGGATCCTAAGAACATTCCTCTGTCTTCTTCCTCAGGCATCAAGTTGAGAGATATCAGAACATGGATTTTGGGTGCCTTTGGAGCGTATGAGGAAGAGCTCTATATAGATGATAATGATGTGGTACACTACACACCTGTTGAGGACTCATATAAAGGGTATGTAACTTACCTGAATAAACTGTGGAACGAAGATTTGCTGGATCATGAGTCCTTCTCGCAAACCGATGATCAAAAGAAAGCCAAGATCAAAAACAATCAGGTTCTGTTGTTCTCTGACTGGCATGCATACATGTCGCTTGGCGACCAACCAAGCACAGAAGATCCCATGTTTAGTCCTGTGAAGAGCAATATGGTGGATCAACCGGCGATCGCTCGGAACAAAGGCTTCTCTACGGGAACATTTGCGATCTCTAGGACGAACCCTAGTCCAGAGGCATCTATTCGTTGGGTCGACTACATGTACAGTTCTGAAGGACAAATGATGTGGAATAAAGGACCGGAAGGAACTTTGTGGAAATATACAGATGATTCCAAACAATCGATTGAGTATTTGCCTGTACCAAACGGAGAAGACAGAGAGGATTTCCGTTCGAAGATTACTCCTAACTTTGGTATCGCTTCTCCGATGATCGTACCTGATGAGCCTGTTAAGGATGAGTTTGCGAAGTGGGTTGAAAATGAGTCCCAGACGAAGCTGCTTAACCGTGGTGCTCGAGTTCCATTCCCAGCCCTGTTCTTGACAGAAGCTGAGTCGGCTGAAGTTACAGCGCTTCGTTCCGATCTGAGCACTTATGTGGCGCAGATGGAAGCTAAATTCATTACGGGCCAAGAATCTATCGACGGTTGGGATAAATATGTCCAAACCCTTAAGAAAATGGGATCTGACCGCTTCCAGGAAATTTATCAAGGTGCTTATGACCGCTGGAAGAACAGCTAATACCATTTATAGGGTTTAATAAAAGGCGTCCCAAATGATGTCATTACTGACATCAGGGACGCCTTATATATATTATTGGGAAACTGCTATATTAAGGTATAATCTTGCCGCCTGCCTTGTAGATGCTGTACCATTCTTCTCTGGTGAGTGGAATCTCCGAGCCTTTGCAGGAATCGATAAGTCTTTGCTCATTGGTCGTTCCAAGTACGACCTGCATGTTAGCTGGATGACGAGTAATCCAGGCTACGGCGATCGTTGTATTGGTTACTCCGTATTTCTCGGCAAGATGGTCGATAATCTTGTTGAGTTCTGGATAGTTCTCCAGGTCGCCAAGGAAAGGTCCGTTGAAGAAGCCTTTTTGGAATGGAGACCAAGCTTGAATCGTAATATCCTTCAGACGGCAATATTCGAGAATACCGCTGTCACGGTTCACGGATTGATCGACATCCATATTGAAGGCGATGGCTGAATCGATTATTGGCGTGTGTGTAATGCTAAGCTGCAATTGGTTAGCAATGATCTTATGCGGAATGTACTTCTGCAGCAACTCGATTTGGTTCGGAGTCTGATTGGATACCCCGAAATAGCGAACCTTGCCGCTGCTATGCAGCTGATCAAATGCCTCAGCAACTTCCTCTGGTTCCATTAATGTATCAGGACGATGGAGCAATAGAACGTCCAGATAGTCTGTCTTCAGACGCTTCAGAATGCCGTCCGTTGCTTCAATAATATGCTCCTTGGAGAAGTCGAAGTAACCTGGACGAATGCCGCATTTGCTCTGCAGAATCATTTGCTCCCGAATTTCAGGATTCATTTGGATCGCATCGGCGAAATGGGATTCGCATTCCCCATAGGATGGTCCGTAAATATCGGCGTGGTCGAAGAAGTTAATTTCATGATCCAGTGCAGTACGAACTAGCTTCTCAGCCTCAGTCACAGAGAGCTGCTTCAAGCGCATATTGCCCATAACTATATTTGACGCTTTCAAATCTGTTCCAGCGATGTTAATATACTTCATGCTTTACATTCTCCCTTCATATTCTCTACAATAATAGGATAAGTGCTAGAGTTCACTCTATGTCAAATAACAATTTGGATCGGAAATTTATCTGAATATAGGATGTTCATTGTTATCACATTTGATCCAAATATGGAGCCTTAATGAAGGAGAGATTTTCAATGACTTATACTATTTCGCAGGTTGCCGAGAAGACGAACCTGTCCGTGTACACGATCAGATATTATGATAAAGAGGGACTGCTCCCTTTTGTAGATCGTGAGAACGGTGTACGTGTATTTCATGATCAGGATATTGAATGGATTGACTTGATTTGCTGCTTGAAGCATACAGGAATGCCGATCAAGGATATTCGTACCTTCATCCAGTACTGCATGGATAATGACGCTGTCGTGGATAAGGGGCTGGAGATTCTGATTCAGCATAAGCATAATGTAGAGCAACAGATCAGAGATACTCAGCGCAATCTGGAGACGATTGAATACAAAATTAATCATTTGCCGCAAATGTATAAAGAGAAATTCTCGATCCATCATTAAAGTCGGCTTAATAAAAAAATCCCTCACCCTCTAATGAAGAGAGTGGGGGATTTTGGCTTTGGGGGGAAGATTAACGTAATGTTTTCAAAGCGCCGCTCCATGCAAGAACTTGATCAAGCATGCCGTTAAGGTTAGTCAGGTGAAGATCAGCTGGCTTGAATACGGAGAAGTTCTCGAAATCTGTGAACAGGGACAGAGCTGGGTGAATACGAACGTCAGCAACGGACAATTCGCCCAGGATACCGCGCAGATGTTCAGCAGCACGAGCACCGCCAACAGAGCCATAGCTTACGATACCCGCAGCTTTGTCGTTCCATGTTTCACGGGCATAGTCGAGTGCGTTCTTCAGAGATGCAGAGATACTATGATTATATTCTTGAACGATGAAGACGAATCCGTCCAAGCTGTTCAGCTTATTATTCCAAGCTGTTGCTTGCTCTGTAGCGTCAGCCTCACCGAGCAATGGAAGTTTGAAGTCAGCGATATCCACGATTTCATAGTTTGCGTCTCCACGCTCGTCAGCGATTTTCTTCACCCATTCGCCAACCTGCGGGCTTAAGCGGCCTTCACGTGTGCTTCCTAAAATAATACCGATGTTTAACTTGGACATTGATAAATCCTCCTCTGAAATTAAATAGATTAATAATAACTTGCTTCAGGAATCGTAACCGTTCTGTGAATGAGCAATTCTTGCATATTCTTCACAGATCAACATTGTTTAATTCCTAATGAACAATCTTATTTTTAAGTGTCTTAATATCACGATATGAATATAACACACCGTATTTACTAAATCAAGTACCTAACAAAATGTTAGTAAAGAATTTTTTGAAATGGTCCGAAGTCACAGATATTTCTTTGCGTCAGCAATTAAATAAGCCCATGAATTCAATAAGAATGAACTCATGGGCTTACTATCAGTATAAATATAAAAAGGGTTCAAAAAGTTCAGTTTTCAGCACCGAAGCTGATGCTTCCGATGTGCGTTTTTCCAAAACGCTTCAGTTGGATGAAGCTAGGGCGTGAGGAGCGGAGCGTACGTAGTTTGTACGTGAGCACCTGAGATGTTTCTGTAGGAAACATGACTTCGTAAGCATATGCTTAGGCCAGGGTGAATTCAAGATTCGATGCCGAGATCACTTCTTGAATAGCTTCGTGATCAAAAATGTACTTTTTGACTTCCTCTCAGAAGCCGAAATATCTGGCTGCATTGTTGTAGGAGATATCTTCAACCATCTGTCCCAGTAATACAGGATCTTCAGGCGCTTCGCCGCGCTCTACCCACTCACCGATCAGTTCACACAATACACGGCGGAAGTATTCGTGGCGGGTATAAGACAGGAAGCTGCGCGAGTCGGTCAGCATACCGACAAAGTTTGCGAGCAGGCTGTGCTCTGCGAATAAGGACAATTGCTGGCGCATCCCGCTACGAGTATCGTTGAACCACCAACCGGAGCCAAGCTGCAGCTTCCCTGGAGTTTCCCGCTGGAAGCAGCCCATCAGTGTCAGCAGTACAGGGTAATCCTTTGGATTGAGGGAATATAGAATCGTCTTCGGCAAGCCGGCTTCGCTCTCAGCGCGGTCCAGCAACTTCGCCAGGGCTTCGGTGATCGGCAGGTCATTTAGGGCATCATATCCCGTATCGGGTCCCAACGACTTCAACATCGAAGTATTATTATTGCGGTAAGCATGCATATGAAGCTGCATGGTCCAGTTCTTCTCGCGATAGAAGGCAATTAACTGAGCCAGCAATTCTGTACGGTAAATCGTAATTTCATCTGCTGAGAGCTCCTCATCGGCTATTCTTTTACGGAAGATACTATTCAAAGTTTCGGCATCACCGGCCTTATTGCGTAGTACATCAAGCGCATGGTCGGACAGGCGGCAACCGTTGTCATGAAAGAACTCAACCCGATTCTTGAGTGCATGAACTAACTCAACATAGGAGGAAATCGACTGCCCACTGGTGTTCTCCAGGCGCCCGATCCATTCCTTGAAGCCTGGAGCATCGATGTTCAGCGCTTTATCGGGACGGAAGGTAGGCAATACTTTGAAGTCCTGCTCCTCTTCAGCCAAACGTTGGTGATAGCTCAGAGAATCCACCGGGTCATCGGTGGTACATATCATTTTCACCTTAGCGTTCTTAATAATATTGCGACGCTTGAATGACTCTGTACTCAGTTTGCGGTTCACTTCTTCCCAGATTCGTGGTACAGACTCTTCATTCAGCAACTCATCAACACCGAAAAAGCGACGAAGTTCAAGGTGTGTCCAGCTGTACAGCGGATTACCGATCGTTTTTGGTACCGTTCTGGCCCAGGCCAGGAATTTGTCATAATCGGAAGCATCGCCTGTAATATGAGTCTCCGGCACTCCGTTAGCGCGCATTAATCTCCATTTATAGTGATCTCCGGATAACCAGGCTTCGGTCAGGTTCACAAATGGCTTGTTCTCATAAATTTCCTGCGGGTCGAGATGGCAGTGATAATCGATAATTGGCATCTTACTGGCATGGTTGTGGAACAGCGTCCTAGCCATAGGGGTAGTTAACAGAAAATCGTCATTTAAGAACATAATACCGGCTCCTTTATATCATATAAGTTCGTTTACAAGGTTACACCTGTCTTGAAAATAGCCAGTTCCCGCACTTCATTTTGTTCGTTGCGCGTTTTTTGGCCGCTGGCTACGGCAATGATGTAGTGAATGAAATCCTCCAGCACATCCTCCATCGGAGTCTCCAATAGCGGACCGGCATTGAAGTCCATCCAATGTCCTTTCTTGGCGTACAGCTCATTATTCGTCGCAATCTTCACTGTCGGCACGAAGCTGCCGAAGGGTGTACCGCGTCCGGTTGTGAACAGCACAAGTTGGCAATCTGCAGCAGCAAGAGCAGAGGAAGCGATGAGATCGTTGCCTGGCGCTTGCAGCAGGCTAAGGCCTTTTTTGCGCAGCTTCTCGCCGTATTGCAGCACATCTACTATAGGGGAGGTTCCGGCTTTTTGCGTACAGCCCAATGATTTATCCTCTAGAGTACTGATGCCTCCCGCCTTGTTACCTGGTGACGGATTCTCATATACCGGCCCTCCATAGGAGAGGAAGTACTGCTTGAAATTGTTGATGAGCGAGACGATCTGCTCAAATACTTCGCGATTCTCGGCCCGTGCCATCAGCATCTTCTCAGCGCCGAACATTTCAGGAACCTCAGTCAGAACCGAAGTTCCTCCTTGGGAGATAAGGAAATCAGAGAAGGCGCCAAGCAGAGGATTCGCAGTGATGCCAGAGAATCCATCTGACCCGCCACATTTGAGACCAACATTCAGCTCACTGATCGGAACAGGCTGTCGATGATCGTCTTTGGCAGCTTCATATATTTCATCTAACAGGGTCAGGCCTGTGGAGACTTCATCTCCGACTTCCTGGGCGACGAGAAACTTGACGCGTTCCTCATCATAATCGCCTAAGAGGGTACGGAATTCAGAGACGATATTATTCTCGCAGCCGAGTCCGAAGACGAGTACGCCACCTGCATTAGGATGATTGACAGCATCCATCAGAATGCTACGGGTCATACGGTGATCGTCTCCTAGCTGCGAGCAGCCGTAAGGATGCTTGAGTACTGTAATATTGTCGAAGCTGCCAAGATCCGGATGGAGGTGCTTAAATTCGCTTATCATTTGCTCAGCAATGCCGTTAACACAGCCTACGGTGGGTACAATGTAGAGATCGTTGCGAATGCCAACCTTGCCGTTCTTGCGTACATAACCTTCGAAGGTCAAGTCCCGCTTCGGATAAGTAACCGAATGAAGATCCGGTTGATACTCATATTCTTCTTCACTGGAGAGTCCGGTTTGAAGGTTATGCGTATGCACCCAATCCCCTGTAGAAATGGTATCCATGGCATGGCCTATCGGATAACCGTACTTGGTGATCGTATCGCCTTGATTGAATCGGATGAGAGCCATTTTATGGCCTTGCGGGATATCCTGCTGCGCCTGATACATCTGTCCCTCAAGCGCTAATTCTTCACCAGCTTGAATTGGCCGCAGTGCTACGGCGACCGTATCATGCAGGTTCATCTTCATGAGTCGCTGCATACTACATCACTCCGATCCTATGTTCTAGGGCTGCGCGGCTTCCTACTACTTCGAGCTGTCGCAAGTTCGCTTCTAGGCTCTCAACAAGCCCTGGAAGCTGAGTCAGATCCTCGCCCCATAAATTACTGTTACTCAGAATGGACTGAGCCACGGTGCCTTGATCACTCCATGCTTCATCAAAAATAGCCAGCACCTCAGGGCTGTCCTGCCGCTGCAGGCGATCTCCTCGGTAGCTTAATAGCAGGGCAGCAAAAGAGAGCGTCATAAGCTCAGGCCATTGTCCCTTTTCCTGGTGGTATCTTTGCATAACGGGCAGCAAGCGAGTCTTGAACTTAGAGATGCTATTCAGGAAAATCGATGTTAATTCATGACGTATGGACGGATTATTGAATCTCTCTTGCACGGCAGAGGCATAAGAACGCAATTCTTCGCTGGCGAGGTCAAGCATCGGGATCAGCTCGTTCTCGATTAACAAATTCACAAATCGGGAGAAACTCGGATCGGTCATAACCTCTTCAACCGTCTCAAGTCCGGCTAGCAAACCGAGCGGAACCATGGCCGTATGCGGGCCATTCAAGAGATGAACCTTGCGTTCACGGTAGGGTGTCATGTCTTGAGTGACCCTAACATTAAGTCCGGCTTTGGCCAGAGGAAGTCTCTCCTTCAACCATTCCGGACCTTCGATGACCCAGAGCAGGAAAGGCTCAGCCATGACCATATATTTGTCTTCATAACCAAGCTCCTGTTCAAGCTCAGTAGCCTTGTCATGCGGGTAGCCAGGGACAATCCGATCCACCAGACTGCAGCAGAAAATGTTATCTTCATCCAGCCACTTCAGGAACGATTCTCCCAAATTCCATTCATGGGCGAAGCAGCACACGATTTCTTTCAATTTCTCGCCATTGCGGTCAATCAATTCACAGGGAATGATAGTGAAGCCCTTCTTGCCCAGTTCAAAGCGTCTATATAGAAGAGCAGTCAGTTTGCCAGGGAAGCTCTTTTGCGGGCCGTTGTCGAGCCGATCATCGGGATCATAGGCGATCCCGGCTTCCGTTGTATTCGAAGTGATGAACTCCAACTCATCATTTTCAGCTAATCGAAGAAAATCATCATATTGTGTGTAAGGATTGATCAATCGGCTGACGCTCGTTATAATCTCTCGGTCGTTCACCAGTTGCTGCTGCATAATTCCGTTTATTAACACGGTATAGAGGTAATCCTGCTGATCCAGTCTCGGACCCATGCCCTGGTTGCGAGGTTTAATTAATACTGTGCTGCCTTTAAATAGTCCTTGCTTGTTCATTTGCTGCAATTGCCATTCGACGAACGCTCGCATGAAGTTCCCTTCACCGAACTGGATCATCCGCTCCGGATAGAAGGGGAGATCCGGGTAGTTAGCACGAGATAATGTTTTCACCATCAGACTTCAATCTCCTTTAAGCTATGACAATAATAATGCACACGTTAACAATTTAGGATGTAAAAAAGATATCAATTATGGACTAGTACGTCAGATGAATTGAAATCGGAAACTTGTTAGCTATGTAAGCTGAAAGGATGTTCTTTAGAGCATTCCCTTATAAAAAAATGTTCACGTGTTCATTTTATGTTTTCTTCGCATTTTAGTCAATAACATAATCAGACTGCACGAGCATTGTACTTTAGAAAAAAGCCTGCGATGAGCGGATTTAGCTGTCATCTCAGGCTTTTCTAATGAGGTTATATTCCTTAGATGCTTGCGACCGTCTGACGGATGATCAATTGTGTCTTGACGAATAACTGTTCAGTCGATGTCTCCTTAGGTGTGTTCATTAGTTCGATTAATTTCTGAGTTCCTAATTTGCTAATATCGGCGATAGGTCTATGAATTGTCGTTAGGGCAGGATTCGTGTACTTGGCAAAGACGATATCGTCAAAACCGATCAGCGACATTTGTTCTGGAATCGACACACCTCTGGCATAGCAGGCATTCATGGCGCCAATCGCCATATTATCGTTAGAGCAGAGCACTATGGATGGGGGCTCCGGTAAAGACAAGAGGATGTTCATCGCACTGAAGCCACTCTCCACTGTGTAATCACCGGATACGAAGTATTCGCTTCTGACGGGAATTTGCTTCGCAAGCATGCTATCAATGAAGCCTTGTTTACGCTCGGAGGCTGACTTGAAGTCGGGTCTGCCTTCAATCATAGCAAGTCTGCGATGACCTTGCGAGATCGCATATTCCATCGCTTCCTTGACACCTATTCGGTCGCTGGCCACTACATTCATGATGCTTGAATCCTCGAGCTGGCGGTTGAGAACAACAAGCGGGATATTGGCCTTTTTGACATGATAAATAAAGGCATTGTCCGCATCACTTTGGCTAATGACGAGAATACCATCGAAGCGCTGTGGGGAGATGCTGTCCAGATGCTGGATGCTATCAATGCCGCTAACCGACAGGTTGTAGTTCTCATCAAGCACATGCTTGATGCCCTTGATCACGTCAACGAGGAAGCTCTCCGATGTACCATGGTCGATTGAAGAGAAGAACAGACCGATCGTGTAGGATTTTCTCGTGACCAGGCTCTTGGCGCTGAAGTTGGGAACATAGTTTAATTCAGCAGCGATTTTTTCAATTTTGTCCCGGGTTTCCTTCTTAATTAACGGATTGCCATTAAGCGCCCTGGATACAGTCGTATGGGAGACACCGGCAACCCGGGCAATATCTTTTATCGTAATCATATGTACCTCTTAATTCTTTATATAGTAGTGTGTGTTCAAAAAGGCCGCTTTTCAGCACAGAAGCTTACGCTTCCGATGTGCGTTTTTTCAAAACGCTTCAGTTGGATGAAGCTAGGGTCTGAGGAGCGGAGCTACACGTTTTCGTAGAAAACGACATCGGAAGCATTTGCTTGTAGTTTGTACGTGAGCACCTGAGATGTTTCCGTAGGAAACATGACTTCGTTAGCATCTGCTTAGACCCGGGTGAATTCAAGATTCGATGCCGAGTTACTTCTTGATTTACTTCTTGTTAGATATAGAATTTATAAGTTATCAGCTACGCTGATGAAATTCTATATCGCAAGAAAACCTACCCTTGAATCGCGGTCGCTCATCCTTGAGCTGGCTTCGATCAGGTTTTCTTATCAAAGGCGAATATGTTAACGTGTTCATTTTATGTCTAAGGGGATAACAAGTCAAATAGATATGTTGACCTGCTCCCAGCGGTAGCCTAGCACTTCTTCAACATCGGCAATCTGCAAAATGAGTAGAGAGATGTCGGCTTCTGGGTGGCGTGCGGATATCTGGGGAAGCTGTATGCCAATCTTCTCTGGTTCTTCGTGACTGATAACAAGATCCTCAAGCAGGACGGAAGCGCCGATCAGGTCGCCGAACTGTTCAGCTTCGAACGGTTCAAATGGGCCGGATAAGGGTAAATAGAGAACCTCGCTCCAGTTCAATTCGCCCGGATCAGGCTGAACAATGAGCTGAAGTGGATGTAGCCCTTCCGAGATGAAGTCACAATATACAGCTAGTCGCATAGATCAGTTGCCTCCTTTATCACCTGTAATCTGTCGCTCTAGTTGGTTAAGAATCCGCATGGTCTCGGGAGACCATGAATCAGCAGCCTGCTGCTTCCGATCCGCTTCGCGGGCTGCTGCGATCAATGTGCCCTGAAGCACTCTGCGCTGGACTTGATCGAGTCTGCGCTCCGCTAATTCCAGGGTAACCTGGAACTGCTCAGCGATGAACGGAATCGCCTCACAATGCTGATCCGGAATATTTTGTCTGGCCATCATGTAGAATGGCATCGCAGCGTAGAGAACGAACTGCTCGGCCTCCGTCTCCTGGGCATTCTTGAAGAGCAGGGGCATTCGGCGCTGATCACCAGCATGACGCATGACATGGCAGAGTTCATGGAAGAAGATCAGCCGAGCACTCAGTTCCTGCGTCTGTTTATTAAGAAATATAACTTTATCTTCATTATCGGAGAAGGACGGACAGGCCTCATAGATCAGTTCAACGCCAAAGGCTTCGGCAATATGATCGATATCTAGCTGATCAGGAACCATAATTCCGTGACTCATATATTCTGTACTGATCCATTGTTCCAAAGGAGTTTCCTGGTAATAGGAGAATAACATAAATCCACCTCGAATAAGAATGTATGTTCGTAATATATTGGAAAATAATAGCCCTTCGCAGAAAGGGCCTGATCAAAAGTCAAACTTGATTATTAATAGATTCGTCACCATAAGCGGTGAATCCTCTATTGATTAGGATTGTTTTTATCTGTGTCTCCGCCGTCCTTATGCAGCAATTTCTTCTTCTGCTCGCGATAAGCCTTAAGCGCGGCCTCCATCATCGCGATTTCGTCAGCGGTATAGGCTTCAGGACCACCGTAAAAGGACATGTTCGTCACCGCTTCCTTCATTGGCGCAGGGTCCTGGGTTCTGCCGAGCAAATAATCCCCGCTTGTATCCAGCGCATCGACGATGCGGCGCAAGGATTCTGGATCGGGCTTGCGGTCATTCGTCTCATATCGCGACAATTGGACGATCGTGAGCTCGGCTTGAGCGGCTAAATCTTTTTGCGTAAGTTGCTTCAATTCTCTGAGGTACTTGATACGATCACCAAGGGTTTGCATAATGACTCCTCTTTCATCGTTTAGACTATTATAGCATATAGTTACCGTAATGGTAAGTTATAATTTGTATTTATTTAGGAGTTACAGAGATTGACATTACCATAATGGTAATCTATAATTGAGATATAGTTACCGTTTCGGTAAAAATAGAGTTTAGGAGGTAGGGATACAAAATCAGAAAGAGCGATTCGAATAAAGATTTAAAAGATTCTATCCATTATAAGTTACCAAAATGGTATTGATAATTCAACTGTCTTATGATCATATATTTTATCGGTGAATCTGAGGAGGGATTGCTATGGCAAGACGCAACACTAACATTTACTTGACCGTATTTGAGAATCTGCCGATCAATCAGACTGCAACAAGAGTGGCAGTGGAGCAACGCCTTGAAGAGATCCGTCATTACAGGCAGATTGGCTTTATCCGACGCGAGGCAGGGATCACGGCCAGTTATGAGCCAAGATATCACGGAAATACGAATCTTGTCAGCAAGCCTTCTGAACATCTGGCTATATCGAATGTGGATCGCGAGGCAGAATTGATCCGCAAATCAGAATTGTTGGACAAGGCGATGTGTAGTCTATCTGCGGTACAGCGTGAGGTTATTGAACGGAGTTATCTGGCCCGGGAGGACGAGTATGATTTCATCAGCTGCGGCGAGATGGGCATTAGCGACAGAACATATAGGCGTATCAAGGCAAGTGCGCTGCGGATTCTTGCCGTCGCTATGAAGTTGGAAGTATTCGAAGATGAGGAATCTGAGAGAGTAAGAGAATATGCGAAATGCAGTAATACTTAGTAACTGATATCAGTCGGCAGATAGCCGGCTTTTTCTTTTGTAAGAGGTTGTTCAAAAAGTCCGCTTTTGATAAGAAAACCGATCGTAGCAATTCAAGGAGGAGCGACCGCGATTCAAAGGTAGATTTTCTTGTGATATAGAATTTCATCAGCATCTGCTGATAACGTATAAATCCTATATCTAACACGAAGTGAATCAGGAAGTGGGCTCGACATCGAATCTTGAATTTAGCCGGGCCTTCCGGTGCTCACGTACAAACTACAAGCAAATGCTTCCGATGTCGTTTTCTACGAAAACGTGTAGCTCCGCTCCTCAGTCCCTAGCTTCATCCAACCTTCTCGGTGCTGAAAATCGATCTTTTTGAACACGCACTTAAAGAACCGAACATATGTCCGCTTTGTGTCCTTTGGATGTCCGATCATTTCCTTTTTGCCGTGTTAAATTTGTATTGTGGCATAAGGTGAGAAGCGCAAGAAACCCGCATGCCGATCACACCGGAAAAGTCGCTGAACTTCATTTCAGCGGCTTTTCTTGTTTATGCCACAAAAATTCAAATCCATATAGAGGTGATATTTTATGAAAAAAGTATTGTATGTACCACTCGATGATCGTCCTGTAAATCTGGACGACGTGATCACTTTGGGGCAATCTGCCGGATTGCAGCTTATTACACCTGACCCAATGGACATTAGGAACCGTATTGATTCTGATGCAGAAGCTTCGGGGGATCAATTGATTAGAACCTGCTCGCCAACGTTCGGTAATACGGCGAACATTCGCCAATTCATCCTTGATCATGCGGCAAAGGTAGAGGGCTTTATTATTTCGATTGATATGCTCGCTTACGGCGGACTGATCGGCAGCAGACGACTGCGGGAGAACGGGGGCGGGGACTACCCGAATTATGATTCTTCCACGGCCCACTTGGTCGATGTGATCTGTCAGATTAAAAAGCGATATCCTCATAAACCGGTTTATGTACTGGACACGATTATGCGGCTGGCGACAACGTCATTTACAGAAGGCCTTACTTATGATGCCTACGTAGAATCTCGTAATTTCATGGGCCAGCCTCGTCAAGCATACACGGCCTTCAACGACATTCTGAACGGATACAACACTTCAAATACGGATACACAATACGGCGACACCACGGAGTTTAATAAAGAGCAGTATTATAACGCCCGTCAACATAAGTTCAAGACTAACTATTATGTGCTGGACCGATTGGCCCGACGTGGTTATATCGATTTTCTAGCAGTTGGGGTCGATGATGCGAAGACAGAAGGGGTACAAATCAACGAGATTCGCTTTGTGGAGAACTTTATTAATCGTTCGCTTGGAGGCTGCGGTGGACAAAATCCGAATCTGGCGATTATTCTGCCCGATGCCGACGGTCTCGGTCATTCCTTAGTGGCGCGTATGGCTAATCATTTAAATAGAGGACGAAAGGGCAGAACCAAATTTGCTCTCCAATATTATGGGCCGCATGGTTCCACGATCATTAACCCGTACGAATATATGAGCGTACATGATAATATTCTTCGTCATATCGATATTGTTGGAGGGCAATATGTCACCAGCTCGCCGGATATCGAGATTATCGCCATTACGGACGCTGCCCAAGTACCCAGTGCAATGGCGCGGATTGATGCTAATGGACCGGAGAACAGGGCGACCGTTGTGATTGACTTTGTGGGTCAGGGGGCTGCCAATGCTGCTATAACAGATGCATTGCTGGGAAGCCAAGATACTGGACGACTCCTGGGATACAGCGCATGGAATACAGCTGGAAATAAAATTGGGCTCTCCTTAGGGATGGGCCAGGCTCGCTACAGCTTCCTGGTCTCGGAGAAGAAGGAGGCGGCGCTCGAAGCAGCCGTCAACGCGCATGGGTCTCTGCTGTTCAAGCGCTTCCTGAAGGATTACTTCTACAAAGCAGTAGCTATTGGTGAAATCCGGACGTACTCTAGAAGCCATGGCAAGTACAGCAATTTTCCGCAAACGATGGCAGATCAGAATATGCTTGTTTTCAACTCGCCGGAAGATTATGAATATATGCTTACTTTACTTCGAGATCGAATGCAAACCCTAGTATCGACCTTGGGTGATAAGCCGGCCTTCCTGATCGGCAACTCCGATGGTGCGCTTAATGTGAAGCAAATCTGCGGACCTTCCTGGAGGCTTGCAAGGTATTGCAGTGTCAATCTGCCTTATGATAATCCTGATTTTCTATGGGGCCGTGCCTTTGAGATTACGCTGACTCCTGCCGTTAAGTTGAAGTAACCTGTCTTATTCTTTTAATTCGACTGGTAATATAATGTACCCAGCAAAAGGCCCTCATCTACCGCGATCAGCGGAGGTGAGGGCCTTTTATAAAATTCGGTGGGCGTTAGGCCCCTGTAATAGGAATTTCGTTTTTCTTGAAACTAATGCTATCCACTTTCCAGATCCCTTCACTATAGACGAATTGAGCCTGTCTGGTCATCGTCACCAAATCCCCGTTTTGGTTCTTTCCAATATCAATGGACTGAGAGAATTTCCCTGTCGTAGGGCTTGTATAATAAGCCGGAGAGGTGAGATCTTTAAACTCATATTTACTATTTAGCCCTTTATCCCGAATGATTGAATTAATGAACCGATCGGTGAAGTACGGTGCGAAGTAAGAACGGACCTGCTGGATGGCAGATATATCGTTGGCTTCGTTCAACATATCGGATAATTGCCGCAAACGTTCCATAGTAATTTTCTGTGAAGCTGGGGGCTGTCCGGGATTCATGTTCACTGCGATTTGCAGATCATTCAATGTAATCGTAGCTTGTCTGACTCGTTGATCCCATTTTACGTCCGCTCCCAATGTTTGACTTACAAAACGGAGGGGAACATAAGTAGTTCCTCCATTTATAATCTGTGCAGGAACGTCCAGCGTAACCTCGGATTGATTGACCTGGACCTTTTTCGAGCCTAGAACTAGCTGTATGGTAGTGTCATCTTTGACAATAGTAATAAGCTGATTACGCTTATCCCATTCAACCTGGGCACCTAAGTGCTGTGATACATCCCGAAGAGGAATAAGTACACGATTGTTCTGCAGTTTCCCATTATCCAGTTCTACAGCGGCAGGACTCGCAAAGCTGGAGGCGGATAATACGGGAATAGCCAGCATGACAGAGGCCAATAAGGATAATGTCCATTTTTTAAACATGCGAACCTCCGAATCTTTAAAATTAAAATAGCCGTTAATATATTAAACGTAAAATAGGGAGAAATAGTTGCAAAAAATTTGGATTTAGCAGGAAAGTAAGCTGCTGGTCCTAGGACTAAAAAACGTGATCTCAAAGAGACCACGTAGCGTAACCAAGTACATCCATTGTTTTTGTATATGAGGTCAGTTTTATTTTTATCTTGACTGGTAAATCTTCTTTAGGAAGAGTTGTACCTTTATATACACTTGTATTCTTAATTGGTGAGTCTTTAAAAATTTTATCTGTATTTTCATAATTCAAGTGATAAATCTTTCCGCTCTGTACTTCGATTTCTGCTTGCATGTAAATACCATCAGTGCTATCAGATAATGATTCAACTTGATAATCTATTCCATAATATAAGTAATTATTCATATATTCTTTAGGTTTACTAAACAGCCCATTCACAGTCAGCTTAATATCACCAAATTCAACAGAATCACCCAATTTCAATTCTTCCTTATACATTATCGGTTCTGGAGACTTTGGGGGTTGTTCTGGAGGAAGGGACTGTGTGTAAGGATTAGTGATCAGTATCTCATCCTTTTTCTTATCATAACTAACGTCCATCCCCAGCACTCTTCCAATCTCCCCAATCGGCAGATAATTTAGATTGTTGTAATTAAGTACCCTATTTTTTTCAATATAGTCCCTTCTTTCTTTAAGAGAGTGTCTTGGTTATATTACTATCAATTATAAGGATAGATACAATTATTTACCATATCATTCAAAATACGAACATACGTCCGCTTGTTGTCCTCTGCATGTCCGTCCATTTCCTAATTGGCGTGTTAAATTTGTATTGTGAGAATCAGGCGAACGGGCCAGTGAGGCCCTCCATCGCCGGAAAGAACCAGAGAAGTCGCTGAAGCTGATTCAGCGGCTTTTCTTTTTGGGAGGGTAGCCAATGCCAACGTGCAACAACAACAAGAATCCGCCTGCTGCGCCTTTTACCGAAATCGAGTGGAAGCAGCCCGAGCTGTGCATCAGCTGTATATGGGGGCGGCTCGAAGGTACAAAGCAATTTTGCAGCTTGCCGCGGTGCGTGGTGGAGGATCAAGGGAAAGGAGAGCAACGGTATGATTGAGGTGAGCTTCAGTACGCTACTGGCTGGGGTCATGCGATCACTTGCTGAGCGTTTCCCGGAAATCCCGGTCCATCGTGAGAAGTCCGAGCAGAAGGCCGAAGGGCCTTGTTTTTATGTAGAAATGCTGAAAGCTTCACAGAAGCAGGAGCTGAATCGGCGTTATCACCGGGCTTGTTCATTTCAAGTGCAGTTTGTAAGTGAGGCGACACCTCAGAGTCCCAATATGTCGGTGCATGGTATGGCTGAGCAGCTATACGAATTATTTCGAGATATCGATATTGTCGGTGCTAGATACATGGGGACGCAAATGAAGCATGAGGTTCGGGATGGGGTATTACATTTTGACTTTGGCTTTCATTTTTTGGTCTGGCTCCCGCCTGGGGACGAGCTCAAGATGCAAACGCTCAAAGAGGAGGAATCTCTGAAAAATGGCAACACAAAAGGTAATTAAGCATGCGGAAGATTTAGAAGCTAGTATGTACCAGCCAGTTGAGATGCAGACGGACGTTGCGTTCTCCAAAGCGCAATTTCTGGCTTCGCAGGCCTATTCCGGAGTGCAGAAGGATATTTTGTCGGTCGTACTGAAAGATGGGCAGCGGTATACAAAAGCAGAAGCAGAAGTGGAAATAAATCAATTTAAACATAAAGGAGTGAAATAAAATGGCGGGTGGAACATTTACAGTTCAGAACAAGGTAAGACCTGGCGTTTATATCAATTTCAAATCGGAGGCAAAGGCGCTTGGCACGCTTGGAGAGCGCGGGATCGCGGCATTCCCGGCGCCACTTCCTTGGGGCAAGAGTGGAATTACGGTCCTCAGTAGCGAGACCTTCCTGGAGCAATGCTTGCCATCGCTTGGCTTCCAGCCAACGGATGCGCGGATTCGCCACATTACGGCAGCAATGGCCCATGCCAGTAAGATTCTGATTTATCGGTTAGGTGCCGAAGGCGCTGTGAAGGCAACAGCCAAGCTTGGAACTTTGACAGCGACAGCAAAATATGGTGGTAAACGAGGTAATGATCTGCAGATCGTCATTCAGTCCAGTCTGGACTATGAAGGTTTCTTCGAGGTGAAGACGCTGTTGGACGGTGAGAAGGTAGATGTACAAACCGTTGAGACGGCTGAGAAGCTGCTGGCGAATGAGTTCGTTGAATTCTCGGGAAGCGGCGCATTGACGGAGACTGCAGGTACCGCTCTGGAAGGCGGAGCGAATGGTAGTGGAGGTGCGGGAGAATATTCCGACGCATTGGCGGCTTTTGAGGCAGAAGACTTCAATGTTCTCGGTATTCCTGTAGACGATAGTGCTGTGAAGCAGCTGGCAGTTGCTTATACCAAGCGGCTCCGCGAACAAGAAGGGAAGAAGTTCCAGACCGTTGTATATGACTACCCTGCGGCCAATTACGAAGGCGTCATTAGTCTGAAGAACGGTATCGTTACAGGAGATGGCCTGACAGTAGAGCCTATTTATCTGCTGTGGGAGATCGCGGCGATGGAAGCGGCGGCGAATGTGAATGAGTCCCTAACTTATACGGAAATTCCGAATGCGGTTGATGTGGCGCCAAAATATACAAATTCGGAGATCGTACAAGCCTTGAATAAAGGCGAAATGGTGCTCAGCGTCGTTAACGGGCGGGTGGTCATCGAGCAGGACATTAATACGTTGACTTCCTTTACAGCTGATAAGGATAAGAAATTCAGCAAGAACCGGGTGCTGCGTGTACTCGATTCAATGGCGAAGGACATCCAGTCTATTTTCAGCCAAAATTGTGTTGGCAAGACGGATAACAATGCGGACGGACGTAATCTGCTGAAGGGCGAAGTGATTAGTTACTTGGACAATTTACAGGGAATCGGGGCAATTCAGAATTTCGATTCGCAGAGCGATATCGAGGTATTGCCAGGCCAGGATGTCGACGCTGTCTGGATTCAGCTCGCTGTTCAGCCAGTAGATAGTGCAGAGAAAATTTATATGAGCATTTCAGTTCAATAAGGAGGGACAGACCATGGCATTTTTTAATAAACAGGATGCAGTAAGTGGGAAGCAAGGGAAGGCGTTCGTCATAATCGAGGGGCGGAATGAAGAGCTGTTCTATGCGAAGACGATTGAAGCGACGATCGAGAAGAATAAGGTCGACGTACCTGTTCTTGGTAAGACGAATACACCACAGCGTTCTGCAGGCTGGAAGGGGAGCGGCACATTAACCATTTATTATGTGTCTTCCGTATTCCGCCAATTGATGCGCGATTATATCCGTACAGGCAAGGACTTCTGGTTTGATCTGCAGATTGTAAATGAGCAACCAGGCAGCTCGGCAGGCAAGCAGACCGTTATTCTGAAAAATTGTAATCTCGATAGCGTCATTGCGGCCAAGCTTGATGCGACCACCGACGATATGCTGGATGAGGAACTACCGTTCACATTCGAGGACTACGATATTCTTGATTCGTTCAATACAATCCAAGGAATTTAAGGAGGAGCAGCATGAGTAATTTAAGTTTATTTTTTGCGCAAAATGTAGTGTCGGAAATTTCTGAGGAAGTCATCATTTCACCCCGTTTCAAGAATGAAGCGGGCAAGCCGGTCCCATGGAAGCTGCGCAGTATGACCGAGGACGAGAACGAAGCGATCCGCAAATCGTCACAGCGCAAGATCAAGGAGAGAGGTATCGTTACACTGGATACGAACTCTGATGAATATTTGGCCAAGCTCGTTGTAGCCAGCGTCGTGTTCCCGGACTTGAAGGATGCTGAACTGCAGAAATCCTATGGCGTACTTGGCGCTGATCAACTACTGCGCAAGATGCTGCTGCCTGGGGAATATGCGACGCTCCTACAGAAGGTACAGGAAGTTAACGGCTTTGACAGAGATGTTAACGAGCTCGCTGACGAAGTAAAAAACTAATTAAAGAGGGCGACGGTGAGGCGAACTATGCCTACTACGCCCTCCACAAGCTTCGTATTATGCCCTGGGACTTCGTCGAGCTTGAGCCGCGTAAGAAGGCCGCGCTGATCGCGATGATTCAGGTGCGGATTCAGGCGGAGAAGAAGGCGACGAAAAGGTGAGTCTATTATCTTTGGAGCTTGCAAGCACTCTCTTCAAGAGGGTGCTTTTTACTATTTTTGAAGGGAGGTAGATTTGCATTGGCGACGATGTCTAATGCACTTGCTCTGTTCGACTCTACTACGTCGATTATGCCTCGCATGCCTACTCTGCCATTGCCTGTAACCAATGAACCGGAAATTACAATAATTGATCCGGGTAAGAGCATTGTCTCTAGGTTTGAAGGACAGCCAACAATCTTTGACGCTGAATACACTGTAGTAGAGGATGATTTCAAGAAGAACATTGAAGCTGCTGCCGTAGCCCAGGAAAACTTAAATGAGAAAACCAAAAAGAAGGCTATCGATGTAGTCAAGTTGTTCTCAACAGCGAAAGATGCTGCGAAGAAATTGAAATCCGCAATGGATTTTAGTGATGCCTATGTAAATACATTCGCTCGTCTTGATGCAATTAATGATCATCTTCAGACGACCAAGCAATTGCAGGATAAAGTATTTGCTTCGGCCCAGCGCTCGCGGGGAAATTATATGGATACGGCGGCGCAGATCAGTCAGCTCGGTCAAATGGCTCCGGGTGCATTCAAAAGTAATGATGAAACGATAGCTTTTCATGAATTGGCTCAGCAGTCCATACGTATGGGCGGAGGCGATCCAAAGTCCAGCATGAACAATCTTACCAAAATAATGTCCACTGGAAGTTTCAGCGGTGGTGACTTTAGCTCAATGACGGAGTATGCCCCCATGTTAGCACAGGCGATATCCGATTATACCGGAAAGTCGAGAGAGGAACTGGTCAATCTATCATCTAGTGGTGCGCTATCCTCTGAAGTTATTAAAAATGCTATGTTCGCGGCATCCGATCAAATCAATGCCAAGTTCTCTGAATTTCCGCAGACATTCGGAGACCATTTCAATAGCATTAAAAACACGGCAATCCGCGGCCTGGATCCCATTATCCAAAAATTGAGTGAACTGCTGAATAGTCCGGGAGCAAGTTCTTTCTTCAGCGGGTTAGAGACAGGGATAAGTGTGGCTATGGGGTTGCTCAATATGCTGATTGACGGTGCAATCTGGTTAGCGGAGGTGGCTCAGAACAATTGGCCGGTCATGGAACAAATCTTGACAACCTTCGCGGTGGCTATAATTCCTTTGCTCTGGGGAATGGTAACTCCGATCCTGACCGCAGTAGGGGCTTGGATGATGGCGAATTGGCAGATCCTTTTAGTAGCTGCTATAATCGGTCTCCTTGTCGCTGCTATGATCCATTTTGGAATTTCTGCGGAGGATGTGATCGGGGCAGTCGTAGGTTTTTTTTTTCGCTTTATATGCGGTTATTTACAATATCATTGCAGGAATCATCAATGCGATTGTCCAATCTGCTGAATTCATCGTAAATTTATTCTTTGAAGCTGTCTATTTCGTCAAGAAGCTAATCTATGATTTGGCCATGTTCTTCATTGATCTTTTCTATAATATGTTACTGTCTGTGGAAGAGTTTGCTGGTGGTTTTATGACGACGATTTTATCGGCAATCAATGGGGCGTTGAAGGGCTTTAATTGGCTTGTTGATAAAGTAAATGACATATTTGGTACAGACTTTAAACGGGCTGAATTATTTGACGAGAATAATATCCACGCCCTAAGCGATAAAGTGAACAGCATAAGGGATTTGATGGAAGAACCTGTAAAAACAGAAGTTGATTTCGGTCATATCGCGTACAAAAATGTAGGCGATTCTTTCGATAAGGGTAATAATATTGGGATTAATGGTACAAGAAAAGCGATGGATGGGTTAGGCTCATTTAAAAACTCCCTAACCGACAAGTTCAAAAATCCGACGGGAGGCTTGGATATCACAGCTAATCCTTACAATGCGGCTGGTATTCAGAACCCAGGTGCTGCTTCTATGAACTCAGGGTCCAACTCTATCCCTAATGTCGGAAGAGTCGATAAGGTAGGGCAAATCGAGAATTCGGTAGACATTAGCAGTGAGGATCTAAAAATGATGCGGGAGCTGGCTGAGATGAAATCGATTCAGAATTTTGTCTCTCTCACTCCAACTGTCCAGGTAACGACAGGCCCAGTGAACAACGGTGCGGATATCGATACGATCGTAGCCCGGATAGAACAAACTCTGGAAGAGGAAATCTCCGCTTCCGCTGCGGGGGTGTATGGATGAGATGAATAAATATTCTATGACGCTCTCTTACAATAACGAGAAAGAAGCGATTGAATTTCCGGTGCTGCCGGCCAAGATCGAGGTTTCCGAATCCGGTAATCATAAAACCTATGACATATCGAAGCTCGGCGAGATCAACGTGCTCAGGAATGTGAAGCTTGCCGAGCTGTCTTTTGAGGGCATATTTCCGGCAACTTGGTTCCCGGGGGCGAGTGTTGCGGAAGAAAGGTTATTCGAGCCGAAGCATTATGTTGAGGACATTCAGAAGTGGTCCCGTTCTAAGCAGCCGATGCGTTTGGTCTTTACTGGTGGATCTATAGATATTGCGATGTATGTCAGCGTCGAGAAGTTTTCTTGGTCCGAAAGCAGCGGGGCGGTTGGCGATATCAAGTATCAAATCTCGTTTAAGGAATACCGTTTCTATGCAGCAACGAAGACGGAGGTCGTGAAAGAAACCAAAGAGGGAGCCAAGACCGCTAATAAGAGCAGCACCGAATCGAAGCCCCGTCCGGATACGAGAGTTCAGCCCAAGACTTATAAATTGGTGGCCGGGGACTCATTGTGGAAGGTAGCTAAGAAGTTCCTGGGCGATGGGGCCAAGTATAAGCAGATTCAAAAGCTAAATGGCATTAAGGACAGCGAACTAAGGAAATTACCGATTGGTAAGATCATTAAGCTGCCGTAAAAGGGGGGCATACGGATGCTTGAGCTACTACTGGATAACAAGGAAGGCTCTATATGGGATATATCCGAGCTGGTTACTGATGCAACCTGGAAGACCTCCCGGGTCGGTAAACCTGGCAGCTTTGATTTTTCCTTTATTGCTGCGGATAATATCCAGATTAACAATGGCGATATCGTTAGGGCGAAGTGGGATGGTGTGCCGATTTTTTACGGATATGTATTTACGATCGGGAGCGATCAAGAGGAACAGATCAAGGTCAAATGCTATGACCAGATCCGCTATTTGTCCACGAATGAAACCTATGTGTTCAAGAATATGACTGCCGCAGCCATCGTTAAGCGCATTGCAGATGATACGGGCCTAAAATGGGGGCATGTCGTCGATACGAAGTACCGCATCCCCTCGATGGTTGAGGATAATCAGAAGCTGATCGATATTATTTGCAAAGCGTTCGATCATACCGTTATTAATACGGGGAATATCTATAACTTTTTTGATGAATTCGGGGCATTGGCAGTACGTGATGCTAGGGATATGAGTCTCAATCTGGTGATTGGTGATAAGGCCTCTATGTACGGTTATTCTTTTGAGAAGAGTATCGATAATGAGACGTATAATCGCTTCAAGCTGGTGCAGGACAATAAACAGACGGGTCATCGCGATGTATACGCCGCCGAGGACAGCGCGAATATCGCCAAGTGGGGGCGGCTGCAGTATTTTCAGAAGGTCGATGACAATATGAATGAAGCTCAGATCAATAAGCTGCTTGATCAGCTGCAGCAGATAAAGAACCGCGAGACGAAAAAGCTCAAACTTGAGGCTCTTGGCAATCCATCCGTCAGGGCCGGCTCCTATATCAACGTGAGAATTTCCGATTTGGGCATCGATCAATATTATTTGGTCGACGAGTGCTCGCATCGCTTCAGTGGGGAAGATTATACGATTAGCTTGGATTTGAAGGTGATTTAATGGCACTTGGAGATAAAATAAGAAGGCTCGGCAGTGAAGCCGTGGGCGCCGGAAATCCGGTGGCGGTCATGTTCGGGACTGTGGTAAAAGTTAATCCTCTTGAGGTGAATGTCGATCAACGATTCACGCTCGAAGAGGATTTTTTGGTTGTGACAGAAAGGCTGCAAAGATATGAAATTGACCTGAAGCATAAACACGACACAAGTGAGGCCCCTACGAAGGAGGCGTTACTAGAGAAAGTGGTTATCCGAAAAGGTCTGCAAGTGGGAGATTCAGTTCTCCTGTTGCGTGTTCAAGGCGGGCAGAAATATGTCGTATGGGATCGGGTGGTGAAGTCATGATACCGATTGGAGGCAGCTTGACCCCTGAGCTGGAGGAGACTCAGGAGACGAGTCGAACCTATAGGCTGGATTTCCAGAATAACCGTATGGCCGGAATGACAGATGGGCTGGATGCAGTAAAGCAAGCCGCCTATAAGATTCTGCAGACGGAGAGATTTGCTCATTTGATCTATGGAAATGATTATGGCTTTGAGGGACATAACTTGATTGGTAGGAGTAGTGGTTATGTCAGATCCGAACTGAACAGACGTGTAACCGAAGCTCTTCTGCAGGATGACCGGATATCCGGGATTACGGATTTTCAGGTAGATATTACGGACGATCAAGCGGTGGCATCCTTTTTGCTCCACTCGATTTACGGTGATTTTCGGATGGAGGTGAATGCGAATGTATGAGAATCAGACGTATGAAGCGATTTTGCGGCGGATGCTGGGACGGGTGCCGGAGCAGATCGATAAGCGGGAGGGAAGCATCATTTATGATGCGCTAGCTCCTGCAGCGGCTGAGCTGGCCCAAATGTATATGGAGCTGGATGTGAACCATGATTTGTCTTTTGCGGATACAGCTACGGGAGAGTATCTGGAGAGGCGCACGCTGGAGTTCGGGATCGAACGTGAACCAGCGACCAAAGCAAGACGGAAGGGGTTATTCTTCGCATCCGGGCAAGTACCGATGGATGTTCCGGCCGGAAGCCGTTTCTCGATTCGTAACCTTGATTATACAGCGATCAGCAAAATTAAGACCGGGGAATGGATACTCGAGTGCGAGACGGCGGGAACCGCTGGGAATCAGGAATTCGGAACGCTGCTGCCGATCGAGTACGTCGACGGTCTTGCCCGGGCTGAGCTAGGAGAGGTACTCGTTCCTGGGGAAGATGCAGAGAATGATGAGGCATTGCGCCAGAGGTATCTTGAGGTAGTTAATGAGCAGCCTTTTGGAGGAAATGTTGCTGATTACAAGCAGAAGATTAGTTCGATGGACGGAGTTGGCGGGGTGAAAATATTCCCTGTCTGGAATGGCGGAGGAACGGTGAAGGCGACGATGATCTCGTCGCAGTATACTTCCCCATCTCAGGAACTGATTGAGGAAGTGCAGACCATCCTTGACCCGGAGAAGAATCATGGAGAGGGGATCGGTCTTGCTCCCATCGGGCATACGGTGACGGTTGCGGGGGCGGAGGGCGTCGTAATTGATGTAACAGCCACGCTTACGCTGGCGAACGATACGACGATTGGACAGGTCCAGAGTGATGTGGAAGATGCTCTGCAGTCTTATTTTGGACAACTCAGGCAAAATTGGGCCCATGAATCAGCCCTCGCCGTGCGTGTCGCGCAAATCGATGCCCGCATTTTAACAGTGACCGGAGTCGTTGATGTCAGCCATACGCTGCTTAATGGCCAGGCTGGGAATATTCAGCTCACAGAGGAGCAGATTCCTCTACTGGGGAAGGTGACTCTGGATGAATAGACTGCTTGAATATTTACCGGAATATTACCATGATATTCTCGATTTTCGTGAGCTTACGGAGACCGAGACCCAGGAACTGCTGAGCGTTGAGCAGGCAATGGAGCGGCTGCTGCAGGATCAGTTTGTACTGACTGCCTCGGAGCAGGCGATCAAGCGGCGCGAGAAAATGCTCGGCATCCAGGCCGATCCCAAAGCCGAGACCTTGGACTTCCGCCGCAAGCGGCTGATCAATCGCTACTCGACCAAACCACCGTTTACGGTGCGGTATTTGCAGCAACGGTTGGATTTTTTGGTGGGGGCGGGGCTTTCTATCGTCAGCATCGATCCGCAGAACTATCTGCTTAGGGTAACGGCGAGCATTGATAATGCAAATATTTTCAAAGAAGTAGAGCGCACTGTAAGAGTCATTAAGCCAGTAAATTTGATCTACCAGCAGAAAACTTCATTAGGGGATGACATTCTTCTGGAAGAGCATATTTCTACACAGAAGATTACATGGAATTATAAATTGGATGGAACATGGACACTCGGCGAGATGCCGTTTGCTAGTTTTGATCCAGAGGTGGTGGTGAAATGATAGAGCGAGCTTTTTTAACGGAGATTGCCGAATATACCGAGAACAAAATTGCCAAGGTCGTATTGAACGACTCATTGGAGATAACGGATTTTCTCGTGAAGGAAATGACCGATACGAAGGTTGGAATGCAGTATCTCATTCCGGCGTCGCAGATCTCATTAGTCACGAAAATCGCTCTTGTTGATCAAAGCGGTACGGCGATCAGCACCAATGAGGTGTATATTCCCATCGCATCAGACACGCTGCTCTTACAGACCATCCAAGTGAAGGAGGCGAGCGCCTAATGGCAAAGACAGATTGGAACCTGCGAGATACCATACGCCCCGAGGATATGAATGAATTGGGGCAGGAGATCAATGAGCATGGCGGGAAGATCGCGGAGCAGGGATTGGAAATCGAAGAGCATGATAAGACAATCTTGGAGCAAGGAACGAAAATCACTGAGCAGGGTAAGTCGATCTCCGCATTGGAGAATCGCCTTGATACTGAAGAATACGCCGAGATCACCCTACAGCAGGGGCTTCAGGTGGTTAAGGCCGAGCGGGATTCAAGGTTTAGGCTGGGGAGTATTAAGGGGCGGACTTTGATTAATTTGTTGGGGAGTGCTGGGGGATGCGAGGATGCAAGTATATTTTCCATCAGTTCAGGGTCTGCTACTCCTTCATACTTTGTTTCCACTCCTTTAGAAGCTGATTCCGGAAGTAGTGGTATAAGAGCAACTTGGAATGATATAAATATGGGGTCTTCTTATGCAAAATATGTGCCTATCCCAAATTCATTAGTCCCGGGTAAAACATATTTAGCTGCTCTTGTAGTGAAAACGAATAACCCTAGTATAGGCGGAAGAATAGCTATTAGGAAAACAGATACAGCGATATCTGGAGAAACAACTATACAGAGCTCTAACTATTCGTTAAGTTATCTTAAATTTATGGCAGATGGTAAGGAGACTGCAGTTGGATGTTTTTTTGCAGTTAATAACCAATCAGGCTTTGTTTCTTTCGATTCCATAAGACTCTATGAGCTTTCACAGGCTGAGTCTGTTGCTTTTGATGGCTTGGCACCGGAGCAAATTGCTGAAAAATATTCTTATGTGTCGAGTGGAATCATTGGTGTAGAAAATCCTTATGTAATACGGTATGGAGAGAATCTACTTCCGCCGTTTTATGAGTGGACAACGTACACACAGGACGGAGTGAACACCTACAAGTCATCAGGAGTATACGAAGTTTCTTTTATTGCTGAGCAAGGTAAACAAGGCTTTGTATATTATGACTTACCGCTAGTCCCAAACAGATATTATACTCTAAGCTCCCAACATACTGGCTATATTTCTGTAACTAGCCTAGATTTAAACTCTGTGCTGTTGCCTAACACAGTGGAACAATCAGGCACATTTTTTAGCGGAAAGGCCACTTTAGGACGCGTATACTTATCTAATATAGGAGACGGGTCATTAACTGGTAAAGGCGGCTTATTCACTTTCAAGAGTCCGATGCTTTCACTAGGCACAGAAGCAAAGCCGTTCAAGCCGCGTGAGGACGCTATGCTTGCATTCCAGACAGAGTTACACGCGAATCCGGATACGGGCGCTGAACCTGACGAACTATTTGAACAGAACGGGCAATATTTTAAGCTGGCGAAGTGGAAGAAGGTTGTGCTAGACGAATCGCGTTTTTGGGGAATTGACGCGGGTAATGTTACCCCTGAATATAAACCATTATATTTTCGGGATGGAACAATACAAGCTAAAGATTACATTACTTATGCGACGAAGTACGACGGGACACGTCTTTTTAACAGGGAGACTGCATCTTACACCGGAGCAGATCAGACCTTAATGTACAGAAATGGTATTCATTTGACTGTAGCTAATTCAGACAGCGGATGGGGGCCGAACTACTCACCGACTCAGGACGAGATTAAGGCGTATCTTATGGGCTGGAAAATGTACTTATATGGCAACGTAACACAACCGTATAACGGTACTGGAACCAGAGCATGGGGCAAGTTAGGCCTACCTCTTAATCCAGATGGCGGGTTAAAGGACGGAACAACAACTCTTCCGACGCAATCATACCCTGAATGGAATTATTATCAACTCTTATACCGTTTTGCCGAAGAAACCGTTGAACCAGTCGTGTCCGAAGACTGCCTGACGCTTTCCGAAGGGGATAACGTGGTTGAAGTTGGTACGGGGATTGTGCTGCGGGAGAAAACTAATCCGAAGCAGGTCGGTGGGATTGCGTATCGCATCAATTCTATTAGTATGTCCAATCAGTTTAAATATCGACTCGGCACACCTATAGAAGTATCTCGTAACAACAACATAGATTATCATTGGGTATATGTTGATAACTCTGTTGTTTCTAATGATGGGTACGGCAAAGGGGTTTTGCAGATTAACAGCCCAGCGGATTACGACCCATCCGCAGCTTACAACGTTACCTATATCAAACTCGACAAATCACCCGTCGCCCCGATTACCGGCAGCCTGGCCGCGAACGAAAAGGCACAGATCAGCGACCTGACCGCAGGTGTAGCCGAAGCGTTACACGGTGTATCGGTAAATGGAGCGCAATTGCCAGCACACGTTGATGCTAAGGTACACAGTACAGAGGTACATGGATTACGGATACAAGCGGATAAGTTGCAATATCAAAAGGCGAACGGGGACTGGGATAAGGTAGGGGGGGAAGAAGTTTTATTATCGAACTCCATAACCGGAATTCGGACAGATGTGGCAGCGACAGAATTGGCAGTAAATAGGGCAGCAAATGTACCGTATACGGATAAAACGCTGATAATTGCTAGCCTCAAGAATTCTCCAACACTAACACAACAAGCGAGTACAGTAATTCCATTTGATAATGTACTTACTGATACCTTAGGGGAGCTAAATGGTGATGGTTCATTCACCTTAAGAGATAGCGGAACTTATTATGTCAGCATAGACATAGGAGCTTTTAATACTTCGGATATACCTCAATATACTGATTTTTTTATTTCGATTAGCTATCCTTCAGATCAATATTTAGCGAATTATAGAGTCCCTAAATCAACGAGTATTGTCCGCCTTATTGGGGGGGGGTTACTTGTGGTTAAAAATAATTATGAAAGCTATAAAATCAGTATATGGACTGACGCAGCGAATGTACGTTTAGGCTTAAATTCTTATTTAAATGTAGCACGCTTGAGATAGGAGGAAAAAATGAACAAAGCATTAGCGATTATGCATTTATACCCAAAGGCGAAACCGCTTATTGATTTTGAAGTGGTTGATGATCGCGGGTTACAGACTATTACCAAATGGAATATTGATGCCCCTAAGCCTACTGAAGATGAACTTGTGGTAGCATGGGAAGAGTATTCGAAGTTGCCGCCACCAGAACCCGAGCCGACAGCAGAGGATACACTTGGTATGCTGCTGATCGAGAGCGCAGCGGACAAGGCTACGATTGCAGTACTGGAGGATACGGTTGGATCGTTGTTGCTAGAGGTAGCAGCACTTAAAGGAGGCGAGGCTTAATGTGGTATAACATTATAAAACAGTATTACGATAATGGGCATCCTACGTACAATACGGAGAGTGTCAAGGTGTTTGTAGTAGCCCGGTATATAACGGTAGATGAGTATAAGCAAATTACTGGTGTAACGTATAAAGCTGATTAATGCTGTCGGAGGTTATTGTACAGTAAAATATATAGAGTAGAAAAACTAACCGAATTGGTATAGTTCAATTCTCAAAAAATATATGTTTTTACAGTTAGTTCTTTACAGTTAGTTAGATGATGAATTTAAAGTATTTAAAGTAAAGACTGATAAGGAACATTTTGCGGGTCATTTTACTTATTAATATAACAAACTTGGCCGCTAAGCGTCCGGCAAATGACCTTAGCTCGACCTTTCTCCAGTGAAATATCATGGTAAATTGATATTGTGGGAATCGAAGAAAGACAAGTGACTTTGTTAAGAAAAGAATACGGATTAATCTAAGGCCGCTGAATTGGTTCAGCGGCTTTCTTGTATTCAGAAAACCGTCTAAGACGGTTTTCCTGTATTGTTGGATCCGCGGTTCTATTGCGAACATAATTCCGTAGTCATTCAGTTTTCTTCACTAAACTTGTACTCAGTCTTTTCCCACCCCTGAAAGGAGGTGAGTCAAATTGTCATCTATCCATTAAACGCGATCCGAAGCAGGTTGCTGGAATCTGTGCCGGAATTGAAGGCCGTTTACAACGTCTCGGAACAGGTTGAGCCGAGCAGTGCGAAACCGTACGTCATTTTAGCTTCTTCTACGGATAGTGGCGGTAGCCTATGGAAAGGGCTGCGTTATCCAATCGAAGTCAGCTTATACGTTGACAAGACCAGTCCTGAACAACTTAAGTCCATAGCTGATTCAATTACAGAGACGCTCAACAATCAGCTTCTAGAAGACGAGCTCAACGACAAGTGGCTAACGCTTTATCCCCAACAATCCGTTGCAGAAGCAATCGATGAGGGGCAACAAGCTATCAAGCGTACCATGATCTTTACTGTCATCTGCCCTCGTCCTTTGACGGCAGAAAGTCAAGTGACAAGCGACGAGTGGCTGACCGCTATCGCAGCCTGGACACGTGAATTACTAGGTCAAGAGTGGTCTATATACAGCGGCGCCTGGCCGCTTCAACCATCTGTACCGGCTGTAATGTGGAGAGTTAGTGAGATGGGTATCACGCCCAAGGGAACATCATCCTTTGAAATTCAAAAGCGTATGACCGCTTTTATTCAAGGCGTTGATTCCGACCAGGAACATGCCGCTCTCCTGCAGCTTCTTGAGGCCTTGGGGACATCAACCAGGCTGCCGCTGAATCAAGCTGATCGCCGTTATCTAACCGTCTCCGAGCCGAAGGTGAATAGCAAAGTAACGGCCAATGGTTACACGAATCAAGGTGAAGGGCCGCTCACGGTTACTTTGAGTGGAAGAACGAACCGTCAGCCAGCTGGTACGGAGGGACCATTGATGCAATTTGTACATTATGAACCCAATTTGAGGTGAGACACTTGCTATTCAAAAAAAGAATCGTACTACCCAAAGAGGCATCCTCGCCGCTATATTCACTGCAAGAAATGATGGAGAATTCGGAGCCCATTCTCGGCGTGAAGCCGGAAGTATTGGCTGGGGCCGTAGCAGGAATGAAGCAGGATGCATTACGTATTGAGGAAGCTGAAGAGCTTGTCCAACAATTTTTAAGGAAGAAGGTGCTGTAATATGGCAGGAGGAACTTGGAGTATAACGAATCAACCGGTGTTGCCCGGTTTGTATATGAATTTTGTGAGTGCGGCCGGAACGGCAATCCAATCTGGAGCACGCGGCGTTGTCATCGCCCCCGTTAAATCGCATTGGGGTCCCGTCGGTCAGTTTGTTGAGGTAAATAGTGAAATGGCGATCCGGGAGATGTTTACTGACAATGAGACAGATGGAGCAACAGCGTTCTCTACTTTATATCTTGCACTGCTCGGCGGACCGAACAAGCTGCTAGCTTATCGTCTGGCAGACAGTTCAGCGGCAGAGGCCACTATTCATTTGAAAAATACAGAGTCTAGCCCAGCAGATGCAATTACTCTGAAAGCTAAGTATCCTGGCAAACGTGGTAATGACTTTAAGGTAACGATTCAGCCAAGCCCGGTCATTGCAAATGCCAAAGAACTGAAACTTTACGAGGGCGGTAAGTTGCTGCGGACGATTGCGCTTGGCAGCGGCGAGACGCCTCAGGCCGTAGCTGCTATTAATGAAGATTCAGGCAATCAATGGATTGTAGCAGAGAAAATAGCGGAAGGCACGCTCGCGGATGTATCGGGTGAAGCCTTTGCAGGCGGAGAGAGCGGAATCTCTGGTATTACTAATGCCGATTATATCAAGGCTACGGAAGCTTTTGAGACCCAGGACTTCCACGTGCTGACGCTCGATGGTGTTACAGATGCAGCACTGCGGACCAGCATTGTTGCTTGGGTGAAGCGTGTACGCGGCGAGGGCAAAGGAATTATTGCCACACTGGGTGGCACAGCAGCCGAGGATACGGCCAGTGATGCGGTGAATAAAGCGATTACCCGCAGTATGGCCAGCGATTATGAAGGGATCGTTAACGTAGGTACCGGGGCAAAAATGAACGGCAAAGAATATTCTTCCTCCCAGGTTGCCGCGTGGGTAGCCGGTTTGATTGCCGGTCAGTCCTTGAAGGAATCGACTACTTATGCTGTGGCGCCGTTTGAGGATGTGACTCGCCGCTGGACTCGTTCCGAGCAGGAGCAGGGCGTGCAAAACGGGGTATTTTTGCTGGTGCATGATGGTCGAAAGGTGAAGGTGCTTCGCGGCGTAAACAGTCTGAATACGCTGGGTGAAGGCAAGAACAGAGGCTGGAAGAAAATCCGCAAGATTCGCGTCATTGACCAGATCAACTCGGATCTGCAGAAGACCGCAGAGGATCACTATATTGGCAAAGTGAACAATACGGAAGAAGGCCGTCTCGCCTTGATCAGTGCCGGTAAGCAATATTTGCAGACCTTAGCTCTGGAAAATGTGATCGAATCCACCGGGTTCGATGTAACGCTTGATCCTCGTTTTTATGGCAACGGAGCGCAATTCGTTCCTGAGGACGATCAGGTCTTCCTGGCATGGACGGCGGATGATACCGATGTAATGGAACAAATTTTCGGAACGTTTTACGTACAATAAATCGATTAATAGGGGGATAACAATATGGCACAATATCTTGATCCAGGTCGCATTATTATGGGGACGTTCGGTCAGATTTTTATCGATGGAGTCTGGCAGTCGAACTTGAATCATCTGGAGGCTAATGTCGAAGCGGACAAGCGGGAATTAAACCTTGTTGGTACAGAATATACCGTATTTAAATTAGGACGCAAAAAAGGAACCGGCACGATGAGCGGCTACAAAGTAACGTCGGATATGATTACGCGGGGATTCCAGAAGTTCTCGATCATTAATAAGCTGGATGACCCTGAGGCATATGGCTTTGAACGCATTCAGCTGAACGGATGCATGGTTGATAAAATCCAGCTTGCCAACTGGACCGCCGGCGAAGAGGTCGTTGAGGAAACGGCATTTACGTTTGAATCCTACGAGCTGCTTGACCCGATCGTTGCATCTTAACCGACGGGATTGTTATTGAACGAAGATTAATAAGGAGGAAGCTCAGCTATGAGTTTGAATGAACAACTGAATGAGCAGGAAATTTTGGATGGTCTCTTCGAGACGGCAGCGAATTTGCCGGAAGAGACCATTTTTATTGGACGCCTAAGTCTGAGGATTACGCTTCGAGGCTTAACTTCTAGCAAGGTGGATGCTATCCGCGAACGTTGCACGATCCGCAAGACGACCAAAGGACAGGTTACAGAAAAGATTGATAGCGAGCTATTCAACGCGGCGTTGATCAAAGAAGCTACCTCGGCACTTGAAGTTGTGAAGAAGCTCGACGGCGGTCAGGAGCAGGCCCTGAAGCTGAGCGGATGGGGCGATGATCGCTTGATTAGCCGTTTGAAGCTGTCCGGTGGTGAAGAGGCGGTTCGGCGGATGCTTTTGGCTGGTGAATTGGATGCCGTAGGCGATAAAGTACTCGAAATTTCCGGCTTTGGGGTCGACATTGAAGACATAAAAAACTAATAGACTCCGGCGGCACGACGACACTGCTCTTCCATTTATGGACGCGGCATAGTCTTCGCCCCGGGGTGTATTGGTCTCTTCCCAAAGGAGAACGCCTGTTGTTAAGAGCCTTCTCGGAGAGGGAGCTGGAGTTGTTGAACTCTTCTCCCTCAACCTGAGGTTCGTATCAGGCGTGAACGAGGAAGAAAGGAGGTGGCTTATGCCTCAGAAGGAAATCGATATTGTCATCAATGACCGTGATATTGAACAGTCAGAGAAAAAGCTGATAAGCATGGACAGAATGCTGCAGCAGACCCAGCGACGGGCCGCCGTTCTTGGCCGAACGAGAATGACACCCGTAATTTCATTGGATGATCGTTTCTCCACAAAGGCAAGGCTAATCACACACAGGATGACTCTACTTGACAGGATGAGCGCGAATCCTATTGTTTGGCTGATTGATAATGCATCTGCCCGCATTTTTGAAATTCGAGACTCTTTGGTTCAGTTAACGAGAACGCCTTGGCGCGTGTCTGTTGTAGGGGCGCCTTTGGGTAATGTACTTGGGGATGTTTCACTTTATACGGAGTTGGGTAAGAAGGCGGGAGATGCTTATAATAAATCTTTCTCTGCCTCTATTAACTCTCAGAAAATGACACTAAACCTAAACCAAATATTCATTGGAAATCTAGGTAAAGGCAAAGATAAGCCCGATAAAGATAAAAAACCGGACTGGATAGATAAAATCCTCGGTTTTTTAGGCGATATTGCCAAAGGCATAGCCCAAGATTATATAAAAGATTTCATTGAAAAACTGCTAGGTAAAAAAGATTCTGGAGTCACCAAATGCATTTGTATCTGCAAATGTGGTGGAGGCAGAGGCGGCGGTATGTACGGAGGGGATTATGGGTCCACTGAAGGTGGAAAGAAGGACAACAAGAATAAAAACGGAAGAAGAAATGGAAGATTTCGAAACAGAGCTTCTGGACAAGCGGACGTAGATCCTGGAAGATCCTCAAGACGCATGGGAGCTGGCCCTCGTTCTGGAACTCGAGGAATGCGTCGATTTGGTGGAGGCAGACTTGGAGCTTCTCTACCAGTGGCCATAGGAGGAATGGGATCTTTATTAGGCAAGGGGAAGGATTGGATCGCCAAGAAAGCTCCAGGTTGGATCGATGGAGGGAAGAACTTAGTAAGTAAGGGAACCTCGTGGGCTAAAGATATGGGTTCCAAGACGCTCGAGCAAGGAGGAAAATGGCTTGGCAAAAGCAAACAGTGGCTTGGTAAGGGGACAAAATGGCTAGGAAAAGCAGGTAAGCTGGCTCGTTTACCTGGTCTCGGAGTAGCACTTGATGTAGCATCAATAGCTACAGCCGATTCGAATCGGGATAAGACGAAGGCGGCTACCTCAGCGATTCTGTCTGGAGTTGGCGGAACGCTTGGGGGAGCGGCTGGTACGTTCCTAGGTCCGGGGGTTGGGAACTTTGTGGGTGCTGCAGTTGGGTCAGTGGCAGGCGGTTATGTTGGAGATAAACTTGGGGGATTCTTATACGATTCATATTCAAGTCTATCAGGTTTATTCAAAAAGAAAAAAGCGCCTAAAATCGACGATATTGCCACAAAGACACAAGCGGTTGACAATGTCTTGAATAACACCCAACCCATATTACCAGAAGGACTCAGATCTAGTTATACGCCACAAAATACTGTGCAAGCCCAAACACCTGCGTCTCCACCACAGATCAATGTTTCTGTTTCACAGGATGCCATCAATCTGACCATCCAAAAAGAAGAGATCAACTACGACGATATTGCTCAAAAAACAGGCAGTATGATCGCCAATCAGGTACGATTTGCGATGATGAATATGAGTTAAAGGAGGGATGAGCGGTGGAAATCCACTTGATCGATTCGGCGGGCAAGGATTTTTATTTTCCGGTGAATCCCGAAGAGATTACGATTACCCGGGGGAAAGCCCTGGAGACAATTAATATCGTAGCGCTTGGGGAATATGATTTCCCGATCGGAGAGAGGGTGAAGGAAATCGCCTTCTCTTCTTTTTTTCCGGCAGCATATGATCCGGGCTACTGCAAATATGAAAACTTGCCCGATCCGCAGGTCGCTATGAATCAGATCACCTCAATGATGAACAGTAAACGGCCAGTCCGGCTGATCATTTCCGATACAGCGGTCAATGTGCTAGTTATGCTATCGGCTCACAACAGCACGTTCAAGGGCGGCGAGCCCGGGGATGTATACTTTGAGATAACGGCTCGCACCTGGCAGGAGATGAAGGTACACACTTCTGCAGCAGCTCAAGCTAAGAACAGCCCATCCAATCGAAGCGATACGAAGCAGGCGGCCAAGACCTACACGGTCAAGTCCGGAGATACTCTCTCCAAAATCGCCAAGCTAGAGCTGGGCAGCAGTTCGAAATGGCAGGCGATCTATAAAGCTAACGCTAAAACGATCGGTAAAGATCCGAACAAGATCAAGCCGGGACAAAAGCTGGTGCTGCCATGATGAGTTATGAGGTTGTGCTGCAGAACAAATATTATTTGGGTGGGCTAATTGAGAGTATATCTTTGACGGATTCGCTGGATATGATCTCGTACCAAGGAACGTTTAATATGAAAATCCCTGCTGACTTCCCCGGGATTGAGCCTGGGCAGGAGATCAGGGTGAGCGGCACCCCGTTTGAGGGTTCAAGCAAGGTTTATTTACTTCATCCTGGTGTGGTCTGGGAATGCTCAAGCAGTGTTGATCAGAGCAAGCATATGAGAGTGAGCTTTTATGACAGGACGATATATTTGGCACGATCTGAAGACGAATGTCTTTTTTCGGCGGGAGGAACGGCTACCCAGCGTCTTAAGAAATATGCGGCCGATTGGAATATCAAACTGGCTTCTTCAATTCCCGAAACGAATAAGAGACTAAAAAAAGCCGTTTACCGTGCGCAGACGATCTATAACATGATCATGTCTGATTTGAAGGAAACCGTAAAAGCCGGGGGTGACATGTACATCCCACGGATGACACCTTCAGGTCTCGGGCTGTTCAAGATCGGCAGCAATGAAACGGTGTGGGTGCTGGGAGGAATCGAGTCATCCACTCAAAACCGGACCTTGGAAGAAACGGTCACAAAGGTGAAAGTCCTTGGGACAGCGGATGGTAAGGAAGATGCGCCTTCCAAGGTACTAGCTATCGCTACGGGAGAGACAGCAAAGTATGGCGTTCTCCAGCGGATCGTTCAAGATGATGATGTTAAATCGGCAGAGGCCGCCAAGAAATTGGCCCAATCCAAGCTGACAGGCATCGGGGAAACTTACACCGTCCAGTGTATAGATTTGAACACCATACGTGCTGGAGACAGGGTAAGCTGGGGCGGTCAGCAGCTGATCGTAACAGGTGTAACTCATGAACTGGGGAATCCGGGCCATATGACACTAGATTTAACGACCTTGGCGGATGTGAAAAGGAGGTATTTTCTTGACAGTTGATCCTTATACAGCACTTGCTGTTGCTTTTCGCGATAATGCAATGAAAAAGGCCAACGAGGTTCTTTCCGGCCTTGCAACGGATCTTGGAACGTTAACGGCAACTGGACTTAAGCTGGATCAGTTCAAGCATGAGATCAAGGATTATTATGTTGCTGAGTTCCCCGGAACATTGAAATTGCCCGACCTGGAACTGACCGGGACGACAACCCTAGGCGAAGGGGAAGGTAAGTTTTCTTTTCAAGCCTCGGAGACGGAGGAAGTATCGCTAACCTTGAAATATGCCCCGGGGGACCGGGTGCTGGCCCTGCCTATAAACGGGGGGAATGATGCGATTGTGCTCTGTAAGGTGGTGAGCGGCGGTGGCTAATCTTTTTCCGGAAAGTATGGAGCAATCCTGGGAAGATTCCGGGAGTCCAGAATTGTTGGAGGACGAGGTGATTCTAGGCCGGAGCTGGCGCTTCGACTTTGATGCTGGAGAATTCGTCATGACACCTACGCGAAAAATAGCCCAGGTGGACGGGATGGACGCTTGGGTGATGTGGTGTCAGAAAGCGATTCGTACATCACGGTATAGGCATCTAATCTATTCACGCCAATATGGGCAGGAATTGGATGAATTGATCGGCAGAGGCTATAGCCGTGCTGTGCAGGAGAGCGAAATTCAGCGAATGGTGACGGAGACATTGATGGTTGATCCCCGTACGCTAAGTGTGGATGGTTTTACGTTTAGCTGGCAGGAAGACGGATGTCATTTCTCTTGTCAGATTAGAAATGTGCATGATGAGCAGTTCACTTTAGAAGGGAGTGTGAGCTGATGGCAGAGCTGCCGCTTTTTTTACAAGAGCAGACAGAAGATGAGATTATGCAGCGTATGCTGGAACGAGTGCCCGCGGATATTGATAAATCCGAGGGTTCTTTTATTTGGGACTCGCAGGCGCCGGTAGCATTTATGTTGGCCGATGCGGCTGTCTGGGGGCAACAGGTGCTGCAGCGCGGTTTTGCAAGTACGACCTATGGAGAGTACCTGGATCTGCGGGTCGCAGAGCATGGTCTTACCCGGCGTGCCGCGGTTGCGGCGATAGGCAAGGTGATGTTCTCGGGGACACCGGGAACGATTGTCCCGACCGGGACAGTTGTGGCAACTCCCGCAGATGAGATTACAGATGAGGCATCTATTGAGTACAAGACGTTGGAAGCCGTAAACTTAGGGCCGGATGGGACTGGTGTTGTTCCTATCAAGGCGCTGGTCGCTGGCCGAAGCGGCAATGTTCCGGCGAGTGTTATTAACGTCATGTCAACGTCGATCAGCGGGATCACGGCAGTGATCAACCCGAATGAAACATCGGGCGGTACGGACATTGAGTCCGATGAATTGCTGCTAGAACGGTTCTATGCCCAGGTTCGCAACCAAGGAACAAGCGGAAATAAAGCCCAATATATGAAATGGGCCGGAGAAGTCGCTGGTGTTGGCGGCGTTCAGGTGATTCCTTTATGGAAAGGACCAGGTACAGTTGGGATTTATTTGCTCGATACCGATAAACGTGCGGCAAATGCGGAAATTGTTGCCGCTGCGCAGAAGCATATTGATCCGACCATGGACGGCCAGGGAGAAGGTGTTGCTCCTGCGGGGCCTGTGGTCACAGTCATGGGTGTGCAAGAGGTCCCCATTGAAATTTCGGTGCAATTGACACTCGCAGCAGGGTCAACGATGGAAGAAGTCAGGGGTTATATCGAGGATGGAGTGCGTGCTTATTTGAAGCAGCTAGCTTTTACGGATACTTTGGTTCGTTATACGCGTGTTGCTGCCGTACTGCTGGATCTTCCATCCATTGTGGATTATACGAACCTGACCGTTAACGGCAAGGATAACGCAAATATCGAAATTTCATCGGGGCAGGTCGCCGTTCTGGGGACGGTGAATGTTTATGAGTAGCTTTCAGCATTTTCAAATGACAAGCCCTAAGGGACGAGAAATGTTCTCTTATTTACCGGGGTACTATGAGAGCTCCCGGGTTATGCAGTCTGATATGAACGCTAAAGGCGCAGAACTGGATGAGTTCTATAAAGCGTTGGATGAGACGCTGGAACAGTTCTTTGTACGGACGGCTACCTGGGGGGTGGATCGTTGGGAGCAAGAACTCGGATTGACCACGGAGTTGGCTAAGCCAATTGAGCAGCGCCGTGCGCTGGTCGAATCCAAGCTGCGCGGGGCTGGGCAATTCTCCGGACGGCTCGTGAAGAACGTGGCCGAAGCTTACGATGGCGGAACCGTTGATGTATCATTTCAGCCTGCCAAGTGGAGCTTCACGATTAAGTTCGTGGATACGATCGGCGTGCCTCCTAACCTGGATGATCTGAAGATGGTCATCGAAGAGATTAAGCCGGCGCATTTGAAGGTGGAGTATGAATTCAGCTACTTATTGCTTAGAGACATTCATGGGGTGATAACGCTCAACCAAATGGAGCAGATACCATTAAGTAAATTTGCAGGAGGTGGTCCGGTTGGCCAGTAATACACCTAATCTTAATTTATTGAAAAAAGACCCTGCGACCGATGGGGACGATACATTTAATATAAAGACCATGCTTAATGACAACTGGGACAAGATCGATGCAGCCATGGGCCAGGTTGATATCCCCGATGCTACGCTAACTGTCAAAGGTAAGGTGCAGCTCTCCAGTGCAACAGACAGTGCAGCCGAAGATCGGGCGGCAACACCGAAGGCGGTTAAAGACGCTGCTCTTCAGGCGAAGTCCTACACCGATCAACAGATTAGTTTGGTCACGGAGACAGGCATTCCGAAGCTGGTCAGCTACCCACTGCTAGTGACGGCCACAGCCGATAATCAAAAGGTTTTCGAGATTCCGCTTGATCTATTCGATGCGAACACAGACACCTTGCTCGTAGCGATCAATCGTGCAGTCTTGGACGCTACTCAGTACACAGTCACCAATACCGTTCTCGATGGAGCTGGGAAGGTAACGCAGCGGGCAAAGCTTAACCTTCTGTCTGGCGTGGCCGCTGCGTCAGAGGTGACAATGGTAGTTTTGAAAAATGTTCCGATTGGCTCGGATGGTGCGATCAATGGAGCAGTGCTTGCTACAGGCAGCGTACCAATCAATCGGGTGGACGGCTTGCAGCAGCAACTCGACCTGGCTTTTCAAGCTGGCAATGAGCGAAAAAAGGAAGTCGTGGACGCGCTCATTGCCTTGGGAGTATCGGCGTCCACAGTGGATAGTTGGGATACTTTGATTGGCAAAATATCAACGATCATCCGGGCCACCGGGAATGCAGTCGCTTCGGATGTACGTGCGGGGATGACCTTTAGTAATGCGAGTGGAAATAACCTGATCGGTACGATGCCAAAGTTCAGCCCAGGCGACCATGAAATTTATAGAGATGGAGGACGCGCCGCCAGCCAGCCTCACATGGTAAAGCTTTATACCGTAGAAGTATCGGGCATACAGACAAGTATCCTTCGGGTAAGCATGGTGGATCTAGGAGCCTACTCCGAAAAAACCATCGCCCATGGTCAAATCTATGTGAATGGTCTGCCACGGGGAATCCTAAGGTCCGTTCCTGGAGGGTACTACAAAAAAGCGACCTTTGTCGAAGATATCACCTGTCAGGATCAGGACACCATAGAGCTTTGGGTGAGATCTGAAATGGTGGTGCCGGGCCCTACAGAGACTGTGTCTGCAGATTTAAAACTGAGTATAGACGTGCCTGCGACGAAGTATATTTATGTTTAATTACGAAGGATGGAGATAAAGGAGTCTGGCTCTAATGAGAAAGAAATTCGAATATAAGACCCTGCAAGAACGGGAAGCGCTTATGAAAGAGCATGCGGATTGGTATTTCGTGGAGGAACACAATCTGATCGATGGCAACTTTTTAATTTTCACGGATACGATCGAAGAGCCGCTGACGTATATAAGCATCCCCAAGGCAGAGTACTACGCGATGAAGCAATCCGACATCGAAATTAAGCAGGCGATTGCCGAATTAACCAAGTTGATAGCATCGTCATAGAAGGGATGGAAAGACCTATGGCAAAGGGAATCACGTTACAAGAGATGGACAAGGAAATGGCCGATAGACTGGTGATCAAGGACGGCGCCGGACGAGCTAAAGTTGCTGCTCCTTCAGTAGCGGACGACATCGCGCTCAAAAGCACAGTTGATAATGCTGTCGGAACTCTATCAAGCCTGCTTACAACGGACAAGAGCAATGTGGTAAAGGCAATCAATGAGCTTTTTACAAATGTCAGTAATGGGAAGGATGCGGTCGCTGCCGCTATTACTGGCAAAGGGGTACCAGCATCAGGCAGCGATACAATTGCGCAACTTGCGGCTAAGATCGGTCAGATTGTGACAGGAAAGAAGTTTGCGTCTGGGGTGAAATATGAACCAAACCTTCCTACTGGGTACGAGCTAGTCGTTACCGGGCTAGACTTTAACCCATCTGTAGTGTTTGTCAGTTGTATTTCTACTAATCCGAACACGGCATACTCGACCTTCATGCTATTTCTAGTTTCCCAAGAGTACAGTAGAAGCGCCTATCCGTTAACGGGCTTAAGAGTTATTTATGATGACTCGTTTTCTGCACTCAGGGGTGATACCGGGTCTGTCGGAGTCGGAGGGTTCAGTGCAAAATTCGGGCTTTCATCTTATCCTACCTACGGGTATAACGTTACTTGGTATGCGTATGAGTAAGAAAGGAGAATATTAATGGAGATTGGAAGAAAGGTATACTTTGACACGGCAACAGGAGAAGTGCTAGTTGACACAGGAGAGCGTTCGGGCTTTGTACGCGAAACCACGCAAGAAGAAGACTTTGCAGCATATCAGGCGCTTACTGAGCGAGTGCAGGAGACTGTCGGCTGCTTGCAGCTAGAGTACGGACAATATTCACGGGACTTTGCAGAGTGTAACGGCTACCGCGTTAACCCAGATACGTTAGAACTAGAGTTTAGTTATCCAGACCCAAGCGAGACGGAGCCGACCGAGCCAGTATATCGTAAACCGTTAAGTGTCGAGGTAGACGAATTGAAGGCATCCGACATTGAGAACAAGCAAGCCATCGCAGAACTTACTATGATGATCGCAGCCCCTATGGGAGGTGGTGGACGGTGATATTTACAAACGAAAGCGGTTTGGCTAAGATCTGGGCCAGCCTAGTCATGGCTGGAACATATTCACTCGACCAAGTACCAACACTGTATAATCTTAAAGCAGCCGTAAGTGAAGTTATCAACGAAACATCAGCCTAAAGCACGCCCAAACATATGGGCGTGCTATTTTTATGCCCCCGATCCGGGGGCATTTCTTTTGAAAGGGGGAAGGGGGATGGACGGGGTGCAAACTGAGGTGCTACAGCGGATTACGAGAGTGGAGACGAAGGTGGACAATATGGACGATAAGCTGGATCGGGCGATTGCGGCCAATGAGACGGCGGTAGAGGCGCTATCCTCAGCGCGGTCAGCACACCATCGATTGGACAAGATTGAAGATGCTCAGAAGTGGCTCTGGCGCACCATTACGGCGTCGATCATTACGATTGTCGTCGGGGCTATTTTAACGGTGATTAAGTTGCAGGGCGGGGCTTGAGTACAAGCCAATTGGCTATAACCTAGCATATTTTACAGTAAAGGAAGTGATAGCGATGCAGGCGAGAAAACAAGGCAATGCTCAAGGTATTGACGTCTCCCATTGGCAGGGCAAGATCGATTGGACGAAGGTAGCGGCGAGCGGAATATCATTCGCTTTTATCAAAGCCACACAGAACAGCGTGGATGCGAAGTTTATCGAAAATGCCCGAGGAGCAAAGGCTGCAGGTTTGATGATCGGTGCCTATCATTATTTGGATAATTCCGTGATGACAGAAGCCGCGGCGAAATCGGCAGCACAAGTGTTCTACAATGCGATCCAGTCGGCAGGAGTAAAATTCGATCTTCCCCCGATACTAGATTATGAATCGAAATCCGGAAGTTTAAGCACGGCGGGAACTACTGTGGTTGCGAAGGCTTTTCTGAATGAAATCGGACGATTGACTGGCGTTACACCGATGCTATATACCTATCCGGCGTTCATTGGCAACTTCAGTGGTTTAAGCCAATATCCGCTCTGGATAGCACGATACAGCACGCAAACCCCTGTTGACGCATCCGGTTGGACTCGCTGGACGTTCTGGCAATATAGCGACGGTCAAAGTGGTGGAACACTGCCTAATGGTTCGAGAATCGTGGGCGGGATTAATGGACAGGTAGATTTGAATGAATTCGACGGAACCGAGGCGAAGCTGAGGAATAAATACGGTTCTAAGAAGGAGGAGCCGAAAGTGAGCGAGCGCGATGTGAAACAAGTCAGCGATTGGGCTGCAAAAGACTGGGCGGAAGCCAAGGCGAATGGTTATTTCGATGGAACGAGACCCGGAGCAGCAATAACGAGAGAAGAGACAGCAATCGTGATCAATAGATTAAGAGCGAATTTCCTCAAGCTGATTGCAGGTAGTTCGGCAAGAATTAGTGATCTGGAAGAAAGATTGAAACGGATCGAGCAAGGAGGTCAATAATATGATCAAGAAAAGATGGCGCAACTACGCGTTATGGGTGAGTATCGTATCCCAAGTCCTGCTCCTCCTTCAACTTCTTGGACATCTGACAGGGCTGTTCGACTTAACCGATGTGATGAAGCAGGATATTTTGGCTATTACGGATGTAATCCTTGGCCTCCTGGCTACTCTGGGCATTATCTCTAACCCGACCAAGCCCAATAGTGGCGGATATAATCTATAATCCCTCTATCAGTTTCATAACAACCGGAGAGGACTGAATCAATTGAATACTAGATTAAGAAATCGCCCGTTCGGTCCTGCGATCGGAGGGCGATTTCTTTGTTCCTTTATTTAATCAACATGAACATTACATAGCAGCAAGCCAGCAAAATACCGAACAGACAGATCCATAATACTGCTCTTCCCCAACCCCGGAATCCATTCTTCGATTTAGGCATGACATGATGTCCCCTTTCTCGCGTACTTGACCAAACTTTCTCTCTAATTATTATGTCTGGTTTATAGGGGGCACAGTCATCGTCATATTATTTTCAGATTTCCGCCTCCTGTACTTTCACTGAGATATTCAAATTGCCCTGCACTTCATTTCTAACGAAACGTGGTATCGCTATTGGTTTACATAAGTGGTTCCAAAGCCTAGTTTCTCCAAAATAACGATATGGTGTTTCGTTAGATTTTATTTGGTGCTGTTTTTACGAAAATAGCGATCTGTAGTTTCGTTAGAGACCTCGATAGATTCTTTGCGGCAGCTATATTCATCCCAAAGATGCTCTTTCCTTAATGTTCATGTTCGGCATGTTCATTCTGGCGCTTCTTACCTACATGAAAAATAAATAGACCGCCCTCGCCAAGGAAACGGTCTAACTCGACCTCAACTTTAGCGGCCGGCTGCTCTTTATGCAGTTATTGTACGTGGAGTCGTGTTCGCGCACGGCTCCTTACTATTTTAACTTAGTATAGCTCATTTCATAACGCACTTTGAGGGATATTACTTCAAAAAGTTTCTCCATAAACATTATAACGTTATATTTACTATTTGCTCATTCCGTGCTATCTTAAACATTATAATGTTCTATACGAAATGTGGTGAGAGGGATGGAAGATAGATTAATTCTCCACAACGTGAAGCGCGTGGATGGAGAGGAAATCGACCTCATGATTGAGGATGGCAGAATTGTCGGAATTACTCCGGTCGGCCAGGCGATACCTAGTCAACCAGAAACCGGGGTTACCGTATACAACGGACAGGGGGACTATGTCTCCAGCGGCTGGATTGACATGCATGTGCATGCTTTTCCAGAGTTCGATCCTTATGGTGACGAGATCGACGAAATTGGCGTGAAGCAGGGTGTCACGACGATCGTCGATGCTGGTAGCTGTGGGGCGGACCGGATCGTTGATCTAGTCGAGAGTAGTCAGGAAGCGATGACCAATCTGTTCGCATTCCTGAATATTTCACGGGTCGGCTTAAAAAGAATTGACGAGCTCTCCAATCCTGAATGGATTGACCGTGGCAAGGTGCTCGCCTCGGTTGATACGTTCTGCGATGTGATCGTTGGTCTGAAGGCGCGGATCAGCAGCAGCGTGGTCGGTGGGAACGGAATCAAGCCGCTGCAGACGGCGCGGAGATTATCCAGCGAGACCGAATTGCCGCTAATGGTACATATCGGTTCGGCTCCTCCGGACATTACGGAGGTAATTCCATTATTAGAGCGAAAAGATATTATTACGCACTATTTAAATGGCAAAAAGAACAATCTGTTCGATGAGCAGGGACAGCCGCTCCAGGTACTGCAGGATGCGATAGCTCGAGGTGTACATCTGGATGTCGGGCACGGAACAGCCAGCTTCTCATTCAAGGTGGCCGAAGCGGCCAAGCAATATGGAATTGTGCCCAATACAATCAGCACGGACATTTACCGCGGTAATCGGTTGAACGGTCCAGTGTACAGCATGGCAAGTGTGCTGTCCAAATTCCTGCTGCTGGGCTATCCGCTTGAACAGATCATCGCGGCCGTAACAACGAATGCCGCCGAATGGCTGGGACGGCCGGATCTTGGACGCATCCGCATCGGAGATACCGCCAACTTAACGCTATTCAGTCTGGAGCAGGAGTCCGCAGTACTGACCGATTCAGAAGGAGAGCAGCGGACAACGAACCAGCTCATCAAAGCCAAAGGAGTGTATACGAATGGGACATTCATTAAATGCGAAGTACGGGCTTAAGCGCGTTATTAATGCTAGCGGACGCATGAGCATTCTTGGCGTATCTGCGCCAAGCGATACTGTGATGGAGGCGATGAGGCAGGGCGGGCAGAGCTATGTGGAAATCGCCGATCTGGTCGATAAAGCTGGAGATCGGATCGCCGGAATTCTGGGCTCGGAAGCGGCGGTTGTCGTCAATTCGGCGTCCAGCGGGATTGCGCTCTCTGTTGCCGGGATCGTTACGAGGGGAGAGCGCCGCCAGAGCGAGCGACTCCATCAGGAACCGATCCACCAGAATGAGATCATTATTCTCAAAGGCCATAACGTACAGTACGGCGCTCCGGTGGAGACGATGGTCTATCTGGGCGGCGGCAAGCTGGTTGAGGTCGGTTATGCCAATGAAGGCCGTGCCGAGCATATCGAGGACGCCATCTCCGAGAAGACAGCAGCTATTTTATATGTAAAATCGCACCATGCTGTACAGAAGAACATGATCTCGGTTGAAGAGGCGTGGGCGGTGGCTCAACGTAACGGAATCCCGCTTATTGTGGATGCGGCCGCTGAGGAGGACCTGCAGAAATACGTGAAATGCTCCGATCTGGCCATTTACAGCGGATCCAAAGCGATCGAGGGTCCAACCTCAGGCATCGTTGCCGGCAGACGTACCTATATCGAATGGGTGAAGGTGCAATTGTCAGGCATCGGCCGCAGCATGAAGGTAGGGAAGGAGACCTCCTTCGGTCTGCTGCAGGCGCTGGATGAATATATGGTAAAGGAAGATCACAGCGAGCAGGAAAAAGAAACATTGCAAGTTTTAATGCCCTTGAACGAACTAGCCGGTGTGCAAGTGACGATCGTACAGGATGAGGCGGGACGGGCAATTTTCCGGGCTAGAGTTCAAATTGATCCACAGCAAGCTGGCGTAACAGCCAAGGATGTAGTAGCAGGACTAAAGGATGGAGACATTGCCGTATATACGCGGGATTACGGGGTAAGACAGGGTTATTTTGATATCGATCCGCGCCCGCTGTTAGGGGACGACATCCACGTTATTGAATCCAGAATCCGTGAATTAGCAGGAGGTAAACAAGATGGCTCTAATTGATAAACGTTTCTATAGAGGGCGTGTGGCCCTGAATGTGCTGGCGAAGGATATTGAGAATGCGAAGGGAATTTTTGCAGCTGCGGAAGGCTACGTGCTCGTCGGCGTTCTCTCCAAGAACTATTCTTCTGTCGAAGACGCTGTTGAGGCGATGAAACAATATGGCAGTGAGATTGAAGAAGCTGTATCGATCGGTCTAGGAGCCGGGGATAACCGTCAGGCGTCTGTCGTGGCGAAAATAGCGAAGCATTACCCAGGCAGCCATATCAACCAAGTGTTCCCGGCAGTAGGTGCAACACGCGCCAACCTTGGCGATAAGGACAGCTGGATTAACAGCCTTGTCTCGCCTTGCGGCCGTCCGGGCTTCGTGAATATTTCGACGGGACCCATCAGTGCGCCCGGAGCCGACCAGGCGATTGTGCCTGTGAAAGCGGCAATTGCCCTAGTCAGGGACATGGGCGGTAACGCTTTGAAATACTTCCCGATGCAAGGCCTGAGCCGTGAAGATGAATATCGTGCGGTGGCAGCGGCCTGTGCCGAAGAGGGCTTCGCACTGGAGCCAACGGGCGGCATTGATATGGACAACTTTGAACCGATTCTGTCGATCGCCCTGGAAGCCGGAGTTAAACAGGTCATTCCGCATGTGTACTCCTCGATTATCGATAAAGACACGGGCAACACCAATACCGAGCAAGTACGCGAGCTGACCGCGATTATGAAGAGGCTGGCGGATCAATATGCCTAAACGGATCGCAGCCTTTGGCGAAGTGATGATGCGACTTCAAGTACCGGGATATGATTTACTGTCGCAGGGAAATACGCTCAAGTATTCCTTTTCTGGGACTGGAGTCAATGTGGTGTCAGCACTGGCCCGCTACGGCCATCAAGGGAAGCTGATTACAAGATTGCCGGAGAACGCGCTTGGAGATGCAGCCGAAGCGTACTTACGCAAGCTGTGGATTGATACTTCCCTCGTACAACGTCATGGAAAATACATGGGCCTCTACTTCCTTGAAAATGGATTCGGCGCCAGACCGAGCCGAGTGACGTATACGAATCGGCTGGAGAGCAGCTTCAATACAGCGCCGCAGGATGTTTATGATTATGAGGCGCTGGCCGCGGAGATCGATGCGTTGCATTTCTGCGGCATCGCACTGGCGATGAATAATGGGGTGCGGCAGCATATAAAGGCTTTGGCCAAGGCGGTCAAGCAGCGCGGCGGGACAGTGATTTTTGACTGCAACTACAGGCCCTCCTTGTGGGGAGATAACGGCTATGTCAAGGCCAAGCCGCATTACGAGGAAATTCTTGAGCTGTCGGACATTGTGATGATGAATGAGCAGGATGCGCTATATACGCTTGGGATGGACACAACTAAGGAACGACGTGAAGATCAGCTTGAGGAGCTGCTGCCGCAGGTGGCGGAGCGTTACCAAATCTCTGTAATTGCCGGAACTCATCGATCCATTCATAGCAGTAATGAACATTCTTTGCGGGGATTTCTTTTACGCGGGGGTCAATTTACTTATTCAGATATGCTGACCTTTTCCGTCTATGATAGAATAGGGGCGGGAGATGCCTATGCCAGTGGTATCATTCATGGCACGCTGGAGGGCTTCGCGGCAGAGAAGACCGTCAGGTTTGCCGCAGCCGCTGCCATGCTGGCTCATACGGTATCCGGGGATACGCCGATGGCTTCCGAGCCGGAGGTGCTCCGGGCAATGACGGCATCTGCAGGTGACGTAGAAAGGTAGTTGAACGACAAGTGAGCTTGTCCCGTAAAGATAAACCACTCTATTTGCAAATTAAAAATATAATCAAGGAACGGATTCTGCACGGTGTGTATCCTTTGGGAGAGAACATCCCTTCTGAGCCGCAGCTGGAGCAGGAGTTTGCCGTCAGCAAAATTACGGTCCGCAATGCGATCCAGGAGTTGGCCCAGGAAGGTTATGTCGAGAAGGGCAGCGGGCGGGGAACGAAGGTGGTTCGCAACAGGGCCGCGTCCAAGCTGTCCAAGTGGAAGCACTTTACGGAGATTCTGGTGGAGCAAGGACATCGTATCGAGAAAAAATGGCTCCGTACCGAGATCATCCAAAATGCTGCGGATAGCGAGTCCTTTCGTCTGTTCGGTGAGCAGTGTCTATGTCTTGAGCGGATCTATTATTTGGATGGCAGCCCTTATATCTTCTATACGCATTACTTGACTTTGGAGGCAGGTCCGATCAGTCTGGAGGATCTCAATGCTCAGTCTTTATATGAGCTGCTGGAGGAACGGGAGCTGTCTCTGGACAAGCTTCACGATGAGTTCGGAGTCGCTGTGCCGCCGGATCCAGTGCTGCAAGCCTTGCAGTTAACGGCGGGAACCCCCGCCTTGAAGCGGCTGCGTTACTCGTGTGATTTGCAAGGGAGAATCATAGAATATAGCGAGGGTTATTACAATTCAGCGCTGCAGAATTATGTAGTGAATTATGAAATGTAACTTGGCTTGGCTGCACAAAATAGTGAGCTAACAGGAACAGGCTGTTTCATGCGGGTAGATCCTGCAGAGAAGCAGCTTGTTTTTTCTGAAAAGGGATTCCGACACGATCCGCTCGTTATGCTGGGTGCTTCTATCTTGACAAAGTGACACGCATGTCGTAAAGTTTGATCATCGACACGCGTGTCACTTTTGATTATTGGAGGAAACCCTAAATGTCTTTAACACCAAAGGCTATTGAGAAAAAGAATTATATCTTGGAGAAGGCTTCAAATGTCTTTACTCGAGAGGGCTATACCGTTGTCACGATGAAGGATATCGTTGAAGAATGCGGGATAAGTCGGGGTGGTTTATACAAATATTATGGTTCCACAAAAGAGATTTTTGAGGATATTCTAGCAATAGGGAAAGAGGCGGACTATTCCTATTTTGAAATGAGCATGAAAAATGAGGGAAATGCTTTAGTTATTATGGATGAGTTTTTTCGTCTTCAGAAAGACGAATTATTGAATGCAAAAAACTCAATTCGGGTAGCAACTTATGAATACTTTCTGTCACAGGGTAAGAGTTACTCTGAGAAAATTTTAGAAGAATATTTCAATGATGCTGTTGCTGGCATTTCAAGTATCTTATCTTACGGAATTAAACGGAAGGAAATTAAGCATTTAGATGATAGGGACGTAGAAAAAACCGCAAGGCATATCGTGATTACGCTTGAAGGACTGAATATTTTAGCGATGAGTACGTCTATTTCATCGAATTTGATTCAAGAGCAGCTAGATATACTGAAGAAATTAATAATCTAATTCACGGAATTGGAGAATTAAAATGGAGACGATAATAAGAACCGAAAAAATAACAAAGAAATTTAATAATAATGAAACAGTACTAAAAGGGATAGATCTATCGTTTTATCTCAATTCTTTCAATGCAATTATTGGCGCAAGCGGTTCAGGTAAAAGTACATTGTTAAATATTATAGCTGGGCTTTTGCGTCCAACATCAGGGAAAGTATTCTATCAAGATTTAGAAGTGACATCATTTAGTGATACCCAACTATCGAAATTTAAGAAATATAAAATCAGCACTGTGTTTCAAAACTATCTCTTGCTCCCCAATTTAACAGTAGCCGAGAACATTCGGATAGGAATTTCTGAGAGCAATAAGGCATTGCCCTTTAGTGAAATCACCGAAATGCTTGGAATTGACGACATTTTGAGCAAATTTCCTTCGCAGCTATCTGGCGGACAACAGCAAAGAGTATCCATAGCAAGGGCAATCATTAAAAATCCCAAAATTCTTTTTTGTGATGAAGCCACAGGAGCATTAGATGAAGAAAACAGTATACGTGTTTTGAAATTGTTGCACTTAATAAAAAAGCATTACGGTATAACGATTATTTTCGTAACTCACAATTTAAAGATTGCGGATACAGCTGAACGGATAATTACGATGAAGGACGGTATTGTCCATAATGATATGTGGAATGAGAACCCGATTAGTGCAGATGAAATAAAATGGGGGGTTAATGTTGATCATTCAAGAGAATGAGAAACCCTTTTACAAAGAAGTCATAAAAAGCATAATCAGGAATAAGAGCTACCTCATTCTTATTTTTCTGTTTATTATGCTAACTTCGTTTATGTATTTCTTTGTTCAGTTTTCCGTTGATAAGAACTTGGATAGATTAGATACCATTACACAATATGGCGGGACGCTGTCAGAGGAACAAAATGCTTTGCTTGTCGCTTTGCGATCCAATGCATCGTTGGCTTCGACATTCCTATTATGTCTTTTGATTATTAGTACCTTTGTTATATATCTGTTTTACAAACATTATTTTAACCAGCATCAACAAGAAATCGGTATTTTTAAGGCTTTAGGCTTTAAGGAATCTTCTATTATCAAGGCTTATGTAACCTGTACTTTCTTGTTTTCAGTTTTTGCTTCACTAGCGGGAATGTTCTTGGGCTGGGCATCCTCAGGTGTATTATTAAAAGCTTACACAGCTTCCTTTGGAATTACTGACGTAACAAGAGGAATCCATGTCATTCACATATTTTACGGTGTTATTCTGGTTGTCATTGTTTTATGCGTAACAACTACATTAACCTGTAAGACATTTCTTAAAAAAGAAGCTGCATTACTAATCAATAAGTCGGATAACAAGAAAGAAAATCGAGTAATTGCCTTTGTATCTGATAAAATCACTTCCATTTTACCATCAAAAAAACAATTCCCTGTAAGGATCGCGCTTCGCAAGCCTATAACAATTATTTTGAGTATACTTGCTGTTGGTGCCAGCACAAGTCTTCTTATCATGAGTGTTTCACTTTACATGAGTAGTAATAAAGTTTACCAGTCGCAGAGTGCAGGACATAATTATTCCTTCAACATAAAATTTGGTGAAACCTACCAGGGGAAATCAGGGGATTATACCGATACGCTAATATACTTGGAAACACCGGCTTCCATATATATGGCCAATAGTAATGAACCTCTTTTACACCAGTTAGTTGGTTTATCTGAGACTGGCGACGGTTTATTAGAACTTTATGATAAATATAGTGAGCTATTATCTATACCAGAGAATAACGGAATATTGATTGGACCGGAGCTTCAAGAAATACATGGGCTGAACCAAGGCGATATAATCACACTTTCAATATCCGGTGGAAGCTATTCGGCTGTGATTGCTGATGTAGCGGTAAATGCAGAAACCAATCACATCTATATGTCACGAAAGCAATTAGCCAAATGGATGGGGATAGCCGAATCATCATATAATGGGCTTTTTAGTAATAATATAAATTCCACCGTAACTGGAACAGTTATTACGCAAGAGGAACGTTTGTCCTCACTTGAGAAGGATGCTGTTTCAAATAAAATGAGCGCTGTTATAAATCAATTGCTTGGAATTGTTGCCGGATGCATACTAATTTATTTGGTGTTGCTTCTTAATTTTCAAGACAGTACAAAAGAAATGCTGACTTTAGATTTATTGGGATATACACCAAAAGAAATTAACAAAATGCTGATAAGCATCTATAGACCAATATTTATAGTTGCTTTCTTGCTAATGATTTACCCCAGCATTGCTATATGCAAAGAAATACATAAAAGCCTGTCCTTACAAACAGGCGACTATATCCCATTTCAGACGAATGCCTTCATTCTATTAGGGGTATTTATAATCATTCAAATTATTTATGTCTTAGTCGAGGCGGCCTTTACATCTAAAATTAAAACAATGATTCGGAATGAAACTGCTCGCCAATATTTATAAGGATATTCTATCTTCCCCGCCCTCCCTCCCGAAAAGCCGATGGCGTCTGGCCGGTGACCTTCTTGAACAGCATGGAGAAATACTTGTCGTTACTATAGCCGACTCGGGCGGCGATTTCGTGAACCGGCGTGTCGCTGTCCGCCAGCAGTCGCTTGGCCTCCTCAATCCTCCGATTAATCAGGTAATTCACGGGGGAGTCGCCGAGATCTTTTTTGAAGCGGTGGGATAGGTAGTGCTGGCTGACATAGAGCGTGTCGGCGATATCCTTGAGCGTAATGCTCTGAGTGTAGTTCTTATCGATAAATTCCTTCGTCCGCAGGGATATTTCGTTCTTGCCCTTCAGCTCCTGGAACTGATGCTTCACATCGACAATGCGATAGATCAACGTAATCAGCGACATCAGCAGGTTATTGCTGAGCGTCTCGTAGCCTAGAACCTGCGAGTCGCATTCCTGCAGCATCTCAGACAGATAGCTCTCTACCCGATAAGCGTACTTCTCGCAGGAAATGACCGGGTCTACGTAAGGGGGGAGCAGCATCCCGTATGGAACCCCTTCAATATGCAGATTATCCAGACCGCAATAGAATACCTTAAAAGGCACCCCGCTCGAAGAACGCTCCTCATGAGGAACGCCGGGGTTATAGATGGCTACATCCCCTTGATGTAGAACGTAGTTTTTTCCACCGATCGAGAACTCTCCGGTTCCTTCCACAACATAGATAATCTCGCAAAAGTCATGAATCTGCGGTGGCGCATAGAAGAAGCTCTCATCCTCAACCTTGCCGGCGAAGAGCAGCTCCGGAACTCTTTTGAAGCGGAAGGTATCGCTTTTTTGATGGGGGATTTCGATTTTAGGCACAACGGTTCCCTCCCGATAACAATCTAACTTCATTATGCCATAATTTCGGATCATCTGAAAAAGGGTTAGCTCAGTCAGTCTGAATCATCAAAGACAATAGGTTGTCATTTTAAATCTAAGCATTCTCCTGCTTCAAAAAAGGCGGATACATCATCAATGCATGATTCTCTGTCACATATTGATCGTCTACCAGCTCGCCATCCACATTGAACACCCGCCTGAAAATAAGGTTATGTCTGACATATCCGCCCCACGATTGCTGTGTCATGCTATGTTCTTTTTCATAAATTTCATAGTTGAATTTACTTTCCGTAGTGGTATTCCAGCTCCCGACCAGATGGTCATCGGTCAGATAGACATTCAACTGGTAAGGTTGATCTGTCGGATTGTAAATTTGCAGGTCGAGATAATTGTAGGCACAGGTAGCCCCGCTGCCAAAAGGCTGACTTCGATTCGAATCGGGGAATACGTCGTAGCTGTGACGGTGCCTCTCCGTAACCTTCAGAGGAGTATGCAGTGTAATCCAGTAGATCAGGTTGGAGAGTTGGCATAATCCGCCGCCGATGCCTGCCCGGAAGCTGCCGTAGAACAGCACCATTCCCTCTACATACCCCTTTCTGCGCGAAGGATGCCCGATTAATTTCCAGTAGGAGAATGTCTCGCCAGGCTGAATGACGATACCGTTCACTTTTTGCAAGGCCAGCTTCAGGTTTATGATTTTATTCGTCTGCATCCACATATCTACGTTTTTTAGCTGCCGGATTAGCGGCGTCTGATGCCTGATCAATTCCATGGGGAGTACAGAGGAGCTTTTCTTTGCAGCGAATTTGGTTCGTCCCAAATACCATTTCAAATATCTTCTCCAGCGAAAGTAAAATGCTCCCAGGATTAAGCGCAACTTTGACCTGAGAATTGGTTTCTTCAATGTAGGCCTCCCCCTTTTAAGAAATGAATTATCAATGATGAAGCCAATCTATTAAAGAAGCTACGCACTGAAAATGCCCGGGCTGCTTAGTTTCTTTGTTTGCGGAATTTTCTCGCCAATCCACCAATCAGGCATTGACACAAATAGAAGACTACACTGGAGAAACCGAAGAAGAGAATGAGTTCCATCGCTGAAGTAGGGTGATTTGAGGGGTTCATGATTAAGAAAGTCATGCCAATGATGGATCCCATGACGAAATATAGTAACAGCGAGATAAGCGGTCTTCTGTCACGATAGATGGCCCACTCAACGATATATGAAACGGGGATGCCAATACAAATATATATGAGCAATAAATACCGAAGCCGGTCAAAAATTTATGAGTTGCTGTGTAATATAGCACCTTGGTAAGATCTTTGTCTTGTTCGCTAATAAGTGTAAGTGTTACTGAAATGAGCAGGGCCGATATGAACGATGACATTAATTTAGTAAGCATCTCAATCCCCTTTCATGAAGCCTGTTCTTTCAAAACAAATCCCTATTATTGGTATTATACCTTAGACTTCATCCCCCAGGTACACTATATTGACCACCCCCTCCAGTTAAAAGACAGCATAGTGGGTTATCGCCCTTCAAGACTCCTACTAGAATGAAGACATAACACAGTTGGAGGAGGATGTTTCATGACTGCAAGCGATTACAGATGGAAAGACGGTTTTCCGAAGATCGGAATTCGTCCTACGATAGACGGAAGAAGAAGAGGGGTACGGGAGTCGCTTGAAGAGCAGACGATGAATCTGGCGAAGGCGGTCGCCAAGCTGTTAACGTCTGAGCTCAGATACCCGAATGGCGATCCGGTTGAATGCGTGATTGCCGATACCTGTATCGGTGGGGTGGCCGAAGCAGCTGCAGCAGCGAAGAAATTCAAGCAATCCGAGGTCGGCTTGACGATTACGGTGACACCTTGCTGGTGCTATGGCACGGAGACGATGGATACGGATGCCAGCATGCCGAAGGCGGTGTGGGGCTTCAATGGTACGGGACGTCCCGGAGCGGTATACTTGGCGGCTGTATTGTCTGCCCATGCGCAAAAAGGAATTCCTGCATTCGGCATTTACGGTGAAGATGTACAGGATGAGGGCGATGATCATATTCCTGATGACGTGCAGGAGAAGTTGCTCCGCTTTGCCCGCAGTGGTCTCGCCGTGGCGATGATGCGCGACAAAGCGTATTTATCGATGGGCTCCGTCTCGATGGGGATTGCTGGGTCGATCGTGGACGACAGCTTCTTCCAAGAGTATCTTGGCATGCGTAATGAATATATCGATATGAGTGAATTTACGAGAAGGATCGACGAAGAAATCTATGATCCTGAGGAATATAAATTAGCGCTGGCTTGGGTGAAGGAGAACTGCACAGAGGGCCCTGACAATAATCCAGAGCATCTGCAAACTTCCCGCGAGCGCAAGGACCAGGAGTGGGAGACCGTTGTAAAAATGACGCTCATCGCCCGCGACCTGATGATCGGCAATCCGCGTCTGGCTGAGCTTGGCTTCGGTGAGGAAGCGAATGGCCATCATGCGATTGCTTCCGGCTTCCAAGGCCAGCGGCAGTGGACAGACCACTTCCCGAATGGTGACTTTATGGAGACGATGATGAACTCCTCGTTTGACTGGAACGGGCTAAGAGCGCCATTTACCGTCGCTACGGAAAATGACAGCTTGAACGGGGTCGGCATGCTGTTCGGCAACCTGCTTACGAATACCGCGCAGATCTTCGCTGACGTTAGAACGTACTGGAGCCCTGCTTCTGTGGAGCGCGTTGCCGGTTATAAGCTGGAAGGCCGCGCAGCTAATGGTATCCTTCATCTGATTAATTCAGGATCAGCGGCTTTGGACGGTACTGGTGAGCAAAAGATTGACGGCAAGCCAGCCTTGAAGCCATTCTGGGAGATTACCGAGGAAGAAGTGCAAGCCACGTTAGGGGCTTCGCAGTGGCGCCCGGCCTCGGTAGAGTATTTCCGCGGCGGCGGCTTCTCAACGGACTATCTGACCCGCGGCGGGATGCCAATGACAATGACTCGTCTCAATCTCGTAAAGGGCCTTGGCCCGGTATTGCAAATTGCCGAAGGTTACTCTGTTGATTTGCCGCAGGATGTGCATGATACGCTCGACAAACGGACCGATCCGACTTGGCCGACCACCTGGTTCGCGCCGATCTTAACGGGAAGCGGTGCCTTCACCAGCGTCTATGATGTGATGGATCATTGGGGAGCGAACCATGGCGCAATCAGCTATGGGCATATCGGTGCGGATCTGATCACGCTCGCTTCCATGCTGCGCATTCCGATAAGCATGCACAATGTACCGAAGGAGAGAATATTCCGTCCGCGGGCATGGGGCATGTTCGGTACCGAGCAGAGCGAGGGCGCGGATTTCCGGGCTTGCGAGAACTTCGGACCGCTGTATAAATAACGCTGAACAGAGCTTGAACGGTTTTACCTATGAAAGGAGAAATAACTATGATGCAAAACATAGATATCCGTAATGAACTGTGCAAGTACGCGCAAAAAATTGTTGACCATGGCCTCGTTGTAGGTCCCGGTGGTAACATCAGTGCCCGTGCCGGAGACAAAATGTATTTGTCGCCAAGCGGTTTTGCTCTGGAGGAGATCAAGGCTGAAGAGTGGGTCGAAGTGGATATTCCAAGTGGGGAAATAACCGACAGTGGCTATCGCCCATCTTCTGAGGTGCTCATGCATCTGTATGGATACCGTAGCAATCCGGATATCAGAGCGATTGTGCACACACATCCATCGAATTGTATTGCATTTACATTGATCGCAGAGGAACTGCCGATTATGTTCCCGGATCAAGCGGCATTGGTCGGGCGTACCGCTTACATTCCTTACGTCATTCCGACGACGGACTTGCTAGCGGATGCGGTGGCCGCCAAGGTGAACGAGGCCAGCTCGATTTTACTCGGCAACCATGGACTTGTGACTACAGGCCGGAATCTGCGCGAAGCCTTCTACCGTACGCAGGTCGTTGAAGAGAGCGCTAAAATATATTTGGCCGCCAAGGCTGCGGGAACGCCGTCCGTGCTTACAGAGGAAGAAGTAGATGCCATCGCGGCGCTGGAGAGCGAGGACTACCGGATTCAGCTGCTGCAAAAAATGAAATGAACAGGCGGTGCCACGAATGACTCACACACCAACCGTTCTGGCGTTTGATCTTGGTGCCGGCAGCGGGCGAGCCTTGATTGGAGAAATAGAGGGAGCCGCTCCGGGCGGCTCCAAACGATTGAAGATTACCGAGATTCATCGATTTTCCAATACGCCCATCCGCATCGGCGAACATCTGCATTGGAACACGCCCGGATTGCTTCAGGAGATCAAGACGGGCATCAGCAAAGCGTTCCAGCTTGGCTATAAGCCGGAGAGCTGTGCGATCGACACCTGGGGCGTGGATTTCGGACTGCTTGATGCGAATGGGGAACTGCTCGGCATTCCGTATCATTATCGCGACCGCCAGACCGAGGGATTGGTTGAAGAGCTGTCTGCGAAGCTGGGTGATGAGCGACTGTTCGCTGAGAGCGGTCTGCAATTCATGCCGTTTAATACGCTATATCAGCTCTATGCGATGAGGAAGGCGAACTCTCCGAAGCTGGATGCGGCCAAGACGCTGCTGCTGACGCCTGATCTACTGAACTATTTTTTAACGGGGCGCAAAGCATGCGAGTTTACGATGGCGACGACGACTCAGCTCTATGATCCGGCGAAGCGGGCCTGGAATAAGCCGCTGATGCGAGAACTGGGCTTGTCCGATTCCCTGTTCATCGAGCCGGTGCAGCCGGGAACGGAAATTGGCCAGCTAACAGAGGAGATCCGTGCAGAGCTGGGCGTACCGCAGATGAAGGTGATTGCTGCAGCATCGCATGATACGGAGTCGGCGGCCGCGGCGGTGCCCGCATCATCGCCGATCTTTGCTTATCTTGTCAGCGGGACATGGTCCTTGCTGGGAACGCAGATGCAAGAACCGCTCCTTCACCCCGATGTATTGAAGCTGAAATTTTCCAATGAGGGAGGGGCAGGCGGCACTTATCATCTACTGAAAAATATTATGGGTCTATGGATTCTACAGGAGTGCAAGCGCATTTGGGAACAGCGGGGCGAGCCGCTCACTTATCCGCAGCTTGTTGCCTTGGCCGAGACGGAGGAACCATTCCGCAGCTTGATTGATCCTGACGATCTGCGATTTATGAATCCGGATTCTATGCCGGAGGAAATAGCAGCCTATTGTTGCGAGAGTGGGCAGCCTCAGCCGCGGACAATTGGCGAGACAGTGCGCTGTATTCTAGAGAGCTTGGCGCTCAAGTACCGTATGGTGCTGGAGCAGGCCGAGCAACTGACCGGAACGGTGTTTGACGGGCTGCATATGGTCGGCGGCGGCATCCAGAATGAGCTGCTGTGCCGCTTTACGGCGGGAGCAATTGGCCGACTGGTCTGGACCGGGCCGGTTGAGGCTAGTGCAATCGGCAATATGCTTGTGCAGTTGAAGGCCGGAGGCTATCTTGCTGATATGCAGGAGGGCGTAGAACTGGTGAAGGCCTCTTTTCCAATGAGCACGTATGAACCGGAACAGCAGACCGAATGGGAAAATGCTTATGCACGGTATCAGCAGTTGATGGAGGTCATGTCATGTTAAAAGGAATATCCAGTTTGATTTCGCCTGATCTGATCAAAATATTGATGGAAATGGGCCACTCTGACGAGATCGTGTTCGCTGACGCGAACTTTCCAGCGGCGAGTCACGCCCAGCGGCTCGTCCGCTGCGACGGACACAGCATACCGGAGTTGTTAGAGGCGATCCTGCCACTTTTTCCGCTGGATACCTATGTGGATCATCCTGCAGCTCTCATGGCTGTAACTCCTGGAGATCCCGTAGAGACCCCGGTTTGGGAACGCTATAAGAGCATCGTTGCGCAGCATGATCCAAGACCGGAAACTTTTGAAGAGATAGAGCGATTTGCGTTTTATGAGCGGGCTAAACGGGCTTATGCAATCATATCTACTGGTGAAGCGGCGCTTTATGCCAATATTATTCTAAAAAAAGGCGTAGTCTCCGAGCCGCGTTAACCCCGCGTGATTGCTGGAAGATATAACAAGTGGGAGAAGTCGCTTTCCGAGCCGAGTACAGCTCATGGAGAGCGGCTTATTCTCGTTGATCTGGATGTAGGCAGCGATGAGAGCGTGAAGGCCTGCGGTGCATTTGATGCGGAAGCGGATCTGACGCTGCTCAGTCGGCGAACGGAACGAATTCTGAAGTTGATCCGCGAGCGGTTCATGGATCCATCATCAGTAGAGGCTGAGCAGAGGCTGTAGTTTGTCGATGTAGAAGGGAATAGCTGGCCTTGGTAGAGAATAGAAATAGGAAGTAGTAATATTAAGTAATGATAGTAAGTATTGATAGGATGCTAGAGTGCCAGATCAGATTTTACTATTTTGATCAAGGAGATGTGTTCAATGAAGTATACTGCGCTAGGACGTTCCGGCTTGAAGGTAAGCAAGTTATGTCTGGGTACGATGAATTTTGGCGTATCGACGGATGAGAAGGAATCTTTCCGTATTATGGATGCAGCTCTGGATGCGGGGATCAACTTTTTTGATACCGCTAATATTTATGGCTGGGGCGAGAACTCTGGACGAACTGAAGAGATTATTGGAAAATGGTTCGCACAGGGCGGCAACCGCCGCGAGAAGGTCGTACTGGCAACGAAGGTGTACGGGAATATGAGCGATCCGCTCGACGGCCCTAACGGGGAAGTCGGCTTGTCCGCTTACAAAATTCGCCGCCATCTGGAAGGCTCGCTGCGTCGTCTGCAGACGGATCATATTGAGCTTTATCAGATGCACCACGTAGACCGGGACGTATCCTGGGATGAGCTGTGGGAAGCATTCCATATTCATCAACTTCAGGGTAAGATCGGCTATATCGGTTCTAGCAACTTTGCAGGCCGCGACTTGGTAAAGGCGCAATATGAAGCGAAGAATCATCACATGCTCGGCCTTGTGTCAGAGCAGCATAAATACAATCTACTTTGCCGGTTGCCGGAGCTGGAGGTGCTTCCAGCAGCGGAAGAGCTTGGTATCGGCGTTGTTGCCTGGAGCCCGCTGGAGGGCGGACTGCTTGGCGGGAATGCCTCGAAGAAGGTTCCTGGTTCTAGAACGGAGAAGAACACACGTTATGAGCAATATGCGAAGCAGCTCGACGAATTTGCGACGTTATGCCGTGAGCTTGGCGAGACCGAAGCCAATGTGGCGCTGGCCTGGACGCTGGCCCATCCTGCCATGACCGCTCCGATTATCGGCCCGCGGACGCTGGAGCAATTGGAAGGCGCACTTCGCGTCTGCGAGATCGAGCTTGATGAAGCTGTGTTGAAGCGTCTCGATGAGATCTTCCCAGGACCTGGCGGCGCTGCGCCGCAGGCTTATGCCTGGTAAAAACCGCAAGCTATCGCCCAGCGACCCGCTCAGCCAAAAGAAAAAACTGCAAAAATGCAGTTTTTCTAGTCCGAAAAGATGCTAAATGATGAAATGGCTGCAAAAATGCAGTTTTTTCTAAGCAACTTACGAGAATCCTCAGGATTCACTTAAAATTCCTGCATATTTGCAGTAATTTAACTCTATATGCTAATAAAAAGAAAGAAAACCTGCAAAAATGCAGGTTTTCTTTTTGCTATTGACTAAACTAATTCCCACCTGCAGCGACGGTCGATTCCCGGACGATCAGCTCGGGGTCGATGTGCATGCTGGCGGCGCGCTTCATTTTGCCGGAGATGCGGCCCAGCAGCATGTCGGCTGCGGCCAGTGCGATGCGGTCCGCCGGCTGGCGGACGGTCGTAAGATGCGGGCGCAGTTTGGAGGCGATATAATGATCGTCATATCCGACGATCGAGACTTGCCCGGGCACGGAGAGCCCACTCTCCTGCAAGGCGTTGATTACGCCGAGAGCGATATGGTCGTCACCGGCGAAGATGGCGGAGGGCAGATCGTCCTCTGCGAGCCAGCGCTTGCAGGTATCGTAGCCGGAAGCAATCTCGAATTCGCCGTGCACGACTTCGAATGGGGTAAGCCCGCTGTCTTGAAGTGCCTGGAGAAATCCACTGCGTCGTTCCCGTGTACTGCGGAACATTTCCTGCCCGCAAATATGGGCAATCGAAGTATGACCCAGCTCCAGCAAGTGGTTCGTTGCTGCGTAACCTCCCTTATAATTGTCGATCGTAACCGAGTAAGCGTCGTTCTCTGGAAGCTGGTTATCGATCAACACATAAGGGATGCCACGGCGCTTCAACTCCAGGATATACTTGCTCTCTTCCATCGGAGAGAGGAGAATCAGGCCGTCGACCCGATCCTCCTGGAACAGATAATGACTCTCATCCGATTCCATGCCGGTAGACACGGAGACGGCCAGGAAATATCCCTGCATAGCCAGAATTTCGTTAAGCTCCTTGACGACGGCGTCAAAGAAGGAGTCTTGAAGCGTCGTAACGATCAAACCGATAATTCCCGTCTTTCCTCGGGCCAGACTGCGCGCGGCGGCACTAGGCTGATAATCGAGCTCCTTGATCGCTTCCAGCACTTTTTGGCGATTTTTCTCCCGTACAGTTTCTGCTCCGTTTAATACACGCGATACAGTTACTACGGACAGGCCGGATTTTTTGGCAACATCAAAAATGCTTACCTTCATCTGCATTCTCCTTGCGTGCATTATTCCATCAATATGGCTTATCTCTTAATAATATCAGTTACTTTCTTCTGAATCACCGGCATAACCTCTTCTACAGTCTTATGTCCGGTCTCAATCGGCTGCATCTCGTTGATGAACATATCATTGATTTGCGAGTAGTTCGTAACCAGGTGGTTGAACGATTCAAAGCCGTATTTCACAGCGCCCTCGTACACATTTTTAATATCCTGCGGATCAATTCCTTCAAAGTGCTTATAATAGACCTCAGCCGCTTCCGTGTTCACCGGTGGATTGCCGCCGCTCAGATCAATCGATTTCTCCTGAATGTCGGCGCGGATCAGATACTTGATCCATTCAAACGCTTCCTTCGGATGCTTGGAATCTTTCAGAATGAACAGTGGATCGACGTACAAGGTACTGCGGACCTTGTCATTTCCGCCCCAAGGCACAGCAGCTACACCGATATTGAACGGAAAATCATTCGCGCCAGCCAGGTTCCATGAACCACCAACAGACATGCCGATTTTTCCGGCAACGAATGGATCGCCGTTCTGCCCGGCTACGCTTTTACTCCATTCTGAAGTTGGGGATACTTTATCCTTGAAGATCAAGTCGAATAATTTGTTATAGGCTGCCATAACTTCTGGAGTGTCAAAATAAGTCTCCGAAGGTACTCCGCCATTGGTCCATGTATCTGCGGAATAAGGATCGGCCCCGAAATAGAGCGGGCGATTATCGCGTTCAGACCAGAAGAAGTCTAATCCGTATTGCGTCTTGGCGATATCATCGGAGATGACCGTCATCGGCCGCGCGTATTCGACCATTTTCTCGAAGGTCCAGTCTTTGTCTTCATAATCACTGGTTGGATAAGGCTGCTTGGCCTCATCGAACATATCCTTGTTGTATAGCATGAGTGTAACATACATGTTCAGCGGAATACCGTACACATGGTCATTGATCGTATAAATCTTTATCAAATTATCGGGAATGTTGTTCGCTTCGGCACTGAATCCGTCTTCCTTGATCAGATCCGTCAAATCGAGCAGCATTCCTTTGTTATAGTATTCTGCGAATCCGCCATATCCGTAATGGCTTGTCACGTCCGGAGATTTGCCTGCAGCGATCAGTGTTTGTAGCTTGCTGTCGAACTGCTCATAAGGTGCCTTATCCACTTTAACTTTGATATTCGGATGTTCTTTTTCGAAGTCGGGCACTAATTTCTCAACAAAGGTGCGGTCCTCCGAATCGATGGTGTAGTAGGTAATCGTTACCTGCTCATCCTTACTTCCGCCAGATTTGGACGAATTGTTGTCTGTACCTGGTGTTACCTCAGCAGCGGATTTGCCGCCGGAGCAGCCTGACAGTGCTATAACGGTAACGAAAATCAGAGTTAACAGGAAAACTGAGCTAAGTCGCAGCTTATTCATCATTATAAACGAACCCTCCAATTAAAGTAATATAATTAACCGTGCTTAGTAAGCAGATAAGCCCGTGTGCTTGGCATTATTTGATGCCCGTAAGCACAATTCCCTCAACGAATTGCTTCTGGGCGACGGCGAACAGGGTGACGATCGGGACCATCGCCAGCACGGAAGCGACCATAAGCAGATGCCACGGCGGGATGCGGAACCTGGAAGAAGTCAAGGAAGCCATCCCCACTGGCAGCGTGAAGCGTTCCGTGGAACTCAGGTACAGCACCGGCGCTAGCAGATCGTTCCAGCTGTAAATGAAGGCGAAGATCGCTACGGTCGCCAGGGCAGGGCCGGACAGCGGCAGGGCGATTTTGTACCACATCCGCAGTTCTCCACAGCCATCGATCCTACCGGCGTCGAACAAGTCCTCAGGCAGGGTCGAGAAGAATTGCCGCAGCAGAAAGATGTTATAGGCTGACCCGAAAAATGATGGAACAATTAATGGTAAAAAAGTATCGATCCAGTTCAGCTTGGAGAAGAAAATAAATTGCGGAATCATGATCGCCGGATACGGCAGCATCATCGTAGCCAGCAGCAGCATGAACCACAGCTGATTCCCTTTACCTCTATAACGTGAGAAACCATACGCTGCCAAAGCTGAAGAGATTAGTGTTCCGAACACAGTGACGACGCCGATAATCAGACTGTTCTTATACAGCGTGCCGAATTGCAGTGTGTCGAAGATTTCGGTGTAATTGCTCCATTGCCAGCTCTCCGGTAGAAAGGTCGGAGGGAACTTGAGCATTTCCCGCTTTGATTTCAGCGAGGTGGAGACCATAAAGAACAACGGAAGCAGCATGATAAAGGTCGTAATAATCAAGGTGATGAAACTGATGATTTGCGTAGTGCTTGCTTTACGTTTGGAGCCTGAGCCTGAAAAAGCGGCACGGCGTTTGGGTACCGGTACGGTGTTCATTTGCGTCCTCCTCCCTCATAGTGAACATAGCGGTCGGATGCTTTCATGATGAGCGCGGTACAGATCATAACGACGATCAGCAGTACCCAGGCCAGAGCCGAGGAGTAGCCAGCGCGATATTCTTTGAAAGCGCTTGTATATAAGTTGTAGACATAGAACCAGGTGGAGTAATTCGGTCCCCCTTGTGTCATAACATAGGCTTGCGTAAATACTTGGAAGGAATCAATGATGCTCATGATGAGTTGAAAGAGCAGTACCGGTGAGAGCATAGGAAGTGTGACATGGAGGAAGGTTTTGAAACGGCCGGCTCCGTCAAGTTTTGCAGCTTCGATTAGACTGGCAGGAACGCCCTGTAATCCGGCGAGGAACAGTATCATTCCCGTGCCTGCAGTCCATAAAGTCATAATAATCAAGGCGTACAGTGCAGTATCGGGGTTCATCAGCCAGGCAGGACCATGGATTCCGAACCAAGAGAGTATGTAGTTGAATAATCCGATCTGCGGGTTGAAGATCCAATACCATAGCAGGGACATCGCTACCCCTGAGACCATGCTCGGAAAATACATGGCGGTTCGGAAGAAGCCGCGGAAAGGAATCGTCTGATTCAGCAGCAGTGCAAATCCGAGCGCCAGCAGCAATTGAACAGGCACGCCTATAAAGGAATATTTCAGCGTGACGACTACGGATTTCCAGAACAGCTCGTTATGGAACATCTCGATGTAGTTAGCCAGCCCGACAAACCGGGGTGGATGGATAATGTCGTAATCCGTAAAGCTGTAATAAAGCGATGCCAAAATAGGGTAAAGCGCAAACACGAGGAAGCCGATCAGCCAGGGAGCGATGAATAAATACATATAGAAGGTTTGTCGCCGGCTTTCTTTAAAGGTCACAGCAGCACCAGCCTTTCACTTGTCTAAAGTTTAAGCGCTTTAATTTTTGCAGAGAAAGACATTGAAATAGTTCAGATATTTCGGGACAATTCTACAAATTAAATTAAAGCGCTATAACTTTATTGAGTTTTGATAACATCATCATAGTGGATTGTTCTTAAATTGGCAATAGTAATGTGATAAGTGATTAGATTAAAATTTAAACTTATTTTCCTAAGATATAGATGATAGATGCCGTTGTTCATTTGCACAATGAATTTCGTCTTTTAATCAATATAAATTTTGCGGACAAAGACCTATAATGAAAGCGTAACCAATATAAAAGATAGAAAAACAACCTAGGGAGGAACAGCAGATGGATGGATTTACGATCAGTTGGATTGGAGCGCTGGTAGGTCTCGCAATCGCAATCGTATTGATCTTGAGAAAGCTTAATCCTGTATACGCTTTATTTCTGGGGGCGATCGTCGGGGCTTTGATTGGTGAGGCTAATCTAGAGCAGACGATCAACGTACTTGTTAGCGGAACACAGAGCGTTATGGGCACCGTCATTCGTGTGTTGGCAGCGGGTGTGTTGGCCGGTGTCATGATGGAATCCGGGGCGGCAGAGACGATCGCCCAGGCAATCGTTAAGAAATTTGGCGGTGGAAAGGCGATATTGGCTCTAGCGCTTGCTACTATGATTATTACAGCGGTTGGGGTATTTATTCCGGTTGCCGTATTAATCGTAGCGCCTATCGCACTGTCCGTCGGCAATAAGATGGGCATCTCCAAGCTTGCCTTGTTGCTTGCGCTTTCGGGCGGAGGGAAGGCGGGTAATATTATATCTCCGAACCCAAATACGATTGCCGCCGCACGTGGGTTTGGATTAGACTTAAGTGATGTTATGATCGCGGGTTTTGTTCCGGCTATTTTTGGACTTGTTGTAACCGTTATTGTGGCTTCGCTCTTGAAACGCAAAGGAGTTATGGTAAGCGACGCAGAGGCGGTTCAGGATACCGAGATTGACACTTCGAAGTATCCGCCGCTTAAGAAGGCCATCGTTGCGCCGCTTGTAGCTGTCATATTATTGATGATTAACCCGATCGGTTCGATCGCTGGAATCGATGCGTTGTCTAGCTTCAAGGTTGACGCGATGTACATTTTGCCGATTGCCGGGGTTGTTGGCATGCTGGCGATGGGACAAGGCAAGCACATTCTGAAATATACGGCATCCGGACTGAATAAGATGACAGCGACGGTGCTGATTCTGATCGGTGCCGGCGGGATCGCGGGGCTTATCTCCGCTTCCGACCTGTCTACTCAGGTTGTGTCTTTGATTGAGGCTTCAGGGATCTCGGGAACATTCCTGGCTCCGATCTCAGGTGTTCTTATGGCTGCCGCTACAGCTTCGACTTCTACTGGAGTTATACTCGCTACCGGTTCGTTCGGTCAAGCGATCCTCGATATGGGAACGGCTCCGATGGCTGCCGCCGTTATGGTGCATACCGGGGCGACCGTGATCGACTCCTTGCCACAGGGTAACTACTTCCACGTTACCGCAGGCAGCATGAATATGAGTATTAAACAGCGGATGGGGCTAATTCCTTATGAAGCGATTGTCGGCGGGACGATGACTATTGTAGCAACTTTAATGTATGGATTCTTGCTATAAGTGCGTGTTCAAAAAGTATGGTTTTCAGCACAGAGAACCTTTTTAATATACTGGGTGGGGTGAGAGAGTGATGGAGAAGACATTTGTATTAGCGCCGGATTCATTCAAAGAGAGCATGACGGCCAGGGAAGTATGCATCGCGATGGAGAAGGGGCTGCGGAAGGTGTATCCGCAGGCGAAATATATTCATGTTCCGATGGCGGATGGCGGCGAAGGGACGGTTCAATCGTTGGTTGATGCCAGTGGCGGGACGCTGTATGAGAAGGAAGTTACGGGTCCGCTGGGCCAGCCGGTTAAGGCCCAATTCGGGATACTTGGCGATGGAGTAACTGCAGCCATCGAGATGGCTTCGGCAAGTGGAATTCATCTGGTAACCAAAGAGACCAAGAACCCTCTTATCACAACGACTTATGGGACGGGAGAGCTTATTGCGGAATGTCTCGACCGTGGGGTACAGCAGATCATTATCGGGATCGGCGGGAGCGCCACGAATGATGGTGGCGCAGGTATGGCCGAAGCGTTAGGCGTGGAATTCCTTGATTCAGAAGGGAAAAGTATACCGCGCGGCGGCGGCGGGCTAGACAAGCTAGCCACGATCGATGTATCCAGGCTGGATCCGCGCCTGCAGGAGGTAAACTTAATCGTGGCCAGCGATGTCACAAATCCGCTATGCGGCGAGCATGGCGCATCGCGGGTGTTCGGCCCGCAGAAGGGAGCCACGCCGGAGATGGTGCTGCAGCTTGATAATAACCTGGCTCATTATGCCAAGGTGATCCAGCAGCAGCTTGGCAAGGACGTCCGTGACTATCCCGGCGCAGGCGCAGCCGGAGGGCTCGGAGCGGGCCTGCTTACTTTCACCCGTTCCACGATGCAGAAGGGCATTGAAATCGTGATTGAGCATACCGATTTGAAGAATAAGCTGGCTGAGGCCGATTATGTGTTCACTGGCGAAGGCGGTATCGACTTCCAGACGAAGTTCGGCAAGACGCCTTATGGAGTAGCCCAGGCAGCCAAGCAGCTCGGCAAGAAAGTCATTGCCGTGGCCGGCTATATCGGCGAAGGCATCGATACCCTCTACGATGAAGGGATTGATGCGGTATTTGGTATTGTACCGGGAGCTGCTGATTTGGAGAAGGTGCTGGCGGAAGGCGCGCAGAATGTGGAGCGTACCTGCGAGAATATCGGCAGATTGATCGCATTGAGTTCTAAATAAGGCAACCCTATAAAAAAATAAGAACCTTCATTTCCGCATGGATTGGATTTGAAGGTTCTTTTGCAATCAGTCGTAGGTTGTACACCGTACACCATATTGAGCTACACCTAGCGATACTTAACTATACAGCGCAAGCAAACTCTGGGTTAATTCGAACAGCTCGAGTATATTCCTCGGATCTTTTCCTGTAATCGTCTTGATCCGCTTGAGCCGGTACTGCAACGTGTTGCGGTGAATATTCAGCTGCTCAGAGGTGTTGGAGATGCTGCCATCCTGGTTGATGAAGACGCGCAGCGTCTCCAGCAGATCAGCCGTATCTTCAAGCTTGCTGACGATATTTCCATTCTCGTGCAAGCAGGTATTGCTTAGCTTGACGAGAAATTTCACTTCATCGTAATGAACGACTTTCTTCGAGAGATCGAGCGCTTGCCTTACATTCATTGCGCTCTTAGCTTGAGTATAGCTGGCAGCGATGCTCGCTTCGTGACGACCCGTTGCAATCAGGATATTCGGCTGCCCGGCAACCATTCGCTCAATAAAGCTGTCCACAGAGCCCTTGTCTTGAATCAGCAGCAGACGGGTGTCTTCATCGATCATGAAAGAGGGAACAAGCAGCAATAGCTTGGAGTACTCTTCATCCAATTTACAATTTTGAACGAGCAATGCCGTCGTTTTTAGCAGCAGATCGATTTTGTATTGCGCGGCTTCCTTTTGCAGCCTTTGGGAATAGGCTCCGGCATGACTTAGCAGACTTTCCAGGAAGGCTTTTTTGCGATTCGCTTCATCCTCCAGACTTTTCAGGGCAATTCCTTGCTCGATCAGAAGGGAGACAGTCGTCTTCACGATCCGGCAGAAAGGGCTAACTTCCTCGGGATTACCGCTAATTCCGATCACACCAACGCGTTTATGATTGATGACGATCGGTTCGTTGGTCCCTTGTTTTTCATAGTGTCCGTCCTTCCAGATTTTCACCATTTTCCCGCTTGTCAGCGCCTGAACCGCACCCTGGTGAACCGTACCGACCCTTGATGGATTTCCGCTTCCGATGATGATCCCTTCATGATTCATAATATTGATATTGTAAGGGATGTCCTTCATCATTTTATCGACAATTTCCTGAGCTTGCTCTCTGGAAAGCTGGAACAACATGAACTCCTCCTCTATGATGGGAATGATCAAAGCGAAAGCCAAAAATTGGATATATACATTGTGCAATTGAACGAAAGCTTTTGGTCAGATCATAGCATAACTAGCCTACATCGGACATGCATATATATCACAAGTATTTAGCGAAGATGATATAAATAAACGGGAAGGGATTATCGAACCTGGAAAAGTGTCAATTTATGGATGATAATGCGTGGCAGGCTAACTACCGTTATGATAAAGGTAGAAGTTCGTATCCAAGAAGTACGTTTTTCAGCACCGAGAAGGTTGGATGAAGCTAGGGTCTGAGGAGCGGAGCGTACGTAGTTTGTACGTGAGCACCGGAAGGCCCGGCTGAATTCAAGATTCGATGCCGAGTGGCTACCTGATTCACTTCGTGATCAAAAGCGGACTTTTTGAACAACCTCTAGAAGAAATAATATGAATATGTTTAAGTATTAGAGGATAGAGAGGTTCATCGAATGGAGATGTCGGTGCTAACGGAACTGTATGCTCTTATTGGCGTGGAAAAACATAGTTTTATTTTCTAACGGAACTGGAAGCGCTTAATTGGCTGAAAAGCGGTTGTTGACAGGCTGAAAGAGTCAAATAAGGTATGCTATTTCCGTTACATCCGAAAAGTGCTTGATTTCGTTCCAATAGCGCACTGTATTTCTGTTAGAGCTTGGGATGAGCAGCACGGGATGGTTGATTTTTATTGGCAAGACCCTCTGAACGATTGAGCGAACAGGAGAGCAATTGCCGCAGTTAACTGGAACAGATCCGCAGGAGAACCACAATAGAGATAAAAATGGGGGATACAAATGAACATCTTAATTATCGAGGATGATCCCAGTATTCAGATGCTGTTGAAATTGAGTCTGAAGGTCGAAGGGTTTCATCCTGTTGTTGCCGGGACGGTCGCAGCTGGTTTGAAGGAGCTTGAGGCTGGAGGCACAGATTTGATCCTGCTCGATTTAATGCTGCCAGATTGCTCAGGCTTCGAACTGCTTCAGGTACTACAGCAAAAGTATAAGACGGTACCCGTAATCGTGCTTACCGCCAAGAATGAAATGAACGACAAAATATTAGGCTTCCAGCTCGGAGCAGATGATTATTTGACCAAGCCTTTTGAGACCCGGGAACTCATTGAACGAATCAAGGCTGTTATGCGGCGAATGCAGAAAACGGTTACAACTTCCGAGACCATTCAAATCGGGATCATTGAGATAGATAAAAATGAACGCTCCTGTACGATCGCCGGGCAACCACTCAGGATGACCTACAAGGAGTTCGATTTCCTTTGGCTGCTCTGCAGCAATCCCAAGAAGGTGTTCACCCGCGAGGAACTGCTGGACCAGGTCTGGGGTTATGAATATTACGGTCAAACACGCTCCGTCGATATGATGGTGAAGCGCCTGCGTGAGAAGCTTAAGCCTCACGAGAATCTGGTGACAACCGTGCATGGGACAGGCTATAAACTGGAGGTATAGCAGATGGGGCTGCGCAACAAAATGTTCATTCAGCATGCGGTTACGATCGTTATGCTGCTTACAGCGATGTACTTTATCGTCACTTATACGCTTAATAAGAGCATGATCGAGAGCGATACCCAGTCACTGAACCAGTATTCTGCACTGCACCGGATCGAAGCTTTGAAAATCGTCAACGATCAGAAGATCGATATCGAGCAGTTGTTCTCAGGCAAGTACGCTCCCTTTATCGCTTCGCATCTGGGGTCCAGTATTAATTTTCAAGTACAACTGTTCGCGCCGGACGAGACCATCGTGGGAAGCAGCAGTGACAAAGAAAATTTGCTGAAGCGGGATGACATCAAGTCTGCTCTAGCTGGAGATACGGCAACGATTATTGCCGAGGGGGAGGGGACGAGATATTTAATTTATTCCGTCCCTTTTTGGTACGAGGGGAAAATTGTAGGCGGATTCCGTTATTTACTGGATCTTCATGAGAATATCGAGACGATGAATCAAATGCGTATCTGGTTTATTGGAGCAGCGCTGGGTTGCCTTGCCCTTTCTCTCCTGGCGAGCTATTCTTTCTCCTCTTTTCTGATGCGGCCTCTTCATGCGTTGAAGCAAGCGCTCAAGCTAGTGTCTATCGGCGATTTCAGCCGTAAGATCGAGGTGAACACCCAGGATGAAGTCGGCGAATTGGCGCGAGATTTCAACCATATGTCGGATGCACTGCGGCATCATATCGATATGCTCCATTATGAACAGGGTAAACAGAAAGCTTTTTACGATAACATTACTCATGAATTAAAGACGCCACTCACCTCCATTATTGGCTTCTCCGATCTGATGGCCAGGATAGATCGGCTGGAGGATGTTCAAGATTGCAATTTCTACATCCGCAAGGAGAGCACGCGCTTGTTGAACATGGTCGAAGATCTGCTGCAGACTTCACTTAAAGGCGAAGAAGCTTGGCGTATTGCGCTGGAACAGGCCGAGCTGGGCAATATTATCACGGACACCCTTCGCGTTCTTCAACCGACACTCAAGAAATCGAATATACTCACTTCGGTCAAAATATTGCCATGTACCGTCTACCTCGACCCTAAGCGGACGCAGCAGGTGCTGTTCAACCTTATCGATAACGCCATTAAGCACAGCGATTGCACGCTGCTTCATATCGAGCTTCTCCATGATGAACGCTGCGGCACCGTTCGTATTGTGGACAATGGCAAAGGTATATCCAAGCAAGAGGAAGCGATGCTGTTCTTGCCTACGGAGGAAAAGCAAGGGCGCGAGATCTCCGAGCATTCCCACGGCCTGGGATTGCCTATCTGCAAGCAGTTCATGGAACTTCAGGGAGGGAGCATATCCATGATCAGCGAAGTCGGGCAGGGCACAGAGGTAAAGCTGGAATTTTCAATCCATCCGCCAAATGTAAGCGCTGTTACAAAACTGATACAAAACTAAAATTTTTTTGATATAAGTGGAGGGTAAAGTTAATGCCAGAGGACAAGAAAGGGCTTTCATGGTTTCGCCTCATCCTGCTTCAGGTCATTATCGGATGCTTGCTTATTGGAATCTGTGCCTACTCCTTCCGGATTCCTGTCGACGTGGTCCAAATCGTTCCGCCTCAGCAAGATCAGTTTGAACGAATCTCAGGCGTTCCGATGCGTGTCGATATCACCTATCCGGGGCTGGGTACAGTTTCTATTGAAGATCCGAAGGAATTACTGAAATTGAAATCCTCATTCTCCGGACTTCTATCCGTCGGTAAACAGCGAGCACAGGCACAGACACCCAGACTGCTGCTGACGGGAAGAATGACTTACTTGGACCAGGAGGACATTCCATTTCAAGTAGAGACAGGTGCGTTCCAATTCGGTGACGAGTTGGTCAACTCCCTTGATGTAAGCGCCGGGATTCGCAAGCTACAGAGCACGCTAATCGATAAGATCCTGACCACCGTGATGATCGGTTCTGCGGTGCAGAACGGGAAGAACGATGTGTTCACGCTTGATGCCGGCAAGCTTATGCCTCTCTCACAAGCGGAGAGGAACGATCTTGCCGCGCAGATTACCGCGTCCACGCGTATTATCGACTTCAGTCACTTCACAGATCTGCAGCAGCCACCGGATGCACATTTTGTGATCCAGCTTAGCAGCGGTGAGCAGACGAGGAAGCACTGGATTCACCTGGATCGGTATAACAGCGCTTACTTCGTGGTTTACGACCTGTTGGATGAGACAAATCAAAGAGCCTATTTCAAGTTAAACGATACCTCATATTGAACATGAAGGGATGGTTTACCGAAATGGCGAGAAATAAAAGAAACAGCGGCTCAGTCATTATTTTATCGGTCATAGTTATCGTATTGGTAGCGGGGTTCTTTATGTACAAATCCGGAGTGTTTGGCGGGAAAGAAAAACAGAAGATTACCGTCTACTCCATCTTCCAGGAGGAAGAAGCGCGTAAAATACTAGACAAATTCAAGGCGGAGACCGGAATTGATTATGATATTCTGCGTCTACCTAGCGGTGAGGCTGTATCGCGGATCCAGAATGAAATGTCGAATCCGCAAGCCGACTTCCTAATGGGCGGCCCAGCCGACTCCCATCAGGTATTGAAGGAAGCAGGTTCGCTCGAAGCTTATGTATCACCGAATGCGTCCGATATTGCTGACAATATGAAGGACAAGGAAGGACACTGGACCGGCTTCTACCTGAATCCTGTGGCCATCGGTATTAACGAGAACCGCTGGAAGGAGAAGTATGGCGATGCTCCATACCCTCAATCCTTCAAGGAACTGACTGATCCGAAATTCAAAGGCGAAATCGGCATGTCCGACCCGGCGACCTCCGGTACGGCATATACAGCTGTAGCTTCTCTCGCCCAAGTGTGGGGCGATGATGAGATGCTGAATTATATGAAGGAGCTTCTGCCTAACTTGAAGGAAAGACCAAAGTCCGGGATTGAGCCGATTCAAAAAGCAGCCAAAGGTGAGTATACGATCGGGATTACGTTCCTTGGTGATCAATTGAAGATCAAGTATCAAGGCAATCCGATTACGAGCATTGTACCTGAAGCGGCCGGTTATGAAGTAGGCGCGTTGTCGATCGTGAAGAACGGCCCGAATACGGAAGCCGCAAAGAAGCTGATGGATTATATGCTTACGAAAGAACCGGGAGAAATATATACACAGTCTGCCTATGCGGTGTCTGTGAAGGATTCCGTGCCGATCCCAGAGGGCGGTATCGACATCAAATCAACGAATTACAACGCCTCCTATGACCTGTTGAAGGCTGCTGCGCAGCGCAAGGATTTGCAGAGTGCGTTGAAAGATTTGAAATAAGAGAGCCACTTAACATAGAAGGGGCACTGGACCTCCCGAAACAACCGATGTGTCCATGCCCCTAATAGAGGTAGTTCAAAAAGTCCGCTTTTGATCACGAAGTAACACTGAAAGCTTATTCGACATCGAATCTTGAATTCAGCTTGGCCTTCCGGTGCTCACGTACAAACTACGTACGCTCCGCTCCTCAGGCCTAGCTTCATCCAACCTTCTCGGTGCTGAAAACCGACCTTTTTGAACACGCCTAATAGACAGTAGAAAGGTGGGAGTCGCCCCCTATGATGAAAGAAAAAAAAGGCATTGGGGAGTCGATCAAGAGGCTCTTCAGGGATCCTTCAACGCTCGTACTCGTGTTAACCAGTTTTATATTCCTTGTCTTATTTGTCATTTACCCGTTGATTGTTGTCGTATTCTCATCCGGCTTTGACAACTGGGGGACGTTCTTTAGCAAGCCACGTTATGGCAAGGCTCTGTTAAATACGGTGGTCAGTTCCTCGCTCTCTGCCTTTACGGCAACGGCAGTCGGATTTATTTACGCTTATGCGATTCATTACAGCAATATCAGAGGGAAGAAGTTTTTCCGCTTCATTGCTTTTCTTCCGCTGTTAGCGCCGTCGGTGATGAGTGGTCTTGCTTTCCTGCTCTTGTTCGGCCGCGGCGGCATGATCTCGCAATGGTTGAATACGAATTTCCATTTCGAGCTTGATTTGTACGGCTTGCCGGGATTATGGATCGTACAGACCATTTCCTATTTCCCGCTGGCCTATATGACGATCACCGGTGTGCTTCGCTCCATCTCGCCGAACCTGGAGATTGCGGCACAGAATCTCGGGGCACGCGGTTTCAAGCTGTTCCGCACGATTACACTCAAGCTGGCTTTTCCAGGCGTTCTTAATGCTTTCCTGCTCGTTGCAATCAATTGCTTTGCTGATTTCGGGAATCCGAAGCTGATTGGCGGTAACTATTCGCTGCTCGCGGTTGAAATCTACGGGGAGATTATTAATAACGAGCCTGGACTTGCATCTGTAATGGGGATCATCCTCGTCATTCCTGCACTTCTCGTCTTCTGGGTACAGAACAAACTATTATCCAAGGGCTCTTATTCGACGATTACCGGCAAGCCGGTATCCGGTCTGAATCGAATCACAACTTCCAAGAAGATGGATGTCGTACTTTTTTTATTCAACAGCCTGATGTCCTTGTTCATTATTTCCATGTTCGCTGTTACGATTCTGTTCGCCTTTACGGAGAATTTCGGTCGCAGCAACAGCTTCACGCTTGATCATATCCGCAGGGTCGTATTCAGCTCCTCCAGTCCTGCCGTTATAAACAGCTTGGTTCTGTCGCTCATCAGCGCGATTCTAGCGGTGGCTTTCGCCCTTGTTCTGGCTTATATCGTCGTTCGCAAGCCTTTCCCGGGTAAGAAGCTGCTTGATTTCAGCGCGGTGCTGCCAATCGCTCTGCCTGGTACATTCGTCGGTCTTGCCTTGATCGTCGCGTTCAGCAAGGGGCCGATCGTATTGCAGGGATCAGCGGCACTAATCATCATCGCTATGCTGCTGAAGCAGATGCCCGTCGGGTATCGCGGCTTGTCCGCCTCCTTCAAACAGGTAGATAAATCGATTGAGGAAGCGGCAACGAACCTTGGCGCCAACAGCCGCAAGACACTGACGTCAATCGTCTTCCCGATGCTGCAGAAGACGGTCGTAGCTAACTTCGTCTATGCGTTCATGAAAAATATGAATACGTTAAGTACGATTATTTTCTTAATTACCCCGAAATGGGTAGTCGCTTCGGTCTCGATCTTCAACTACGCGGAGACGGGCACCTACTATTGGGCAGCAGCCGTGGCGGTCGGACTGATGGGTGCAACACTCGGCACACTTGGGGTGATCAAGCTGATCTTCCGCTCCAAAGTAAAAATATTTGATTTTTAGAGAGGTAGTTCAAAAAGTCCGCTTTTGATCACGAAGCAACACTGAAAGCTTATTCGGCATCGAATCTTGAATTCAGCCGGGTCCTCCGGTGCTCACTACCCAAAACGTACGCTGTGCTCCTCAGACCCTAGCTTCATCCAACCTTCTCGGTGCTGAAAACCGGACTTTTTGAACATCATTTGAAGAAGAGGTAGTTCAAAAAGTTCGCCTTTGACCACGAAGCAACACTGAAAGCTTATTCGACATCGAATCTTGAATTCAGCCGGGTCCTCCGGTGCTCACGTACCTAAAACGTACGCTGTGCTCCTCAGACCCTAGCTTCATCCAACTAAAGCGTTTTGAAAAAACGCACATCGGAAGCATAAGCTTCTCGGTGCTGAAAACCGGACTTTTTGAACATCATTTTTTAGAGGTAGTTAATATAGAAGGGAGTGGGCATGATGGAATCCAATATTCTGCTAGATTTAAAAGACGTAAACAAGGTGTTCGGCACGAACCATGTCCTGAAAAATATAAACCTGCAAATCGAACGAGGCAAATTCATTACCTTCCTCGGTCCGAGTGGCTGTGGCAAGACGACCCTGCTGCGGTCCATCGCAGGCTTCTATACCATTGATCAAGGCGAGGTGTGGATCGACGGCAAGCTGGTTAATGACCTGCCTCCTTATAAGCGGGGCACTCCGATGGTGTTCCAGGAGTACGCTCTCTTCCCACATATGACCGTCTTTGATAACATCGCTTATGGTCTGGATATTCTGAAGCGGCCTGAAGGGGAGATCCAGCAGCGGGTTGAGGCTGCTATGGCTCAGGTCAAGCTCACCGGGCTTGAAGAGCGGTATCCGCATGAAATGTCCGGGGGACAGCAGCAGCGTGTCGCCATGGCTCGGGCCCTGGTAATGAACTCGCCCATCATCCTTCTAGATGAGCCGCTGAGTAACCTCGACGCCAAGCTGCGCGAAGAAGTTCGGGTTGAGCTGAGAACGATCCAGCAGGAGCTGGGGTTGACGGTCATTTATGTTACGCATGATCAACTCGAAGCGCTGTCCATGTCGGATCAGATCGTAGTATTCAACCGTGGCAAGATCGATCAATACGGTACGCCACATGAAATTTACTATGAGCCTCGTACCCAGTATGTGGCCGATTTTATCGGCACGACGAACTTTGAGGATGCTAAGGTTGTAAAATATGAGGGTGGATTGGCAACGGTACAATACGGGCAGGCTGGAGATACAGTGACTATCGAGGCCAGGGAACACCTTGCAGTTGGTGAAGAAGTTATCCTATGCGTTCGGCCGGAATCACTACGAATTGAACCGTCGGAGACTAGTGACTTCCATATAACGGGGATCATCAAATCATCTATGTTCCTCGGTGAGAAACAACGTTATTTCCTCGTCGATGAGGTCGGCAAGGAGTGGATCGTCGATGCCTATGATATCGGCAAGAAGGTCTATGACGGTATCGTGCAGATAGGTGCTGCCGCTGACAAGATTCATATCATTAAGAAGAACGGCTCATAATATCCGGCCGTAGCGCAAATAGGTTCAAAAAAGGAAAACGACGGTTTTCCTTTTTTGGCGTGTATTCAGTCATTCAGGGAAGCTGCATAGAGACGCTTGTCCAGGCTTGTCCAACAGGGGGAGTGGTTCCGTTTGAAGAAAAGAGGCATGATTGTCGTATTGATCGTACTTACTGTGGCAGCTATCGTTAGGCTCTATCCAGGGCAGCAAAGCAGTCAGCCGCTTAAAGTATATGTTATTTTTCAGGAGGATGAGTCGCGTATTCTGCTGGAAAAGTTCAAGAAAGAGACGGGCGTATCCTATGAAGTCATTCGGATGTCCGGCGGCGAGGCGAGCTATCATCTTCTAACGATGAATAAGACGGGGATCGATGTCGTCCTGGGCGGACCGGCGGATTTGCACGAGCAATTGAAGAACAACGGCAAACTGATCAGTTATTCTCCGCGCCTCAGTGATCAGGTTCCTGACAAGTATAAGGACAGGCAGGGGTATTGGACGGGCATGTATATGGGACCGCTGGCTATTGGAGTCAATGAGCAGGTATGGAAGCGGGATCCGCAGCTGGCTGACCTGCCGTTGCCGGAGCGCTATGAGGACCTGCTACGTCCCGAGCTGAAGGGCAAGATTGAGATTCCTGACCCGGAGACGTCTGGGACAGGGTATACGCTGCTTGCTTCGCTAGCCCAGGAGCGTGGGGAGGATCAGGCGATTGAACTAGTACATGCACTGAAACAGCAAAGTGCAACGACTACTTTCTCAGGAATCAGCTCGGCACAGCGGCTTGCCCAAGGTGAGGTCGCTGCCGTCGTCAGCTTTATGGGCGATCAGCTGCGGTTCAGGAATTCAGGCTATGCCATTTATTCCGAGGTACCCCCTCAGGCTGGCTGGGAGATCGGAGCGGTATCGATCCTGAAGAGTGGAAATAATAAGGCAGCGGCAAAGAAGCTGGCTGATTTCGTTCTATCGCGCAGCGCACAGACGGATTATATGAATTCGGCGTTTTCTTTTCCCGTGCTTCCCCATATTCAGGTTCACCCCTTGTTAACTTCCGTCAATCTGGATCTTCTCTTGCCAACGTACCGGTTCGATACGGCTGCTGAGCATCGCGAGCAATTGCTTACCAAGTGGCGGAAGGAGAACGGATAAAGCATATTCAGTAATAGTCGACAAATATCAAAATAGTGCAACAAGTAGGCAAAATTATGCAGGAGCAGCCGATAAGAAAAGTAATACAATTAAATTGTAAACGCTTTAATGGGGTGTATGGTACAGGTTGGTTTACCGGTTATCCGGCAAGTGACTGCTGGAATTCACACTGGATTGCATATTCCGGTAGGGGGCTTTGGAATGTATAAGGTGCTGATTGTTGATGATGAGCCGAAACAAAGAGAAGGGCTCAAGATGTTTATCGAGTGGGAAAATTACGGATTTAGCGTGGTGGATACGGCGTCCAATGGAGAAGAAGCATTGGAGAAGTACCGGATGTATTCGCCGGAGCTAGTGATCGCGGATATTCGCATGCCGGGGATGGACGGCTTGCAATTGATCGAGAGGCTGCGTGAGGAAGATCCGCAGCTGCATATTTTGATCTTGAGCGGCTATGCGGATTTCGAGTACGCGAAGAAGGCAATTACGAATCGGACAGACGGTTATTTGCTGAAGCCGGTGGATGAGGACGAACTGATTCAATATTTGCATCGCATCAAGCAGATGATTGATGAGGCGAAGAAGACTTCGCTATGGCAGAATGTCTCAAAGGAGTGGACACGTGAAGCGTTCATTCAATCCATCTTGTCCGGGTCGATGGAACATGATGAATTTACACTTCACGAGCAGGCAGATCGACTCGGATTGCTCTGGAGAAAGTATCAGATCCTGCTAGTTGTCTCCCCGAAGGACGAGAAGGGCGCTACCAATGAGGTTAATGTGCTGCGGAGGAAGCTGAGCGCCCGCTTTGAAGAATGCGGCCGTGGTTATGTATTTAGCCATCAAGGTTATGTGGGCGTATTGTTACAGGAACCACTGCTCGAAGTGGAACATGATGATGTGTATCAAGAACTGCAAGGAAGCGGCATAGCGGAGTTCACTGTCGTGTTGGGAGAACGGGTGAAGGACCTAAGCGATATTCCTCTTTCCTATACTTCAGCGTTGGAATTGATCAAGCTACAATTCTTCTTTGATCGGGGCAGGATTCTATCAGGGGAGCTGTTAAGCAAGCTTCGGAGTCATACGGCTGATAGAGAGGCTGAGGAGAAATGTACTAATAATGCGGAAGAGCAGCTGTATTATGCTGTAGAAGTTGGAAATCTGGATGCTATTAAGCAGCTTGTAGTTGAATTTGGTCATACGTTGATTCGGCGTCATTTCAGTGAAGGAGAGATCAAGCAGCGTTATGTGGAGTTATTGACACTCATACATGGGAGGGAATTGAAGCAAAGACCAGAGCTGCAAAGCCAGAGTAAGGGATATTGTGATCGAGTCGCGGATATTTATCGCGTACGTACGATCGGAGATATGTTCGAGCAGGTCGAATCTCTGCTGCGATCGATTGCCTCTCCATTGAACGAAGATACGGGCAGGCATCGAGAGGTTCGAATTATGCTTGATCTCATCCACCGTAATTTCCGCGACAATTTGAAGCTGGAGACCTTATCCGGGATTTTTAACTATAATAGTGCTTATTTAGGGAAGCTGTTCAAGAATGAGACCGGCGAGTATTTCAATACTTATTTGGATAAAGTGAGAATCGAGAATGCGAAGGAATATTTGGAGGAAGGACTGAAGGTTTATCAGGTTGCTGAGAAGGTTGGATATACGAATGTCGACTATTTTCATACCAAATTCCGAAAATATGTAGGCACATCTCCATCAGCTTACCGCAAGAAGGCTGGAAATGAATAATCTATTGTCACAGGAGCAGGGCAGTCTGATCGGGACCGTCCTGCTCTTTTTTTCGGAAAAATTATAGATTTCTATATGAAAAAGCATCTAATTATCCCTGTATGAAGCTCCGTGAGGGCAAGGTATGATAGCACTACGATGAAACGCTTTCATTAATAATATAGAGACGAGGTTAAAGCTTATGAATATAGACGGGCGTTATCCTTATCAGAACCCGGATTTGCCGCTGGATGAACGACTAGATGATCTCCTATCCAGATTTACATTGGAGGAGAAGGTGCAACTTATGTGTCAATACCAGGTCGAGATTCCCCGGCTTGGTGTGAAGAAATATAAGCATGGTACAGAAGGAGCGCATGGAGTGGCCTGGCTTGGCGAAGCGACGGTATTCCCGCAAAACATCGGGCTGGCCTGTACATGGAACCCTGAACTGCTACGCCAGATCGGCTCGGTCATCGGAGACGAGGCCCGTGTCTATTATCAACGAGATCCGGCTATTAACGGCCTTACCATCTGGGCGCCTACAGTAGATATGGAGCGTGATCCGCGTTGGGGACGAACCGAGGAAGCTTATGGAGAGGATCCGCATTTAACGGGTGTTCTCTCTACTGAACTCGTGAGAGGTATGCAGGGAGAGCATCCATTCTATTACAAGACAGTGGCTACGCTCAAGCACTTCTATGGTAACAATAATGAACTAGAGCGAGGCAGTGCCTCAGTGAGCATCGATCCACGTAATAAGAGGGAATATTATCTGAAGGCTTTTGAGATGGCGTTCCTAGAGGGTCAGGCAGGTTCAATGATGACCGCCTATAACGGAGTTAACGGGAGACCGTGCAACTTCAATGATGAAGTTAACAAGATCGTGAAGGGCGAATGGGCGATGAATGGCTTTGTCGTCGGTGACGCTGGAGATGTGCTCGGAACAGTGATCGATCACCACTATGTGGATTCCTATGCCAAGGCTGTGGCCGTATCAGTAAGAGCTGGTATCGATAGCATCACAGATGAACAGGATATTTCTTATCGGGCGCTGCATGATGCATTAACTCAAGGTTTGTTGCATGAGGAGGATCTTGACCGTGCTCTTCGGAATACATTTCGTGTCCGGTTTCGTCTTGGAGAATTTGATCCAGCTGAACGGAATCCGTATAGCATGGTTCCGGAGTCGAAATTATGTGCGCCGGAGCATACAGCTTTGTCTCTTAGGGCAGCACAGGAATCGATCGTTCTATTAAAAAATGATGGCCTTCTGCCGCTAGGGAGCGATATGCGCTCCATTGCCGTGGTCGGACCGCTGGCGGACGAGGCATTTACCGACTGGTACAGCGGTATACCGCCGTATCGGGTCACCCCGCTGCAAGGCATCAATAAGAAGGTGAATGGTGACTCCGCATTGTTCCATTCCGGGCTTGATCGTGTACGGCTTCGCTCAGCGGCTACAGGCCAATATGTAGTGATTCGCGGAGAGCAAGCCCGACTTGAAGCCATCTGCGCGGATGCCGAGCTGGCCGAGGTGTTCGAGCGGAATGATTGGGGCTGGGGCAATGTGACATTCAAGGCGCTTAGCTGCGACAAGTATGTTACTGAGACGGATAGCGGACTCATGGCGTCGGCGGACGAGGCCCGCGGCTGGTTCGTGAAGGAATCCTTCAATATTGAACCGTCAATGGGAGGCAGGGATGTCGTTCAAATGAAGTCGTGGGAAGGCCGACTTATTATCGTGGATGAACAGGGCTGCCTGGTCACGGACCGGGAAGATGAGAAGAACCAGAATCTTGCCGATTCAGACTTGGCTAAGGATGAATTTATCATAGAGATGGTCGCAGATGGCATTGAACAAGCGGCATATGCAGCCAGCCAGGCGGAGACTGCGATCGTAGTTGTTGGCAATAGTCCGTTTATTAATGGAAAAGAAACGATCGACCGCCCGGATATTGTCCTGCCTCCGGCTCAGCAATCTCTAATTCAGGCTGTTCACGCCGCGAATCCGAATACCGTGGTCATCATCGTCGGCAGCTATCCGTTCGCGGTGAATTGGGAGAAGGAGCATGTACCAGCGATGATTTATACATCCCATGCCGCTCAGGAGCTTGGCTATGCGTTGGCGGATGTGCTGTACGGGGATTACAATCCAGCGGGTCGCTTGAACATGACCTGGTATAAATCGGTCTCGCAGCTGCCGGAGCTAATGGACTACGACATTATTAAAGGAAAACGCACCTATCAATATTTTGACGGCGAGGTGCTGTATCCATTCGGACACGGGTTGAGTTACACCCATTTTGCCTATGAGGAACTTACCCTGGATCAGATGACGATCCAAGCGGACGATGCTGTGTGCGTATCTGTGAGGATCAGGAATACGGGAGAATGGGCCGGGGATGAAGTAGTTCAGCTCTATGTTAGAGCGAATGACTCTCGCGTGGTTCGTCCGCTTAAGACGCTCAAGGGCTTTCAGCGGATCCATCTTGAAGCTGAAGCCTCGCAGACTGTTCACTTCGAATTGAAGGCGGAGGACCTGGCTTTCTGGGACGTCACCCGTGGACGCTATTGTGTAGAGAGTGGCGAATATACGATCGGGATTGGCTCTTCCTCGAAAGTTTTATATCTGTCTACCCAGCTGAGAGTAGAGGGAGATACCATTCCGCCCCGTTCGCTTCGCGAGCCGGTCAGAGCAGTTAATTATGATGATTATAACGGCGTCTATATCGATGAATGCCGCGAGGGAGGAGAGAGCCTTGCTCTTCGGCAGGAAGAGGGCTGGATCGCATTTCACGATGTAGATCTAGGAATAGGGGCTTCCTTATTAGAAGCGAGAGTATCAGGAAATATCAAGGGCGGAGAGATCATCCTGTCGCTGGAACGCCCTGGCGGATCAGTCGTGGGCAGCGGCAAGGTGGTGGCTACAGGCGGTCGTCAGGCATGGTCAACAGTGACGATTCCTATAGAACAATGCAGCGGCCGACATCATGTTTTTCTGACACTGAGGGGTGAAGTCCAGTTAAGCTGGTTCCGGCTAGTTTAGCATAGGGCATTCATCGAGAGAATGCTCCTGCTTAGCATACTATAGAAGCTTGGCTAAAGGAGGGGAAGATCGTTACTCTGGCCCCTCCATCGAGTCTTGCAGCTTCTTGCGGAATTCGGAAGGGGAGCAGTTCATTGTCTTCCGGAATACCCGAATGAAATAGCTGATATTATCATAACCGACCTCCAACGCGATATCGGATATTTTCCGATCGGTCCGTCTAAGCAGTTCGACCGCCTGACGAATCCGATAGGAGTTAATGTAATCAACCGGCGTCTGCCTCGTCATCGATTTGAAGAAACGGCAAAATTGCCCTTCGCTCATCGGAATCAGCGCCGCCAACTCGGATAGCCGGATCGGCTGTCCATAATGTTCCTGAATATATTGAATGACCGTTTTCAATCTTTCTATTTTGGAAGATTCACTACGATTGCTGCTCGTCCGGCTGCAAGCCACGTTTCTGCTGTGCAATCCAGACAGCATTAGATAGAGCTGTCCTTTGACAGCCCCTTCATACCCGGTCCGTCGATCTTCACAGCATTTCTTAATCGCAGTAATGTGGTCAAGCAGCTCAAGCTCGTAATCTTCTTGCGGCTTAATCCATCTCGGCAGCGTCGCTCTTCGCTCCTGCAGGGGGATAATGATATTCTCCTGAACCGCGTCATATTGGGCGCTAGCCAGTAGATTCGTATTAAAGACGAAGGAGAAGAAGCTACAGCCTTCATCACCGTAAGCATGTGCTGCATGGATATCTCCAGCGTCGATATAGACTGCTTCCCCAGCTTGGACCAGAAAATAGTCGGTGTCGACCTGGAACAATGTACAGCCCTGAGCACAATAGAAAATCTCGGCTTCATCATGCCAGTGACAGTCTATCACATGCTCGCCGGGCCCATAGCTGTACCAGTAAGTGCCGAAGGGAAGCAGTTCACTGCCGTGTGTCCTGACCTCTTTGAGAGAACGGCGTAGTGCTTGATCCATGATTCCTCACCTCATCAATATAGTGTTATATATGAAGCGAATTATATAAGTTTATTTCTATTGATATCAGTATAATGCAACTAGAATCTTATTTGAAGCATCTAACGATGCTATGGACAGAAAGGCGGGCAAACTTATGAAATTTACAGATGGCAATTGGTTGATCCGCAAGGAGTATACGCTGGATTCAGCTGTACAGGCTCATGATTTTAGGGTAGATGACGATAGATTAACGGCTTACGCATCGACAACGCCGATTCGCGGTCGCGGAGATATGATTAACACTACGCTTCTAACTGTGCAGTTTCACTCTCCGCAGCCGGGAGTGATCGGTGTTAAGTTAGTTCATTTTGCCGGCACAGTAGACCATGGTCCTCATTTTGAGCTGCTGCAGGGCGGCAAGCATAGCATGATTACGGAGACGAATGAATACGCCGAGTTGAAGAGTGGAAATTTGAGTGTACGGATTGGCAAAGGGGCTGAATGGTCCGTTGATTTCTACCGGGATACGCAGCGGATTACAGGCAGTCGCTCCAAATCGATGGCACATATTACGGAGAACGGTGGACAGACCTATATGCGGGAGGAACTGGATTTATCGGTAGGTGAACTCGTATATGGGCTTGGTGAACGGTTTACGGCTTTTGTGAAGAATGGTCAGGCCGTTGATATTTGGAATAAGGACGGCGGCACGAGCTCTGAGCAGGCCTATAAGAATATCCCTTTCTATATCACGAATAAAGGATATGGCGTATTTGTCAATGACCCGGGTGCAGTCTCGTTCGAAGTCGCCTCGGAGAAAGTGAAAAAGGTGCAGTTCAGCGTTCCCGGCGAATCGCTGGAGTACTTCGTTATCGACGGGCCTGATCCCAAGGGCGTGCTCAGTAAATATACGTCATTGACTGGGCGACCAGCGCTGCCTCCGGCCTGGACATTCGGGCTTTGGCTGACGACCTCCTTTACGACGAATTATGATGAGGCGACCGTCAATTCCTTCGTGGATGGTATGGCCGAGCGGGATTTGCCGCTTCATGTTTTCCATTTCGACTGTTTCTGGATGCGAGGCTTTAATTGGACGGATTTCAAATGGGATGAGGACGTATTTCCCGATCCGGCCGGGATGCTGGGGCGCTTGAAGGAGAAGGGACTGAAAATTTGCGTCTGGATCAATTCCTATATCGCCCAGCGCTCCCGCTTGTTCGAGGAAGGTAGAGAGCGGGGTTATCTCGTTAGGAAAACGAACGGTGATGTGTGGCAGTGGAACCTATGGCAGCCGGGCATGGCGCTGGTTGATTTTACAAACCCGGACGCTTGTGAATGGTATAAGGACTACTTACGCGAGTTGATCGATATGGGCGTGGACAGCTTCAAGACGGACTTTGGTGAGCGGATTCCGACGGATGTTGTCTATTACGATGACTCTGACCCTGTAAAAATGCACAATTATTATACTTATCTGTACAATAAAGTGGTATTTGAAGTGCTGGAAGAGAAGCTGGGTAAGAATGAAGCCGCATTGTTCGCCCGTTCAGCGACAGCTGGGGGACAGCAGTTCCCAGTCCATTGGGGAGGCGACTGCTATGCTGACTACGAGTCGATGGCGGAGACACTGCGCGGCGGCCTATCTTTGGGCTTATCGGGCTTCGGCTTCTGGAGCCATGACATTGGCGGCTTCGAGAACACTGCTCCGGCCCATGTATTTAAGCGCTGGCTCGCCTTCGGCCTACTGTCCAGTCACAGCCGACTGCACGGCAGCAGTTCTTACCGTGTGCCTTGGGCGTACGATGAAGAAGCGGTGAACGTAACAAGACATTTCACCCAATTGAAATGCCGTCTAATGCCGTACCTATACGATACAGCGATGCAAGCGACAGAACAGGGACTTCCATCGATGCGCGCCATGCTGCTGGAGTTCCCGGATGATCCAGCGGCTGAAGTGCTGGACCGCCAGTATATGCTTGGCGATTCTCTGCTGGTAGCTCCTGTATTTAGCGAAGAGGGCGAAGTATCTTACTATTTGCCGGAAGGCAAATGGACGCATTTCCTGACAGGCCAGACTGTGGAAGGTGGTAAATGGCGCAAGGAAACTTATGATTTCTTCAGCTTGCCGCTGTATGTGCGTCCCAATTCGATCCTGCCTATCGGCGCTAATGATGCTCGTCCGGACTATGATTTTGCAGATGGCGTAGAACTCGGGATTTATCAGTTGGAGGATCATGCGACGGTTACGAGGACAGTAAGGAATAGGAATGGCAAGACTGAGCTGTTTGTGAGTGTTACACGTAAAGGCGCTACTGTGTTGCTGCAGGCTGAAGGAGCAGGCAAAGCCTTTAAAATATCTCTACATGGAGTAGGTGAAGTTGCACAAGTACAAGGTGGCCATTGGAACGGGCAAGGCATCATTGAAGTTCCTGCTTACTCCGGGAAGATCGAAGTCTCCATACAATTAAACTAATGGACATCGCTTACGGCGGTGCAGTAATCTTGAAGTATATACACAATTTCTAATATTATGCTAGTGTAAGCCCTGACTAGTTCAGGCCCGAAATATCCCCTCTTCGAAGAAGACAGGGGATATTCGGCTTTTTAGGAGGCGATGATTTGTGTTAAGCAAGGCGATTCGTATGACCAATAATTTGAAGCTGAAGCACAAGCTGATTATTTCATACCTTGTCGTCGTCATGATTCCTGTGCTGCTGGTAGGCGGTGGGGTCGTTAGTTATTTCAGGGCCCAGGCGATGGAGCGGGCGATTGCCCAGACGACCAACAATGTTCAGAAGATCAAGACTCAGCTCAGCAATATGATGCGCATGCCGAATGATGTCTCAAATACGCTGCTCATGGACAAATCGTTGGAGAAGGTCGCCTCTACACATTACCCGAGTGTGCTTGAATTGACGAAGGCCTACCTTTCTTTTGACAGCTTCCATCGTTACATTAATCTGTATCGCGAGATTGCTGAGATTCGCTTCTATTACAAGAACCCAACTTTAATTAACAATCTGGAGCTCGTTCCGGTCGATGCCCAGATTGAATCAACTTATTGGTACAAGGAAGCGATGGAGAGCCGAAGAGCAATCTGGCAATACATCGATGATGAGGAAGAAATTCCGATCCGCAAGCTCAGCCTGGTCCGGCAGGTGAACTTCCCGGAGACTCATACCAGCGGAGTACTTATTGTCTCGTTGGATCAAGAGGAATTGAACAGGATGCTGCGCCAGGAGCCGTTCGAGACACTGATTGCCGATGAGCGGGGATATATTGTCGCTGCTAAGAACCCGGCACTGGTCGGCTCAACCCTAAAGGATCTGGATTATGGAGTGAATTTGAATGAACAGGGGAAGGGGGCTCACAAGCTAGATATTCATGGCGAATCCTCCTATATGATCGTAGATCAGCTTATGCCTGAAGCGGGGACGAGCATTCTTAAAATCGTCTCCATCTTCGATACGGCTTCCATTATGGAGGATGCCAACAAAGTCAGCTTCATCGGCCTGCTGATCATTTTTCTCGTCCTTATTATCGCCTTATTCTTCGTCTATATCGTATCCTTCCTGACGACGAACCGTCTGCTCCAGCTGAGTCGCCAGTTCAACCGTCTGGCACTGGGGAATATGAATGTCGTGTCCAGAATCGATGGCAATGATGAGATTGGGCAGTTATCCCGTCAGTTCAACTACATGGTGGACAGCATCCGGCAGTTGATGGACCAGATCGTAGAGAAGACGGAGCAGAATAATACGCTGGAGCTGGCGCAGCGGGAGATTAAGCTGAAAATGATGGCTAGCCAGATCAATCCCCATTTCCTGTTCAACGCGCTTGAATCGATCCGCATGAATGCCCATATGAAGGGGGACAAGGAGATCGCCAATGTCGTCCGTCTGTTAGGAAAGCTGATGCGCAAAAATTTGGAGGTCGGCAGGGAGCAGACCCCATTGAAGGAAGAGATCGAAATGGTTCGCTCCTATTTGGAAATCCAAAAATTCAGATATGAGGACCGACTCAGCTTCGAGGTGAAGGTGGATCCTGCGGCAAGCAACATGATGATTCCTCCACTAGTGATTCAGCCGCTTGTTGAGAACGCGGTTGTTCACGGTGTTGAAGGTAAGATAGAGGGTGTTCATGTCCAGCTTACTGTTGAGCTGTGCAGTCAAGTTGTACGTGTAACCGTGCAGGATGACGGACTAGGGATGACCTCGGAACGGCTGGCGGAAGTGATCCAATCGACGGTGAATCCCGAGGAATCGGAGCAGAAGCGAATTGGCCTGCGGAATGTGCATCAGCGGCTCGTCCTTTCTTTCGGTGAAGAGCATGGCCTTGTGATTTCCAGCGAGTATGACAAGGGGACGCAGATAACATTCACGGTACCGATGTTAAACGGTGTAGTATAAGTGCGAGTTTAAAAAGTCCGGTTTTCAGCACCAAGAAGGTTGGATGAAGCTAGGGCGTGAGGAGCAGAGCGTACGTAGTTTGTACGTGAGCACCGGAAGGTCCGGGTGAATTCAAGATTCGATGTCGAATAGCTACCTGATTTACTTCGTGATCAAAAGTGGACTTTTTAAACAACCTCTATAAGCTATTTGAATGTAAATATCTTGGGGTATCTATGGGGATGTCTAATTATTATATGGTTTTGTCTGAAATCTATCGGGTATTTCCTCTCTGGGCGGTATATTATCATTGGTTTATACAGAGGAGGGAATGGATAGATGGAAACGCTGTCAGCTAGAGCGGATACGGAAAAAGAGAAGGCAATTACCACTCCTAAGCCGCCCGGAAAACGGATGAAAAGTGTGTGGCGGAGCATCGTTCAACAGAAATATTTATATCTAATGTCCATGCCGTTCATCGTCTGGGTATTTGTGTTCAGCTATTTGCCCGTATGGGGGTGGACGATGGCTTTTCAGAATTATAAGCCGTCCAAATCTTTCTCCCAGCAGAAATGGGTCGGCTTCAAAAATTTCGTAGATCTATTCCATGACGAGAGATTCTATTTGGTGTTAAGGAATACTTTGGCGATGAGCCTGATGGGCCTAGTAGCCGGCTTCATTATTCCGATTCTGTTCGCAGTGTTGTTGAATGAATTGCGCGGAAAATATTTCAAGCGAACCGTGCAGACAGTTTCTTACTTGCCTCACTTCGTATCCTGGGTCGTTGTAGCCGGAATCATTACAAAGATGCTATCGATGGACGGCATCGTGAATGAACTTCTCATTCAGCTTCATGTGATAGATGGCCCGGTTCAGTTTATGGCTGAGGGCAAATACTTCTGGGGAATTGTAACCGCTTCCGATGTGTGGAAGGAGACTGGCTGGAACGCGATCATATATTTGGCGGCCATTACCGGTATAGACAGGGAGCTCTATGAAGCTGCACGAGTTGATGGGGCGGGCCGGTTCCGACAAATCTGGAATATTACGCTGCCAGGTATTCGCACGACGATCTCGGTGCTCCTGATCATGTCGATCGGCCATTTGATTGGCATCGGCTTCGAGAAGCAATTCCAGCTGAGCAACTCGCTTGTCACGGATTACTCTGAGGTACTGGATTTATACGCTCTGAAATACGGCATTCAGATCAGCCGATTCTCCTACGGGACCGCGATCAGTATGTTTACTTCGGTGGTGAGCATCATACTGCTGCTTACGGCTAACGGGATCATGAAGAAAACGACGAAAGAAAGCATCATGTAGGGGGGAGCAGAATGGCTGCGACAAGAGCATTTAATTCCACAAGATCGGATAAAATCTTTGACATTATTAATGTAGTTATTCTAGGTCTCGTGTTGATGATTACGTTATATCCATTTCTAAATGTGCTTGCTATATCACTAAATGATTCTACCGACACCGTTCGGGGCGGGATCTATTTATGGCCACGGGAATTTACGCTAGAGAATTACCGCACGATATTCAGCTACTCCAGCTTGAAGCAGGGCTTCCTGATTACGATATTGAGGACATTATTAGGCACGTTGCTCGGACTGATTAGCTCTTCTATGCTGGCTTACACGCTGAGTCGTCCTGACTTCAAGGCACGTAGATTCGTCTCGGTCTTCCTGGCCCTGACGATGTATTTCTCCGGCGGCATGGTTCCGACCTATATGCTGATGCGTCATCTGCATCTGATCGGGACGTTCTGGATCTATATTCTGCCTGGGATCGTTAGTGCATTTAACGTATTCATCATCCGTTCTTTCATCGATGGTCTACCTTATGCATTGCAAGAATCAGCCAAATTGGATGGGGCCAATGACTTTAAAATTTACTACAAGGTCATCCTCCCATTATGCAAGCCAGTATTAGCAACGATCTCACTGTTCTTGGCGGTAGGCCAATGGAACTCCTGGTTCGATACTTATCTGTACAACGGAAATAAGCCTCATCTAACGACGCTGCAATATGAGCTGATGAAGATTCTGCAGAGCACCAATCAGGGGGCGAGCATGGTTAATGCCAATGATCTCGCCAATCAGATGGCCCAGGTATCGCCTGAATCAATCAAGATGGCGATTACGATTGTCGTTACCGTTCCGATTCTGGTCGTATATCCGTTTCTGCAGCGTTATTTTGTAGACGGTATGACATTGGGTGCGGTTAAAGCTTGATTCGTGATAGTGAAGCGGTATTTGCAGGCGGAAGCCTGTTATACGATATAACTTCTAATTTCTAAGAGGGGGATTGCAGAAATGAGATGGAGAAGTCCTAAAATGTTCGCGGCGCTTCTGCTGGCGACTACGCTGCTGATCGGCGGCTGCGGTAATTCCGGAAGTAATAACAATAGCAAAGCACCTGATAATGCGGGCAATAATGGAGGGACTAATGCGGCGCAAAATACCGAAAATGCCATGGACACCAGCCCGATTACCTTCACCTTCTTCGGTGCCGACGCGAGCCCGAACTGGAACAATATGCAAGATGATGTCGGCAAATTGATTACGGAGAAGACCGGGGTTACGATCAATGCCGAGTACGATGTGGGCAGCGGCGGCGGAGATCAGAAGGTCGCGATGATGGCGGCGAGCGGAGAGGTACCGGATATTATTTTTGCCAAGGGCAGCTTGTCCAAATTGGTGGATGCAGGTCTTATTATCGATCTAACGGATTTAATTGATCAGCATGCGCCGAATATTAAGAAAATTTATAGTGAAAATATGAACCGATTGAAGTACAGCAATGAAGATCAAGCGATCTATGAGCTTCCTACGAATGTCGGCGTGGATCAGCAGTATTTCGATGCCGGCGGTGGATTCGAAATTCAGCAGCGTGTGCTTAAAGAACTCGGTTATCCGCAGGTTCGCACGGTTCAGGATTTTGAAAATGTACTGAAGCAATATGTGGAGAAGCACCCAACGACAGACGGTCAGCCGACGATTCCGCTCACGTTGAATGCCGATGATTGGAGAATTATGATCAGCGTGACGAACCCGGCATTCCTGGCCACAGGTGCACCAGATGATGGCGAGTACTATGTCAACCCTGAAACCTATGAAGCGATGCTTCACTATAAGCGTTCGGAGGAGAAGGAATATTTCCGCTGGTTGAACCATATGTACAATGAAGGATTGCTGGATAAGGATACGTTTGTACAGAAGGATGATCAGTACAAAGCGAAAATCGCCAGCGGCCGTGTACTCGGTCTGATCGACCAGGAATGGGGCTATCAGGATGCAGAAAATGCGCTCAAGACAGCGGGCAAGGATGCATACACCTATGCGCACTTCCCGGTCACACTGACCGAAGAGTATAAGGATCATTCCTTCCAGTCCGCTGGAGTTGACGGCTACGGAATTGCGATTACAACGGCTTGTAAGGATCCTGTCAGGGCGATTCAGTTCCTCGACTGGATGTCTTCTGATGAAGGTCAGGTGCTTCGGAACTGGGGGATTGACGGCAAGCATTATACGGTTGATGGGAATGGAACGCGTGAGATTCCGACGGAAATTCAAGAACGCAAAGTGAATGATTCGACGAACTTTACGAAGGAGTCGGGGATCGGTTTATACTTGACCTTGGGTGGACGTTATGGCGACGGGGTGAAGGATTCAACCGGCAATTATTATACCACCAACTTCCCGGAACAGATTATCGCTGGATATACCGCAGCTGAGAAGGAGACTCTGGCCGCTTATCAAGCAACAACCTGGAAGGACCTCTTCCCGCAGGAGAGTGACTTCCCAGCCAAGGAATGGGGCGCCTTGTACAACATGCCAGTTCCTACAGATGGCGACTATCAAGTGATCTATCAGAAGACGCAGGACATTATCCGTAAGAAAATCCCGGAGGCTGTTCTGGCCAAGACAACGGACTTCGATAAAATCTACGATGATTTCCTTGCCGATTTAGATAAGGCGGGAGCCAAGAAGATGGAGGCCGAGTATACGGAGCTTGTAAAAGCACGGGTTGCCCTCTTTACAGGTAAAGATATTCAATAGTAGTTCAACGCCTATAAAATGCGAGAAAGGACCTCAAATTCCACGTTTTTGTGGAGGGTGAGGTCTTTTCTACAGGGATCTGTGATGGCATGAAGAATTAAATACGGACTAGCTGTTGATGAAAACAATGAGGGCGGTGACCGTGTTGACGGTAAACAGTGACAGAGAGACTTCATGGAAATTATGGTATAAGCAGCCAGCTTCCTGTTGGGAGGAAGCTTTGCCGGTCGGAAATGGACGGATCGGTGGCATGGTTCATGGCGGGGGGCAAAGTGAGCTTATTTGTTTGAATGAGGACACGTTATGGTCTGGATATCCGCGTGATCCGCAAAATTATGAAGCACTGCGGCATTTGCAGACGGTTAGAGAGCTTATATTTTCCGGGAAAAATAAAGAAGCTGAGGCTTTAGTAGAGAAAGGCATGCTCGGCCCGCGGTCGGAAGCCTATTTACCGCTCGGAAATCTGCGGATCGATCATCTTGGCATTGGAGAAATGACGGACTATGAGCGTGAATTGAATCTGGATACGGGAACGGCCTCCGTTCGCTTTCGAAGCGGGGGAACAACGATTACTCGCAAAGTGTATGTCAGCGCCGTTGATCAGATATTAGTTGTACATATAGACTCCGAAGACCACTCTCCGCTCTCAATTACCGTATCGCTGGACTCACCGCTTAAGCATTTAATAGAAGTAACTGAAAAAGATGAATGTCTTATGATGCGTGGCTCATGTCCAAGCCATATTGCAGACAATCATAGGGGAGACCATCCGCAGTCTGTTCTATATGAGGAAGGTCGTGGATTAAGCTTCGCTGCACAGGTCAGTGTCAGGCATGAAGCAGGCAGACTTATGGCTACAGATGATCATAAACTGCGAATAGAGGATGCACGGAGCATCACGCTTCTATTGGCAGCAACTACTGATTACCAAGGCTATGATGTGATGCCTGGGCAGGGGCAAGGAGCAAGCTTAACACCGAAGGAGTGTTGCAACTCTGTGATGCAATCGGCATTAGCACTCCTTGATACTGATCTACGCAGCAGACATCTTGAGGAGCATAGAGAGTTGTTCCGCCGGGTGGAGCTGGAATTAGGGAAAGATCAGGAGTCAGCGTCACTGGCTGAGGATGCTCCGGATAGGCAGACTGTTCCAGTAATGGATAAGGGGATGATGGCATTAGCCCCATCAAAACCAACAGATGAACGGTTGACTGCGTACCAAGCAGGAGAGAGTGACCCGGACCTCGAGGCGTTATATTTTCACTATGGACGTTATTTATTAATGGCTAGTTCCAGGCCAGGGACGCAGCCGGCTAATTTGCAGGGGATCTGGAATCCACATATGCAGCCACCCTGGAATAGCAATTATACGACGAATATTAATACGGAAATGAACTATTGGCCTGCCGAAGTATGCAATTTGAGCGAGTGCCATGAACCATTGATCAATATGGTGCAAGAGATCAGCGAAGCTGGGGCCCGTACCGCAAGGATACACTATGGCTGCAATGGTTGGACGGCTCACCACAATGTAGATTTATGGCGAGTAACGACGCCTTCAGATGGAAGTGCCAGCTGGGCCTGCTGGCCGATGGGTGGAGTATGGCTTAGTCGTCATTTGTGGGAGCACTATGCTTATACTCTGGATAAAGCCTATCTGAAGGAGACGGCCTATCCTGTACTAAAAGGAGCTGCCGAGTTCTGTATCGATTGGCTCGTTCCGGGACCGGACGGTTCGCTGGTTACAGCCCCTTCGACTTCTCCCGAGAATATGTTCCTGACGGAGAGCGGGGAGCCTTGCAGTGTCTCGTATGCGTCAACGATGGATCTGTTCTTGATTCGCGAGCTGTTTGGGCATTGCATCGAGGCCGCGCAGCTTCTTGTAGTGGATGAAGCGTGGGTGGAGCGCCTAAAAGATACGATAGAAAGAATGGCTAGGCCTCAGATTGGGGCAGACGGACGATTACTGGAATGGATCAGTCCTTATGCTGAGAGTGAACTGGGGCATCGACATGTATCTCATCTGTATGGTCTGTACCCAGGTTCAGCAATAACTCCAGATGGCACTCCGGAATGGGCTGAAGCAGCGCGTCGCTCGCTTGATTACCGAATTGCGAATGGAGGCGGGCATACCGGATGGAGCTGCGCCTGGTTAATTAACCTATACGCGAGGTTAAGAGACGGGAATGAGGCCTATCATTATGTCAGGACATTACTGTCACACTCGACCTATCCTAATTTATTTGATGCCCATCCTCCATTTCAAATCGATGGCAACTTTGGAGGAACGGCTGGCACTGCCGAGATGCTACTGCAAAGTCATCAGGGAAGAATAGATTTGTTGCCGGCGCTGCCCGCAGCTTGGTCTTCAGGGCGTGTGGCAGGCCTTAAAGCAAGAGGGAATTTCACGGTTGATATTACTTGGGAGAATGGCAAGCTAAGCGTTGCCTCCATCCTTGCGGCTGAATCGGGCTGGTGCAAGGTAAGCTATGGCGAGCGTTTAAGCATTTCAAGTCGGGATGGAGAGACGAGGAAAGACGGCGAGCGTGTTTGGTTTGAAGCGGGCACGCGTTATTTGGTGAAGTGTGGTAGTTAATTGTAAATACTACAGCTATTCCGCTAGTCAATTCAGAACGGGAAAATTCAGTTGTAAAAACTACAGTTAAATTCGCTGGTTTGATCTCTTTGCTGATTGAACGAGAAATTAACTGTACAAAATGCGATTAATTTCTACATTTGCCTGGTAAGTTGAAATTTAGCTGTAGGAAATACAGTTATTGCTGTTATGGCGTTCTTCTTAGAAAAGAGTAAGGCAGAGTAAGGCAGGATAAAGCTCATCGGATTATCCTGCCTTTTTGCATCGGTGGGGCTAGTGGAGCCTGCGAAATTGCTGTGGTGTCATGCCAGTATGCTTGCGAAATGTAGCGATAAAATGGCTGGCATCGCGGAATCCGGTATGATGAGCGATTTCTGCGACGGTTTGCATGGAATCCGCGGCTAGCTTCTCTTTGGCTTTATGAATTCTCATTTGCACTAAATAGGCGTAAGGCGAGAGATCAAAAGTATTTTGGAACAGCTGGCTTAAATGACGCCCTGACACATCCAGCACATGGGCCAGATCATTCAGCCCGATATCGGCATTGCTATAATTAATCTCCATCCACCTGAGCAGAGGAGCCAGCTTCTCCATATTGCGTGTCACGGACGAATTGCTGACCTGTCCGAATTTACTGAGCAGACCGAGGAAGCGATAGGCATTCACGGAAGCCTCCAAACCGAATAAATCAGGGCCTGTCCCAATATTCTCGATCATTTCACCGAGGAAATAGGCCAGTGGGGAATCCTTCTCCCAACGAAAAAAGTTCGATTCACGGATACCGTAGGCGGACAGAATGGCTCCAGCTGCTTCCCCGCCAAAAGTTAAGTAGAAGGTGGCCCATTTAGCATCACCCATCGATTCATAGGCATGCGGAATGCCGGGCGGAAGCAACACGCCGCTGCCGTGAGTCAGTGTGAAACTGCCTTGGCCATAAGATAGTACGCCTTCGCCTGCCTCTGTTTGCAGCCAATGATAGCAAGGGTAGCCTTCCGGACGGTTGATTTTCTCTTGATTGGGATTACATCCGACGCTCTCGACTTGGAGCGGAAGCTGCAGATTTCCAGATGGGGCGAAGACGAATCTCTGCCAGGCAGGTTCATCAGCAAGCCATGAAGGTCTATTCATAAAGTTACCTCGCTTTAACAAGTTCTTATAGTTCCATATTATTATATTTGGTTACAATTATATTATATATAAAGCGGAAAGTAATAACGGTACAATTGAAATATAATTATATTTCTGGATAAAGGATGTGCTTGAAATGATCAATAACAAGCTTCCAAAGATTTGGTACGGCGGAGATTATAATCCTGAGCAATGGGACCCGGAGACCTGGAAAGAGGACGAGCGCATGTTCAAGCTGGCGGGGATCGATGTGGCAACCATCAATGTATTCTCGTGGGCGATGCTTCAACCGGACGAAGTCACCTATGATTTCTCAGCCCTTGATGCGACAATGGACCGCTTGTACAAGAGCGGGGTATATGTATGTCTGGCAACGAGCACCGCTGCTCATCCGGCATGGATGGCCAAGAAGTATCCAGATGTAACAAGAGTAGATGCGCAGGGAAGAAAGCGTAGATTTGGTGGACGACATAATTCTTGCCCTAATTCGCCTACTTACCGCAAATATGCAGCCCTTATGGCTGGGAAATTGGCTGAGCGTTATAAGGATCACCCGGGACTGCTCGTGTGGCATGTCTCTAATGAATATGGCGGTTACTGTTATTGCGATAACTGTGCAAAAGCCTTCCGTGTCTGGCTCAAAGAGCGCTATGGAACGATGGATCGATTGAATCATGCCTGGAATACCAGGTTCTGGGGACATACCTTCTATGATTGGGATGAAGTCGTTCCACCGAACGAACTGAGTGAGGAATGGGATGGAAATCGGACGAATTTCCAAGGGATTTCACTGGATTACCGACGTTTCCAATCGGATAGTCTGCTGGATGCCTATAAGCTTGAGTATGAGGAGATTAAGAAATATACACCGGATATTCCAGTAACGACGAACATGATGGGATTGTATCCCGAACTTGATTATTTTAAATGGGCCGAGTATCTGGATGTAATCTCTTGGGATAACTACCCCGCTCTTGATACCCCAGTCAGCTATACGGCGATGACGCATGATTTGATGCGCGGATTAAAGAGCGGTCAGCCGTTCATGCTGATGGAGCAGACACCGAGCCAGCAGAACTGGCAGGCGTACAACTCTCTGAAGCGGCCAGGCGTAATGCGTCTCTGGAGCTATCAGGCTGTCGCGCACGGTGCAGATACAGTGATGTTCTTCCAACTGCGCCGCTCGATAGGAGCCTGCGAGAAATACCATGGAGCGGTCATTGAGCATGTCGGTCATGAGCATACCCGGGTCTTCCGCGAGTGCGCAGAGCTTGGGCAGGAATTGCATGTATTGTCTGATAAGCTATTGAATGCTCGGGCTCATGCCAAGGTTGCGATTCTGTTCGATTGGGAGAACCGTTGGGCGGTCGGGTTGTCGAGCGGGCCATCCGTAGCTCTCGATTATGTGAAGGAAGTCCATAAGTATTATGACGCTCTTTTTGAGATGAATATTGAAGTAGATATGGCAGGTGTTAATGAAGATCTGAGCAAGTACGATATCGTAATCGCCCCAGTGATGTATATGGTGAAGGAAGATTTTGCCGAGAAAATAGAGGATTATGTAGCCGCCGGAGGCACCTTTGTAACTACATTCTTCAGTGGAATCGTGAACGAAAATGATTTGGTTACGCTTGGTGGTTATCCTGGGGAACTGCGTCCTTTACTTGGTATCTGGGCAGAAGAGATTGATGCTTTGTTCCAGGATCAGCATAATCAGATCGTGATGAAGCAGACTTGGGGAGAACTGCAGGGTGAGTATGAATGCGGCTTGCTCTGTGATTTGATTCATTCAGAGGGGGCCAAGGTCTTGGCCGAGTATGGTTCGGACTTCTATCAAGGCATGCCGGTTCTGACCGTAAATAAATATGGCAAGGGCAAAGCTTATTATGTAGCAAGCAGTCCGGAAGCTGCGTTTCTAAAAGGATTCCTGGCTAATTTGTGTGCGGAGAAGGGCATTGAGCCGCTTCTGAATGCTCCTGCAGGGATTGAGACGACTCGGCGTGTGAATGATGGCGTCTCCTATCTGTTCTTGTTGAACCATAACGCATCGGATGTCGAGGTGGATCTTGGTAATAAGGAAACTGTGGATCTACTAACTACTGAGAGTGTGAGCGGCAGGATTGTTGTTCCAGGCCGAGGCGTCAGAATATTGGAGCAACGCTAAAATATATTGAAAAATCTATAAGAAAGAAGTATTATTCGTATACACCGATAAGCCACTCGTCATCCTGCGAGTGGCTTAATCTATAGGGGGGGGATGAAGTTGGAGAATGCAATTCGGAGAACTATGGCACGAAGTGAACTTAATCAGGCTATCAGGACAGCATTTGCAGGCACTAAAAGTATAGCTTATGCGGAAGAGTTAACAGATGGAATGTATAACACGGCGTACACATTAACCCTAAGCGATGGAATGAAGGTTGTACTCAAGGTTGCCCCCGATTCTTCCATACAGTCAATGCGCTATGAAAAAGGAATGATGCGCTGTGAGGTGGAGGTACTTCGCCTATTGCGGGAGTGTGGAGATATTCCGGTTCCCGAGGTGTATTACTACAGTGGCGAACAGACGAATCTGGAGTATTTTATTATGGAATATATGTCTGGCGAAACCTTCGTTAAGGTGAAGAAATCCCTGCCTCAGGAAGAGAGGGAGGCGATTGAGGCTGAACTGGGCCGTCTTAATCGCTTAATTAACGATATCGAGGGGGAACGATTCGGCTACTATGCTCTGCGAGAGCAGCAGGGGACGGAATGGCCGGATGTGTTAAGATCCATGTTCGATGGAATTCTAGCGGATGCCCGTGATACTGGGGTGGACTTGCCCATGACAGAGGATGAGATCTGGTCAGTGCTTGATCAAGCACAGGAGAGTTTGGCAGAGGTTAAGAAGCCTTGTCTGGTGCATTGGGATTTGTGGGATGGCAATGTATTTATCCAGGATGGCTGCATTACAGGCTTGATTGATTGTGAGCGGGCACTCTGGGGCGACTATTTGCTAGAATATAACTTTCGAGCGGTATCGGGCCAATCCGCAGCTTTTTTACGGGGCTACGGTATTGAGCAATTAACCCCGTCAGAGAAGACTCGGAGCCAAATCTATGATTTGTATTTGGTTCTCATTCTACATATTGAATGTGCTTACCGAAAATACGAGGATCAGAGGCATATCGAATGGGTTGCCAATCTTCTGCAGAAGACCTGGGATGGATTCACTAGAAGCGAAGACAAGTAGATTCGGTTAAGTTTTCTATTTACTAAATACCCATAATTGTTATATACTGGAATCGGCGAGGCACACTTCTACTTATGTTTAATAGGAGTGTGCTTTTTTGTTACATAAATAGGTCGTGGATGGGCTTATTGGGTTTGGCTAGAAATTCATAGTAGCAAGTAATTACTTTTGAAAAAGAAGATTAGGAGAGTGATTGGTGATGAAGAAATGGTTACCCATTCTGTTGAGTGGAGCAATTGGATGTATGCCTGCGTCGGTTAATGCGGCTGGTGGCTTCAAGGATGTTAAAGCAGATCACTGGGCTAAAAGTGCGATAGAATCCGCAACGGGTAAAGGATATTTCAAAGGATATGCCGACGGTACATTTAAACCGAACGCTACTCTGACCCGTGCCGAATTTGCTGCGACATTAGCACGGCTGTCAAAGGCCGAGGCCACGGACACAGCGGAGAAAGTCTTCGCTGATCTATCTGGACATTGGAGCGAAACTGAGGTTAATCGCGCGGTAGCCTTAGGATTTATCGATCCTAAGGATTATTCAAATGGATTCAAACCTAACACTCCAATTACGCGATTTGAAATTGCCAAATGGATGACCTCCGGCCTGGCTGCTATAGATGGGGATTATAAGCAGGCATTGGAAGATACAAAGACAACAGTAATTCCAGTAAAAGAATATTTTACGCCGGGCATTCCTGAATCAAAGGCTCCTTATGTAGCGGTAGCTATGGGGACAAAGCTGCTCGGGGGTTACCCTGACGGAACATTCGGGCTTAATAGCAATGCAACCCGCGCAGAAGCTTCTACGATTCTATTACGATATGAGTCTGTTAGTGGCAAAAAGGCGGATGAATTCTTGGGGTTAAAAGAGCTGCGCCAGGTTGGCACGGAGCGGACGAATATGGAGACGATTAGTCCGTTTACTACAGCCCCTTTTTCTTTTAATGATGTAGTGGACAAGAGTTATTCATTCCGTAATAAAGCTGGAAGTTTAAAGCTACATAATTATATTGTTGTAGATTCTGAGGATTTCAAAAATATTGAGAGCATTTATGCTCCGATGTTTATTGATGAGACCGATTATTCCAAACGTCTTGATGAGAAAGGGATCTACAGAGCATTTATTCAAATAACGATTTACCCTAAATCTACGGATTTTAGAGTGGGTGAATATGTAGGTGGTGTAAGTGATGGAGTGGTTAGTGGAAGTAGGATTGGTAATGAGAATGTTGTAAAAAAATATGGTTATTTAACTTTACCTAATATGTACACAGACCAGTTCTTTCGGGATCATCAAGATAGTAATGGAGGGGTTACTGTATGGGTTAAGACATTTTTAGAGTACAAGAAGGCTGGAGATCAATTAACAACTGACGATAATTCAATTCTTCGAATCAATACTAAAAATTAATTTGGAGTATTCTTATGATGAAAAAATGGATTAGTTTCTTTGTTATACTTATACTCCTATTAAATATTATCCCAGGTTTCTCTGACGCTGCTTTTGAAAAAGGTTATCCTACTTCGGGATATAAGATAAGTCCACCATCATATATGCAAACTTTAGAAGTGGATGTTACAGGTAAAGCTGAGGCTAGACCAAAAGTTGTTTGGGTACAATCTGATACTGATGAATGGAGTGCGACGTTTCAGAATCAAATTATTACCACAACAACTGTCGGTAAGGGATGGGATGCAGTACCTAAATCGAAACAAACGACAGAAAAGTTAGATATGACAGTATATGCACCAAGTTCAATGCTAGATGATACTGGTAATCCATATATGAAGCAATATATTCGAAATCTGGGAATAGAAGAAATGGAATGGAAGAGGGAGGATTCCTATGAGCCTGTCGGAACTCAGCCTGATTACAAAAAAGGAGAAAAAACCGCAAATATAACAGTAATAACTGGTAGTGATCAGAAATATACCGATAAAATTCAATATTCTACCCGTCCTGATAGACAGCCTAAGTTTACTGCTCATTATTGGATTTACATGAATGTAACATTCAAAGGTACTATCGTAGAAAAGAAGCAAATCCGTGTACTAGAGTCTGCGGCTTTGAAGGTGAATGAGACGAAGGATATGATCGCTCAAGTCAGAACTTTGGAATATAGCATGTCTGATTGGAATGATAAATGGGTTAATGTGACTACGGCTTCTGAGACCAAGTGGGAATCCAGTGATCCGAGTGTAGCCACGATTGATGCTAAAGGTAAAGTTACTGCGAAGAAGACCGGAAAGACTACAATAAGCGCGGAATGGAAAAAAGGGCCCTACCAATTAAAGTCCACGGCTATCATTACAGTGGGTGATGAACCGAATCCATGTCTAGTAGATCCGAACGCTCCTGGATGTGGTGACGGTGGAAGTGTAGATTGCTCAAATCCTGATCCTGGCCAGTCCATGTCTGGTGAAGACTTATACCCTAACGTCAGTGCCGTTATCAAGGCGGACAGCCGCGGAAATGAACGTTTCAATGTCCTTGACGGCATTCCTACAACAGAGAGTTTATACGGTAATGTATGGACGAAAGACTATCTAAGTAAATTTGAGTATCAACAAATGGTAGGTAAGTGTACTTTTGAAGTGAATGTGACGGTTATGCCCCCACCTTCTGATCCGAGTGAACCAGCTCCTGCACCTGGGGCAGATTCGGAGGAAGGTGGCGAAGAGTCAGGGACTACTGTTCAGGTCACTGTTGAAAAAGACTATTCTTACTGGACGATTCAAGACATCAAGGTTTATCAAATTAAGGAATCCCCGCTGTGGAACTATGCTTTTGACGGTGGAGGTATTCGGATTCAACCGAGTGGGTACAATGCTCCGTATTATTCAACAGCGCAGGCTGCAGGTTATGAACCGTCTTCCGTTCCTGAGGATATTACTGTCAATTTCGATGCAGATCCTCAGGCGGCTGCAGAATCGGCTGTGTATGTTAACGTCAGCAATGATACATTTACTTTTTATAATCAGACATTGATGAGCGGATCAACCACAAGTAGTCACGGTTCAACACCTAGACCAATTCCCATAGCTCCAATGACAGGAGACAATGTCCTCTATAGTCCTAATAACGTAATTCCAATGAGCAAGACAAATAAAGCTAATGAACCTAGTTCAGGGACTATTTTTTATGAGCAAGTTAATGGGTCTGATACGATGAACTTTGCCATCTATGGTATTAATCCGGTTACCGTACATACACCGGTCGTCATTTATCCAGGAGTATCGGATGATAAGGCTCATAACCAGAAGACGAATCCGGCATTGAACCGTTCGGCGATCATTCTGGAGCGTCTCTTTATGGTACAGATGCCGAATAGCGGGCAGCATGCCAATTATCTAGGGTATGGGAATCGCAATTATTTAAAATACATAGGAAGTAAACAGATTCGTTTTCCATTTGATGTGTACAACGAGATGAAGACGAAGTTTTATCCTAAGAACACCTGGATTGAGGTGGAAAAGTCACAAGAGTCTTTTACCTTTTATTTGCCGGTATGGGTGGATGAAGGCTTCTACGATGTGGAGTTTCGAACAATTGCCCATAACGCTCCAGCCGGCGCCACTCATGAGACGAATGCGAACCTGAATTTATCGCATCATATCGCCTATGCTACGGTACCTGTAGATGCAATTGGGCGCGTGTACGATTTTCATGTTACGGATATTGCCGATTACAACTGGGGTGCGACAAGTTCTACTATAAATGCATGACTTGCATGAAATGTAGGGGTTTGTAATTCAAACCTAACTTTGCAACTTAGTGATGGGAACGAGGGATCCACGTATTCCAAAACCATCCCGACAATACTCCTGCGTGCGTTGCGATGGACAGATTGCAGGGTGCGAAGCACAGGTGGAGTCGGCAGAACGAAGGCTAAAGCCACTCATTAAGAGAAGGTATGCCAACGGATATGCCGGGCGGCTGAAAAATTGACTACGGTGAGAATGTCTAAAAAGGACTGACGAACTACCGAATGTACGGGTCTAGATGTAAGAACATATGGAAACATATGTGCTAACAAAAGTTAGTGTGGGTGGCGATGAGTACGAATCCCAGTTAGGAAACTCGCTGTACCGAACTATGGCGGTACCCAGCCCACAGGCCCATAGGTAGCACCTAAGGTCAGAATGTATAGCTAAAGTTGCAAGGGACTTGGAAAACAAAGAACGTCGCAATATGGACTGTCATATCCTAGACGGTTGCTATAAGGCATATGCTGAAAAGCATTTATCTTTTGTGAGGGTAGGGGCACGACTGATGAATTATCTGTAATGGGTAAGGAGGAACAGCCCCAAGTCTATTTGAACAAACATTCATTTTTCAAAAAGTTAATTGCACCGGTCAGGTAGGAACGTGGGAACATCTTTCTGGAAGGAGAGATGCCACAGTGCAAACACTACGATATTGGGATTACTATGGCATGACTGGGACCTTTACGGAACTACACCAGAAAGCTTTGAATAAAGGATTGTTTCCGAACATCTACGATATCATAACAACAAGGGAAAACATCCTTCTAGCTTTTCGGACAATCAAATCCAACAAAGGTTCCAAAACTGCCGGAACAGACGGCAAGACCATTGACGATATTAAGGTACAAACTGATGAAGAGATTGTGTCACTCATTCAGCATAAACTATTGAACTATCAACCCAAGAAAGTTAGACGAGTATTTATTCCTAAACCAAATGGTAAACAAAGACCACTAGGTATCCCATGTATCGTCGATAGAATCATTCAACAATGCTTCAAACAAGTGCTTGAACCCATTGCTGAAGCACACTTCTTCAAGCACAGTTATGGATTTAGACCACTACGGTCAACGCACCATGCACTAGCAAGAGTGCAGTCCCTTATTAATAAGGTAAATCTACACTATGTAGTTGATGTGGACATAACTGGATTCTTCGATAATGTGAACCATACTCTACTTATCAAACAACTATGGAACATGGGCATAAGGGACAGAAGAGTCTTACGTATCATCAATAAGATGCTTAAGGCAGAAATTGAGGGCGAAGGAATTCCCTCAAAAGGAACACCACAGGGCGGAATTTTATCTCCACTGCTATCCAATATCGTACTAAATGACCTCGATCAATGGGTAGCTGGACAATGGGAAAACTTTAAAACAAATCATTCATATAGCTACGATTACAGCAAATTTATACCTCTCAAAAGAACAGGCCTAAAAGAAGGTTATATTGTACGTTATGCAGATGATTTTAAAGTTCTTTGCCGTGATTGGAGAGCAGCACAAAAGTGGTTCCACGCCGTAAGACTCTATCTGAAAGATCGTCTGAAACTGGATATATCGCCTGAAAAATCGCAAATCGTGAACTTGAGAAAACGAAAGTCAGAATTTCTAGGCTTCACGATCTGGGCGGCGAAAAAAGGGGAAAAACGAGTAGCGTATACAGGTATTAACAACAAGAAAAAACTTCAGATCAAAGAAGAGGCAAAGAAACACATCAGGAAAATACAAAAGAATCCTATAGCCTTGAACGCTTATCTCTTCAATAGTTTTGTTTTAGGAACACACAATTACTTTAGTAAAGCAACCCATGTCAATGTTGATCTCTCGCGACTTGCCTATGACCTACGTGCTTTCATTTACAATCGTCTCAAGAATATGCGATATGAACGTCCTGTGAGACCACCACTCACTTACTTAAAATTCTATAAGAGAACATATAGAACATTTAAAATAGGTGGTGTATACCTATATCCTTTAGGCGACATAAAAACGGTAAATAATTTTAATTTCAGTCAAAATCTAACGCCGTTTACGTATGAGGGTAGGGAACTGGTACACAAGAAACTTAGACCAGATATACAAATGGAGATCGTGAAACTAATGAATTCTATCATACCTGGTCGAAGTCTTGAATATATAGATAACCGGATTAGTAGATACAGTATGAAAATGGGCAGGTGTGAAATCACTGGAACATTCTTATGCGTAGAGGATGTTCACTGCCATCACTATCTACCGGTTCATCTTAACGGAGACGATAAATTTAATAATTTACGCATCCTACACAAAGACGTCCATAGACTTATTCATGCCGTTAATACAGAGACGATTGAAACACTCACGTCCAGACTGGACCTGACTGAGAGTATGGTCAACAAAATTAACCAGTATCGGAATAAGTGTAACTTGGAACCTATGAATTATGAGTTCAAATAGATAGAACGCCGTATGAGGTGAAAGTCTCACGTACGGTGTGGAGTGGGGGAAAAGCCAGAGATTATCTCAAAGGCATACCTATCACTACAAAGCGTATTTCGGACAGAGATAGGAAAAGCTGAGCGCACAGGGGCCTCCTACTGGGTCGGACTTAACGGCATAGATGGGGCATCGCGTGGCAATACGGAGAGGTATACGCTACCGATCCGCCCTGGGAGTCATCCTATTTATAAAAATGCGGTGATCAAACCAGGCTATCATTTTAAGTTTGATTTGAATACGAAGGGCAATATGTGTGCGACTTGTTTTGCTATAACTGAGTAAAATCAGGAAATGCAAGGACTTTCAAAAGTCTAACTTTCTATCTGAGGACAGGAATGAGGAATCCAAGTTTTCCGAAACTGTTCCGTTGAGACTCCTACATGCCTCCTGTTCAGCAGAAATAAGAGGTATGAAGCTAGGTGAAGTCGGCAGAAAGAAGGCTACAGCCACCTATTAAGGAAGGTATGCCAACCGATATGCCGGACGGCTGAAAAAATTGTCTATGGTGAGAATGTTCATATGGGAACCGACGAAACTCCGAATTTACGAATCTAAATGCCTACCTCATGGAAACATGTTGACCAACGAATGTTGGGGCAAGCGGCGTAAAGTACGATTACATGTTAGGAAATACGCTATACCGAACAATGGCGGTATCACACTTGCAGGTTCAAAGGAGTAACCTAAGGACAATATGTATAGCTAAGATAGAAGGAACAAGGAAACCAAGGGACGTCGCAACAATGGACTGCTATCCAAGACGGTTGCTATAAGGTTAATTCCGAAATGCATTTATCCTTGCGAGAGTAAGGGCACTACCAATGAAGCTTCTGTAACGGGAGTGGAGGAACAGCCCTGAGTCTTGCTATTATGATAAACAACTTCCAAAAGTGAACTGTATCGGTCGGGTATGAAAGTGGGGACAATCTCTACAAGGAGGTTGCCACAATACAGGCTCTACGTTATTGGGATTACTACAACTTAACGGATACCTTTACTGATTTACATGAACGTGCTAAGCAAAAAGGGGCATTTAACCGTCTGTATGAATTAATCACATCAAGGGAAAATATTCTTCTTGCCTACCGCACAATTAAGTCAAATAAGGGATCGAAGACAGCAGGAACAGACGGCAAGACAATTGAGAACCTTAAAGTAATAACTGATAGCGACCTTGTAAATCTCATTAAAACAAAACTGGAAAATTATCATCCTAAGAAAGTTAGACGAGTCTATATTCCTAAAGCCAATGGAAAAATGAGACCATTGGGGATTCCATGCATCCTAGACCGATTAATACAACAATGCTTTAAGCAAGTGCTTGAACCAATTGCCGAGGCGCATTTTTATAAACATAGTTATGGGTTCAGACCGCTACGATCTACCCACAACGCATTGGCCAGAGTGCAATTTTTGATTAATAATGGAGGACTCCATTACATCGTAGACATCGATATAAAAGGATTCTTCGACAACATTAATCACTCAACCTTATTAAAGCAGCTATGGAATCTAGGGATACATGACCGTAAAGTCTTGCGCATCATCAGTCGAATGCTGAAAGCTGAGGTTGAAGGCGAAGGCATTCCTGAAAAGGGAACCCCTCAAGGTGGGATACTATCCCCTTTGCTTTCCAATATTGCATTGCACGACCTGGATGTATGGGTAGCTGGGCAATGGGAGAACTTCCAACCCAATCATGCATATACAAAGAGGAATAAATACAACGCTTTGAAGAAATCAAAGCTTAAAGAAGGATTCATCGTTAGATACGCTGATGACTTCAAGATCCTCTGTCGTGACTGGAAAACAGCCCAAAAGTGGTTTCATGCCGTAAGACTATACTTGAAAGATCGTCTAAACTTGGATATCTCCCCAGATAAATCGAAAATCTTAAATCTTCGAAAGAAGAAATCCGAGTTTCTTGGATTTACTATTAAGGCTACGATAAAGGGGAAAAAGGCAGTTGCGCATACCGGTGTGATTGATAAGAAAAAACAACAAATAAAACTGCAATACAAAAAACTCATTCAAGATATTAAAAAATCACCTTCGGCTGGTAATGCACACCGCTTCAACAGTTTTGTTCTTGGGATTCACAATTACTTTAAGAAAGCAACGCATGTATTTATCGAGTTCTCACGACTTGCCTATGACCTGAAAAAGTTCACCTATAATCGTTTAAAGCAGATTGGTAAATACGAGCATCCGAATAATCCACCTCCTACATATAGGAAATTCTATTCAACAAGTTATCGAACATTTAATGTTGATGGGATATACCTGTATCCAATAGTGGATGTAAGAACCTCCAAAAACCTGAACTTCAGTCAAGAGATGACACCATTCACTGTGGAGGGACGGAGCCTCATTATCAAAAAGCTTAGTGGGCATGTACAAACAGAAATCATCAAAATGATGAAATCTGACAATCCACAACGAAGCGCTGAATTTCTGGATAATCGGATTAGTCGGTACAGTATGGTGATGGGGAAATGTGAAATTACAGGCATGTTCCTATTTGCGAATGATGTACACTGTCATCATTATGTACCAACGTATCTCGGTGGAGATGACAAATATAATAACTTACGCATCCTTCATCGAGATGTCCATACACTAATTCATGCTACGAATGAACAGACGATTATTGGACTCAAGCGTATGCTTGGTTTAACAGAACCTATGTTGCAAAAAGTTAACCAATACCGCAAAATGAGTAACTTGGAAATAGTTGTTTAAAACATAATAGCAAGATGGAGCGCCGTGTGCGGTGAAAGTCGCATGCACGGTGCGGAGGTGGGGAAAAGGTGGCGACTCCAGTCAAAACCTTACCTATACCTATTTGGCACTCAGGATCAGATTCGCATTACTCCGACTTTTAATTTTATTAGTGCTCAGGATGGTAAGCGAATCTTGGTGGATCTGTATTATCATACTGGACGCAGCAGTTATGTGAAGATCGGCTCTCCGATGGATGAGGTAGAACGTTACGTCGTTTTGAATGAGCGGCTGCGGAATGTTCCAGACGAGGAATTAACAAATACGGCGCTCTATAAGTATGATCACGAGTACACGTTTGGACAGATCGCCAATATTGGGCGCGCTCAGTACGTTCAGTACTATAAGGAGAAAATGACAAAGCAGAAAACAATGATCGGTCGTCTTAGTCTGTTACAGCTTCCTGGGAACGTTCGTACCTTTCTTGGACCAAAGAGTGGTCTGCCGCAAGGCGTGGACTCTGCACGAGCAAATGCATCGATTCAGCGATGGTATGGGGAGTATAGTCTGCCTGCAGAATTGTTTGCGGTAGAGGCAGGGACAAATGTAGCGGAATATGGACGAACACATCAAGGGTTAACGGATAAATCTCCGATTTTTCTGAGAGATGGGTATATTGTCGTGAATTTTAACATTGAGACGGTGCGCGACGGACAGACAGACAAGCCGTATTTGCAGTATATCCACGCTCCACTGATGAATCAGTGGCAGCAGATGGAGGGGTTCCAGCGTAAGATTACGGATTCGTATGGACGTACCTTTACACTGCTAGATGGAGATGTGGTATTCTACCACGCCGATCAATCAAGCAGGGATGATTTTCAATCGATGGTAACTCATTAAGCGAATCGCTAGAAACTTGCATATATTAAATTACAGTGAAGTGAAAAATAGAGGAAATAGAGTAGATGAGTTGAATATTGTTCTAATCAGGTTTAATGATACTTGTATAAAAGAATTTGGTGCGAACCCCAAGCGAACATGAAATCCCCAGGGGATTCGCACCATAAATATCTTGATTTTTATCCATAACTGGATGGAAATTGAATTTATTGTTTCTCCAAAGTATTAATTACAGTAAGAATGTACCGATTTTTGGACCATTCCTCCCTAAAATCGGAGTCGCATCCTACGCGGATGCGTGGATTGAAAGTTTGTTGTGGTAACGCATTTAAAAACCCTTATATAAAAGCCTTCTTCCGGCCGGAGTGTATATCCAGGCAAGCGTTGATACACCATACCGGGGCGAGAACGTACAAGCCGCCCCAACTGCCAGATAGTGACCAGCTTCTAAGATCAAACACTCCTGATCATTAGAAAACAGCGATTGGCTCCTCTGATTGCGACCAGGGCCGACAATCTATAGCTCTAGCTTTCTTTCACAGAAGCGTAGCAGGAGAGGGCAGAGCTCATAACGTGCGGCCGCCCTGGGCGGGCTGCAAGTAGAGATCAGCTCCTCGTCGATGATCTCACTTCGTGTTAGATATAGGATGTATAAGTTACCTTGCTACGCTGATGAAATTCTATATCGCAAGAAAACTAACCTTTGCATCGCGGTCGCTTATTCTTGAGGTGTCTTGAGTAGAGGTTTTCCTACCAAAGGCGAACCTCTAGCAAAATATCATAAAAAGCTTGTAATCGCTTTATTTTATGCTAGAATGGAAGGTAAATAAGGATTGTGACCGGTAAAACGGGCAATGCCTAGGTTAATTATAAATCATTCACTGTGAGTGATCTATGATTAGCTTGGGCATTTTTTATTTCTATAAAAAAATCTGGAGGGGAGTCACGAATGATCATTGAGAAGGTCCTTAATAACAATGTTCTTCTGACCAAGAACGCGAAAGGCAAAGAGATCATTGTGATGGGAAGGGGCATTTCTTTTAAAAAAGTGATAGGGGATACCGTCGACGAGGAGAAAATCGATAAAACTTTCATGTTAAGCACCAATGAGCTGACTACCAAGCTGACAGAGCTGCTCTATGAGATCCCGGAATCTCATCTGGAACTGGTCAATGAAATTGTGACTCATGCGAATAAAGTATTGAACACTACGTTTAGCGATAACATTTACTTGACCTTGACGGATCATATCCATTTCGCTATCCAGCGCCATAAGAGGGGACTTAGCATTAGCAATGCCATGCTCTTTGAAATTCAGCGTTTCTATAAGAAAGAATATGAGATTGGGTTAGATGCGCTCCAGATCATTGAACGGAGTACGGGCTATGCCCTTGGTGAGGATGAAGCGGGTTTTATTACTCTCCATCTTGTTAATGCCCGCATGGACAGCAATGAAATGAAATATACGATGAAAATGACTGAGATCGTCCGTAATATCCTCAATATTGTGACCTATCACTATAACATTGTGCTGGATGATACTTCGCTCAATTATTCGCGGTTCCTTAGGCATCTACAATATTTTTCTATGCGGGTATTGCGGAAGGAGAGCCATAGCAGCGGAGAGGATTTTCTTTACAACCAGGTGAAGAACACATATACCAAAGCTTTTGCATGTGTGATGAAAATCAACGAATATTTAGAGAATACTTACGAGCAATCATTAAGCAAAGACGAATATGTATATCTGACAATCCACATTCAGCGCGTGACGGAACGCAATAGCCTTGGAGAATAGAATATCGTTAAACAATCCGTCATTACAGGGTGTTACTGGTCATGCAGGCAAAACCTGAACTGATGGCAAAATGAACATCTCTACAGGTGTTGGTTTTGCCCTGAGTTTAGGTTTTTCTTTTTTGCTAAGGGAATACTGGGGTGCATGCTAGCGGCATCCTGGCTGAACCAAAGCACGTTATATATTTTATAGATGCTAAAGGGGTTATGGTCATGAATAATCAGGATTTGGCTAAGCAAATCATCACTCAGGTTGGCGGGGAATCGAACGTAATCTCTCTCGTTCACTGCGCTACAAGGCTGAGATTCAAGCTAAAGGACAAGTCCAGAGCCAATAAAGCCGCATTAGAAAAGATGGAAGGCGTCATTACCGTCGTTGAGAGCGCCGGTCAGTTGCAGGTCGTCATTGGCAACAATGTAGGCCAAGTATACGCGCAGATTATGAAGGATACCAATCTGGAAGACGCCGAGAGGAAAGGTGGTAATACAGAAAGGTCAAACAGTTCGGTACTTGACAAGGCGATTGATCTTATTTCGGGTATCTTCTCACCGCTGCTGGGGGCGTTTGCCGGCGCCGGGCTATTAAAAGGGTTATTGGCGTTGTTCGTACAGTTGAGCTGGCTGGACGCCGCTAATGGTACCTACATGATCCTAAATGCTGCAGCGGATAGCACATTCTATTTCCTGCCGATTTTGCTGGGCTTCACTTCGGCGCGCAAGTTCCAGGCGAACCCGTTCGTGGCCGTCGCTATCGCCGGTGCACTGGTCTATCCGAGTATTCTGGATGCATTTAATAACGCGCAGCAAATTGCGTTTCTGGGTATTCCTGTAACGCTGATTAATTATACATCAAGCGTAATTCCTATCTTATTAGCGGTCTGGATTCAATCCTATGTGGAGAAGCTCCTACGCTCAATCATTCACGAATCGGTAAGAAATATTTTTGTTCCAATGCTGGCATTGGTCATTGTCGTGCCGCTTACCTTCCTGATTTTTGGACCTGTGGGCAACACGATCAGCCAAGCTGTGGCTTCCGGTTATACGTGGGTCTATAATTTGAGCCCATTGATTGCGGGCATAATTGCTGGGGCATTCTGGCAGGTCTTCGTTATTTTCGGCGTACACTGGGGCTTTATACCGATCATGCTGAACAACCTGACGACTGTTGGTTATGACACGATGATGCCAATGCTGGCTGCGGCTGTCTTAGCGCAGGCAGGAGCTGGTCTCGGCGTTTTCTTGAAATCAAAGAACAAACAGACGAAGGCATTGGCAGGTTCTACGACAATTGCAGGCGTCTTTGGTATTACAGAGCCATTGGTTTACGGGATTACCTTGAAATTTAAGAAACCGTTTATTTATGCTTGTATTTCCGGAGCGGTTGGCGGTGCGATTATCGGGGCCGGCGGCGGTCGCGGCTTCGGATTTGCCTTTCCAAGCCTGCTCGCGATTCCAACGTATATCGGTTCTGGATTCACTACAACGATGATAGGAATTACCGTTGCCTTCATTTTGGCCATTGTGCTCGTCTTGATACTAGGTTTCAAAGAAGAAACTGAGGAGAATACGGCTGCTTCGGGCAATGCATTAGGTAATGCTGCGCCTCTACCTGGAACGGAGAGCCTGGTAGATAAGGAAGTCATCGTCAGTCCGCTGAATGGAAAGATCATGCCTCTTGAACTATTGCCTGATGAGGCGATCGCATCGGGAGCTATGGGGAAGGGAATCGTGATTGAGCCGTCATCTGGCCGCTTGACATCGCCTGTCAGTGGCACCGTAACAACTGTATTTCCGACTGGACATGCGATCGGCATTACGTCCGATGAAGGTGTCGAATTGCTCATTCATGTCGGGGTAAACACAGTTAAATTAAAAGGACAATTCTTCGACAAGAAAGTAAAGGAAGGCGACCGTGTGAAGCAAGGGGATCTGCTGCTTGATTTCGACGTGGAGCAGATTAGAGCAGCTGGCTTCGTTACAGCAACTCCGATTATCGTTACCAATTCCGCCAGCTATCTGGACGTACTGAAGACGGACAAGTCGGAAGCGAAGCATAACGATTACTTATTGACAATCGTAAATCATTCACTAAAGGAGGATCATGTATATGAAGACAAGTAAGAAGGGGTTTCCAGACAATTTCCTATGGGGCGGCGCAACGGCGGCCAACCAGATTGAAGGTGCCTATAATATAGATGGCAAAGGCCTGTCCAGCGCTGATATGGTTGCATTTGTTCCTAAAGAGCAGCGCACTGGAGGGCATGCCATCGAAATCACGTCAAAGCAAATCGAGCGCATTCTCGCTGGCAAGGTCGATGCGCGCTTCCCGAAGCGGCACGGTATTGATTTCTATCATCGCTACAAGGAAGATATCGCTTTGTTCGCGGAGATGGGCTTTAAGGTATTCCGGATTTCTATTAACTGGGCGCGTATCTTCCCGAATGGTGATGATGCTGAACCGAATGAAGCCGGGCTGCAGTTCTATGACAACGTTCTTGATGAACTGCACAAATACGGCATACAGCCGCTTGTCACGCTAGCTCATTATGAGACACCGCTAGGTTTGACACAGAAATATAACGGATGGGCAGGGCGAGAAGTAATAGACTGCTTCGCGAAATACGCCGAAACAGTGTTCAGACGATACAAGGACAAAGTGAAGTACTGGCTGACCTTTAACGAAATCAACATGATGCCGCTTAGTCCGTTTACGGGCGGCGGGGTCGTGATCGATCGGGTCGAGAACAAGCTGCAGACGATCTATCAGGCACTGCATCATCAGTTCGTGGCCAGTGCCCTGGCGACAAAATTGTGTCACGAAATTATTCCTGATGCCAAGATCGGCTGCATGTTGGCCCGAATGGAGACTTACCCGTACTCCTGCAAGCCGGAGGATGTGCTTAAGGCACAACATGGCAACCAGATGAACCTGTTCTATACAGATGTGCATGCTCGCGGAGAATATCCGAAGTATATGGACCGATTCTTTGAGGAGAATGATATAGCTCTTCATAAGGAGCCGGGCGATGATGAAATCCTGAAGAAGTATACTGTGGATTATATATCTTTTAGCTATTACATGAGCCTCACTGTATCGGATTCGCCACAAAATGAAAGAGCGGAAGGAAACTTGTTCGGCGGGGTGAAGAACCCATATCTGAAAGCCTCGGAATGGGGCTGGCAGATTGACCCGATCGGCCTTCGCGTGACGCTTAATGCGATGTACGACCGTTATCAAAAGCCTCTGTTCATCGTTGAGAACGGTCTGGGGGCGTACGATCAGGCAGAGGAGGACGGCTCAATTCACGATACGTACCGGATTGATTATTTAAGACAGCATATTGCGCAAATGAAAGAGGCGATCAGAGACGGCGTAGAGCTGATGGGCTATACAAGTTGGGGGCCAATTGACCTTATCAGCATGTCCACATCGGAAATGTCCAAACGGTACGGATTCATTTATGTAGATCAGGACGATGAAGGAAATGGAACGCTGAAGCGCTCGCGTAAAGATTCTTTCGAATGGTATAAGAGAGTTATAGCCACTAATGGAGAAGAACTGTAAGTATCTAATGCGCTAGTTGCAGGCGTTTAAGTTTTCGTCCCTCTACAGATTGAGAAGAGTAGCCCCTTGAGGCGTAATGCAGTGCACCTCTTATAATAGACATTGGAACCCCAGGGTAAACTGATGAAAAATAAGGGGATATGTAATCCAAACAACTACTTGTCAAAATCATTCGTTTCAACCAAAAAGCTGATGCTCTATTTTGGCATCAGCTTTTTTATAGTTTCATAGTCGAGTTTATATTCCATCTAGTCCGTGTTTAAGAATTACCAAATGCTTACGCGATTCTCAGGAGCAACATACATAGCATCTTTCTCGGTTACTTCATAGGCTTTATAGAACTCAGGGAAGTTCGAGACGGTGCGGTTAACACGTACTTTGTTCGCAGAATGTGTGTCAACGGTTGACATATATGCAGCGATCTCTTTATTCATTGTGGTACGCCAGATTGTTGCATAGCCTTCAAAATAAGCTTTGTAATCCGGATTTTCCATTTTGGACAACACTTGAAGTGAAGCAGCCATGCCGCCGAGGTCGGCGATATTTTCGCTTACGGTCAGTTTGCCGTTGTTATATACGCCAGGAACGACTTCAACGCCGTCATAATAAGCGATAACTTGCTCACATTTTTCCTGGAATTTCTTATAATCCTCTGGCGTCCACCAGTCGACTGCATTTCCGTTCTCATCATAGGCGGAGCCTAGATTATCAAAAGCATGGCTGATCTCATGCGCAATGACCATGCCGATCGCACCCAGATTTGCCTCATGCTTGGCTTTCAGATCATAGAACGGAGCCTGCAAGATTCCTGCCGGGAACACGATTTCGTTGTTCAACGGATTGTAATAAGCATTTACATCGTAGACGCTCATCATCCAGCTATTCTTGTCAACAGGCTGGCCGAGTGAAGCAACCGCACGTGCTTTACTAGCCTTGGAGATCGCAACGATATTTTCAAACAACGATCCGCCATCCTCGTAGGATTTAATAGTTACATTATTTAGTGAATCGTCCCATTTATCCGGATAACCGATTTTGATTGTCATTTTATCTAGCTTCTTGATGGCTTTGGCTTTGGTTGTCTCGGACATCCAGTCCAGGGCCTGAATCCGTTCTTTATAAACTTCAATAAACTGTTTGACCATTTGCTCGACATCTTGTTTAGCTTCTTTGCTGAAGTAGCGTTCTGCGAACTCCTGGCTAAGATAATCGCTCATCACCCCTTGGGTGATCATCAGGGCGATTTCCTCATTTGTTTTTTCGCCTTCTACACCGAACATTTCAGACTGGAACTCTTGGCTGATTTTAATGAAATCTTCTGACAGCATACTACCTGTATTAATCAATAACAATGCTTTGGTATAGGTTTTGAGCGTGTCGAGATTTTTGTCAGTTAATATTTCAGCTGATTTATTCACCAATCCGATGTCAGTTACAATCACTTTATCCGTGTTGTCGAGGTGAAGCTCTTTCATCAATTTAGCCATATCAAATGACTTGAAGAGTGCAACAAATTTGTCTTTGGTGTAAGCATTGTAGAAGTTATTTACGTTTCCTTGATCCTGAATGTCCATTGTCGCTGCGGCCAACTCTTTTTCGAAGGAATACATTGCTTCAGCCTGTGCTTTTGCAGAGTTCTCATCTACTCCAGACAGCTTGAACAATTTCGTTAAATAACCAGTATACACGTTCTTGGTCCGCTCATCCCCGGAAACATAGCTGTTCTTATCGAGTACGGTGCCTAAGCCCGAGAAATACAAAGTGTTGACATTACTGTCTTTGGCATCTCCCATAACGGCAAAAGAAAGCAGAGAACCGTTCGACATTGCACTTTCAATTTCTAGAGTTGTATCGAGCAATTGTTGAATGGAAGAAGCTTTATCAATGGCGGCCAAATAAGGAGCGATCGGCTTGATTCCCTGCTGGTTACGATGCTCTACATCGAGAGCGGTTTTGTAAAAATCGGCAATTTTCTGCTCCATGGAGCCTGCTTGCTGTGGCTTCTGCACGATTTCATCAATGATTGTTTTGACTCGTTCCTCGTTCAAGGTTGCCAGTTCATTAAATACACCGTTAGTCATTTCTCCAGCTGGGATGGTGGATTTATTCAGCCAGGTTTTATTCACGAATTCATAATAATCATCGCGTGGATTCGATCCTTTGAGGGCCATCAAGCGTTTCGTTAGTGTGTTTAATTGCTCCATGGTAATGTGGTCGGAAGCTCCAAGCTTTCCGTTGGGATAACCGTTAATGATGCCCGTTGCTGTTAGCTTGACGATTTCATCCTCTGCCCATTTCGGGATGTCAATGAACTCAGCAGAGTTGTTGGAAATACGTAGATCATTGCCCTTTGGCTCAGGCAGCTCGGAGAACGCCCGACTCAGCATAATTAAAGCTTCAATTCGGGATACATCTTGGTTTTCCTTTGCATCTCCTTTGCCATAGCCTTGTAGAATATCCTCCTTCTTGACACCAGGGTTGTAATCATCTGCGGCTTTCAATAGATAGTTAACAACTTCTCCCCGTGTCACATTTGGCTCTGCTGCTTGAGCCAGTCCAGCTGGAAGTATGCTTAATAAAATGGATGAAGATAGTAGTACTGCTGCAAGTTTTTTCACGTTTTCTCCTCCTGTAGGTTCATGCAAACATGCAAACTATGTAATTCGAGTGAATAAGCAAACAGGATACGAGCTCCTGTATGGTATTATTCTCCTTATTGTATACGGAATAGAAGCTTGGAGGATTCAAAAAATGAAAATTATCATGGGATTTCGGAAATATTCTGAAAATAGCATTGGTAATCCCCTTTTAGAAAGTCCTACTGCCGATGTACTTGTTTTTTGCTAAAATGAACGTGAATATTGATGTACAGAAATTTGAGATGGAGGGATCATGTTATGAGTGAACATCATTCAAACATCAAGTCAGCTCTCCGACGGGCATACGACAATCATGCCGAACTTCGGGAATCAGTGGGGATGGAGCTTTGGAAGGTTGAGGAGAGGGATTATGTACTAGAGACATTCCAAGCAAATGAAGTGCGAAGCATCCTAGAAATTGGCGCAGGACCAGGGCGAGATAGCTTGTTTTTTAAAGAACATGGGTTTACTCTAACTGCCGTGGATTTGTCGGAAGAAATGGTGCGTTTATGTAAGCAAAAGGGACTAACTGCACAAGTGATGGATTTTTACCAATTGGATTTCCCCGATCAAACCTTTGATGCAGTGTACGCGATGAACTGTTTACTGCATGTTCCCAAAAGTAAGCTGCCCGACGTTCTTATGGAGATCAGACGTATTTTGAAACAAAACGGCTTGTTCTTTCTAGGATTGTATGGTGGTGTATCTACGGATAGCATTTGGGAGCAGGATACTTATGAACCGAAACGCTATTTTGCTATGTACCCTGACAATGAGATTCAAGAGATTATCCAGGACTATTTCAAATTGGATGATTTCCATACAAGGTTTTTAGGCGAGGGGAATCCTCATTTTCAATCGTTGTTGATTAGGAACTGATTTCTGAAAATACGAAGGAATCGGATGACAGATGTGGTAATACGGGTAGTTTTAGGAGATAGAACATTATTTAGAGGTCAGTTATGATTAGATAGATCATGATTGACTTGTTTTTTTATTGTTTATAAAAGGTTGCTAATCCCCTACTAGAAAGTCCCACTGTATGTGCATCTCATTTTTGCTAGAATGAATGTGAATATGATCGCATAGGAATACGTTTCAAGAAAAATTCCCAATAGGGAGTTGAGAGAAAATCGTGAATGGACAAGAGCAACTATTGAGATATTTGCAACAACATATTTTGCGAAGTGGAGAGGAGTTATCTCTGAGAATTTTAGAGAACTCTGTGGGCACCATTATAGACATTCCAGTTGTCAAGAGGACAGTTCGTACATATCGACAAGTAGGTATTTTGACGTTAACAACCGATATGCAGCAATGGCAGGATACATCTGTTCCAGACGTGGATCTACTTAAGTGGACACCTGGGCGGCGGGCCACTCTGGAGGATGAGCAGCAGGCATTTGAGTGGCTTTCTGCCGGGTGGATTATCAAGGAAATGCGCTTGAAACGGGATGGGAAGACAACTGATAAGCTTTGTTATCGAATGGGGTATCGTCTGTTCGCTTTACAGTGGCAAAGACAAGACCAAGAGAGAACTAAGCTAGCGGAACAGCTTGAGAGCTGTCGATCGAGAGCAGCGCGGCTGCAGAGACAAGGGACTAGCGTGATACAGAACGAACGAAAGACTCTGATATCTCTTCTGCAAAGCCGACTTATCGCTCATAGTAGTCTAACGATTGACGAACTGGAGGGAGCAGAGCTTTTCCAAGCCCAATGGAGTAATTTGAAGAGAATTCAATTTTTGCATTTTATACTGGCATTTATTCTAGTATCGAACGAACAGGATGTTTTTGATTGGAAAGAGATTGGTGCGCGATATTATAAAGAAATCGGTGGCTCCAAAGTGTTTGATACACACAAAGATGAATTTATCAGAACGCTGGAACTATGGGCAGGACAATCGGCAACTCATCTCGGTTTGATCAGTCCTGGTCAGATTACCCCTATATACTTCTCGGGGCCTCTAGAGGGACAATGGTCTGTCCATCGCCCGGGACCTGTTCATGCATTAACGGATATATCTGCTGTACAGGATGATTATCATACCAGTGCGTCAACCCTTTGGTTGGTAGAGAACCGAGGGATTCTGACACGAATTGCCGCAGACCAACATTTTGCTGAAAAATCAAATTGCTTGATCATATGCGTGGATGGGCATATCCGGAGTTCGCACAAAATGCTGATTCACCGATTGGTTGCTAATAATTCGATTAACCAGGTGTTGATGTGGAGTGACTATGATGAAGATGGCTTTGGCATTGCCAGAGAAATGATGGAAGCGGTCTCGGCCAGTAAGCTTATGTTAAAGTGGATTTGTCATGATCATCAGATCATTACGAATTGGATGGATTACCAAACTTATATGAAGAAGCTGCTGCAGGAGAGTTCCATAGAGCAGGAGCAGGTGCTGGGAGGATACAAGGATTGGAATCGATGGATCGACCACTGATATCTATATTTGAAACAGAAGAGACCTCTGCGGAAATACATCAGTCGATGCGGGATATTGCGTATCTCTCAGGCGTGTTAAGTGATCTGGGCTCGCAAAATGCTTTTCAGACTCCTGCGGAGATATTGCGCTTCTTGCGCATCATTCAACTGATCAATGAAGAGGCACTAGGACTTGATGAACCTATTGAGAATTCAGACACATTATTCTACAGATACCGGAATCGCTATAAGGACCCGGAGCCCCCTAGCCGTAAACGGGTCGAACAGATTATTAATGTGCTGGTCAAATATAATTGGATCTCCAAGCAGTCCAGGCAATTGAAAATGCGCGACGTTGGTAAACGGATGATGGATGCTCTGATCCGTCTAGCTAATGATTCGCTTGCCTACTACATGCATGATGATATTGGGAGGTCCCTGTTTCAGGCTAGACGTGATGCTGAGCTAAGCGAAGCCTACGATGATCATGGCATCTCAGGAGGCAATCGAATCGCCAGTATGATCAGAAATCTGGAGAATGCGATCGAGCTGATGAGAGAACGGGAACTGGAGATGCTGGCAGATCGGGGGGCATTACCGCAGCTTGAGATGATTCATCAGTTAATGCTGGAGCTAGAGGTCAAGCTGAATGAACGCTTCCGTCAATTTCAGACGTTGGAGGATAGTCTTGTCTTAAGCAATTTGATGCAGCAAGGAACGACTGCCTTGGCAGAAGGAACGAATCTAAGCATCGGTATGATTCATAAATACTTGAAATTCACGACGATGCAGCAGACGTTGCTCTCATCGACGATTCATCCCGAGAAGGTAAGGGAATTTATTATGAAGATGTATGACCCTCCGATAGAATCGGATATTCCGAATAGCCATCAGCTGATGAGCTTTATGGAGCAGGATTTGTATCCGGGGGAAGCGGCAGATGGATTATGGGTCCCTGTTAAGTTTGCATCACCTCTATCGGCGGCAGCGATCCACGAGGCGGTTCATTATCTAGAGACGTACGAGCCTATAGTTGACCTTGTCTCCGTACAGGATGAGGAAGAAGAGTATGTAGCAGAGGAAGTTGCGATTGATAAGGTAGGGGATTTGATCGGACAATCCGAATGGCTGCTGACGAAATCAATGATTCGCACAGAGGAGATCGAGATATATATGGATCAGGTGCATGAAGCGCCGATTGAACAAGTGGTGATTGAAGCGACTTCTCCGGCATGGGGGGATGCGATTAATGCATTGACCGCTGTCGCCGCTCTAATAGGCAGTAAGAGAATGTCGATAGAGCCTGCTACTGAAGATCAGTTGCAGAATAGGCTGTTCGATAACAAAATGTGGGATTGGATGAGGCAAGAGGATCGGAGACAAATGGCGAGGCAGAGGTATTCTGGCCGACCAGGCTCTACAGAGAAGGATAAGACAGAGGAAGGGAATGGAGATCTTGAATAGCGATGAGACAAGTACTTCTAATGTTGAACAGGAGGCAGAAGAGAACGGAAAGTCTAGTTTGACAGGGGCAGCTTCTGAGAATATTGATTCTATAACGGATGATTCCTCTCTGTATTCTTTGAATGTGCTGCAAGCTCTTAAAGGAATACTCTCTCAGGAAGAGGAACTGGTATTCATGAATATTTTATTCTCATCATCAGCCACGCTGCGTTCAGGCAACTTTGGACTATCGAGAAAAGAAGTTGAGAAGCAGCTACGAATCACAGATCAGGATGAAGCCTTTTATTCCTTCATAACACGGGTCAATCAGGCGGTAGGCAGGTATTTCCAAGTGATCTACGATGAGAAAAAAGATCAGGTTATAGCGATGATGCGTGTCTCTGCTAGGGCTGCACGTAGTACGCTGTCGAAGGAAAGTCTAGCGATCCTGCTGTTCATGTTCTATCAACAAGAGGTACTGCAGCATGAATTTACGCTGTTCGATCAATTGCTAAGCGCTTTTGGACATGAGACCACGAAGGCAAATCAGCGATTACTGCTTAATATCGATCCCTTGAAGAAGATTGGGGCGGTTGAGGAATATGACACGAATTCACTGGAGAAGGCGTATCAACTAACAGCGATTGGTGTGAATATGTTCTCGGATTCATTTCTGCGCAGAACGGTAGAATTCAGTCAATCCAATCAGTTGAGTAAGGAAGAAGTACTGAAGTTCTTCAAGCGTTACAACTTATATCGGGAAGGGGAGGAGGAGAGGCAATGATACCTTGGAAAATGTGGTTCAGTGGTATTCGCGACTATCCCGCAACAGTGATGGATCTATCGGGTCAAATGGACCATGTTCTGATTACAGGGCCTAACGGGGCGGGCAAATCGACAATTACCTATTGCATGGGAGCGGCGCTGTATTCATCCAAGGTTGATATTGAGGGGCTCAGATCTCGTAATCTGCAAGCGGACGAGTCGTGGAAGGCACATATTCGTCTCCTGTTCAGAAATGAAGGCAGTGATCGGCTTGATGCCCCTGACTATATTGAATTTTTACTGCGTATTTACCAGGACCCGGGACAACCGGTCAAGAAAGAGTTCTTCATTGCCTCCGGCGACGATCCCGATCAATGGGAGAACACAGTTCGTTATACATCCGGAGATCGCCAATATAACTTCTCAGCCTATAAGAAGGATCTGCAGTATAAATACAAAATTGACCCGGACATGTTCTATTTAATATGGTACCAGCAGGAAGTAAATCAATTTGCCGTTATGGACCCTCAGGAGCGGTTTCGGATTTTTGCTGAGATGCACGGAATTGACCGGGCGCAGCAGAGCTGGGAAGAGAGTATGGAGAAACTGAAGGAGACGCAGGAAACGCTGCGTACTTCTGAGACAAATGTTCTGCACAAGAAGCAGTTGCTTAGTATTCAAAGCACTGCGTTGAAGCGTTATGAGGAGAACCGAAGCCGCCTGCTGGAAGGCGGACAATTATATTCACGGTCATTGCTTCAGCTTGAAGATTATTATCGGCGGGAAGAAGCACAGCTGCAAGGACAGATCGAACAGTTGGAGCTGGGCATCGATATTCAACGGGACAACATGGATGAATTGGAGATACGTGAGGCTGAGGTGTTGGAGCAGCTGAATGCACAGGGAGAGCAAATCAATCTGGCTGAGCAAGAACTCACCCGAAATGAGGAAACGTTGCAGCAACTAACGGATGATATGAAGGAGACGTCGACAGCTGTGAACGAGCTGGAGAGTGAACTGCAACTTGTAAGCAAGGAGAAGGAACGTATCCGCCGTACGGAGGATGAAGTGAAGCAGCAACTGGTGCAGACTAAGCACCAATTAAGCGAAGCCATTCGCGAGAAAGAGTTGCGGGAGCAGGAACTGCAGAAATGCGGTGATTCAAGAGATCAATGCACGAAGCTAATCTCCAGATTAGAGGTAGAGATAGATCAGGACAGACAGCAGGAGATTAAGCATAAGGAGCGGCTCACTCAATATAAGAGTAGTCATTATATTCAGGAATGTTTGAATCAGCTTGATAGCTCTATACAGAGGGAAAAGGATCAATTGCATGGTCAACGGCAGGAAATTGGTCAATTAGAGGAAGAACTCCGCCGCCTAGAGCAAGCTCAAGACTGGTCGGTACGACAGATGGAGTCTCTGGAATTTTTTCGCGTAAAAAGGGTACAGGCATTCACGCTAAGCGAGCTGGTTGAACTGGATGTGTCGGCTCAATTGAAATGGGAAGAGAGATTCAATGCGATTAAATATACGATTTTCTTCGATGGAATTATATCCGAGCCGCCAAATGATCTATATCATGTTCCGCTGCGTAAAGTGGTCCCGGACCGTTCAATTACTGAATTACCGAATCTACATTTGAAGGTCAAGGAAGGCTTGAGAGAAGAGTGGATTCCTTATGCGATGAAGGCATTATGGTGGATTGAGCAATTTTTCATAGGTGGAGTGTTCCAGGTTGAGCACAGCGTGCTGATTGATCCGATGGGGATTCGTGGATCGCAGGAGAAGGGGCGTTATATTCTAAGTGAACGGGCATTGCAACTTCGCAAAGAGAAGCTTACGCAGCAGATCCATGATCTGAAGTTGCGGAGCGAAGAACTCAAGGGACAAATTGAGCAAAATACACATGAATATCAGACTCTAAGTAGTATGATTCAGAGGGTGCGCGAATCAGAAGCCTTCATGACTCAAGAGTATGAGCGGACTGAGCGGATAAGGAAGCTTAATGATGAGAATGCACGGGTTAACAAGCTTAAGGACCGAATTCGACAACTGGAACAAGAGCGTATCCAGTATAACCAAGAAGAAGTGCGTTTGCGCCATCTGGAGCAAGAGCTTCAATATGAGTCGGACTTCTATGTACAGCTTGGACAGTTAAAAGATAAATATGAAGCCTTGAATGAGATTCAGCGATATTTGGACAGTCTGAAGGCACAGATTGAGAAACTGCAGGATCAACTGGAGCAAGAGGAGGAACAGTTGCATCGGCTGGGGCGTGGGAAGAAGAAGATAGAGCGGGAGCTGCAGGATGTTCAAGATCAGAAGGTACAGAAAGAGCGGAATCTTGGTCATATGAGCAGGCAACTGGATAATACCAGAGATAAATGGAACGTGGTACAGCAAGAACTAATCGGAGGTATTCAGGAAATTCAAGATTTGAAGCGGCTTATTCCGGACATATATAACGAGGTTGTTGCTACTTATACTTCTAATCTTGCAGAATCAGCTCTTAGCAAGCGAACTACTTCTGAGTTGCAGCAAGATAAGGAGAAGGGGAAGATTCAGTTCGATTTTGCTAGACAAGAACCGGGTATTGATCCTGCAGCGCCTGATAATTATAGGGTCGTTCAGGAGGAATATGAGCGATTACAGAATGAATATAATCGGACGAAAGTGTTGTTCGAAGAGGACCAAATTCGTACCGATGAGCTGAAAAATGCGCTTGAGACGACAATTAACATGAGGGTGCTTGAGATTCGGCAGCGGTTCAGTTCTTATATGAGCTTATTCCAATTTGAAGGTGAGATTGATTGGGAATCTTATGAGGATCGCAAGCAACGTACTCATTTTAATCTATTCATCAAAGCCCGCAAGGAAGGGCATCGCGGAGCACTTGAGGATGTCAGCGTCAAAGCCAGAGGTGGGAAAGTCGGCAAGGGCGTATCCGGTGGGGAAGAATCCTTGAGCTCACTATTGTTCGCTCTAGCTTTACTGCAAAATTTGCAGACGGCTCCAGGCTTCATCGTGCTGGACGAATTCGATAGCGCACTTGACGAACAGCGCAAGCTCAAAGTATTTGATCTCTACGTACGGGAACTCAAACGCAAGCTAATCATCCTTACTCCCAAATCCCATGAACCCTCTTACTTGGAACGCTTTGACAAAGCGTATATTGTCCATCATGACCCGACCGTACCGAGGAGTAAGGTGACGGGGATAGTGAGGCGGGGAAAGTGAGTGATGAATACCATCAGAAGTATCGAAGGGGATTACTGCTTGAATCCGGGAGAGATCGGACAAGAGCTGTCGGATAAATTAGTTGGATTATTGGGTGATAGGCTTTCCAACGAGAACATTTGAGTAACTAAAACGAGAATTATTTTGACAATGTGGTAAGTCAAAATTAATTCTCGTTTTTTTATAAATTTAGAGAAAGAATAATCTTATTTACGGAGGTCAACATGCACATTACCCGAATAGAAGAAGCCTTATCGATTTCTGAAACGTCGGAACGATGTCAACGTGTACTTTACGAAGTTCAGCCAGTAATTAATCAATGATGGATGAATTGAAAAACAAATATTCGAGTCAGGCGCCGGAACTGCTTGAGTATAACGTACAAACATATGAATCTACTCTACGAACGACGAAGAATGATGCACGAAATTCAAACACTAAATGATTCAAATACTTGGTAAACGATAAACTTTCAAAGCTCATTCCAACTTATTTTATTCAAGGGCTACTCATTGTTAAGTTGTGTGATTAATACAAAATAGATGCAAAGAAGTAATGCTTATTATCTCTCCCCTCTATAAAAATATATTTCTTTGCAAGAAGGATTCAAATCAATCTGAAATTTATTTTTAGCACCGATCCTACTATTTTTTTCGAAAGGAAAATACTTATTATCTCCACCTTGTTTTATTTTAAGCGTCCTTATGTATCCCCATACTACTTGCCACAGCAACATTTATTGTCATTGTTTTTCCATCTTCGGATACAGAACAACCAGTTAGCACAATATCAGTTCTTTTTCCTCCTGTGCTGGAAAACAGAAATACTAGCCTAACAGAAAAAGGGCAAAAATTAACCATGGCTCTGAATGCTTCATTAGCCGCTTTTACACAGGACTTGGTTAAATTGCCCACTTGATAAGGACGTAGCCTAATGGTAATCACTCTACGAATTGGCTGCGAGAATTTGCAACTATACAGAGTATCTTTTTCTCAGTGATGAAGATGGAACTTGCAGCTGGTCTCTGTATTTGGCGACCGTTCTTCGAGAGATTATAATTCCGCACCGGTTTAACTCAGAGGTGAGCTCCTGATCGGAAAGCGGCTGCACCTTGTCCTCCGCTGCAATCAACTCCCTGATTTTTTGCTTGACGCCGACGGGCGACAGTGGGGAATTATCATCCTGAAGACTCAGAGTAGAAGTAAACAGGGACTTCAGGATGACCGTCCCAAAGGGACACAGGATAGATTTATTCTGCAGGGCACGGCTGACAGTGGACTCGTTTAGACCAAGCATATCCGCAACTAACTTCATGGACATCGGTTTTAAGTACACGGGGCCATTCAGAAAATAAAGAGGCTGCAGCCGGACGATTTGTTCCAGAATTCTTTCGATTGTGCGTTTTCGGCTGGAAACGTCATGGATCAGGTAAGCGGCGCGCTTGAGCTTAGCTTCCAAATATGCTTTTGTTTCCCGGTCATCGGTTTGTTCCGCCAAATTCCGGTAGTAAGGGTTGATACTTAACTTTTGCACGCTAAAATCATTATATTGAATCTGGATATCCCCATTTCTGTCAACCTGGATAATGGCTTCCGGAATAATGAATTTTTCGCCTGCGCCGGTTTTAAACCCGTTGGAAGGGATGGGGTTCAGCTTCCTTATGCAATCGCAGTACCGCTGGGCGTCTGCAATTGAAATATTCAGTCTTTCAGCAATTTTTTTTATCCTATTTTCGGCAACGAGATAAAGGCAGCTGTCTGCAATTTCGAACAGTGCAGGTTCGCGGTAGTTCATGCGCCGAAGCTGTAGCAAAATGCATTCGCTCAGACAGGAGGCACCTACGCCTGCAGGCTCCATGTGCTGGATCAGAGCGATGGCTTTTCTGATCGAATCTAAGTCCACAGTCTTTAGTTCAAAGGCGATTTCCACTGGGGTTTCGCGGAGGTATCCTCCTTCATCCAGGCTGGCAATGAGATAGCGGCAGATTTTTTCCGTAACCGTGTCGGTTTTAACCTCGGAAAGCTGTTTCAGCAGACAGTCGGAAAAGGTTCGCTCCTCCGACAGAACCGAAAGTGGGTCAATCTGTCCGTCAGAACGGGATGCGTGAGCTGAAGCGCTGAAATCCCTTAAAAAAAGTGGTGGTTCTACAGCTGTGCCGTCCGCTGTTTCCGGCGGCGCACTTCCGGCGCCCTCCATGTTGCCGACAGGGTACCCCGTTTCAAAATCATCGGTATCCGTTTCCAATACCGGATTTTCAATCATTTCTTCGCTGATTTTTTTGCGGAGCTCAAGCAGGGGCATTTGCAGAATGTTGAGGGATTGCTGCATGCGGACCGTCAAAATCTGCTTTTGCCTTTGTATTTGAATCTGGCTGGGCTGATAAGTAAGATCCATACAAACACCACCTCCTCCCTACGGGTTGATTTGTGAATGTACCGACGATATGAAATCGGCTGTTCAGGTTGTGATAGATTTCAGTAAAATGCTCTTTGTTTCCGCAATCGCCCCGAGACTTACGGAAAATTCATCTAAGCCGTATTCCAGAAGGAGGGCGGCCGCTCTTTCGTCGGAAGCGAGCTCCCCACACATGCAGCACGGAATCGAAGCTCGATGGGCTGCGTCAATCGTCATCCGGATCAACTTAAGCACCGCGGGGTGCATGGAATCGTAAAGTGCAGAGATGCTTTCATTCATCCGGTCAACCGCCAGCGTGTATTGGGTTAGATCGTTTGTGCCGATACTGAAAAAGTCGACTTCTTTAGCAAAATCATCCGCGGTGATAGCCGCCGCTGGAAGTTCAATCATCATACCGACCTTGATAAAACGATCATAACGGATATTTTCCCGGTCAAGCTCCTGCCGGCAGACTTCCAGCAGGTGTTTTGCTTTTTTTAGCTCCTCCATGCAGCTGATCATAGGGAACATGATATGAATGTTCCCGTATTGGGAAGCGCGCAGGATCGCGCGAAGCTGCGTTTTGAAAATATCTGGTTCCCGCAGGCATAGGCGAATGGCCCTAAGCCCTAAAAACGGGTTGTCCTCCTTTGGAATTTTCAGATAGGGGAGGCTTTTGTCGCCGCCGACGTCGAGCGTCCGTATGGTGAGCGGTTTTCCTTCCAACATTTCCGCCGCTTCCTTGTAAATGACGAACTGTTCTTCCTCTGAGGGCATCTGTGTCCGTTCCATATATAAAAGTTCCGTTCGAAAAAGCCCGACGCCGTCCGCGCCGTTTTTGAGCGCTTTTGCCAGATCCTCGAGATTGCCAATGTTTGCCGCTACACAGATTGGTCTTCCATCCTTGGCAACGACTTTTTTATGTGCAGTATGCGCAAGGCCATCCACGTGCTTATGGTATTCATCCGCCAGAAGGCAGTATTTTTGCAAGGCGGATTCGTCGGGTGAAACCATCACTTCGCCGGAAAATCCGTCCACGATAACGGGGTCTCCAGATTGCACATGCTGTAGCACACCGCTGCACCCCACAACCGCGGCAATCCCAAGCGCTTTAGCAATAATTGCCGTATGAGAGGTCTTCCCCCCTGTTTCGGTAACAAAAGCGATGACTTTGCTTTTATCAATCTGCGCCGTGTCGGAAGGTTTTAAGTCGTGGGCAAACAGAATGGTATTGGGTGGAAGATCATCAAAGCGGACATCCGGTTGCACCCCGAGCAGATTTTGAAGAACCCTTTCGCCCACATCCCTGATATCTTCGGCCCGTTCTTTTGTAAATTCATCTTCAAATTCCGAAAAAATATCGTAAAGCTGTTGAGTAATATCTGAAATCGCGCGTTCGGCAGATATCGATTCTTCTTTGATTTTACGGAACGCTTCCCCTGTAAAAGAGGGGTCGTTGAGAAAGTTCAGATGACTGTTAATGATCGCGACGTATTTTGTGTCAAGATTGCTGCTGGACTTTTCCGCAATTTTTCGCACTTGTACGATTGACTGTTGAATGGCGTCATTCAGACGTTCCGTTTCCTGCTCTATGTCTTTCGCCTTAGCATCGAAATGCACCTGTTTCAAAGAAGCTATGACATATGCTGTTCCAACTGCATATCCGTTCGAGGCTCCGATTCCTTTATTCATGAAGTTCAATCCTTTCATCAGTAATAATTATTCATTCTTCGCCAAATTTGGATTGGATCAGTGCAGTCAGAGCATCAACTGCTTCTTTTTCATCAACTCCGTTTGCTTGGATTGTAACGGTGTCATTCATCTTTACCCGCAGGGTCAGAAGGTCGATCATGGAGTTTGCCGTTGCAGTCTTGTCGCCGTGGTTGACGGTAATAACGGACTGGAATTGCCCCGCGGCGGTAACAAGCATGGAAGCTGGACGGGCGTGAATGCCAACTTTATTCATAACCTGTACTGTTTGTGTTGTCATTTGAGATCCTCCTTTAACATATGTTTCACTCTTAACTGTAGCATTTTTCGTGCCAACCATTTTGCAGGATGCCGTACTATTCGTCCCCTCCATCATTTTCACAGTTTTCAGGCGCAAAAAATCTCATTATGTTGCAGATCTCATCGTCCGGAACCACAATAGAGAACTTGCTGTTGAGGGAGTCGCACGCTTTCTTGACAAGGTAAAAGAAAGCCTTGTTTTGCTGAATATACGTCTCCCTTTGCGGGAACTTTGAGATTGGCTGGCTTCCGATCAATCGATCCAGCATACATCCCAAATGGCATAAAACCCCGACCAGCACATCTGGGAGCAACTTTTGACCGGATTGGACTTCAATCTCAGCAATTACGCTGTGTATGCTTCTCAGGACTGTTTCACTGTCTCCGTATTTCAGCATGGAGGAAAAGGTTTGGCCTAATTTTGAGAGTATAGCCTCGTGGTCAATCAGTTTTTGAATGCTCGGGATCGCACTCCCCTCCAGGACCTCCGTCAGATTGAAATGCGGCACCGGAAAATCGACCTGAAACGTGCTGACAATGCAGAGGATTTTTCCGATTTTACTGATCGTGCTCAAACGGGCAACGAAATCGTTCTGGTCGGTGAGCTTCAGGGAGATCGCCTCGCACATGGAATTATGGTAATTTAGCTGGCTGTCAAGCACATTTTTCAGCAGGGCCGCACTTCCTTCTCCCGTTGTGCAGATGGTAAGGATAAAAAGCTTGGCAAACTGATCTTTTGCGGGCAGATTCGTATTCGCCTCGCTGAGTAGTTCATTGACGCGCAGTGTTTCCTGATAAATGTAGTCCAGCGGATACCCCAGCGCGGCTTTTCTGGCCGCGTCAATCACGTGCAGCGTGCTGACAAGCGGAATCGCCTTCGTCTGTATTCCCAGTTCTTTTTCAATATCCTCCGGGAAATTCATCAGGGAACCCATATCCACCAACAGCAGCACACCCGCCTCCGATGGGGACTTTTTCAGAAACTCCTTCAATTTCAAGTAAACATTTTGAGAGTTTTCGTCGAGAGAAGCATTGATGCCGACGGTGTAATTGATGTCCAGCAGCCGATTTGCAGTCTCGGCCATGGAAGTCGCAGTACTGTTTCCGTGTGCAATCACAATTACACGCACTTTTGCGCTGCGATGGAATCGATTCAGATCAAAAAATACCGCCAGGAAGCCGGCCTCGTCAATCGGCATGTTAACCTTGAATTTCTCATTAATTATTTCAAGGCTGCTTAGCGCTACCGAAAATTCGGCAGGCAGATTTTTACGAATCACATTAAGCTGCGGATTCACAATTTTACGGCCCTGTCGGATCCGATTGATAGAACTGTAAACATGTACGGCAAGGCCATACCGGACATTCTCTTCAAAATTCCGGTTCAGCTTCTCTTCCGCTTCTATGAGAACTCGGTCAACGATATAGATTATATCCATTCCGACAAGATTGCGAATACTCGGAAAATCCTTTGTGCTCTCGGAAATCTTCGTATACTTTTCAAAATACAGCTGAATGTCACGATCAATTTCATTTTTTATCTGCGTTTCGTCTGTTCCTGCGTCCTTCAATTCTTGCATATGGGTATCAATCATGCCATAAATTGATTCCATGTCGTTATCGTTCCAGATTGCAGCGTGGGATTCACTATTGAAAACGCAAAACCGCTTGTTGATCCCTATAAAGCGCTTCCATATTTGCCGATGTGTTGTTTCAAAACCGAGCCCCTGCCGAACATAATCCGGCAGGTCATGGCTGATAATGCACAGCTCACTCCTTTTCCTCGAAGCATAGTCGGAATATGCTTTCGCACAGATGATTTGAATATCGTTTTTCAGCTGTCCGACGTTGTTGGGACAATGGTAGCTGAGCAGTGACCGCATAGAGTTGACAGAGACAGAAATCGGTTTGCGCAAACGGGCGGATTCAGCTGTGAAAAAGCCGCTAATCAGGTTCAACCGTTCATCGATGCTGCGTTCACTTAAGTTCGGAATTCTGATAATCATAGGAATTCTGCGGACAAAGGTATTTAACAGATTGGACTGCGGATCCTCTGTTGTGGCACAGATAATCAACACCTTGGCGCGGCGCTCCGCATCTGTTTCACCCAGCCGGCGGTAAATTCCTTTGTCCATAAAGGTAAAAAGCATTTCCTGCCCCTGCGGCGGCAAACGGTGAACCTCATCCAAAAATAGAATGCCCCCGTCAGCCTTTTCCAACAGCCCGGGCCTATCGGAATCGGCACCTGTATAGGCGCCTTTTTTTGTGCCCATCAGTTGGCTGACCAGCAGCTGCGGGTTATCTGAATAATCAGCGCAGTTGAAGACGATAAACGGCGCTTTGTCGGCCAAATACCCCTTTTCCTTGACGTATTTGTAAATTAATTCGGCAAACATGGATTTTCCCGTGCCGGTTTCGCCAAACAGCAGAATATGCATCCCGTTCGGTGGATAAAGCACAGCTGCTTTAGCCTGTTCCACACAATGAAACATACTTTGGTTATTGCGCACAAACGCATTCAGCTGAGTCTCAGCGTCTTGCCGTGCCGCAGTATGTGAAATCCTATAATAGACGGGCTTTGATCCGTATTTTTCCGCTTTGCCCTCTGCACAGAGTCTGTTCAGATCATTGCTGACATTGGCGCGTGACAGCCCTAGGCTGGCGGCCAGCTCTCCGGCAGTAACGCCGGCTTCTGCCGAAAGCCTGCTTAGCTTTTCTTCAATCAGATCAATTCGTTTCAAACCCATCACCCTTATTCTCAGCGTAATTTTGAAGTAACTATAGTAAAAATATACGAACAAGTCAACTTAACTACCACCTTGCGAAACCAATCTAATTTCTGAAGGAAGCACTCATGGAAGCAACCCATTTATGGTATTAAGATGCTGACGACCGTCCTTTCAATCTGTTTTGGCACGGTTCTTGCTAGTATAAATACAAGAATTATATTTTGTAAAAGGTAAAGGTGATTTTACGAATGGATATGGAAACAAGAGTTATGCAATTGATTGTTAAAAGCGGAGATGCAAAAAGCAAGGCCATGATGGCAATCCGCAGCGCAAAAAACGGGAAACATTGAAGAGGCAAGAAAAGAGTTAGGAGAGGCAGGTGAATTCCTTACACAAGCACACGAAGTTCAGACCGACATTATACAGGAGGAGGCGGAGGGGAACATTGAAAAAATTACCGTTTTAATGATACATGCGCAGGATCATCTGATGAACGCAATCACCGTGATTGATATGGCCAAGGAATTTGTCGACATGTATGAAAAAATTACAAAACTTTGTGAACGGGGATGACCAAAATGAAAAGGATAACTCTAGTTTGTGCTGCTGGAATGTCCACCAATTTACTGGTGACAAAGATGAATATAGCGTCTGTAAAAGAAAAGGTGGCGGTAAAAATTCAGGCTGTACCTGAAAGTGAATTTGAAAAGTATTCTAAAGAAACAGACATTTTGCTTCTTGGGCCTCAGGTTCGTTTCATGCTGCCGGAATTCAAGGCAAAATATGAGCCGGCTGGAATCAAGGTTGCAGTCATCAACAGTGCGGATTACGGAATGATGAATGGAGAAAAGGTATTGAAGGAAGCCTTGGCACTATGAAGATACCCCGGCTCCGAAAGCACCGGTGCGGCATCAATGAAGATGGTATCTAATACATCAAAAAAACTAAAGGAAAGGCAGGGCTTCCCATGAAAAAAAGTCCAGACAACCAAATTTCTGAAAAGCTAACCAAGTTTTCTGGAAAACTTCAGACAAACAAGTGGATAAATGCTCTTTCGTCTTCTCTGATGGCAACAATGCCCATACTCATGGTGGGTGCGTTGTGTTCATTAATCCGAGGTCTGCCCATAGGGGACGCGTATACCGAATTCCTTTCGAGCTCTGGCCTATCGGCAGTGTTAAGTGTCGGTGTTGCTACTTGCAACCTGATCGCACTGTTCTTCATCTGCGCTTTGGGTTTTAACCTTGGGAAGGCGCTCGAACAAAAGCCGTTTAATACAATAATCATCGCGCTCATGTCATTTTTGCTTGTGACCCCTCTGAGCACCACGGTTACTGACCCTGAAACCGGTGAATTTCTTGCCGAAGCGTTAGATGTGATTCCCATCAAGTGGCTCGGTGCTGAGGGCCTTTTCACAGCCATCTTGATTGGTTATGCGTCAATAATCTTATATTCGTTCCTTGTCAACAAAAAAATCACAATTAGAATGCCTGAATCTGTCCCACCCATCGTTTCGCAGCCGTTTGAGGCGATTATACCTGCAATCATTGTTGCTGCATTGTTCCTTACTGTACAGGGCCTGTTCGGACTTACCTCCTTCGACAACCTGCATCAGTTCATCTTTTCAGTCGTTCAACTTCCGCTCGCCTCACTTGGCAACGGGTTCGGCGCGTTCATCATTGCGATGTTATTCTCCTGTTTGTTGTGGGTGTTCGGTATTCACGGTTCAATGGTTGTTTTATCAATCATGCTGCCAATCTGGATGCCCGCAGCCATCCAAAACATGACGGCCTTCTCGACTGGAGCGGCACTTCCATACGATTTGACCTTCGCTTTATATCTAATGATCATGCAGTTCCTTGGGGGCGACGGATGTCTGATAGGCCTCACCCTTACTATGCCAATCTTTGCAAAGTCGCAACGCTACAAGGCGCTCGGCAAGGTTGCAGTGGTACCCGGAATATTCAACATTATTGAACCCATAGTATTCGGATTCCCAATTATGTTCAACCCGATTATGGCGATCCCCTTTATTGCTACTCCAATTTTGCTGATGAGTGTAACCTATGCGCTTATTAAAATCGGTTTTTTTGGTAACTCCGGCGTTGCTGATGACCGTACCAACGATCCCCGGACCGATCATTGGCTTCCTGGTTGGAGGGGGGTTAAAGTTTGGCTTATGGATGCTCGTGATGGTCGTGATATCCTGCTTGATCTATCTGCCATTCTTTAAGATCTGCGACAAACAGGCACTTAAAGAAGAAAAACTGCAATCGGCCTAAATCCAAGACTAAGCCGAGGCCTAATAATGTACTTCGATTCTCCTGATATTAAATAGGTGAAATGAATCAACAAAAAAGAAAAAGGTGGTATTTCAAATGTCCAATGTTACAAGACTTATAAATGCACATCGTACTCAAATTGAGGCTATGACCGCTAAAGAACTAAAAGAGTCAATATTGCTTAGCGAGGGGCGCGTGATATTAGCCCAGAACTACGTTAGTTTTCCAACAGCACTCTGCCTCGGAACGACGAACGCAGAGCTTTCGCAGGCAATGGGCGCCGATATGCTACTCTTTAACGGCTACTCACTCGATGAAAATGCCAAGCAGTCGGGTTTATATGTTCATGAATTTTCAAATTTGAAAGACTCTTCGTCATCATATTATCGTATTCCTGACATGCGGAAACTGATCGATATACCAATGGGCGTTTATCTCGAGTGCGGTGATATGGAAGACATATCGAACGCCTACTCCGAGACCTTTAGAAAATATCGCACCCCCAGTCCGGAAAATATCAAAAAGCTGCTGGAGGAGAAGGCGCAGTATGTGATACTCGGCGGCAACCCTGGAACGGGCGTTTCTTACGATGCCGTACTAAATGCTGTTCGTAGTACCAAAAAGCTCGTCGGCGATGATATGCTGATCTTTGCAGGCAAGTGGGAGGACGGCGCGACCGAGCCTGTTATTGGCGACCCCATCAAGCCGCTGCAGTTCTACAAAGATTATATTAAAGAGCTTATTGATGCAGGAACCGATGTTATTTGTATGTCAATGCCCGGAAGCCGCTGGGGTATCGACGTGGACAGTATACGGGAACTGGTTACGTTTACACATACCTACAAGCCAGGAACGCTCGCCATGTCATTCCTTGATGGGACTATAGAGGGTTCAGATGTGGATACCGTTCGTCAGTGTGCTCTCTGGAGCAAACAAACGGGCGCAGATATACACGCCATCGGGGATGCAGGTCTTAGCGGCATGAGCGTGCCGGAAAACATCTATCAGCTTGCTTTGTCAATAAAGGGCCGTTGGAAGACATGGGAAAGAATGGCGGCGTCGCGTAGATAATGAAAAATCTATTATTTTCACCATCCATGATGTGCGCTGACTTCGCCCAGCTTGCTGCGGAAACCCAAAAACTGGACGAAGCCGGCGCCGATATGTTCCATATAGACGTAATGGACGGCGTTTTTGTTCCGAACTTTGCCCTCGGCCCGGGTGATATCGCATGTATACGAGCGAGCACCAGCAAGCCCATCGATGTCCATCTGATGATAGAAGACTCATTTCGCTATTGTGAATTGTTTGTATCGCTCGGAGCTGATATCATCTATATTCATCCAGAGGCGGACAAACATCCGGCGCGCACTCTCGCAGCAATCACATCGCTCGGAAAGACTCCGGGGCTTGCCATCAATCCGGGCACCTCGCTCGAAAGCGTGAAAGAACTTCTCAATCTGTGCGACTTTGTACTGCTCATGACGGTGAATCCTGGATTCGCCGGGCAGAAGTACATCCCGTTTGTTACCGATAAGCTTCAACGACTCACAGAAATGAAGAGCAGCTACGGCTTTAAAATAGTGGTCGACGGCGCGATCTCGGACAGTAAGGTTCGCGAACTTGGCGCACTGGGGGCCGATGCCTTTGTTTTGGGTACTTCTGCGCTGTTCGGAAAGGCCCGGCCTTACAAAGATATTATTTCTGAGCTGAGGCAGCCTATATGAGTCCCGCCGGCACATCACAAGAGTATGTTTGTGATGCGCTGATATAATATCAAACCACATATGGCTACTGTATTAATAGTACGTACGTATCAAAGGTTTAAAAGTCCTGCGTGCTGGAGAGGGAATTTCTATGTTCATGGATAGCCCGCAGGGCTTGAAAAACCAAATAATAATAATGAGTGGAGGAAAGCATCAATGAATAGGAATTTTTTAAAGAATAACAGCTCAGTCATGCGCGAGGAGATATTCGAACAGCCTCAGTTGCTGAGAGAAAGCCTTGAAACGAACAAAGAGATGATTAAAACTGTTTCGGCAGACGTAAAGGATAGAGGATGCCGCTCCGTCTATTTTACGGCGCGCGGTTCGAGCGAGCATGCATGTCTGCTCGCTCAATATATAATGGAAATATACGGTGGGATACCCTCAAAGATTGTAAATCCTTCGGTGATTACGCTTTACCATGGCAACTTGGATATGTCTGGCTCGGTGACGATAGGAGTATCCCAGTCGGGTGGTGCAGAAGATGTTTCGATGGTGCTCGGTCATGCACGGAATCAGGGGGCTCTAACAATCAGCCTCACCAATATTCAAGGGGTTGTGGATAAGGCCGCCGAACACAATATGCACAATCATGTCGGCAATGAACGGGCCATGCCTGCCACAAAAACGTATATGTCGCAGGCATTGCTGCTTACAAAAATCATGGCCGAAATAACTGGTAGTGCCGTGCTCAGGAACGCAGTAGATAACGTGCCTGACGCAATAGCCGCAGCGCTCGCTCATGAGAACCTTATCCGCGAGTACGCTAGCTACTTCAGATATGCAAATTCAATCGATATCTTTTCACGTGGTATCACGCACGCGGCGATGAAAGAGGCTGAGCTGAAGATACAGGAGACGGCGAATGTCAGCGCTCGCGCTTACGCGGCGAGCGATTACAGCCACGGACCATTTTCCACAACAAGCCATATGAGGCCTTGTATTTTTACGCTTGTTGACAGTGTGACCGATGACTTTACGATGAACCTTTACCGGAACATGCTCAAAAAGGATATATTCGCCATGGCCATCACGAACAAGCCCGAACTTGCTAAGGAGTTCCCTCTAGCGATTGTGTTGCCCGAAAACTGTGAGGGAATATGCGGCGCGTTCTCTGCGGTTACGGTAATGCAGTTGTTCTCATGCTGGCTTGCTATCTATCGTGGTATTAATCCCGACAAACCAGAAGGAGTGAGCAAAACGGTCGTGACTATCTAAATGCATAAGGTATTCCTTTTGACGGGTTTAGCATACTGCTTTTTCAAGACTGAAATAAAAAGAGTACTAAGGTTAACGGTCTGAACTGTGACCCTGTTTATGGACGGTTGAAAAAAACAGCCTTAGTTATACTGCTAATAGGTGGTCAAGCCCCTATTCTGTAGACATCGAAAAAAGCCCCCAGGCTGCAAGTTGGCGCCGGTAATATACCGGCGTCAACTTATTTAGTTTTCTATGTGGTCGATTCTGGTTATAGAACTGGATATATGCCTCAATTCGCCTTTGTGCCTCATCCAAAGTTCGGATATCATAGGGATAGAGCCCTTTCGTCTATAGATGCGAGAAGAAGCTTTCCATAGAGGCATTATCATAACAATTGCCTCTGCGAGATATGCTGATTTGGGCGCCAACCTGTGGCAGCATGTCGTAGTAAGCGTAGGACGTGTACTGGAACCCTTGGTCGCTGTGAACGATCAATCCAGACACGTCCTTCGTCCTTTCAAAGGCATTTCTCTGCAGGACCAATTCATTATCGTTTCGAAAGCTCATATGGTTGGGGTTCGGTATTTCTGCCAGCAGTTCCAGCCATAGCACTGCTGTTGTTGACTGCACCTTATCTTCTGCCCGAATATCGGGACCCAATACCCGGCCGCTTGGATTTGTCAAGCGTCGTGCTGTCACTGTGCACCATTCTTCCGGCGATATATGGCCTTAAGGCCCTACTATTCGATTCGATCGCAGTATTTATCATTGGCTGTCCAGCGCATCGCCGAGACGATCCAACAACACCTTCGTTCCGTGCTCGCGCTGTTCGGGTGTATCGAGATCGTCTAAGAATACGCCCTGTTCGGTATAAATCAAGGGAAAATAATGAGAATATAACAATGCTATAAAAAGAGGTTTTTTACGATGGTAACAAGAGCACTTTTCCAACTAGTGAACGTACTCATCTCGGGTGCCTCCTTCAAGCTTTTCGCTCTTTTGATGTCACGGTAACCGTACCATAAGTAGTATTAAAGAAGATTCATTGCTTACGTATAAATTTATTCTATTAAATACAAATACTATCTACTCTACTACAACAATTTACTGTTAAAATATCCTTGTTGAAAGGAGTTTAAATAATGAATGAAGAGATCGTTAGAAAGGTTCTTGCCTTTCGTCAAAACCGTAATTGAGAGCAGTTCCATAATCCAAAAGATTTGGCTATTTCAATAAGCATAGAGTCATCTGAACTCCTAGAGAACTTTCAATGGAATCATCAGAGGAAGCTTTACATATAAAGAAAGATGATATTGCAGACGAGTTGACGGATGTATTCATTTATTCGATTTATATGGCAGAAGTTTTAGATTTTAGGATTGAAGAGCTGATTCTAAACAAGCTGAAAAAGAATGAAGTAAAATACCCTGTCAAAACCGCGATGAAAAAAGCAAAGGATCGTCGGATGTACGAAGGCCGGTGCCTGATCGCGCTTGTATTGTAGAAAGGCAAGCGTGAATCGATGAAACGGAGTGATTACAAATGGCTTGGAGCGAATTGCAAAAAATTCCGGATGAATACAATGATGAGTTCAGAACGATTGACGAAACAATTCTTAAGTTGATTCAGAAAAGGAAAGACCTTTCTTAATGGCAGAAGAATTTTTCAGCCTCAGGATATCATTCATGAGTTTGCAGCTCAGTATTACCTGGATATTGAGTATTGGTTAGAGCTAGTGAAATAGCAGTAAATCGAAAGAAGGGATGTTAAATGAGAGTTTTATTGGTCGACGACGAGCCGCTAGCGTCTATTGAACTTCAAGGAGCCCTTGAACGCGAAGTCAGCGGAATACAGATCGTCGCCACGTATTCAAATCCGACAAAAGTGATTGCTGGCGTATTAGAGCATCGCCCTGATGTGGTGTTCTTGGATATTGGAATGCCCGAGATTGACGGGCTGGAGCTTGGTAGGCAGATCCAGGCTGTCGTTCCCGGCATCTGTATCGTGTTCGTGACCGGTTACGACCAGTATGCCGTTCGTGCTTTCGAGCTTTATGCCTTGGATTATCTAGTAAAGCCGGTGAACGACAGTCGTCTTCGCAACACCGTCATGCGGCTTCAGGAGAAGCTGAACTTGAAAGGTTTGGGGAAAGTTCCGGTTCGGAATGCGCCACTGATAGGGTGTTTCGAACAGATCCTTTTCCACCCTCCGGGCATGGAAGCACAGACCGTAAAATGGAGGACGAGCAAATCGCAGGAATTGTTCGCTTTTTTGCTTTACCATCGAGAGCGGGTCGTCGGCCGAGGCGTACTCCTCGAGCTGCTATGGCCGAATATAGAGGAGGCGAGAGCGGCTCAACACCTCTATACGGCTATCTATCATATCCGTCAAACTCTGAAATCCTACAAGATGGATTCGATATCCATACGCATCGGCGAACTGCAAGCAGGATATCAACTGGATATCGGGGGAGCGCAGGTTGACACGGAGCTATGGGAAAGCGAATTAAAGCAATTGGGTTCTCTCGATGCGGGCACCGCCGACGCCTATGAACGCGTGCTGAGGATGTACACGGGCCACTATCTCGGGTATTACGATTACTTGTGGGTGGAGCACGAACGGGAACGCTTGCAGTTGCTATGGCTATACCAGATGAAGAGATTGAGCGAATATTACGAGGGGCAATGCGTCCTAGACAAAGCCATTCAGATTAACCTTAGCATTCAACGGATATGTCCGGATGAGGAAGAATGCTATTTTTCGCTGATGAAGCTCTATCATGCGGTAGATAATCATATGGGCATAGAGGAACAATACTATCTCCTCAAAACGAGAATGGAACGTGAGCTGGAGCTTCCGATTAGCGAGGACATCGTCCGTTGGTATGAACAATGGAGATTGGGCCAACACAAGCTCATCGGAGAATTAAAGGGAAATTCGACGTTTTTATTAAAGTAGACTATATCTGAAGCGAATGCTCATTATTTCATGTTTAAAGGCTGCTACGATGGGGGAATTCGATTCCTCTTCCACGAAGCGGCCTTTTTGTCGTTTCGGGAGTTGTCTAGGTGTTGTCTAGGAGCGTGTGCTAAAGTTATAAGCGTTTATTGTGGAAAATTGACGTATTATGTCATCCCGTAAATTCCTTGCACTTGACCAAATTTTCTGCATTTTCTTTGATTATTTCACGATTTCTCTTGTTTATTGCATTGTCAGCAAGCCCTAAATAGCAAGAGTGAAGGGGGGCATATATAAGCGCGGTATAACAGTACTGTTCTATGGATGTATCATTATGTTGAAAGAAGATGAAATAAGCATTGCGTATGAAAAGCAAAAGCAAAAAAGACAAGCGTGAGAAAAGTTAGCCGGATAAGGTTTACACGGACGGGCCAGAGATTAAATTGTTTAGTTTCATAACGTTAATATTTAGCGGAGATTTGCCAGAAGATGTCGCTAGAATACTAGTATTCTATAATAGAGAGGATGAAGAGATGTGTTGTTACAAGGGGATTATTTCAAATGGAGAAAGCAGCTTATGGTGATGCTCATCTTTGTGCTGGTATTCGGGAGCTTCTCAACTACATTCGTACCTAAGGTATCAGCGGCTAGCAGTCCTCTTACTCCAGGTGGTTTGAGTGGATCTCAACCTGTACTATGGCTTAAAGCAGATTCTGATGTAAATGAAAATAACGGGCTATTGACGGAGTGGGCAGATCAATCTACTGACCCTGTGCGGTTTACTCTTGATGTTCCAACGGGCAAAGAAGCGATAACACCAAAGTATAATTCAGTCGGGGTGAATTTTAACCCGAGTATTACATTTAACAATTCTTATACTACTGACCACTATGATCAATCGGCAAAGTTAATAGGAGATAAACAGATTACATTTCAGTCTGGATATGCTGTCTATAAATGGCCAGCTACTGGCTATGCAGGATCACTTGTCGGATCGATTGAAATAAAAACTTACGGAAGTCAGATTTTGGGTGGAAATGCGGATTTTGCAGTTGGAAATGGCGCGAGCAAAGTATGGCGTGGTTTTAAAGAGCCTGACCCTGACAGAGAGAGATTCCAATTGGCCAATTATGAAATCAAGGATGACACGAACCATAGTGCAAGAGTTAACGGGAAAGCAGCAGAAACTATTATTAATGGTAAGGCTACTTTTGGTACCTTTGAATTCACTCCTGTAATTGGTGCTACTGCAGGAACCAGTGGCAGCAACTGGCGTGGTCTGCGCGCTGAAGTTGCTGAGATTATCTTGTATGATAGCTTAACAAGCGATGATGCCGCTAAAATTGAAACATACTTGGGAGTGAAGTATGGAATTACGCTTAACAATGGTGAGAGCAATTATATTTCCACAAATGATGATACCGTGTGGACTGCGGACAGTACCTACAAACACAACATTGCGGGTATAGGTCAAGATGATGCAGAAGCATTGGTGCAAAAGCAAAGCCGCAGTATTAATGCTGGAACGCAAATTGCAATTGGTGTAAATACCCTCGTTAATTCAAACGCGCTTAATACGGGGACACTGTCCGACCAACAATACTTAATCTGGGGCGACAATGGACAAGACTTGACGTTCGACCAACAGATTGGCAGCACGAACGAGTATCATTCACAGCGCGTTTGGAAGGTACAGAACACGAATGGCGTTGGTGAGGTTCAAATTGCGATTCCGACATCCGCTATTCCTGCAGGGAAAAAACTGCTAGTTAGCAGCAGCGATACGGATTTTACTAATGCAACTCAGAAGGAATTAGAAATTATTGATCTTAACGGTGTAGAGCATTACGCGGCTAAAACAACACTAAATAATGGGCAATTTTTCACATTTGGTGTATTGGCTCAAAGCGCAAAGGTTGAAGAAATAACAGCCGCTGGGGACGAGGTTGTATTAACCTTTGATCAAGAAATCGTTCTAACTGATCTAACCGGCTTCACGCTTGAAATCAACGGTGTAGAGGTTACGATTGATAGCTTTGAAATAGGAGTAGATGGTAAGACATTGAAGCTGAAGACGAGTGAGGAGATTACACAAGTTGATGCTGTTAAAGTGTCTTATGAGAAATCAGTTGGAAACTTAAAAGGAAAAAATGGTGCTCCTGTTCACAGCTTTGATTATCTCATTGCACCACCAGCTTTAGTCATCACCGAGCCAAGTGGTGATACCGTATTCGTGAAAAAGCCTGAAATCAAGGGCACGACCACTCCAGGTGCCAAGGTATCCGTAGAAATCAAGGATGGAAGTGGTGCTGTAATTGCTACGCCAACTGTCACTGTAAATCAAGATGGTACATGGAGTTTCATCCCTTCGGCTGATTTAGTAGATGGCTCTTATACAATTGAAGTGACGTCTACAAAAGATGATAAGACAGCTAAAGAAAACAAAATCATTACGGTAGATACCACAAATCCAGCTTTAGTCATCACCGAGCCAAGTGGTGATACATTATTCATGAAAAAGCCAGAAATCAAAGGTACAGCTGACAAGGATGCAAAGGTCATCGTTGAGTTGAAAGATGAGAGCGGCAATGTTGTCGAGACCCGCGAAGTGGAAGTAGACAGCAATGGAAATTGGAGCTTCATTCCGTCCACTGATTTAAAAGACGGGAAATATACAATCAATGTAACGGCAGAGAAACATAGCAAAGTGTCCACAGACTCCAAGATCGTTACGGTAGACACGACAGACAAATCACAACTATCGGGTCTCGAGTTAAAGCGTGGGGATGGAACACCGATTGCGATCTCTCCGGCTTTTAATGGGGGAGTAACCCATTATCAGGCTTCCGTGACCCACGATGTTTACAATACAACCGTAACGCTGGCGACTTATGACCCGAACGCCACAATCGAAATTTCGGTAAATGGCGGGGTATGGAAAGCAATCCCTAATGGCTCTGTAAGTGATGAATTGCCGCTGGCAGTCGGCACCAATACGATTGTTGTGAAGGTAACGGACGCCCAGGGCAATGTAACGGAATATACGCTGACCATCACCAGAGGATCCAATGGCAGCAATAATAATGGAGGTAACAACGGAGGCAATAGCGGAGGCAATACAACGCCTGCTACGCCGCCTACGACTACGCCACCCGCAACGGACCCAGGTGTGAATACGTCCGTGAACGGTAACGATGGCGGGTTTGCCACTGGCAAGACAACCACTTCTGGAGGTAACAAGCAAACTTCCGTACTGGTAAACAGAGATAAGCTTGGCGATATATTATCGAATGGAACGGGACAGAAGCTGGCCATTCAATCTTCGAATGATGGAGATATGCAGGTGGATGGTTTGACGGCAGAAACGGTTAAGCAATTGGCCGATAAGGGTGCGAGTCTAGAAATTGGCAACCTGTTAGCGATCTACCCTGTTCCTGGCGGAAAGATGGACTTAAGCGGTGTGTCCAAGCAATTGGGCAATGCAGCACTTGGTGATATCGCGGTCCATATTGATATCCAGCGTTCTTCGAAAGCACTGACTGACAGCGCGCGGAGCAAGGCAAAGGCAGAAGGGTACGAGTTATTGGTTGATCCGGTCGATCTTGACATGACCTTTACACATGACGGTCAGACGGTTAGATCGGGACAATTAAGCGGATATGCTCCGAAATACATCGCTCTGCCTGAAGGCATCGATCCGAACCGTATTACAACAGGTGTTATCGTGAATCCTGACGGTACTGTGTTCCATGTACCAACGGTCGTTACGAAGATCAACAGTCGCTACTATGCTCTGATCAACGATTTGCGTAGCCACGGTTCCTACTCTGTCATCTGGAATCCGCAGGATTTCGATGATGTGAAGAAACACTGGGGCAAAGTGGACGTTAACAATATCGCAGCGCGACTCGATCTGGAAGGAACCGGAAACAATACATTCTCGCCGGATCGTAATGTCACGCGCTCGGAGTTCTCGGAGATTGTCGTAGCTGGTCTTGGCTTGATGCGCCAGAACGTTCCAAACAGTATTTTCCCGGACGTTCCGGAATCTGCTTGGTACCAGGATGCAGTCACGATCGCGAATGAATTCGGTATCGTTCGCGGCTATGACAACGGCAACTTCTATGGCGACCAGCAAATTACAAGAGAACAAGGAATGGCGATGATCGCCCGGGCGTACAGCCTCATCGACCCGAAGACCGAGCTAAGCGAGGAGCAGATCACTTCCCTGCTGGCGGGTTACAAAGACGCAGCGAGCGTATCCGGCTGGGCGAGAGAGGATGTCGCTCTGCTGGTTGAAGTGGGAATCGTGAAGGGCAGCGGAATGGAGTTGCTGAGCCCGAAATCCAATATGACACGTGCCGAAGTAACGGCATTGATCGCAAGATTGCTCAAAACGACTAATCTGATCGACAAGTAACATCAGTTACCGACAACCATTGCCGACTTTCAAAGTCGTCGATGGTTGTTTTTTTTTGTACGAATAGCTTTGACTGGATATCGGTTAAGGGGCAAAACAAAAGACACCCGAGTGGATGCCTTTAGATTTCGTTCTATGATACGGTGGCAATAGCTACTTCAATATCTGGAACGAAACGATTGTTCCTTCGTTAAGTCTGCTCTCAATACGCAGCCCTTGTCCGTAAAGCTGCTTCAGCCGCTGGTCGGTATTGATCAGCCCGATCCCCTGCTGCTCCTTCGCGGAACTGCGAATCAGAATGTGCCGGATGGTCGTTCCGTCCATTCCCACGCCATCATCCTCGATGTAAACCTCCGCTCTATCCTCATATTCGGCAATCCGGATTAGGATGGTGCCTCCGCGCGCTCGTTTCAAAATCCCGTGCCTTACTGCATTCTCAACCAGTGGCTGAATGGATAGAGGTGGTACAAGCATCTCCAAGGATGCCTTTACGTCCCACTGCACCTCGAGGCGTTCATCAAACCGTTCCTTCTCAATCGACAAATAGGCTTGGACTAGCTCCAACTCGCTACTCAAGGTCACGAGCTTGTCCGAGTTTTTGAAGTCGAAGCTGGCACGTAAATATAAGCTGAATGCATCTGCAAGCTTGCGCATACGGCGCGTATCGATCTCGCTAAGCGCAACGATGGAGTTGAGTGTGTTGAAGAAAAAATGCGGCTTGATTTGCGCTTGCAGCCACGCTGCCTCCATGTATATTCGATCGCGGACAGCCAGCGTCAGATCGGTAAGTGCCCGAATTCTCGATTTTAGCTCCAACGTGTTCATTGGCTTAATAATGTAGTCGTTGGCCCCCGCGAGGAAGCCGGAATGAATATCCTCCGGCTGACTGCGCGCTGTAAGCAGCAGCACGGGGAGCTCAGCTAGCGAATAGCGCTGCCGGACTCGCTTGGTCAGCTCGTAGCCGGACATGCCGGGCATCATGACGTCGATGATCATAATGTCCCACTTGACCGTATCCAACAGGGCAATAGCTTCGTTTCCGTTTATTGCTGTGCCGACGATATATGGCTCGGAAGCCAGTGCATGAGTCAACACCCGCAAGTTGACCGGATCGTCGTCCACTGCCAGTATGCGAATTTTGTCAATGGTCGGAGACGGCGATTCGCTGACTTCCGGCAATTCGGTCATATCGTCCTCCTTGGAGGCCGCGACAGGTGTGTCCACTGCGTGCGCGAGCAATGGTGCAGCATCCGGCGAAGGGTCATCTCTCTTCGGCGTGTCTGCCGTCATCGCAAGCGGCAACGTAAAGATGAAGGTCGATCCGTGATTGGGAGCGGATTCGGCAGAAATGGTACCTCCCTGCAGCTCGACGAGCTGCTTGCAGACGCTCAGTCCAAGCCCGATGCCGCCGCCTAACGAAGTTACGCTCGAATCGGCTTGCTCGTAGGGGAGAAAGATTCGTTGCAGCGTCGCTTTATCAATCCCGACACCCGTATCAGAGACGGTTATGTGCGCATAGCCATTCTGTATAGTGGCGCGGAGTTCAATATGGCCGCGCATTGTAAATTTGACCGCGTTATGCAAAAGGTTGAATAAAATTTGTGTCAGCCGATTCTCGTCCGCCTGCACCAGGGGGAATGATTCCGGGATTTCGTTGACGATTCGGATCGGCTTACCCTCCGACATGAAGCCCAGCATGTCGATGACGCCGGAAGCCACCGCCTGTACGCGGATGGGAGCAGGCTGAATGTGAATGGCATTCTCTTTGAGCCGGTTGATGTCGAGCAGATCGTTAAGCAGAAACGACATACTGCGGCCGACGGAAATAAGCAAACGCAAGCTTTCCTGATGTCTGCTCTCTTTCCGGCCGGTTTCATCGTCGAGCACCGCTTGGGCAATGTTAAGCATGCCGTGAAGCGGGTTGCGAAGCTCGTGGGACGTATGGGCAAGAAAATCGTCCTTACGCTTGTCAGCCTTCTGCAACTTCTCGGTGAGGAGCCGGAGTGCTGTTATGGAGTTGAAATGTCGTTTGAACCAATAGGCGGTTACAGCCAGCACGGTGAATATGAGGTCAAACGCATAATAGCCGATTTCGGGAAAGTAAAATGTGTTAACGATGCCCCACATCGCGTTGATGGCAATCGTTATTCCTCCAATCAGCAGGAACATCGCATCCCGGTTGCCTTGTTTGGCTGAGCGAAACGTCAAGGTTGGAACGGCCACAATCGTGAACAGGTATAAAGGAATGTTGAAATAACCCAATTTCAACAGCGGTTGCAAGGGCAGAAACAAGACAATGCCGGCATAAAGTGAGCAGAAATAATTGAACCAGCGGTAACGGCTGGATGATGTGCGTTCCACCGTAAGCAGCATGGCATTTTTGAACAAAAAATAGATGATGCCAAGATAGGATAGATGGGTCAGTCGGCTTATCCAATCATAGTTTATCGGCAGCCAGATTTGCAGGAGCCGCTCATCATCGATAAGAATCGAGATAATGGTGCTGACAATCAGCAGAAAGAAGCTTAATAGTCCAGGAATCCGACCGCCAATGAACAGGAGCAGGCAAGCATAGAAGGCGTGTATCAATAGAACGGCGCAAACGAGCATCTGCATGCTGCGGGAGTACCATACGTTCTTCTCAATCGCTTGCCCCGTGCCAATCATGACGGGAGAAGTAAGGCCCCCATTAAAATAGTCATAATAATTAGCAACTTGGATGACAACTTCTATGGTTTCCCCCTCGGAATAGAAATTGGCGTAATAAGGCACTTTGCGCGCTGTGGAAGAATCGATGTCCTTCCCCGGAGTTCCGGAATAAGCCAGCAATTGTCCATTGATATACAGCTCGGAAGAGGTGGGAATGGGCGGCACCCGAATGCCGAGCATCTGCTTCTCGTTTGCATGAATGTGAATGAGAAGTCGGTATGAGCCATAGCCGATCGGCGAATGTCCTGCCGGGTTTAATGTCTTTCCCCAGTTGCTTGGCACGTGAATATAATCAGGCTGTGGCGGATTTTCATCATCATTCATATAGAATGCATGCGTGTAAAACTCCCACTCCCCGTTCAAAGGAATCGCCTGGTTCGACGAAAAGTCCCAGGTGGTGAGATCAATGGTACCTTGAGTAGCATTGGGATGGGGCGGTGGAAATTTCCATGTGACCCATATAAGACGGATACTAGTTATAATCAGCAGGTATATGCCGAGAATGAGTAAGATTTGCTTTGTTTTCATAGATTATCATATTCGACAATTAATGATCATTTCCTTTTCAAGGGATGACGTTGTCTTTGGATATGCCTGCCTCGGGCTTCCCATGTCTGAAAATCGAAAGCGCAATGTCGTGTTGGTGAAAGTAAGAGGAATCGGTTTTCGATATGATGAACTTATATTTACTTGGAGGGTTCATTCAGGGGAACCTTCCCTAATAGGGGGCTGAAACTGCGATATGAGACGATTACAAGAGGTTCTTAAAGGACAGGAAGGCAACTATATCCTGCCCTTATTTTGGCAACACGGGGAAGAGGAAGGGATACTTCGTGAGGAAATGCAGCGGATCCATGAATCCGGAATACGGGCCGTAATCGCCGAGGCAAGACCTCATCCGGATTTTCTGGGGCCAAAGTGGTGGCAGGACATGGACGTCATTATGGAGGAAGCACGCAAGCGTGGGATGCAGGTATGGGTGCTGGACGACGACCATTTTCCTACGGGCAGGGCGGCAGGCAGACTGAAGGACGCACCGAAAGAGTTGCGTCGTTCATTCCTGTCCGAGAGGCATATCGATGCGCTGGGTCCAGCTCCGCACGCATCGTTTATTATCGATCGACCGTACGTGCCCTTCTTTGCCGAGAGCGGAGGGGGAGCTCTGATTGCCGTCGTCGCAAGCAAGCGGGATCCGATATCCGGTGAATTGACAGGTGAATCGATAGATTTATCAGCAATAGTAAAAGACGGAATATTACACTGGAGCGTGCCGGAGGGGTACTGGCGAATTTTCATTATGACCATATCCGATAAAGGAGGCAGCAAAAATCATGAGGATTATCTGAATCCGCTCTCAGCCGAATCGACCCGTGTGCTGATCGACACGGTCCACGAAGCATTCTATGAGCGGTACCGGGACGATTTCGGTAAGACGTTCGCCGGGTTTTTCTCCGACGAACCCGCGTTTTATAATGACAGCAATCAATATGACTACGAATCTGCTACCGGGAAGAAAGACGTAGCGATGCCTTGGAGTAAAGACGTTCCTGAACGACTGAAAGAGGTAATCGGAGAAGACTATCTCAAGCAGCTCCCGCTATTATGGCATGATCAGGGAGTGAATCCGCCTATAATCCGTTACCATTACATGAATATTGTCAGCAGTCTCTATGGGGAGAACTTTACCTCGCAGATCGGAGATTGGTGCCGCGAACGTAGCGTTGAATACATCGGACATGTGATCGAAGATAACAACGCACATACCAGGCTTGGCGCGGGAACTGGACATTTCTTCCGCGCACTCTGGGGACAGGATATGTCCGGTGTTGACGTGGTCCTCTGGCAGCTCGCCCCCGGCTTCGATGAGACTCCGTTTAAGTGGTTCTTCGGTGAAGCAGACAGCGAGTTTTTCAACTATGGTCTGGGAAAAATGGGTTCTTCTCTTGCGCATCTCGATCCCAAGAAGAAAGGTCGTACGATGGCGGAGGTGTTCGGTGCATACGGTTGGGCAGAGGGTCTGAAGTTGATGAAATGGCTCACCGATCATATGCTTGTACGCGGCGTAAATCATTTCATACCACATTCCTTCTCCGCCAAGGCGTTTCCAGACCCGGATTGTCCGCCGCATCTCTACGCCAGAGGGAAAAATCCGCAATTTCGATATTACCGCTATTTGAATCATTATACGAATCGTTTGAGCCACCTGCTTTCAGGCGGTACGCATATCGCTTCCGCGGCTGTATTGTACCATGCGGAGGCTGAATGGTCCGGTAAGGCGATGTATTTCCATAAACCGGTCAAGGAGCTATTAAAAAGACAGATCGATTGCGATGTGCTGCCGATCGATGCGATCCTGGATTCTGTAACGCTTGAAGGGAAGAAGCTGAAGTCACGTGACGAGACGTTCGATTGTTTCATTATCCCGTACAGCGAAGCGCTTCCGGCAAAATGCCTGGCGAGAATTGGAGAACTAGCCGAGCTCGGTTTGCCGGTAATCTTCATCGATGCGCTACCTGTGCGTGCCAGTGAGGGAGAAGATGGCTCCGAGCTTTTGAAACGACTGACGGCATGCCGGAACGTCTCCGTCGTTCCACTTGCCGAGGTAGCCGGACATCTAGCCTCACGTGGATTTTATGAGTTGAAGACGGACGGCGAATATCCGTACTTACGTCATTATCATATACGGCATGAGGACGCTGACGTCTATTTCTTCTTTAATGAACATCCGCAGCTTCCAATCGAAACAAATGTTGAACTGCCCACATCCGGCCATATATGTCTGTACGATGCTTACAATAACCGAGTAACCCGCGTTATTGATGTTGTTGATGGGGAGGATGCACGGGTCCCGTTGCGCTTGGCGCCTTTCGAGACGGTTGTTGTGGTAGCCGGAGAGCTATTCAAGGATCTGACTGTGCAGGACGAGGCAGTAACCGAGCGTGAGCAGCTGGAAGTATCCGCCGTCTGGTCGCTATCAATCGTTTCCTCCGAGCAGTACCCGCGCTTCGAAACGCACGGCAAACTGGAACGGCTGGTGGATCTGAGCCGTCAGGAATACCTGCCTAGATTCACGGGTACGTTCCGCTATGAGACAACGGTGGAATGGAATAATGCGTTGCCAAAGAACATGTGGCTGGACTTGGGGGAAGTCTATGAGACCGCGGAAGTGCTGGTAAACGGCCGTTCTGCCGGCGTAAGAATCAGCCCCCCTTATCGATTCGATATCTCGGGATCGCTGGAGCAAGGCGCAAACATGTTGACGGTTGAAGTCACGAATACGTTGGTCAAGGAACATCGAGATATGTTTTCGCTGGTTGCCCAGCAAGAGCCAAGCGGTTTGTTGGGGCCGGTACGGTTGCTCTATTAACTTTAATAGGGATAATCGTCTGTGACTGTCCGTCACTGATTGTTTCATGATTTCACATATGCTGCCATTTTCCATGCCAGGAAGTCTAAAATTCAAAAACAAAATATCGGGTTTTCAAAAGACTTGATTTTTGATTTCCTATAAGATTTAATCAGAGCGATGCCGTTGCATGGTATCGCCGACATTCGAAACAAGATCAGGGGGATGCCAATGAAACGGCAAAATTGGGTTATCGCATGTGTATTGGTACTGGCGCTTGTAGTAACGGCTTGCGGATCGGGCAATTCAGGTTCTGATGCGAGTTCGAGCAACACTCCGGAAAATAACGCTACCCAAAGCGGATCTGTGAGTGAGTCGCCTGTCCAGGAGTTGGAACCGGTTGAATTGGTTGTGGAATTTCCATTGTATAACGAGCAGAAAGATATGCAAAAGGTGGAAGATGCGTTAAATGAAATTACCAAGAAAAAAATAAATGCGACGGTCAAGTTAAGATCCGACAATATGGGCGCGTATAAGCAAAAGATGCCCTTGCTGCTGTCAGGCGGCGACAAAGTTGATTTGCTGTTTACCGGTCTTGGCCTCTACAATGCGCAAGTGGCCAAAGGGCAGCTTTACCCGATGAATGAACTGCTGGAGAAACACGGACAAGGGATTGTAGAGGTGCTGAATGATCAGAGTCCCGAGTATTTGGAGGCGACGAAATCAGCGGGTGAAATCTATGGCGTTCCGAGTATTCGCGATCTGGCTTCGGACTACGGCTTCATCATGCGCAAGGATCTTGCAGACAAGCACGGAATCGATGTATCGAAGATCAAAACGTTTGATGATCTGGAAAATGTGCTCCAGATATTGAAAGAGAAAGAACCGGAAATGACATTGGCGAGAACCTTGACGACCACGATCGGGTTATACTTTGAAATGGTATGGGACACGATTGGGGATAACCTCGGTGTGGTGATGCTGAATGATGACAATCTTAAAGTTGTGAATGGATTTGAGACGCAGGAATACAAGGATATGGTGACTCGACTTCATCGTTGGTATCAAGCTGGGTATATCGCCAAGGATGCAGCTACGACTTCACAAGCCAGCTCGTTTAACGAAGTAAAGGCAGGAACGGCCTATGGTTATTTATCACATATGAAGCCAGGATTTGAGATGCAGGATTCGCGATCGGCAGGATATGAGATGGTTGCAGTACGACTGACACCTGCCATTGCCACAACTGGTTATGTGACCAACATTATGTGGGCGATTGCTCATCAGTCAGAAAATCCTGAGAGGGCCATGATGTTTCTGGATATGATGTATACGGATCCTGAAGTGGTGAATCTGCTTGATTGGGGTCTGGAAGGAACCCATTATGCCAAGGTCGAGGGAATAGACAATATCATTACCTTCGCTCCGGGTGTGGATGCAACCTCGATCGGTTACAGCCCGGGTATGGGATGGATGTTCGGCAACCAGTTGCTTTCATATATTTGGCAAGGAGATGATCCGGAGCTGTGGAGCAAGCTGAAAGAATTCAATCAAACGGCCTTCAAGTCTCCGCTCATGGGATTCAACTATATAGCGGATGGCGTGAAGACCGAGATTGCTGCGGTTACCAATGTGCTGGATCAATATCGTGTTGCTTTTGAAACAGGTACGATCGGTCCTGACAAGCTGCCGGAATTCAATGCAAAGCTGAAGGATGCCGGTCTGGATATTATTATCGCTGAGAAACAGAAACAAATCGACGAGTGGAAAAAAAGCAAGCAATAACAATAGCAATAGCCTCTGTCTGCCGACCGGCAGACAGAGGCTATTGTGTCTTGCATGTCCCGCTCGTACTCGCCATGATTGTAAGGTATATTGAGCTGAGAAGGGGGCGGAGACGTGCGACGGAATAAAACGATTGTTCATTCGATTCGCTTCAAGTTAATTGTGGGCTTGCTGCTCATTGTGCTTCCCATCCTGATCTATTTGACGTACAACAATAAATATTCGATTCAGGTTGTCCGGAATCAGGTGGCGAGCGCCAGTGTCAGCACCGTGACTTTGTATATGAACATTGTTGATAATATGTTGCAAGCGGCCGACAGCTATATTTTGCGATTAATTAATGAACAGGATGGTTTTTTGCAGTTGGAGAAGGCATCGGCTGAACAGACGGATTCTTATGTCCTGGAAAGGATAAGGATTGGCCAAAAACTGCGGGAGGATATGCAATACTATTCTGCCCATGAGTTCATGTTTATTTATTCGACCGTCAATGATGAGCTTATCTTCGCCCCGAATGCTCGGATAACCGGAAATGAGAATTTGCGTGAATTGCAAAATGCGGTGGAAGGCTATGTGCGTACTGACCTCGTGAAAATGGGCAAAGAGCTGAAGTGGATTGACGCCAACATTGGTGGGCGCTCCTTTGTGATGCGTGTGATCAAGTCGGGCCGCTTATATATTGGTCTTGCGATCGATGTGAACCAATTACTAGGTCCATTGAATTTGTTGAATCTCGGCGAGGGCGGGAAGGCTGTTTTTACGAATACTTTGCATAAGCCGCTGCAGGAGACCGTTTTTTTTGAAGGTCGGGAGATCGATCTGGTATTTGATGAGGATGAATACAAGCTGACCGGGGAACAGGAGCAGTACCTACTCGTCGGCAAATCGTCGAACCTGAGCACGCTTCGCTTGATTGCCTTGATACCGGATGATGTCATTCTTGAGCAACTGCCCTACCTGCTGCGTATCACCTATGTGCTCGTCGGCATCTCCTCGCTGATTGTAGCCGCTGCCTTCTATGCCTTGCGGCGAGTGGTGCTGCTGCCAATTCGGCGTATTATGTTTGCTATGCGAATGGCCAGGGAAGGGGTTCTTGAACACCGTATTCCCCGGTATCGAACCTCCAGTGAATTCGAGTCGATGAATGAATCATTCAATGCCATGGTAAGTCAGATTCAACAATTGAAAATTGATGTATATGAAGAGCAGTTGGCCAAACAACAGGTTGAGTTCAGGCAGCTGCAATTGCAGATCAATCCGCACTTTTTCCTGAATTCCTTAAACATTGTTTTCTATCTGGCGATGGATAAGAAATTTATCCTGATTCAGGAATTGTCCCTTGCACTGATTCATTATTTTCGATTTGTGTTTCAAAGTGGTGCGGATACGGTGGCTTTGCAGAATGAAATTCGACATGTGGACAATTATGTGCGCATTCAATGCTTTCGTTTTCCCGGAAATCTGACGTATGAGGCCGTCATTCCCGAGACGTTGCAGACGGTAGGTGTGCCGCCGCTCATGATTCAGACGTTTGTGGAAAATGCCATTAAATATGCGATTGATACGGATCGACAGACGCATATCCGGATTGAGGCCTGTACATTAACCACGGGTGATATATCCATCGTGATCCAGGATACAGGTCCGGGATTCCCGGAGGACATTCTTGAGTCGCTGCAAGCGGGCGTTCTTAAGGTGCCGGACCAAGGGGAACGCATCGGCATCTGGAATGTTCAGCGGCGGCTGGAGTTATTATACCAAGGCAAGGCACAGGTAAAATTTGAAAATGACAACGGTGCGCGCATCGAAGTCATTTTGCCAGGAAAAGAAACTCCATAGATACCCCTATTGTCAGAGCTTCCCATGTCTGAAAATCGAAAGCGCAATGTCGTGTTGGTGAAAGTAAGAGGAGCCGGTTTTCGATATGATGAACTCATATTCAAACACCGAAGGGGGAATCCAATTGTGGAGCCGACATCTGCACAGAAATTACTGTTGAATACACCGCTAAGGAAAAAACGGTTCGCTGTGTTTCGGAAAATAGTCAAATATAGGTCGCTGTTTCTGATGACGCTGCCCGCTGTGCTTTATTTGCTGATTAATAATTATATGCCTATGTTCGGTACGATAATCGCGTTCAAGGATGTTAATTTTACGAAGGGAATTCTGGGAAGCGATTGGATAGGACTGAAAAACTTTGAATACTTATTCAAAACCAAGGATGCTTTTATCATTACGCGAAATACCTTGCTGTATAACTTGACCTTTATTGTGCTTAACACTACGATAGCCATCGCCTTGGCTATTTTCTTGAATGATATCAAAAACCGCTTTTTATCCCGCACGTATCAGAGTTTGATTCTGCTTCCCCATCTGATTTCAATAATCATCGTCGGCTATCTGGTCTTGGCCTTGCTGGATGTCAAGAACGGCTTTATGAACAAGTCGCTGCTTCCGTTGCTTGGTATGGACGAGGTCTCCTGGTATATGGAGACTGGTCCGTGGCCGTATATCCTGACGATCGTCAATATGTGGAAAGGCGTCGGATATGCATGCGTGATATACCTGGCGGCCATAATCGGGATAGATCAGGAATATTATGAGGCGGCAACGCTGGACGGCGCAAATCGATGGCAGCAAATCCGGCATATTACGTTGCCGATGATTGTGCCGGTTATTACCATTCTGACGCTGCTTATGATCGGTCGCATCTTTTACTCCGATTTCGGCTTGTTCTATCAAGTGCCGCTCAATTCGGGGTCGCTGATGCCAGTGACCAATACGATTGATACGTATGTGTACCGCGCGTTAATCAATTTGGGCGATTATGGCATGTCGTCTGCTGCCGGTTTGTATCAGGCGATTGTCGGATTCATACTGGTCATGCTGTCCAATAGCATCGTTCGCAAGGTTGATAAAGACAATGCTTTATTCTAGAGGGAGGGTGACACATGCAGACCAATAAATTGTATCAGGCGGTTCTCCATGTCATCATGACGGTATTCACTCTTTTTTGTATACTGCCGTTCTGGTTGATGGTCTCCGCTTCTTTGACCGACAATGATACGATCTTGCGTGACGGTTATGCTTTTATTCCCAAGCAGTTTGATCTATCGGCGTATACGTACTTACTGGATAATGCCACGAATATTATACACGCTTACGGGATAACGATCTTCATAACCATAACGGGTACAGTGGCGGGGCTTGCCTTCACTGCCCTGATTGCGTATCCGCTATCGCGCAAGGACATGCCTTTTCGCAATGCGCTTGCTTTCTATGTGTTTTTTACCATGCTGTTCAATGGCGGCCTTGTTCCAATGTATTTGTTGTATACCGATATTTTCGAATTGAAGAACACGCTATGGGCGCTTCTTATTCCCAATTTACTCGTGAATGGTTTCTACATCATTATGATGCGCACCTTCTTTGCGACGACCATACCGGAGGCGGTAATTGAATCGGCCTATATGGACGGGGCGAAGGAAGGCACGATCTTTGTCAGGATCGTGTTGCCGCTGTCAATGCCGGTGCTTGCCACAGTCGGGTTGTTCTATACGATCAATTATTGGAATGACTGGTTTAACGGTCTTATCTTTGTCAGTAACAGCGAGCTTTATAGCCTGCAAAATTTGCTCAACCGAATCTTGCTGGATATACAATTTCTTCAGTCAAGCAGCCAGTTAAGCAGTCACATGTCTGATGGGGTAAGCCGGATTCCGTTGGAATCGATGCGCATGGCCATGGCGGTGATCGGAATTGTGCCGTTAATTCTGCTGTATCCGTTCTTTCAAAAGTTTTTTGTCAAGGGCTTGACGATCGGAGCGGTGAAAGGATAGCTTATTGGCGACAGTCACAGAGGAGGCATGATTATGTTTCGGTTCTTGATTGTAGACGATGAGGCCATTATCGTGAATGGCATAGAGGCAAGCGTGGATTGGCGCAGGCTGGGTGTAGGGGTTGTGGAGACGGCCCTCAATATGCGGCAGGCGAAGGAAGCTTTCGCCAATCGCACCTTCGATGTCATGATTTCTGATATTGAAATGCCGCAAGGCAGCGGATTGGAGCTATTTGCCTGGGTGCGAGCGCATTACCCGAAAACCGAATGCATATTTCTGACCTGTCACGCCGAATTCACCTATGCGAAGCAAGCGATTCAGCTAGGCGGCTATGATTACCTACTGAAGCCGGTTCCGACGGAGGAGCTTGAGAGAACTGTGTTGAATGTGCTGTCCAAGATCCGCAAGGGACGGGATGATGAAGCCAAGTTAGTGGAGCGATTTTGGCTTGCTGTATTGCATCAGGAAGTACCCGCTCGGCCCGATTCCATTCTAAAGCAGGCAGAGCATTATAGGCTTGCCTACTCACCAGCCAGTCGATTGCTGCCGGTATTGATTCAACATCATGATTGGAATAGGGAGCTCGGCACCCAGGATGAGAATATTATGTTATATGCCTTACGAAAAGCCGCGGACGAGTTGGTGACCGATCACTTTGCCGGGGCGTACACGATTAGAATGGGGGAGGCGGAGCTGATACTGCTGATTCCCTGCGGAATCAGTAGCGATCAGGATGAAGCGGAGCTGCTGTTGGAACTTCGTCATCGTTGCCGTGAGTTGCTCCAGACTTGCCAAGCCTATTTCTATTGTCAGCTGGCTTGTATGATTGGCAGACCTGCTCTCCTTAGCGAGCTGGCATCGATGTACGACAAGTTGGGGAGCGCGCTTCGTCATCAGGCAAATGCGGCCAATCGCGTGCTGCTGCTGGATGAATACGGGCAAGCAGGGCGACATGCCCATGTGCCGGATATGAAGCTTTGGGCAGAGCTGCTGCGCAGCCGGGAGGCCAATCGCCTGCAGAGCGAGATCAGGACATTGCTGGATCGCTGGAAGCAGATGAATGATCTGGACACCGGAACGCTTCGGCAGTTTTATCAACTTTTCTTGCAAATGGTGCTGCATACCTTGCAGAAGACCGGATTGAAGGCGGATGAAATCCTGCATGAACACCTGTCACCCGAGCGCGGCCTTAGCGCCACCCGTTCGGTTGCATGGTTGCAGGAGTGGGTGGAAGAAGTGATTGAGAAGGCCGTTGCGAGCATGAAGGCATTGGAATCGAGTGAATCGATTATCGAGAAGATCAAACGATACATTGAATTGCATCTAGACGAGGAGTTGTCCAGACAATACATTGCCGATTATGTCGGGCTTAATCCGGATTACGTCGTTCGCATCTTCAAGAAGTCAACCGGGGTCTCCATATCGGATTATATCTGGCAGGAGCGGATGGAGCGGGCGAAGGAACTATTGATCAAATCAGATATGTCGATTAGTCAGGTGGCGATCTCGGTCGGATATCCGAACTTCTCGTATTTCTCTACGCTTTTTCGCAAATCAACAGCCATGACGCCACAGGATTATCGAAAAATTCATGCTTGACACCAAAAGTGATTCATCGGACAGACTTTTACTGCATGATAACGGGGAGGAATCTGTATGGCCATTCCGGTGTTAGTGAAGGAAAATGGTGCTTTTAATCTGTATGTGGATGATAAACCCTATATTGCGTTAGCGGGTGAATTGCATAATTCAAGCGCTTCCGATCTCGGTTATATGAGCAGTAAAGTTTGGCCATATTTGCGAGAGTTGCATTTGAATACCGTTATTTTACCCGTCTATTGGGAGTTGATTGAGCCGAGTCGGGATGAATTTGATTTCCGGCTGCTGGACGGACTAGTGGAGCAGGCGCGGCAAGAGGGCGCTCGCTTGGTGCTGCTGTGGTTTGGCTTATGGAAGAACGGTATGTCCTCTTATGTGCCAGGTTGGGTCAAGAGAGACTGGCGGACGTACTTCCGGGCTGTACATCGCAATGGCGAACCATCGAATACCATCTCGCCGCTGTGCGAGCCTGCTGTAGAAGCCGATGCCAAGGCGTTCAGGCAGCTCATGAGCCATCTGAAGCAAATCGATGGCAACGAGCATACGGTCATCATGGTACAGATCGAGAATGAAATCGGCTTTCTGGGCAGTGACCGGGATTATTCCGAGGCGGCGAACACGCGCTTCCAGGATTCCATCCCCTCCAATGTAGCGGCGGCTTACGGCAAGGAGGAGGGGTGGCAGGAGGCCTTTGCTGACGAAGCGCAGGAGCTTTTTATGGCCTATCATTATGCGCGGGCTGTGGAGCGTATCGCATCCGCAGGTGCGGAGGTGTATCCGCTGCCTATGTTCGTGAACGCATGGCTGGAGCAGTACCCGTGGCGACCGGGGAATTATCCGAGCGGCGGGCCTATTGCCAAAGTCATGAAGATGTGGAAGCTGGCAGCCCCCACGATATGCCTGTATGCGCCGGACATTTATTTGCCGAACTTCACCGAGATTTGTGAGGAGTATACGGCCGGCAATGAGAACCCCTTGTTCATTCCCGAGGCAAGAAGGGATATGGTAGCGGCCAGCAATGTATTTTATGCGCTTGGCAAGCATGATGCCTTGTGTTATGCGCCGTTTGGCATTGAGGATTTTCTGGCACATCCTTCAACGGCGGGTGCGCCGGATTTGAGGCTGATGATGGCGCTGAATATTGATGTATCCGCGTTTAACATGAATGGTACCGGTCCGGTGCTTGCCCAAAGCTACGAGCTTCTTGGCAATATGCTGGACATGATTCAACAATATCGCGGTACGGACAGCATGACGGGATTTGTCTGGAATCATAATCTGGGCTGCGTCTTATCGTTTGCCAAGTATGACTTGAAGATTACGTATGCACGTCCGCAAGAGAACCAGCCGATTGCGGCCGGGCTGGTCATTGAAGTTGCGGAGGATGAATTTATTGTGGCAGGCGTCAGCTTCGAATTCGAATTTCTGTTGAAGCGGGGCGCACCCGGGAAGTTGGGGATGATCCGGGCTGAGGAAGGGAGCTTCTCTGAGAATCAATGGATACGGGGCAGGGTGCTGAATGGCGACCAAAGCGCATACAACCTGAAAATCGGTCGTAAACCGGCCGCCATGCGGGTAGAGGTATATCGCTATCAATAACGAATCTTGATGATGGAATGGGAGGATGTGCGAGATGACCATGGATATGGAAAGCCGACTTCGATTTACGCAGAAGGCCGAAACGCTGGTTGCGGAAATGACACTGGAGGAAAAAGTGCATCTGATGAGCGGGCAAGTCTCAGCTGAACAGATGTTTCGGGATTTTATCATCATTCATTACAATCATGTGCCTTATCCTGCGGGCGGTATTGAGAGACTGCAGGTGCCTGCGATGAAATTCGTCGATGGCCCTCGCGGTGTGGTGTCGAGCAGCAGCACTTGCTTCCCGGTATCGATGGCACGAGGCGCAACATTCGATCCCGATCTGGAGCGTAGAATCGGCGTCGCGATTGCCAAGGAGATCCGGGCGCAAGGCGGCAACTTGTTTGGAGGCGTGTGTGTCAACCTGCCTCGTCATCCGGGATGGGGCCGCAGTCAGGAAACCTATGGAGAGGACTCTTTTCATTTGGGCGCGATGGGTGCGTCTCTTGTTGTGGGCGTGCAGTCGGAGCAGGTGATCGCCTGCGTGAAGCACTTTGCGTTCAACAGCATGGAGAATGCCCGCTTTAAGGTTAATGTCACGGCAGACAAAAGAACGGAGCGCGAGGTGTATTTTCCGCACTTCAAGGCGTGTATCGATGCCGGCGCTGCTGCGGTGATGAGCGCCTATAACCTGTATGATGGCGCGTACTGCGGACACAACGATTATTTGCTGAATCAGGTACTCAGGCACGAGTGGGGCTTCGACGGTTTCGTTATCAGCGATTTTGTCTGGGGCATCCGCGACACTGTGAAAGCGGTACACGGTGGCATGGATATCGAGATGTGCGATACGAAGTACTATGGACAACGCCTGGTGGATGCCGTCCGCAGTGGCCAGGTCGCCGAGGAGAAGATTGACCAGGCAGCAATTCGTATTGTACGCACCTTGCTGGCATTTACGGCGCAGCCGGAACAGGAGTATGGACCGGAAGTGGTTGCTTCTACTTCGCATATCGCATTGGCGCTTGAGGCGGCTGAGAAATCCATGACGTTGATGAAGAATGACCATGCCATATTGCCTTTTTCCAAATCGGCTCGCAAGGTTGCCGTCATCGGCAAGCTGGGCAAGCAGGCGAATATCGGCGACCACGGGTCGAGCAGGGTGTTCCCGCCGTATGCCGTCACGCCGTTGGAAGGGATACAGCGCTTGCTGCCTGAAGCCGAGGTGTGCTATGACGATGGCACGGATTTGCAAAGGGCCGGCGCGCTGGCCAGGGAATCGGATGCGGTGATCTGCGTGGTCGGCTACAACCATAATGACGAAGGGGAATATGTCACCGATGTAGGGAGCGAGGAATTCAAAGCCAGGATGGCGACTCTTTTCCACAAATATCCTGAAGTGGCGGCGAAGCTGCAAAGCCATACCCCGCAGGAACGCAAGGCTGTGGGGGGAGACCGAAAGTCGCTAGGCCTTCACGCGGATGAAGCGGCATTATTGCAAGAGCTCGGCTCGCTGAACCCGAATACGGCTGTTGTGTTGATCGGCGGCAATACGATAATGATTGAAGAGTGGAAGGATTATGTTCCGGCCATCCTAATGGCCTATTACCCTGGTATGGAAGGCGGTACTGCGATCGCCAAAACCTTGTTCGGGGATGTGAATCCCGGCGGCAAGCTACCCTATGTCACGCCTGTGGATGAGCGACATCTGCCTGATGTGGATTGGGATGCCAGCACTATCGAGTATGGGTACTATCATGGCTATACGAAGCTGGAGAAGGAAGGAATAAGTCCGTCTCTGCCGTATGGATTCGGCTTATCATATACGACATTCCAGTTGGAAGATCCCCGTTTTGAGCGCCAAGGCACGGATGTAGTGGCAAGCTGCACGGTGCATAATACTGGTGAGCGGGAAGGCGACGAGGTCGTTCAACTCTATATCGGCTTCAGTCAGTCACAGGTTGACAGGCCGCATAAATCATTGAAGGGATTCGAGCGAATCACCCTCAAGCCGGGTAAGCGACAGCGGGTTCAACTGAGCTGTCCGATTGACAGCTTGCATTGGTACAATCCACAAACCGACCAGTGGGAGCTGGAGGCCATGGTGCACGAAGTCTATATTGGCAACAGTAGTGCCCGCGAGGGCTTATTAGTGGGAACGGTAGATCTGAGATCATCTGAATAGGGGGATGTGAGAGATGCTCTATCTGTGCAATCCGCTCAATATCGATTACCGATATCAGTTCATTGATGAAGATGGCAAGCTGGTGGTGAATAGGGAGGCCGCAGACCCGTCGCTGGTATTGTTCAAGGACCGTTATTACATGTTTTTGTCCATGACGGGCGGTTTTCTGGTCAGCGATGACCTAGTGGACTGGACATTCCATGCACTCAGGGGCGTGCCGATCTACGATTATGCTCCTGATGCAAGAGTGATGGGAGACAATCTAATCTTGTCCGCCTCTCATCTGTCGCGCAAGGGCTCCTTCTATCGGGCGACCGATCCGATAGAAGGAGAGTTTGAGGAGATGGCAGGCACTTTTCCCTTCTGGGACCCGCATTTGTTCGTGGATGATGACGGCAAGGTGTATTTTTACTGGGGATGCTCCAATTACCAGCCGATCTACGGCGTGCAGCTCGATCCGGTGATTATGCAGCCCCTCGGTGAGCCGCAAGCGATGATCAGCGGTAACCCGGCGCGGCATGGCTATGAACGAAATGGTGAGGATCATTTTCCGAGCAAGACGAAGGAGCAGATTGAACAGCAGGTGCAACTGACTGCCAGCAAGCTGCCGAAGTTGACAGAGGAGATCATGGATACGTTGCGGGTGATGCTGGGTAATGATCCGTTCATCGAGGGTGCCTGGATGAACAAACATGATGGCGTCTACTATCTGCAATACGCTTCGCCGGGCACTGAGTATAATGTTTATTCCGATGGCGTATACGTATCGGATCATCCGCTGGGTCCGTTCAAGCTGGCGCAAAACAATCCCTACTCCTACAAGCCCGGGGGATTTACGCCGGGAGCCGGACACGGATCAACGATGAGCGACCGTTTCGGTAACTTGTGGCATGCGTCTACGATGCGGATCTCCGTGAATCAGCAATTTGAGCGACGAGTCGGCTTATGGCCTGCGGGTTTTGATAGCGATGGGGAGCTGTTCTGCAATCAGCGCTTTGGTGACTGGCCGATGAAGATCGCTCAGGAGCGGGTGGATCCCTGGGCCGATCCCGAGTGGATGATGCTCTCCTATGGCAAGAGTGCGGGGGCGTCCTCTTATATCGAGGGATATGAGCCTGCGAAAGCGACAGACGAGAATGTTCGCACCTGGTGGAAGGCGGCTAATCCGACGCCGGATCAATGGGTGGAAGTGGATCTACAACAGGAATATGACGTACATGCTATCCAAATCAACTTTGCCGATGATCAGCTGTCGGTTGATTTGCCAGAGGGAGCGACATTGCAGCCGTGTGGGCTGTTATCCAGATATATCGATATGCGGCAGCATCATACCCGCTGGATACTGGAAGGCTCGCTGGATGGCCAGAACTATTTTGTGATCGAGGATAAGCTTGAGGCGATGACGAACCTGCCGCATGATTTGATCGTGCGGGAAGCGGGGTTCCGCGCTCGCTACATCAGATGCACGGTCCGGGAGTTGCCGTATGGGCAGATCCCCTGCGTATCAGGCCTTCGCGTGTTCGGAGCAGGCGACGGGTCGTTGCCCGACCGGACGACAGGAGTTCGTATCGAGCGACTGGGCGAACTTGATCTGCATGTTGTCTGGAATCGGGACCAGGCGGTGGGTCATAATGTGTTATGGGGTTATGCGCCGGACAAGCTGTATCACAGCTATATGATATTGGGCAGCAGCCATGCGAAGATCGGGGCGCTGATCAGGGATCAGCCGGTATATGTCCGAGTGGATGCTTTTAATGAGCGTGGCATCGTCGAGGGCGAGGTTTATCTGGTTGTCTGAGACACCGACTCCTTCCGCACTACCATGACCAGTAGCCGCAATGACAATAAAGATAAAGACCGTCATTTTGGGGCAAAAATCGATGATGCCTATGCGCATGCGCATAGGCATCTTACATAGACCGATTTCTTCAAACCACTTGTTCGGCATAGTATACTAGGTGTAGATTGAATATGAACTTCTCCATTTTGTCATGTGAAGTCCAGGTATTTCTTTATTATCCCATCCTCGTTTTCGCATCTCTCGGTGATATTGGACATTCCCTTTCTTTGCAGAGTTATCCGGCTCCGTCAGCCAACATGGTTATGCTGCCTGTTCCGGGTTTTGCCTTCGCATCCTTCGCACCTATCCTCACGGACTAAGCACTATGCGCGAAATCTAGCCTGTCGCAGATGTTTGAGCACACCTAGTTCTCAGTTCAGCAGGCAGTTGCTCAAAGGATGCTTTTTGTTTTATCGTGGGAGGGACACCTCTTCTGTGGTTTGTGATTGATCGACACTTTCACTCTACCAAAAGAAGCGGTGTTTTTCTATGTTAGCAAGCCCCCTACTTATACACCATCTATTTCTGGCCTAGCTTGACACTAAGCTAATTTTTGCTCTGTGAAAGTTGAGATTGAAACACTTGGTAATGCGATAAACTTTCAAAGCTCTTTCCAACTTATTTTATGAGTAGGAACGAGCTTTTTTTGTAGCTAGAACTTGAAGATGCAAAGATAGCGGCGGTGAACATGTGCAGGACTTGGCTGGAAGTACAGCTGTTGCGCGTCGCTTAACCTATTCGAGATTTGGGGAGGTCCTCCTTTTTCTAAGTCTAAAAAACCTTGTTAGATTTAGGCAGATGATTTATGATATCTCATAAAGGAGGAATATTCCACCGAAAACATAATTTAAAGAGGAATATTCCGTAATTATTATGGGAGGTGATGCTTGTAAGAAATATTCGGCAAAAAATAGAATTGTAGACGAGATAAGTTGTAGATAAGAGGGAGTGCTTGGGAAGCTGTTCTTTTCATGAACAATATGGGGAGGTACGGTAATGAGATTAAAGAATACGCTATCTTTCATCTTATGTTTTGTTCTCATTTTTTCAGGAATGACGTTGAGTGTGTCGGCCGATGAAGCCATTACAGCGAAAGCTGCAAACGGCAACACCATCAGCATTACAGCAGTGAATCGAGCCATCGGAGCTTCAGATGAAATGATTTTGTTTACGCGAGAAAACAGTAGTAAGCTCACAGATTCGAACCCTTACGCGGCTGCCGCAGTCGTGGACTATCATGAAGGTACTTACAGCGTTACGGACGTCACTTATCGTGAAGGTGCTGTACAAATACCGACGAATGGCTTTGTACTGTTTGGTCACGGATCGAGTGAACAGTGGATTAAAGACAATATGAGTCCGGGATACCCGGTTGAGATTGTTGGCTACACGCTACCTGATCCAATAGTCGGAGGCCCACAGCTCATCACAGAGCAGGGTATCATACCGATCGACGTTGTAGATCAGGATCAACCGACCAATACCATCGCGGTTTATACACGTCATTTTGGTAAGATGACAAGACCGTTCTCTGAAGATACCGTTCAATATATCATCACTAATGATGTAGTGGTTGTGAAAAGCACATATGATAATCATGGCCAAAGTGGAACCTACATTCCTGCGAACGGTTATGTCATATCGGCTTCTGGCAACGCTGCGTCATCCTTGAATTTGGTGGTGGGGCAATCTGTACAAGCGATTAACGTAGATATTCCTATTCTGCCTAGCAAATATTTGAAAGTGAATGGTATCGCGGTAGGTATTGATAAAATAAATGGACCGCGTGGAACGGGAGAAGTGGTGTTGTACCAGCCTACTTATGGCGCAACCACTAATCAGAATGCTTGGGGAATGGAGCTTACAGTTGTTGGCAATAAGGTGACCAACATCGTGGCGATTGCAAACGATCCCAACACAGGGGGCTATCTTGATAACAACTCCTCCATTCCAGCGGATGGATATGTGCTGTCGATTCAAGCGTCAAGTCCATACTATGATCAACTAGCGGGCAAAGTGAGTATCGGTACAGAGGTTGAGCTCGTGACGGATAGTTTAATTTACCAAGCGGCTAGAACCTCGTTTGATGCATTTAATCCGAAAGTAAAAGAAGATAATCCAGGAGGCTGGGACAATGTTGGCAATGTGCCTTATCCGGGCTTCCGTGGATCGGATCAGTTGATCGTCTATGATCGTAATTATGGCGAGGAGACTGGCACGAACCCATGGGGCAATGAAGTCATTGTTAATGCGGATGGATATGTGACGAACAATGGCGGGAACAACAGTAAAATTCCTGAAGGCGGCTATGTATTATCCGGTCATGGGGTTAAAAATACATGGTTAAAGAACAACGCACTGGTCGGAGCTAAATTGAGTCTGGATTTTGCTAAAAAAGAAGTGTTGGTGATTTTTACGCCGGAATCTTACTTAGATAAAGCATCGATAAGTATCGATAGCGCAGAGAAGGCGCTTCAGTCATCCAAGAATCAATTTATGGATGTGCCTTATGCCGATATTGAACAGAAGATTGTAGAAGCGAAGGCCGTTTATGAGTTGGCCAAACAACGATTAAATGAAAGCGGTACCAACGGGTTGATGGATTTATTGAATGACTTAGATCAGAAAGTGACGGAAGCAAGTTATATGAATTTTGAGTCTCCGAAAGTACAGACTCGAGGTCTCTGGATGAGGCCGAAGGAAAAGAACCTGGAGCAGGTTCGAGATCATGTGAAGAAAATCAAAGAGACCGGTATCAATGCCATCTATCTGGAAACGTGGTGGAATGGATATACCACTTGGCCAACGTCTTTGCCAGACACTGAATTAAATCCTTTGTATGAAGGCTTTGATGTACTTGGAGCATTCATTGAGGAAGGTAAGAAACAGGGGATTGAAATTCATGCCTGGGTGGAGAACTTCTTTGTCGGCGGACCGGTTGTGGTGAATCATCCCGATTGGCGTTTGATCAGCAGACAAGGTATTGATTATGAAGTGGGCATTAACAATGCCAAGTGGTATTGGCTTAATCCAGCGCTCCCGCAGGCTAGAGATTTCGTTGCTTCTGTATATAATGAGCTCATCACAAAATATGACATTGCATCACTGCATTTGGATTATGCGAGGTATCCAGATTCCAAGGATTACACGAATGACTTTGGTTATGACACGTATACCCGCAATTTGTTCAGCGAGAAATATGGCGTTGATCCGCTTGACCTTCATCCAGGAGATCGCTACTGGGATGAATGGCTACAATTCCGTGCGGACATTATCAATACCTGGGTCGTCCGGGTAGTGGACGAAGCGCATCAAATCAAACCAAAGCTACAAATTACAACTGCGGTATGGCCGAATTATGAGGAAGCACCGAAATCGCACGCACAAGAAGCGAAATACTGGTTAGATCATAATTTAATCGATCACTTGTACCATATGTCTTATGCTCCGGGTTCGGAATTAACGGTAGCTGACTTGAGAAACTCCATGGCATTAGCAGGGGACAATGCATTCGTCTCATCGGGTCTAGACACGTTCCAAGGCAATCCTACATCGGCTGTTGTGGATCAAATTACCGAAGCAACAAAGAATGATGGAGCTGGAGCTGCATTATTTGAATTCGAAGGACTATTTAATTATAAGTATGACAAGGTGCTGAAGATTGGGGTGTATCGTAATGAGGCAATTTTGCCTCAATATGATACGACCAAGCCTCTAGCGACCGTGATGGAAGAGATGATCCGTAAAATCAATGAGATTTACGTTCCTTTCCAAGGGATGAGCAGACAAGAAGGTGATACTCTTATCCGCAAAATTCAACCGGCAGTTCAGGCGTTGAATACGAATGCAGATATGAGAGCCGATACAGCAACATTCGCTAAGCAACAGATCGAAGCCCTAAGAAGCGAACTTGATGCCAACAGCTCGATTAATCCCGAAGTGAAGAACCGAATGACACTTGACCTAGATTATGGGCTCAAAATGGTCAACATCTATTTCTCCAAAGCCGCATCGAAAGCGCAATTGAGCACTCTGACGGTAAGTAAGGGGAAGCTGACCCCTTCCTTCAACCCGTCGATCTATACCTATCAGGTTGATGTAGATAATGCGGTTACTGCATTGGACATTACGGCGAGTACAAGCAACAAGACAGCTAAGATTTTTGTTGACGGGAAGAGCTACGCGAATGACTCGGCGATTCCTGTGCAGCTCAAAGTTGGATTGAATTCGGTGATCCTTCAAGTGATGTCTGAAGACGGTTTGACGATAAATTATAATCTGTCGATATACCGTGCCTCTAAGGAAGATCCGGGAAGTAGCAGTGGCAATGGAGGCAGTGGTAGTAATATCACAACACCTCCTCAAGATACTTCGACAAATGTGAAGCCCGATAGCAGTATGTTATCGCTTAAGTCGGAAAAGAAATCAAACGGACAAACGATGCTAACTGCTAAAGTGAGCGCGGATGAATTGAACAAAGCTTTCCAAAGGTTGAAGGGGAGTAAAGAGTCGCCCGGTTCTGTCACGATTGAATTGATGGGTGAAGATGATATCCAACAAGTCGGGATTCCGGCACAATCGCTCATCGATGCGTTGGCGATCGCACCGAACGCAACAATCGTAATCCAAGGAAATCACGCTGTCTTTGAAGTGCCGGTATCATTACCTAATTTGTCCACATACATCAAAGAGCTTGGGGCGGATGCCAAGGATACGGTCGTATATGTCACGATCGAACAAGTGAAAGGTAAAGATTTAGAGCAGATTCGGAGTCAAGCCAAACGGGAAAACGCCACACTAATAGATGATCGGGTGATTGATTTCTCTGTTCGAGTCGAGGCGAATGGGAAAACGAAGACCTTCTCGAATTTAGGAAATAAGTATATGAAGCGCAGTATCGTTCTAGATCAATCTATACCGTCGGATACAGCAACAGCGATTTATATCGATCCAAATAGAGGCAGGTTCTCCTTCGTACCTTCCATATTTACGACACAAGGCGGTCAGACGGTCGTGATGATAAAGCAAAATGGGACCGGTCAATACGCTGCAATTCAATCCTTCCGAACATTTAAGGATTTGAAGAATCATTGGGCAAAATCTGATATTGAGCTGCTTGCATCCAAGCGTGTGATCGAAGGGATGAGCACAGATCAATTTGCTCCGGATCAAAAGGTTACACGTGCTGAATTTGTGAGCCTATTGGTTCGTTCGTTAGACTTAAACTCGGACACAAGCCTAACGAAGTTTCATGATGTGTCTACCTCCGATTGGTTCGCTGGCGCCGTAGGTGCTGCGGCAAATGCAGGCATCGCGAAAGGCAATGAGGATGGTTCCTTCAGGCCTAATGATTCAATTACGAGAGAGCAGATGGCAGTCATGATTAGTAGAGCACTATCTTTTGTCGGCAAATCAGTACAGGCTCCTACTCCGCTTGACATGACCGTCTATCATGATGAGGGATCGATTAGTGCTTGGGCGCAAGCAGCAGTCGCGGAGACACGTGATGCGGGTATTTTGAAAGGGGTAACAAGTACGACGTTTGAACCGGATATTCATACAACACGTGCGCAAGCAGCCGTGGCTGTGAAGCGTATGCTGCAATATTTAGGCTTTATCAATTCCTAATGAATTCACGGGGTGCTGCAGATCAATTTGGCACCCCGAATGTTAAAAATCATATAGTTGAGGTGACCAAATATGAGTCTATCTATCGAAAAAGGTGCAAATGTATTGTGGGTTGATTTTATCGCGAATGGGGTTCGATTAGCGGATCGTTCAGAGATGCAGCGCCTTGTGAACAGTGCGAAGCAAGCTGGAGTAACCCACTTGGTGGTGGATGCCAAGATCCCCTATGGACATACGACATTCCCAAGTTCTTATGCGTATCATGTAAGCCGTTGGTCGGACGGACGTTATCAAGCATGGGAAGGAAGAGACTTTCTTGCAGAAATGATAGAGGAAGCGAGTGTTGTCGGGCTTCAAGTCATTGCCAATGTAGATGTATTCGCAGAAGGGACGACCCGTTCTAGAGATGGTATTGCTTATGACAAGAAGGATTGGCAGGTCATGCTGTATAATCCGAGTCTTGCTTCGGAATCGGTTGCCGCCGAAAACGCGGATGATGATACGATTTTTGTGAATCCGATTCATGAAGAAGTTCAACAGCACGAACTTGGGATTCTGAAGGAGATTGCCTCAAACTATAAAATTAGTGGTATTGTGCTAGACCGCTGCCGCTATCCGAATGTTTATGGTGATTTTAGCGAATTAAGTAGGAGTGCATTCGAACAATATATTGGGCAGCCGGTAGCACAATGGCCACAGGACATTTTTACCTTACAAGAAGGTACGAAACAACTCGAGTATGGGCACTGGTTCGCGAAATGGACGGAATGGCGTGCGCTGAACATTAAACATTTCGTGCAATCGGCTAAGCATGTGGTTAAATCCACAAATCCAAGTCTGTCCTTCAGCATTTATGTCGGATCGTGGTATCCGTTATATTACAACGAAGGTGTCAATTGGGCCAGTGAAACATATCGTTCGAACTTGCCATGGGCATCAGAAGAATATCATATTTCCGCGTATGCCGATGAATTGGATTTCATTATGACCGGTTGTTATTATCCCGAAGTGCGAATTGAAGAAGCCGTACAAAACGGCAGACCTGCAGAATGGTACAGCGTAGAAGGAGCGATCCAAATGAGCCTAGAGGCAATTAACGGGCAGATTCCAGTCATCGCGAGCTTATATTTGAAGGATTATGAAGGAAACATTGATCAATTTGAAAAAGCTGTTCGGATGTGCCAAGAACGTACGCATGGTGTCATGTTGTTCGATGTGAGCCATTTGGAAGACTATAGCTGGTGGGCGCAGTTGGATTCTGTATTATCTGTGAAGTCTTGATGAGTGGGTTTCATACCCTAAACAACGATTTTCTGTTACATCAAACAGGTCGATTATGGTCAGATACCACCATGATTGACCTGTTTTTTTCTGGAGAAAATCTGTTTCCTGACATAGGTCTGTCAGTTTAATGACCGTGACGCTGCCCGCGAAAAGTACATTCGCAGTATATGATGAAGAAGGAACGTGCATCAACTTTAGCTTTGTGAGCGGTAACAACAAAGTACAACTGCCGAAAAACGGAACGATTGTATTTGCTGGCGTGCCGAACACGGAATTTGTAATCACGTTGAAGTAGAAGTAATTCTAGGTGGATATTAACAAGAACAAGTAGGGCGCCTGAGAGGGACCACAGTCTAGACTATAGAGAACGATAACAAACGCTACATCCGGGCGATAAAAGACTTTGCCTGAAGGCGTTATACGCAACCACGCCGCATGTCGAAGGTGAAAACTATGGTTGTCGCCTGTTAAATAATACTGTAAATTATTAGGTGAAAGTGTCGTACGATTCATACTAAATAAGGTGGTGGTTAATATTAAGATTAGTGAAATTTTTAACCTAGAGAAAAGCCAGAGGGAACTGGATTTTATTGACATTGATACAGATAATGATTTGCCACTATTCGTTGATCCATATTTCTTATCGCATCGAAAAGACCCTTGGTCTGTATCTACCAATCGAACGATTCAAAGTTTTTTTCACCATGTAATAGAACTATTAGATTCAGGTTTCAAAAAAGAAGCAAGAATCCTATTTGAGAACTTAAGTGAGCCAAATGAAACGTGTCTTGGGGTATCATCTGATAGACCGAGAGGTAGAGGTGTTGGAAAAGACGAGGCAATAAAAATATTTGATAGCTTAATGGATAGTAAAGCCATAGAATCAGGCCTAATTGGTCATTTTGAAGATTTTGTGTTGTTTGTCGACGGAGTAGGCAAAGATAAGATATCAGACTTAACTACTAATCTTATTAGAGAACATCTTATTGAGTATACCCAAACCCAATGTAAACTCCATGGTATTGAGTTGACGAAAGATGTGCCATCAGGATTTTATTGGAATGATACTGAGTTAAAATGGGATACTCGCCTAACAGATATGCTTATAATAGATGGAAGAAAAATAATACTTGTCCCTAAAGGTGCGGTATCATTTAGTTATTACTATATTCCGGATAAGTATTGTCAGCACTTTGTACTTAATTTTCTTCAACATGAGCATATTCGTCTTAATTCCTCCCTTGTTAGGGTTAGAAAACAAAAGAAAGGGCCAGATATAATACTCCCGCCCTATAAGAAAACATTGATCGAGATGGAAGAGCCCTTTCGGAAGGAGTATCTTCGTGATTTTACAAAAAAGCACCCTTCTGTCTTCAGTGAGTTCAGACAAAAGGCTAAAGACCAAATGCAACCCTTAACCAATGAACAGTTAGATGGTGAGATAGACATTAACTACTTCGTTGACTATCTAATAAATAGACTTACTAATATTAATACCGGAGCAGGTAAGCAGGCAACGAAATATCATCGACATATTGTTGGAATTATGGAATTCCTGCTATATCCAAATTTGACTCGACCAGTCGTCGAAAATGATATACATGATGGTAGAAAACGTTTGGATATTTCTTTCGACAACGCTGCCACCAAAGGTTTTTTTCATCAACTTCACGACATCAAGAAGATACCTAGTCAATATGTCGTCGTAGAGTGTAAAAACTATGCTTCTGAGGTGGCAAATCCGGAGTTAGATCAACTTTCTGGTCGATTTTCTCCTAATAGAGGCATGTTTGGAATTCTTACTTGTAGATCAATAGATAACATGGAATTATTCCTGAGAAGATGTAATGACACATACCGAGACGGTAGAGGAGCTATAATTCCAATTACTGACGAGGACTTCAACACCCTTCTCAATTCACTTAAAGACGACGGCAATAACATTATTGAAGAGTTTCTATCAGAACGATTGCGAAAAGTTATTATGAACTAGTAAATTACATCTCTTCAGAAAACTTTATAAGGAGAGCGGAGCGATGGATTACGTATCGTTTACTAATTTAATTTGTTAATCGGTGGGGTAGTCTCGCTTCACTTTGGGCTACTCTCACGGGTTTCGCTTCTCTCGGCGGGCTGAATACTAACGATATCGAACTTGTTTAAGTCTTCGACGACTTACTACCAAAGAAATCAAGCAAGTATTGTTCATAAAGATTCAATAGGAATACAAGGCCTGTTCCATCGCTGGAAGCCTAAAGTAAGGCATACTGCCTCACGATGGGGTGGTGGGGATGAAAGTTTTGATCGTTCGAGCGTTTAGTTCGACCCTTCAATGTAGTCCTCAATAAATAAAAGTAGCCGCCCAGTCTGGGCTTATTGATCATTTTATAAGAATGTGAGGAATTAGGGTATGAGTAGCATTTTCTTTTCAAACTCCATTAAAAGAAATGACTTCCTAAGAAATGAAATGAATCAGTATGGAATGAACATGGAGGTAATGATTGCTGTTGCCTTCTTTACCGACGAAAAGTTTATTCAAAGATTAGTTGAAAATGGATGTATGGTAAAGCTGATTGTACGTTTAGGATTTCCAACGGATTATCGAAGTTTAGAATCAATTATTGCGAAGAAAAATGTGAATATCCGATATTTCACATCAACAAAGTTTCATCCTAAGCTGTACATATATGGGAATGACATTGCATTTTTGGGTTCATCAAATTTAACAGATGGTGGACTAATGGGAAATCAAGAATTAAATGTTTCTATTGATTCTGAAAATCCAGAATTTGATGAATTGAAGGAAATATTTTATGACTATTGGAAGGAAGCTTCGGTTTTAACAGAAGAAGTATTGCGAAAGTATAGAGAAATAACTATTGGTATTAAAAGAGACTTAGATAATATAGATAGAAAGATAATGGATATTATCGGAAAAGTAGAATATGCTAACGTCACTATTATAGATAAGAATAAGAAAAAGAATAATGTAAATGAGCGTGAGCAGGATCTACTGAAGGATTATCAAACATTCCTATCCAGCTTTGAGCAGCTTGAGGAAATATATAAATTAACTAAAAAGAGAATTGTTACAGAAGAATTACCTATACGTATTGAAATACATAGATTCTTGAATTGGGTAAGAGATTGGAAGGCAAATGGTGAGTTATATTTAAAAGCCCCATTGAGAAGCGGAGATGAATTAACTGAATTTTTAAGAGAGAACATTCAACAATATCATAGTCAATGTGAAGCGAACCAGTTTCTAAATGTAATAAATAGATATAGGATACTAAATCAGCAATTAGGCTCAAGTGAGAGAATTAAGTTGTTAAGCAAAGATGATTTGTTAGAAACTCTATCATCAGTCACTGCATTTTATGAACATACTCGACACAGCAAAGCTTTTCAATGGAAGCAAGATTTCCTAAAGAAGAATGGAGAGGAAAGAATAAAAAATACTCTTACGTATTTACTCTACGGAAAAGATGACTTTAGAAAACGAATAGCTAGATGTATTTGTGATATGGATTATTCGTTAGTCCATTTTGGAGAGAGCTGCATTAAAGAGTTATACGGGTGGGTCAATAGAGAAAATATTCCGATTTATAACGGTAGAGTTCAAAAGAGCATGCAATGGTTAGGTTTTGGAAGATTGTGAATTTATCGCAATTCATATGATCTAATGACTCTCAACTGAAATCTGATAAGAAGTTTACTTTATCTCGGCGTTCAATAATCTATATTGATACAATTATAGGTTTTTACAAAGGCGATCCCGAAATAAGAATTGCCACATCAGCAATTAATCACGTTGACGGAATTAGATCAGATGACTCGCAATCGAAGTTAACTTATTAAAAGGTAAAGTTGGATGACGGTGAAATCGGGGTTATACATGAAATCTTAATTTTATGAACGTTAGTCAAAATGGAAATTAACAAATATCTTACTTCCTTATCATGGATAAATTAGGGTATACTCTTCTTTAGAGTTCTTGTATTAATACCTAAATAGAGAGGGTCTTTTTAATATGTTATCAAATACAGAAATCCTTCCAACAGAAGATGAGGTAAATACATTAAAACATGCATTAAGAGTTCTAAATGAAAATGAAATAATAGAGGCTATCCAAGAAAAAATTGATATTCCTTCAAGTGTGAATAAAGCGCAACTATTAAAACAATTTATAATTAGTAATTATCAAAAGGGTGGATTGGAAAAGGAAATATTCGATATTTTAAGAGTAAAAGCCTTCAATCCTGAATTAGATTTAACTGATGGTTTTTATCTCAGTTTAAATCAAGATGCTGTAAAATTAACCGAAATTGAAATACATAAGATAGTAAAAGAATGGAATGAAAAAGAAGATGTTGAATATGAATCTAAAATTGAAATACTTGGTTTTAATGACAAATTGATTTCATTTCTAGTTACTAAAAAAATCGAAAAATTTGTTTATGACAGTCAGTGCCAATATAGTACCAAATACACGGATGACCATCAGGTAGTCATAGAATATCATTATAATCATGACATAGTCTTTTTCCAAACTACAAATACTGTTAAATACTCTTCTGTAAAAACGGTGATGCAAGATTTTTTTAAATTCTTACTCAATGACGAGGAAATTAAACTGAGTATTCCTAAGTTTACACCCAGAATTGAATATAAACTAAAAAAAGATGGATGGACAGTTACATCATCACCACTACATAATATTAGTCCAACTACATTAAAACTACTTGATTTATTCTCTGAATTAGATAAAGAAGAAAACAATTTTTCTCATTTCGAATGTATTGATATAAAATTTGATCATGAGAATACTGGAGATTCCTCATTATTAGCAAAAGTTAATAGTCAAAGTTATGATGGAGGAGATTTGTTAGCAACTGATGATGTTAAACAAATAATATTAAACAATAGGGTTATTCTTTTTGCTGAATTTAAGATTACATATATTGAAGAGAAAGGTGAAGATATAGTCCGATATCATTCTGTATTAGCTGGTATTCAGTACGATAGAAAAAAAAGACTAAGAATTTACATTAAAAATAATGACTTAGGGTTAAAAAGAATTGTAAAACAAGCATATTCTGATCTGAAAAAAGTTTTTATTCAAAACTATAGTGATGATAATTTGAAAAATGAAGAAAAAATCGAATCTCTTTTGGGGATACAAGATGAAAACAAAGAGGAATGAAGATGAGATTTTTATTAGAGATGTTTATCTCTACACAGTGAAGGATTTTGGTGATTTGAAAGAATGTTTTCCTGAACTAACTAATAGGGGTTCCAATGTTGCACCTCTTAGACTCGATGATTTTTTATATGCTTATTATCATATTAATCTTTTCGTTATATTTGCTAAAAGATCGAATTTATTAAGAGAACATATTAATATATTCGAAAACAAATATAAAGCTATTCTTGATCCACTTAAATTGACCCAAAAGAAATTCATAAATTATTTATTTGAAAATGATTTTAGTGAAAATTTAATGGAAATAGAAATTGAAAGAGAGGATTTATATGATTTTTTTGATACGGATTTCTTTATTGGAAGCTGTATTAACTACACATCGACCTATAAAAAAATACTGAATGATGAAGAAATTAATATTAAATTTCTAAAAATGCAACCACTAAATTCAAAATTTACTATTTCATTGATTAATTCAAATCTTATTCATTTTAGCAACGATATAGAAAAAAGTGAGGCAATTAAATTAATGGATCAGTTTCAATTACAAGTTGAGAATTATGGAGGTTTCAATGAGAACAATATTGATTTATGAAAATGCGGGTGAGCTTGAATATTCCTTTAATGGAAATGAAGATTGGCATGAGACAGATGGTATAAGTATTGATTTTTTATTTAAAAAAGGGACTCTACATAGAGAACTAATAGATAAAGTGATTAATTTATCAAAAAATATCGATTGGATTAAGATTGAAGGAAGAGATTTTTTCTTTGATTTAAAGAAGCTTAAAGCTACTTCTGAAATATTTAGTGATTGCTTATGGTTGGATGGCACAATTCACTTGTCATACACATTTGATAAAAGTATGAATGATGAAGAAATCGTTTGTTTCACATCTAGTAAAGAGGAGATTGAAATTAACATGCCGAAAAAAATATTTTTAAGCCACAGAGGTCTTGATAAACCATTGGTACGAGAATATCATAAATTACTGCTTGAATTAGGATATGAACCTTGGCTTGATGAAGAAGATATGGCTGCTGGTGCGAAGTTGCATAGAGGAATATTGCAGGGAATGAAAGACTCATGTGCGGCTGTTTTCTTTGTAACACCTAATTACATTGACGACGGTTACCTAGAAATTGAAATTGATCAAGCAGTAAATCAGAAAGTCAAGAAAAAGAATAGATTTGCAATTATTACATTGTCTCTTCCTGATGAAAATGGTAAAAGAGGTGTTGTTCCTGATCTATTGCAGGATTTTGTATGGAAGCAACCATCATCACATTTAGTAGCCTTTACGGAAATTATAAAAGCACTTCCGTTAATTAACGGAATTAAAATGTGGAAAGATTAGTTTGACTAAATATACTTTCTGAGTTCCCTTAAACATGGGAACTCTATTTTTTATCAGAAGTTTCAATCCAACGAAAACGGAATTTGTACGTTTAGTATTGTGTGAAAATATACTTGAAAAATCCGAACCGCCATCAGCCGATTTATAAAGTGTGTGAACCAAAATCCAAAGGAATCCATTGATCGGCTGTGTATAAACGTGTAATTCCTCGGTACATATCAATGAAACTTCTCATATGATTTACTAGCAAAATTGGAGAATTGTTGAAGCCGTCAGACTTGTTGTTGTTAAAGGCTTAGTGATTTAAGTGTGATAGGAATTCTAGATGTTTTTTATTGCATAGTTGGGGGATGTTAAACATGAATAAGAAGATATTACAGACTGATGCAGATTTACAGAATAGTATTTACTTTCAATGGGAGGTGGAGGTGTGGATCGGAAGGGAATTTGAAATGATTTGTATGATATCAGGTTATGATGAAAATGTAATCAAAGTAGTTGGAGGAGGGTTTTACTTGAGAGAAAATGTGTTATTAAAAATAAATTAAAATTGAAATTTGTATTATTACTATTGTATTTTGTGCATTGTAGCTAGATCAACTGATTTTTAGATAGGAAAATCAATAAATAGCTTAATCGTTCAATTTCACAAAATCTTTGTTACATAAGGCTCCGGCTCTATCTACACGATCAACATCAGCAAGTTCAGGTCGACGAACTCCAAGTTTCATTCCTATCGTGTCGGATAAACAAAGAACGAAATTGCGCCAAAGAGGATGAACAATGCGTTAAGGTATACATAATGGATTTATAAATTAGAAAGCTTATTTTACTAGAATAATAGTTAAACGAGTTTGTTAAAAGGAGGGGCCACCAAAGGCTCCTCCTTTTAGCAGGGGAAAGTTTAAAGTCAAATCCTTTATTTCAATTTGTCATTCAATTCTAGATTTAAAAAATCTTTCTGTATCCTTATCCATAAAGTAAATATAGCAACCTTTCATGCCACGTGTCAGAAGCACCCTGTACGTGTTTTTCACTAAATCAACAAACTGTTCCTTAGAACGCTTCACAACTGTATCATGAGAATGTTCCTTATGCCCTTCCCAAGATTGAGTATCAAGGTCATAGGTAAGATCTTTTCCAAATATAATGCCTACATAATCAAATTCAAATCCTTGCGCAGTATATATACATCCAACTTGGTTGATTCCATTAGGATCATATGCCCACAAGGAAGATTCGGGAATATTTCTATTCAATCGTCTGGCATTAGGTTTAGCATTCCAAGGTCTTTTAAAGTCACCTACAATTACATCTTCAACTAACGTTCCATCTGAATTTGCTTCGGACCATTTCCAGCAAAATCCTGCTGTTAATCTTGCAGAGTGACCCTCGCCAACCTTTTCTTTAATCGCATTGTCTAGATCTACTGGAGAATTAAATATCTTAAACTCAAAATCATCATTTGAATCCCAAATAACATTCGCAGTTTTTTTAATAGACAGTGTATTATTAATCCAATTTATGAATCCATCTGAACCATTACATCTGAATTGTGCATCTAGTTCTTCCATATAAATTTTGCAATTGTTTTCTAATGCATACTTAGTTATGTATGAAACAGAACCAATTTCGTCTGGTCGAACTACTTGATCATCATCAATAAAAAAAACGGATACTTTTGAAGCGTTGATGATTTCTGCAATTTGAGGTAAGTCAGTCCGCTGTTCCTTCTTCATAAATCTATTGTTACTAGTCTTTCTGATTCGATGCGCTTCATCACAAATTAAAACATCGATGTCATTAAGTTTTGCATCCATATAGCTATTAAAATATTTAAATTGAACCCCGCCGCGTCTTCCGATTATTTCACGTAATGTCTCAGTAAATGCTTTAGAACCAGTGGCATAGTGGGCATTATATCCTTTTAATAAGAGATCCGCCATTAGGTTGAGAGCAATTACGGATTTACCCGTTCCTGGACCGCCTTTAATTATAACAACTTGTTTCTGTTTGTCATGAAAACCATCTCGAGCAAAGGCAAAGATTTTATCATAGATAATTTGTTGCTTATCTAACAGGATATACTCAGAATTACCTTTTATGGTGTTACCTACATGGTCCATTAATTTCTTGCTAGGTCTGTATTTACTGTTTTCAATCTTATTGAGAATTTCCATACCATTGCCGGAGCCTACCTTAGAACTAAGATAATCCTTAAGCTTATTAACATCGTCTCCTGTAAACAAAGGGTATTTGTTTAATGATTCACTAAACTTGTCGGCGAAAATTACATCATCAGAGTAGTAGTTATAATTATGTAAATAGGCACAGGCATATAAATCAATAGGATTATCCTCATAAAAGGCAGTGAGAGTGTCTTGTAAATATAATTGGTATCGACCAACTTGTACTGAAGGATGAAGAAGATCCTTTTTTGAGCCAGCCACCCATGTAACAACCTCATTTTGTCCATCTGATTCTTCACATTGATCCCATTGCTTAAGCTCGATGATTACGGCATTCTCTGTTCCATCGGCATTTTTTCCGGTAATCATGCAGTCTAATCTTTGGGAATTAATAGGCAATTGATACTCAAGGAAAATGCCATTGTCGTTAGTTAAAGCTGAATATTGAAAAATTTGAGAAATTGCTCTCAAGGAATTCTTCCAGGATTTAACCTCAGAGTCTGAGGGGAAATATCTGAAATGAAGAAAGAAGCTAGCCTTTAGTTTTTCAGCTATTTGGTTCTGAATTGTGTCCTCAATAAACTGAGCAGATGTTCCAGAATAAAGTTTCATTTTGATGCACCTCGAATATTGTTTTTAGGCGTATAGATTATAGTATATTCGCACTAAATCCTTCTTTCGACAAAAGTTCGTATTAATCCTCCATCCATGTTTATAAGTAGTAAATTCATTGGTATGCTATAGATAAATAGTGCATCTTTAGTTGGACTTGAAGTAAGTAGATCTAATGATTTCTATTAATTATTTTTATATTCAATACCTTTGGAGGGTTCGTTAATGGATGAGCTTACATCAAAAATACTTAGTTTTAGGGATCAAAGAAACTGGGGACAGTTTCATGACGCTAAGGATTTAGCGATTTCACTATCACTTGAAGCGAGCGAACTGTTAGAGCTATTTCAATGGAAGCGAAGTGACGATGTTGTTAAGGAAAAATGGAAGATATTAAAGATGAATTTTATGTTTACTTATTCTTAATACTAAGTTGCTCAATTATGTGAGAAAGAAGATTAGAAAAAATATTATGGACAAGTTGAATTTTTTGATTTAATGATTTTTTCTGGTAACTCAAAAAAAGCTGATCGGAATCCGATCAGCTTTTTTAACTATTTCCATCGATTCGCCTAAAAATTTCAATTAGTATGTTTCGGACCATCTCAATATCTTTTGGATCACGTTGTCTCAGTAAAGAGATAACATCTTTCAAAGTCGATTCCTCTGGCAGTTCTTCCTGTTCCTTCAAATATGTAAAAAGTTCATAAACTCCAACATCTAAGGCATTAGCAATCTTCTCCAGATTTTTCATGGAAACATTACGTTCGGCTCGTTCAATAAAACCTATATAACTTATATTGAAGCCAGCCTTCTCTGCCAAGGCTTCTTGAGACAGTCCCCTTAATTTACGAAGATCCTTTATACGTGTTCCTACTAATTTTAGAATATCTGACATCGTTACACCTCTCTTTATTAGAAGTGTAGGGAATATTTTGAATTGAAATAATACATAGATAATAAGTTATTTGAAATAAATACTACTATGTAGTAATATTATTTATGTATCGTATGTTAAAATTAGATATCTATTCATCTTAAGTATTGTTTTTTTGATTCTGTTTGAAGACTGTGATACATCTATTTCTAATGCATCTGCAATTTTGGTAAGGTCAATTAAGCGAAACAATCGCAGTTGAGGAATCGCCAATAACTGCAATAGGAGCTGAAGCTTGTGAATCATTCAACCTCCATCGACGAATGCAGAGATAACATGAATAAGCTGTTAACCATTCAGGAACGAAGCCCGATTCAAGCCAAATGCATGATCAAGATGCAGCAGCTCGCGCAGATCCACATGAACTCTGCAGCCCGGATGATGCATCCGACCTCCGCCTATGTATGCATTTTGTTTAGCGATCGAGCATTAGAGTACATGCTCAAGGCATTGTATATGGAGGAGAACAACTACATGTTTCCTCCACCTTCGTTTACGCTTCAGGATGTCATCCATCTAACGGCACAGGACTCCGTCCCGGATTTGGATAGAGTGATGTTTATGCATACCATTCATTTTCTGGCCGGCTGCAATGATGTTTCCTTTCTTCGGCTGATGCGCTCCTCGCAGCTTCAGAAGATACTGAACCAAGTGGACGAAGTGTTGCTTCACCTGTCGAACAGAATCGCATCCCATCCTTCTGAGTCGTATCGCTCTATTTTTCCTAATTAAAATGTGAGCTAGTCAGTGAAGCCGAGCAAGAGGGAGACACGTCTGAGTGTTTGATTCTAGAGAAGGCAGCCGAAGGGCTGTTTCTTGGAGCGAAGTCGGCGATGGAAAGCTCGGAATGGCTGAAGTGCCATTTACCGTTTTGCAAGGAGGCGTTCCGCCATTGGCGGATCAAATCCGTGCTATCTCGCCTCTGGCAAACGATGACGAGGCTAACAGAGAACCTATATATGGGGTGATTAGTCAGGGAAAATTAAGTCTTCGCCGAATTTTAGATTGGAAAAGGAAATGAAGGTTGTTGATTTCGCAAGGGTCAAGAAAAGTGGAATAGAAAATATTGCTTATCTAACGAAAAGACCTCATTTGCTTGTTCCAGACGAGAAAAATGGCTTCATTCATGCTAACGGCCAAAAGTTATCTCCCAGCCATGCCTTGGAAACGAAACGAAGCATCTAGTATGACACATTGGAGAATCGTTTTGTTCGGTGGGTTTTGCAGCGCGTTTCTACCAAGCTAAATCAGCTTAAAGCCAAGCTATCGGACAAAAACCGTATGCAAGATCCGCTTCTCCTGAAGCGGTTGAACTTTATGCAAACACAGCTGCAGCGGCTGCTGCGATTGGATTTTCTGAACGTGGGAGAAATGAAGCAACTGTCTGTATCATTAGTATTGCAAATGGCGCCGGGATACCGAGAAGTTTATCGTAACTATCTGATGCTTATGAAGGGCTTGTCGATCCAGAGCGATTTGTTCAGGCTGTCGATGAAAGATTTGGCTCAGCTGTATGAGTATTGGTGCTTCTTGAAGATCCATGACCTGCTAAGCCGCAAATATGAATTGATTAAGCAAGACATCATCAAGGTGAATCGGACAGGCGTATTCGTGACGCTGGATAAATCGCAGAAGTCACGAATGGTATACCGCAACCGAAGTAATGGGGAAGTTTTTACGCTGTACTATAACTCGTTACCTAGAGGCGATCGCAGTGCGACGCTCGGGCAGAAGCCTGATAATGTACTCACTTTGAAGAAAAATGAAGCCGCAGTGGAATATAAGTATATTTTTGATGCCAAGTATCGATTAAATCCCGCATATGAAGGCACGTCGTATTGCTCTAAATACAAACAGCCTGGTCTGGAAGAGGACGATATCAATACGATGCACCGATACCGTGATGCGATTGTTTATGAGGATGGACAAGGACAACAAGAGTTAGAGCGAAGTATGTTCGGAGCTTTTGTTCTGTTCCCTTATCATAACGAGGAGAAATTCCGAGAGCATCGTTTTTACAAAAGCATCGAGTTAGTGAATGTGGGGGCCTTTCCATTTCTACCAGGATCGACTTCACTTATGGAAGCTTTTTTAGATGAGATTATCATGGATAGCCCAGAAAAAGCATATGAGCGTTCCATTAGGCCACGTGGCACTAAGCGTTATTACCAGGACAAATTGACCGGTAAAAACATGCTAGTAGGCTCACTAAAAGGTCCGACACAATTAAAACAAGCACTTGAATTTAGCTTTTATCATATGCTATTAAAAAATATATCCAATCACCAAATTCTTACGCAGATTGAATACATTGCACTCTATCAATCTAAGGGAAGATTCTCTGCCACAGGAGAGACAGGGGTCTACTGGTATGGTCGTATATCCGATTGGAAGGTGCTTCGCCGCAAGGAAATCACCGAACGACTGGCAACCCCAGGAACTGAAGAACAATTATATGTGAAATTTACGATCGAGAAATGGATGAAGAGAGATAAATCTATAGTTCCAGGGGGACGTGGAATCCATACCGTACTATGTACATCTAAATATATGTTTGATAGAGCGGTTGAAATAGCTGAGTTTAAATTAGAGGTTGAAGAAGATCTTATCAAGTGGCGGGAACAAAGGCGATTGGGTACTGTTAAAGTGGAATTGGATCATGAAGAGGTAGATTTAGCGAAGAGAGTATTGAGTATTCATGGTGAAAGTTTTGAGGGAGAAGTGGAAGGAGATTCAACACATTAGGATATAGAATGACGAATTCCTTTTGTGAACTTGCCGTTTTGGACAGCACGGAGAATCGTATCATAAGTAGTTCTAATTAGGATGCATTGCTTTCGTGTAAATCTATTCTATTAGATACAAATGATAATCTACGCTACTACAACAAATAACTGTTAAAATATTAATGTTGAAAGGAGTATTAATAATGAATGAAGAGATCATCAGAAAGGTTCTTTCCTTTCGTCAAAAACGTAATTGGGAGCAATTCCATAATCCAAAGGACTTGGCCATATCAATAAGCATAGAGTCATCTGAACTCCTAGAGAATTTTCAATGGAAATCATCAGAGGAAGCCTTTAGTTTGAATAAAGATAATATTGCAGACGAGTTGGCGGATGTACTCATTTATTCGATATATATGGCGGAGAGTTTAAACTTAAGCATTGAAGAGTTGATTCAAAACAAGCTAAAGAAGAATGAATTAAAGTACCCTGTAGAGAAGGCATATGGAACGAAGGATAAATATACTAACTTGTAGAGGTGCAGACAATGATTATTTATAGCAGCAGTGCTCTTGAATTTCGTGAGAAAGTTGATAGTAACTTACTTACTCTATCGATCGAAGAGGCATTTATCAGAAAGATGGGAAGCGCCCGAGTCGAGGTGAAATAAGGGTATGGAATAATTCAATGCAATTTATGGAGCGTGTCATTCGCAATTCAAGGATAGCTGACGATTGTGGAATTATGATTGAATATAATATTCCAGTTACGAGCAAGAGGGTTGATTTTATCGTAACCGGGCAAGACGATGCCGGATATAATAATTTTATTATCGTAGAGTTGAAGCAATGGGATTTCAGCAAAAGCAACAGACCGTGAGGATGTAGTGCTTGCTTATGTTGGAGGAAAAGAAAGAGAAATGACACATCCGTCCTATCAGGCATGGTCTTATCGACAGCACTTAGAGGATATGAATGAGGCTATCCAAAGTCAAAATATTCATAGTTATTCGTGTTCATACCTACATAATTATAGAACTCCACAACCAGATCCACTTCAGAGCCAACAATATCATTCAATCATCAAGAAATCACCATTATTTCTGTCAGAAGATACAATTAAGCTTACAGGAGTTTATCCACAAGCATACCGGCAAAGGAAATGGGATAAATCTACTCTATTTAATTGAAAACGGGAAAATTCGCCCTTCCAAGAAGCTAATTGAACATATTGACGGATTATTTAAAGGTAATTCTGAATTCATCTTGCTAGATGAGCAGAAAATTGCATATGAATCGATTATAAGTGAAGCTAAGGAAATAACAAGTAAGAAGACATTGATCGTAAAAGGTGGACCTGGAACAGGGAAGTCTGTCATTTCGATGAATGCATTAGGTGGTCTTTTAAAGAAAAAGCTGAATGTAAAGTTTGTTGCTCCCAATGCCTCATTCAGGACAGCTATGGTTGAGACTTTAGTTAAACAACAAACTGAAAATAAATCAAGAGCTAGAGGACTATTTGCTGGCTCAGGCCAATTTTACAATTCTCCTGCTGATTTCTTTGACGTCCTAATCGTTGATGAAGCTCATCGACTTAAGGGGAAGGGCGCATATATGTATCAAGGTGTGAATCAAATCGAGGATATTATTAAATCATCCAAAGTGAATGTATTTTTTATTGATGATAATCAGCGTATTAGACCCGATGACATTGGTACAGTTGATGAAATTAAGCGAATCGCAGAAATGAATCATTCACAAGTCTTTGAGTACACCTTGTCTGCTCAATTTAGATGTTCGGGGGCAGAAGGATTTCTGAATTGGATTGATCATATTTTCCAGATTAGAGAGACAGGAAACTTTGATGGATGGGATCAAGATGCGTTTCAGTTCTTATTGATGGATGATCCTAATTCTGTTTATGAACTAATTAAAGAGAAAGTAAGTGAAGGCTACAAAGCTCGAATGCTAGCGGGGTACGCTTGGGAATGGACGAATGCCAAAGATGGTAATCCAAATGGAGAAATCGAGGATGATATTCCAGAACATGATTTTAAGATGCCTTGGAATGGACGTGCGCTTTCTACTTGGGCGATTGACGAAAGAGGATTAGAACAAATTGGTTGTGTTCACACCTCGCAGGGGTTGGAATTTGATTATGTTGGTGTCATCATCGGTAATGATTTGAAATATGATCCTCGATCGATGCGTATTTATGCTGACTTTGAAGAGTATAAGGACAAACAAGGGAAAAAGGGACTTAAAAAGGACAATGATCAACTGACAAAGCTAATTAAAAATATATATAAGGTGTTAATCTCTAGAGGAATGAAAGGCTGTTACCTGTATTGCCGAAACCCGGAGCTGCGAAACTACATTGTGGGGCAGTTAGGTAAGGTAATATTGGTAGAAACAACTAAGGAGTATGATGCCATTGTGTCGTCTTATACGGGTTGGAACGATTAGTTTATACGAAACAATTGCTCTAAGATAGTTCTGTGGTTCAGAGTTATCTTCATTTCTTGCATTGAATAGACCATCCTATGTACAGGAAGAGTTAGAAGACGAGAGAAGAAGGTTATACTTTTCTTTGAAATCATTCATGTACTGGACCAGCATGTCCTTTTCCAGCACATCGTACTTGTATAGCTTGTTTTGCTTCTGCTGATTTAAGATTTTGAGTTAAAAAAAGCCCCAGGAATTATAATCCTTGGGCTTTTCGTATGGCTATTTTAGCAAAGACCTTATTCAACATCATAACAAATCACCAAGAAACAGTCTATACTTTTTTTGTCAAATTGCCTATATTGATCATGCAAGAAACTCAATAGAAGGAGGGCGGAACATGGACGATTGGAGTCATTTATTGCAGGGAAAGCTTAGGGTTTGGGTAGAACATATTTTTGGAAGGGGTTATTATCCGGAGGAGGCTGTGCAGTTGCGCGGCGGAGCGCAGAAAGTTGTTTATAAGGTTCGTTGTTCGAACGGCTTTTACTTTATTCTGTATATTTGGGATTTGCGGATGAACTATTTTCGGGAAGAGCTGGAGCAGGAGGAACAATCCGAATCCATATCCGGTTTCGGGGGAAAACAATTTCAAACGGTTAACGCATATCTGAGCAAGCTTCAGGTTCGTACACCGGAGATCTATCACTTTGAACCGGGAGAACTCGAGGGTAAAGCGGATTTCGCATTTGTCGAGTACATAGAAGGAAAGGAAGCCTCGGATTTCTTTCAAGCCGCACCTGAGATTCAAGATCAAGTATTCGAATCTCTTTCGGGGATGTTGTACCGAATGCATCAACAGACAAGAGCATACTGGGGGAAACTACATGAACCGATACCGGACGAGCCTTCCGGGTGCCACTTACCCATGTTAGCAAAAGTAAACCGACAACTGGAGTATTTGTCTGCATATGTTCCGGAATTTCGGAATCATCACGACAATTTTGTTCAAGTAATAGATGATTTAGCTGCAAAAATCGAAACGAGATCGTGTTACAGCTTTATCCATGCAGAGCTGGGACCGAACCATGTTCTGATAGATAATCAGTTGCGTCCGTGGTTGATCGATATCGAAGGTGCATTGTTCTTCGATCCTGAGTACGAGCACAGCTTCATGGAGTTCCGGTTCGACAACTATGGGCGCTACCTGAAGAATAGTAGACTTGACCCCAATCGGATGACTTTCTATAAGTTGTACCATCATATTTCATTCAGTGCGGGCCCCCATCGGCTGCTCCAAAGAGGATATCCTGACGCAGAAATAGTTAAACAAATCATGGTGTTTAATACGCAGAGTGCCTTTCGGATTCTTGAAGATTATTTATAAATACAACAAGATATTAGGTGATCTTAGAACGGGCCATCCATTCGGAGGGTCTCTAAACTTGCCGTTATAGATAGCGCGATGAATCAAATCACAAATAAAAGGAAACCTTTGGTATCGCAGTTCGGATGCGATAGAGGATATTATCTTTGAACAGGAATTACCAGTGTGGTCGAGTTCATATACTTATAGTGACTTGTATTCTCGAACCGCCGCCCCCGCCTACAAACCGGGGAGCGGCGGTTTTTTGCCTGCACAAACCAATTGATGTCATATTGCCGCATTTACCGCGGAAGGGATCACAAGATTGCTGCATTGAATCGGGAAGGCGTGTGCCGCTACAATACAAGTATAGCAAGTTTATCTTGCTTGGCAGTCTTTTAGATAATCGGCATTCCAAAAGTCAGCATGAAGGGAAAGGACGGAGATGGAGATGCTTACTATGCGCGAATATTTGGTGCTTCAGAAGTTGCAGGAAAGTCGGCATCCGTTGACGGTTTCCTTTTTGGCCAGTTCATTCGATGTGAACGAGCGAACGATCCGCAACGATCTTCAAGGGTTGGACGCGTGGTGCAGGAAGCAAGGGATGCAGCTTTGCCGCAAACCGAATGTGGGCGTTTGGCTCGAAACGAAAGGGCGCATCATCCATCCCGAAACGCCTCCTTCGTCTCAGGATTTCCACCGGCAAATTGTCTACAGTCCCGATGATCGTCAGAAATTGATGGCGTTCGAATTGCTGCTTCGCAACGAAGCCGTTCTGGTCAAAGAGTTCGAATTCTTGCTAGGGATCAGCAAATCGACAGCGTTGCGGGATTTGGAGACATTGGAACGAACATGGAGCAATACACCGCTTCAGTTGGTGAAACGGCCCAATTTCGGCGTTTTGGCAGTAGGTGAAGAGCGGGAAATCCGCAATGCGCTGTTCCGATTGTTGACCGACGAGTCCTTGATGAAAATTCCGGTTGCACAGAAGTATAACGATGCCGTCTACCGTTGCCTAAAAGTTGAAGGGAAACAATCCGGCGCACCGGAATCCGGAAAGCAACGAATGTTGGATGTATGGCTCGGCTTGCGCAGAGAACTGGATCGGCACGGAATGCGTCTCACGGATGAAGCTTTAGCCACTTATGCGCTGCATATGGCGATCGCTGCTTACAGGATTCGGCTGGGAGAGCAGATCTCGCTCACTGATAAGCAGAAGGAACGCATTCGCCGTCAAAATTTCCACCCATGGCTGGTTCAGCTCCTGGAGCGAATGATGCCATCACAAGATCCGTCATGGCCGGAGGAAGAAGTGCTGAATATGGCCGTACATTTGGCGGCTTCGAGCATGAGTGAATGGTTGGAGAACTCACAGGTACTTTCTGAAGGAGAGACTTCCTTGCTAGCTGCGGCGGTGCACAACATGGTCGAAATTACGGAACGGTTCCTCGGGTTGTCCTTTCAAGGGGACGGGGAGTTGTATCGGGGGCTCGCGAATCATTTGGCGCCGATGATACATCGCTTACGTTACGGAATCGCGTCAAAGCCAGCTTGCGCTCCGGCGGAAATAGACGTCAAACATGCTTATCAGTGGATTTTCTATGCCGCCCGTTCTGGAGCGAAAGTGGTAGAAGAACTGTTTGATCTCTCTGTTCCCGATTCTGAAGTAGCTCATCTTTCCCTTTACATTGGGGCGGCTGTCGAACGGAAAAAGGGAAGCGCTTCCTCCAGTGGGGTCCGGGCAGTCATCGTGTGCGGGAGCGGGGTAGGAACTTCGCAAATGCTTGAAGTTCGTTTAATGCAGGAATTTCCGGAAATTCGCGTTCGGGCCACCTGTTCCGTGTTTGCCATAGAGAAGTGGCTCGACGGGAAGACTGATTTGTTTCTTGCGACGGTGCCGTTTCAGTTGGAGGGAGCGACGGTCATCGAATGCAGCCCTTTCCTCGATTCAAAAGACGTATTCGCCATTCGCGCTTGGCTGACTGGGGGGAGTTCCTCGTTCGCTAACTTGAGAGACAAATTAACAGAGGAAATCGTCGCCGCGGCGGCGCAGTTGGGATTGCGACATCCTCGATTGTCTAAGGAGGTGAGCCAGACTATCGCGTCCTATTTCGCCAATAGCGAAAAAACGATGACACATTACTGGAAAAGGAGCGATCAAGGAAAAATGTTGGACGATTTACTAACAAAACAAACCGTTCTTTGCCATCCCGATTGTTCAACCTGGGAAGATGCTGTGAAGACGGCGGGACAGCTTATGGAACAAACCGGAGCAGTGGATGCGGAATATACAGAGGCAATGATGAATGGGTTACGCAAACATGGGCCTTACATGGTTGTGGCTCCTGGGGTGGCATTATTGCACGCTAGACCGCAAGACGGAGTCAAAGAAGTGGGAATGAGTTTGCAGATCGTACCTGATGGTGTAACTTTCGGGCATCCGAGCAGAGATCCGGTTCGTTTGGTCTTCGCTTTTGGAACGACCGATTCCCAATCGCATTTGCAGGCTTTGTCCCGGTTGATGTCATTATTCAATGACGAAGAGCGGCTATCCGCATTAATGAAGTCGTCGAGCGTGGATGAGGCGCTCACTTTATTGCATGACTGAGTCAACCTAACTTTACAAATATACAGCTAATTTTCATGTGAGAGGGGACAGGATTAACATGTTAGCGGAAGCTTATGTCAATCGAATTATGGAACTGATACAGATTGCGAAGGAAACTCAGATGGAAGCAGTTCGACAAGGGGCTAAACTGGTGGCCGATGCCGTTTCGCAAGACGGAGTGCTACATGTGTTCGGCTGCGGTCACTCGCAGATGTATGCAGAAGAAGTGTTTTACCGAGCGGGGGGATTGGTACCAGTAAACGCTATTCTGGAGCCAGCATTGTCCTTGCGTCCGGAAGCGCCGAAGAGTACCTGGTTCGAGCGAATCGAAGGTTATGCGGAAATCGTACTGGAGCATGAACGGATATCCCAGGGAGATGTGATACTGATTGCCTCTACTTCCGGACGGAATGCGGTACCGGTGGAGATGGCGTTAGAGGCCAAAAAGCGTGGCATGTATGTCATCGCTTTGACGTCGCTGCAATTCACCAACGATGTAACGTCGCGCCATCCTTCCGGGAAAAAATTAATTGATGTGGCCGATGTGGTGCTGGATAATTGCGGAGTAAGCGGCGACGCGATTATGGAGCGGGACGATCTGCCGGCTAAATTCGGTCCGTCGTCATCTGTTCTCGGCTTCACTCTGTTGCAATCGCTGATCGTACAGACCGTTGAAGAACTGTGCGAACGCGGAGTCCAACCACCGATCTGGGTCAGTTCCAATCTCGATAAGGGCGATGCGATCAACGCGGAATATATTCGCCGCTACAAAGACCGCATTAAATGTTTGTGATCGAAGCAAATAACTAGTCGGTAAGGCGATGAAATGCAAAATTCCGAATGGGAGTGTGTAAGACAATGAAAATTGTAACCGTTTGCGGCATGGGGTTCGGCACAAGTCTAATGGTGAAGATGAGCATCGATGATATTTTGAAGGAACTCGGCAAACAAGCCGATACACAAGCGATGGATATGGGATCGGTAAAGGGACTTGATGCCGACTTGTTCGTCACTTCCAAAGAGATGGAAAGCAGTTTTCCGGAAGTAGACGCGCCGGTGATTTATCTGGACAACATGACGAATAAAGCGGAGATCAAGGAGAAGGTCATTCCATTTTTAAACCGATAACCTTAAGAGAGGGGAAAATGAGCGATGCTTGATTTCCTGATTCAATTAATAACGACGCCTGCGGTCATGCTCGGATTAGTCGCTTTGGTCGGCCTTCTAATCCAGCGCAAAAACGCCGCAGACGTCACGAAAGGAACCCTGAAGACCATACTCGGCGTATTGATCTTAACGGCAGGGTCAGGTGTTATCGTTCAATATTTGGAACCGTTCGCCACGATTTTTACACAAGGATTTCAGTTGACCGGCGTTGTTCCATTCGATGAAGCCGTCATCGGGGCGTTGTCAGAAAAAGTTCCCGAAATTGCCCGCAACGGTTCGTTGATATTGGCACTAGGCTTTGTTACCAATATTATACTAGCCCGCTTCTCGCCTTACAAATATATCTTTCTTACGGGTCATATGTTGTGGATCATGTCGGGTGCGTTGGCTTGGGCTTTTTACGACCTGGGTTACTCAACCGTTCAAGCGGTGTTATGGGGATCAATGATTCAAGGCTTGGCTTGTGTGCTTTTCCCTGCGCTTGCTCAGCCAATCATGCGTAAAATAACGGGCTCCAGTGAAATCGGCTACGGTCATTTTACAACGGCCGGTGTCGTATTGTCCGCTGGTGTCGGCAAGCTGGTCGGCAATCCGAAGAAGAGCTCGGAAGATATGAAAATGCCGAAAAGTCTAGAGTTTTTCAAGGATACCGCGGTTTCCATTTCTTTCGTCATGGTCCTCATCTATCTCATTTCGGTACTGATGGCTGGTCCCGAATTTATGAAGACGATAAGCAACGGCCAGAACTGGATCGTGTTTGCAATTGTTCAAGGCTTGGGCTTTACGGCTGGTGTACTCATTTTGCTGCAAGGGGTCAGGATGTTCCTAGGAGAAATTGTCCCAGCGTTCCGCGGCATTGCGCAAAAGCTCGTTCCTGGAGCGACGCCTGCTCTGGATTGTCCCGTCGTATTTGCCTTTGCGCCAAACGCATTGATTATCGGTTTCTTAAGCAGCATTGTCGGCATGGTGATCGGCATGCTCGTCTCACGAACATTCGGTGAGATCGTCCCTCTGCCTTCCATTATCGGCGGGTTTTTCACTGGAGGGATCGCAGGTATATTCGGCAATGCGTTGGGAGGTAGACGGGGGGCGATTGTTTCCGGTGTGATCTACGGCCTTGTGTTAACGATACCTGTTGCTTTGTTCTTCCCGTTGTACGGCCTTGAAACGTATGGTGTGACGGGGATCGCTCTTCTCTTGTCCGATGCGTTGATCGTACTTTCGGGAGTGAAGCTGCTTGATTCGCTCCATATCCTGCCAATTGCCGTACCGTTGGCAATTGTGGCGGTAATTGCTCTTGGTTGGATTCGTCCGAACAAAAAGCAAGGTAAGTCAGAGTCAGTCTAATAAAAACGAAGATATTGAGAAATAAAGGTGGGAGACATATGGTAGAGAAACGAACAGCGATCCGAAACGCAAACGGTTTGCATATGCGGCCTGCAACTGAGTTTGTCGATTGCGCATCCACTTTTGCCAGCAAAATTTCGCTGGCGAAAAACGGTCTCGAGGTCGATGCCAAAAGTATGGTTGGCGTTATATCGCTGGCAGTCGCATGCGGCGAAGAAATTGTGATCGCGGCGGAGGGCCCGGATGAGGAAGAAGCGCTCGCCGCTCTGGAGCGGGTTCTTGAAGAAATGAGGGAAGAGGAATGAACGCGATTCGCGGCATTGCGGCGGCGGAAGGAATTGCGATCGGTACAGCCCTGGTGCTCCCCCGCTTTAGTTGGGGAGACGATCCGAGAACACATGTGAAAGCGGTGGAAACCCCGGAACGGGAAGTATCGAAATTGCTTCAAACGTTCGAAGAGGTTCAGCAAGAGCTGGAGGCGTTGTATGCTCAGGCGCAGGCCAAACTTGGCGAAGAGAGCGCCAAAATCGTAAAAGGTCAGATTCTGATGGCGAAGGATCGCTCCTGGATCGAAGGAATGACGCGCTTAATCGAAGAACAAGGAGTGTCTGCGGTAAGCGCGGTACAGACGAAAGTGGATGAACTGCTCCGCCTGTTCGAAGCAACGGACAATGCATACATGCGTGAAAGGGCGAGCGACGTTCGGGACCTCGGAAGCAGGCTGTTGCTGCGATTGCAAGGGGGAGTTCGCGAAGAAGTTGAAGGGATAAGCGGCCCCGTCATTTGGGTGGCCAATGATTTGCCGCCTTCGCTTACCGTAGGAATCGATTCAACGAAAGTTATGGCGTGGGTTACGGAAACGGGCGGACGAACATCTCATTCATCTATTCTTGCCCGAACATTGGGCGTTCCCGCGGTCGTGGGGGCCGGCGATTTGGGAGAGCAGATTCGAACGGGACAGACTCTGATCGTGGACGGTGGCGCCGGTCTTGTATATACGGATCCTGATTCGGAACTTCTGGACGAATACGAAGAAAAACTGCTCGCTTTAGCGGCCAAAGACAACCAATTAGCGCGTTGGAAGGATGAACCGACCGTTACGGCCGACGGGAAGAGGATCGTTCTTCAGGCCAATATCGGCCACGCCGAGGAAGCAGAGGCTGCGCTTAAGCAGGGAGCCGAGGGGATCGGGCTGTTCCGTTCCGAGTTTCTATTCATGCATCGCAACGATTTGCCGTCTGAAGAGGAGCAATTCGCCGCATATAAGAAAGCCGTTGAGGCGATGGTAGGAAAGCCAGTCACGATCCGCACCTTGGATATTGGCGGTGACAAGGAACTCCCGTATCTTCAAATGCCTCGAGAACTCAATCCGTTTCTAGGTTATCGGGCAATACGCCTTTGTCTGGACCGGCCTCATCTATTCCTTACGCAACTGCGGGCCATACTGCGCGCCAGCAATTACGGGCAAGTCCGTCTTATGCTGCCGATGATTTGTGCGGCTGAAGAAATTCGGCAGACGCATCGCCTGATAGAGCAGGCAAGGACGGAGTTGACGCAGGAGGGAATTCCGTACGATTCACAAATGAAAGTTGGCATCATGGTGGAAACTCCGGCCGCTGCTTTGCTGATGGATCAGCTGGGGGCGATGGTTGATTTTGTTAGCATCGGGACAAACGATCTGGTGCAGTATACGATGGCTTGCGACCGAATGAATGAATCAATTTCGTATCTTTATCAACCTTATCATCCATCCGTTCTTCGCCAAATTCATTATATTGTTGAACAAGCGCACCGTAATGGTATAACCGTATCTCTGTGTGGAGAGTTGGGTAGCGAAGCGTCCGCGTTTCCGTTGTTGATCGGAATGGGTGTTGACTATATCAGCATGTCGGCTTCTTCCATCCTCGCCATACGAGAAACAGCGGCATCGTTGGACAGCGGGAAGTGCGAACGATTGGCCGCTTCCGTCTTGCAATGTGCCGATCAGGAGGAAGTTCTGTCTTTGCTTAAATGAATATTTAACTTTTGAGCGTTGTGCGGATGTTTCGCCAGCGCTCTTTTTATTTCTTTTGATAGATTTCTGGTGGTTCGGTATCCTACAGCGTTTGCTATGAAGATGGAAAGATCGCTTCGTTTTGCATACTATTGCGTAAATGGTTAAAATAACATATTAAGTGCAACATGATTATGGAAAACGGGGTAGGGGGGACTCTTATTATGGAACGCATTCAAACAGAGAAACAGTACGAGGAACTGATTAATCGCGATCAATTGACTATCATTAAATACGATGCCACCTGGTGTCCAGACTGCAAGACACTGGATAAATTCATGCCAGATATTATGGCGAAACATCAGGACAAAGATTTTTATGCTCTGGACGTGGAACAGCTTGAAGAGATTACAAGCAAAAATGAAGTGCGCGGAATTCCAAGCCTTCTGGTGTATAAAAACGGGGAGAAGTTAGCTCATCTTCATAGCAAATATGCCAAAACGCCAAGTCAGATTTCCGAGTATCTAGAGACATTGGAATCGAAAAAATAAAGGGATTCTATAAATTATCACAAAAAAGCAGTCCAGGGATTAATCCCCTGGGCTGCTTTTTAATAGCGGCCAGATCCGTTTTATTTATTCTTTCCATATGAAAGAACTTGCTAATATGATATTTTAACCTTGGAAAAATATGCAGATACATCCAATCAAATGAGGTGAATCCAATGGTAAAAAAATAAAATGAGAATATCTATATGAAAACTAAATATGCATGTAGATGTTCTCTTCAAAAATGAAGAAATTATAGAGGAGAATTGACATGCTAAATAAATTAAGCAAATCTATCTATTATTTATCTAACCAAAATGATAAAGAAAGACCGACACTAGGGTTAGTTTGCGGGGATAAATATAGCTTGGTAATAGACGGTGGGAATTCGGTTCAGCATGCTAATGATTTCTTACGCGAAATTGAGAGTCTAAATGTACCACCGATCAAATATTTGGTCATCACACATGCACATTGGGATCATTTTTTGGGGATGAATGAATATAACGCTACGATTATTGTTAATAGTCTAACAAATGAAATTATTAATAAATGGCGGGGCTATTCTTATGATGATCGTTCTCTCGAAGAATATAAGAATTCCAAGAAGATGGATTCGTTGTGTGTGGACATCATTAAGAATGAAATACCAGATAGAGAGTCCTTTCAATTAAACGCTTCAGATATTATTTTTGAAGAGTCTCTTAAGCTGGATTTGGGGAATAAGGTATGTATCCTAGAGAGAATAAGAAGTACTCATACGGATGACTCAACAGTTGCTTATATACCGGATGAGAAGACCATTTTTCTAGGAGATAGCGTCTATTGCACAACTACGAATTCTTTATTTCATTTTAAACAATCTAAGCTATTACCTATGATTGAAGATATTCAGAAATATGATGCGGTTCATTTTTTACTGGGTCATGAATCCATTTGTGACTTAGATGAGATGAATTCTTATTGGAATGAGCTCGTTTCAGCTAGCAAAGCCGCAGATTCCACATCATTAGAGAGTGCATTAGAGTCCTTTGAAGCAGATCATAAACGGAAACCGAATGAAGATGAACTTTTCTTCTTAAAAGCGTTTGTTAATGATCAGATATTAAAGTCGCAGTTATAGAAGTATTAAAAAAGTCCAATTAATGCCAGAATGCAAATAACTCGCTTCCAGGCTTAGCCTAAGCGGGTTATTTCTCGTCTCTATGCACTCTACAAAACTCTTCTACGATAACAAAGAAATCACAGCCCCACCAGCCGCAGAGAACAATACAACCAGCCACGGTGGAAGCTTCCATAGCATAAGCATGCCGAAGGCAGCAAGCGCAAGGCAGAAATCGAAAGGGGTATGAATTGCTTTAGTCCACACCGGATCATACAGGGCGGCGAGTAGGATACCGATCACGGCGGCGTTAATTTCTTTGAAGATCGCTTGGAAATTGGGGCGTCGGCGAATCGTATCCCAGTATGGCAAGGTACCAATAACTAATAGAAAAGAAGGGAGGAACATCGCTAATAAAGCAACTATAGCACCAGACCATCCATCCACTACGGTCCCTAAGTAAGCTGAGAAGGTGAATAAAGGGCCTGGTACGGCTTGAGCTGCTCCGTAACCCGCTAGAAATTGGGCATCTGTCAGCCAGCCTGAAGGAACCATTTCTGCTTGAAGAATAGGTAATACAACATGACCTCCGCCAAATACTAGCGAGCCTGCGCGGTAAAAGGTATCGAACAACGCCAGCCAACGGGAATGAACGATTGTTCGCAATAGTGGCAACCCGATCAATAGTCCGAAAAATAAGATCCAGGCGATGACCGCTGCTCGGCGATGAATAGACGTATTTATATGAGTATGAGGAACTTCTTTAATTTCGGATTTTGTCAGAAATAAGCGGCCGAATAGCCCGGCAACAGCGATGAGAATAATCTGCGTGTAGGCGGAAGGCCATAATAAGGTGATGATAGCAACGAATATGGCAATGGTACCTCGAATTCGATCAGGAGCTAGGCTTCGCGCCATTCCCCAGACAGCTTGGGCTACGATGGCTACAGCAGCGATCATTAATCCGTGCAGCCAGCCAGCGCTGCCAACGTCGTAGTTATTAATTGCGTAGGCGAAGATCACTAGCGCCAGTGCAGAAGGCAAAGTGAAGCCGATCCAAGAAGCGATTCCACCAAGCAGTCCGCCGCGCATCATGCCGATGGAAATCCCGACTTGGCTGCTCGCAGGTCCCGGGAGGAACTGGCATAGAGCTACCAGATCGGCATAGCTTTTTTCATCCAGCCATTTTCTCCGTTTCACATACTCTTCGCGAAAATACCCCAAATGGGCGATAGGCCCGCCAAAGGATGTAAGCCCGAGCTTCGTAGATGCTCCGAGAATTTCGAGAATCGCACCTTTTTTCTGCTTTCTTATTGAAGATTTAGATTGCGATGTTCCCTTTGTTTGTTTGGTCATCTCTAATTCTCGACCTCATCTCAAAAGATTATGGAATTTATGTATTGCTCCTGTGAATTATAGAGCAATACTATTCCGTGATTGTTAAGTGGAGTCATCTGTTTTGTAAAAACATTGTTATCATTCTTTGAATTGTTCTTTGAGTTCCTTATACGCGGATTCTAAAAAAGGATGTACAACTTTAAGATTACTTTTATTGTCAAATAAGTATTTGATGTAGGCGTATGAAGCAGCGTCTATGGATTCTTTTAATGAATGTTCAATTCTTTTTATGTATGGAGGAGTACCATCTTGGTCCCACTCGATTTTATCTGCAACAAATAATACCTTGTCGATCTTTGAAGCATTCGATTTTAGCGTTGTGTGGCAGGTAATAGCACTTATAATCTCATCATCATGTACATTAAATATTTCTGTAGCCATTACTCCAGATATTTTTTGATGAATGATCATAGGAAAAATCTCTTCTTCTTTCAATATTTCTAATCCCAAAGCTTTTGCTACATCAATTCGCTCAGAGTTTGGAAAAATTGCACTAACATCATGAAGATATCCAGCCATTTTTGCTTTGTATGGGTCGACGCCATAGATTTTGGCCAGTTGCTCTGCTTTTTCTCCTACTTTTAAACAGTGCTCCGCTGTTTTTGGATGTCCATTTACTATCAGAAAATGATAAAAGTCAGTTTCAACATCTCCGGTCATTGAGATATTCAACATAAATTCATCGAATATTGAATTCATATCTTCGCACCCTCTTTTGTCTCAAAATTAATATAAAAATCCCCCATCCAGCACATGTGAGGGGCAATGAAGTCCTCTGGTGTATTGCTGGATGAGGGAAAAGAGTGGCTATAAAGCCTGTAACATTTCGCTAAAAAGGAGATTTTGTACTATTAACTATTCTCCAAAATTGTGTTCAGCGTCGTACGGTCAAGACCTTTGACGAGCTTGGTCAACAATTCTTTAGCAGCAGCGTAATCATCCGTGTGAATGATGGATGACGAGGTATGGATGTAGCGGGAGCAAATCCCGATGACCGTTGAAGGTACGCCGCTGCCGCTCAGGTGGACTTGACCGGCATCTGTTCCGCCTGGGGAGACGAAATATTGATATTTGATCTTATTCGTATCTGCCGTGTCCTGAATATATTCGACCATGCCACGATGGGTGAGCATCGTTGGATCGTAAATCCGCAGTAAGGCGCCTCCGCCTAGCTGTCCGAACGCTTTCTTGTCTCCGGTCGTGTCGTTGGCCGCACTGGCGTCGAGACCGAAGAAAATGTCAGGCTGGATCATATTGGCGGAAGTCCGTGCTCCGCGCAGACCCAACTCCTCTTGAACTGTAGTACCGCAGTATAATGTGTTCGGCAATTTCTCCTTATGTAGAGCCTCCATTAACTCGATTGCCAAACCTACACCGTAACGGTTATCCCAGGCTTTGGCCATGATTTTCTTCGGATTGACCATCGGTGTAAATTCGCAGATTGGTACGATTTGCTGGCCTGGGCGAACCCCTGCCGCTTCTGCCTGCTCACGACTGTCTGCACCAATATCCAGATACATCGTCTTCAGGTCCACCGGCTTGCTGCGATCCGCTTCACTTAGCAGGTGAGTTGGTGTTGAGCCGACGACACCGATAATTCTGCCCTGCGGCGTAATAATGTGCAGTCGCTGTGCCAATACGGCCTGGCTCCACCAGCCTCCAAGTGGTTGGAAGGAGACCATCCCGTGATCGCTAATTCCCGTAGTCATGAAGCCGACCTCATCTAAATGTCCAGCTACCATCACTTTAGGGCCGTTATCGTCTCCGCGCAGTACCCCAAATATACTACCCAGCCGATCCTGCAGAAATTCTGTGGTATAGGCTGACATCTTCTCTTTTACAAAGGCACGCAGTTCACGTTCAAAGCCCGGTGCCGAAGGAAATTCGGTAAGTTGCTTAAATAACTCCAGCGTTTTAGTATCCATTTCGTATCTCTCCTTGCAGATGATTTAAATGTGAAGTCCGCTTCCTGATTTACTTCATGATCCATCGCGGACTTGTTGAACAACCTCTTTTAGTGCGCGTTTAAAAAGTCCTACTTTCAGCACCGAGAAGGTTGGATGAAGCTAGGGACTGAGGAGCGGAGCGTACGTAGTTTGTACGTGAGCACCGGAAGGCCCGGCTGAATTCAAGATTCGATGTTGATTAAGCTACCCGTGCTACTTCGTGATCAAAGGGGGACTTTTTAAACAACCTCTTTAAGTATGTACCATCTTGTTAGTATTGTCTATTTGCATACGGGATAAGCCCAAGACTAGGCGAATATCGCACATGGGAAGTGTCTGGAGCATATACTGCCAAAAAGTTGATGAAATAATTGGGAGGCTAACGAAGATGGAGCGTTACTCCAAGGACTGGATCGTAATTTTCCTGCTCTTTATTCTACTCGTCATTCTTTTGCTGTATTTGTAGAAGCAGAAGGTCGGTCTAACTTTTTGCACACATATCAGACAAACAGTGTTTCTCAGGAAACTGGGGGACACTGTTTTTTGCTGTTCAGCGGATATGGATGATTTACCAAACATAACAAGTCGCTGTGTGGCAAATAATGAATATGCAGTGTGAGGAGAGGAATCAATTCGCAAGAAGGAGGGACAATAGTGCCAACGAAGACAAAATCAGGCGCCCGATTCAGGTTGAACTCCATCTCGTTGACTGAAGAGGACTATAAGCAAATTGCTGATTCCCATAAGCCGAAGACGAATATCTTCAAGAACTGCTTAAAGGCCTTTCTGGTTGGAGGCTTCATCTGCTTCATCGGTCAGTGCATTCAGCAGCTCTTCATGACCTTTGCCGGGATGTCCGCGAAGCAAGCAAGCAGCCCAACCGTTGCTGTATTGATCATCATATCCGTTATTCTGACATCGCTTGGTGTATACGATAAGATCGCACAATGGGCAGGCGCCGGTTCAGCCGTTCCGGTTACCGGATTTGCCAACTCGATGTGTTCCTCGGCGATTGAATCAAAGGCGGAAGGCCTGGTACTCGGCGTAGGTGCCAATATGTTCAAATTAGCTGGATCCGTCATTGTATTCGGTGTGGTAGCCGCTTTTATTGTAGGGATTGTACATGTGATCTTCGGCATAGGGGGGACACATTAGGATGCTGACTGGTGCACAAACCTGGGAATTCCGCAGCAAACCAACGATCATTGGGGCGGCGACCGTGGTTGGCCCAGAAGAGGGGGACGGGCCGCTCTCTTCAAGTTTTGACTTTATCTACGATAACCTGGAGATTGATGAGAAAACTTGGGAGAAGGCGGAGCGTAAACTGCTCCAACATGCCTCTTCGCTGGCGCTTATGCATGCAGGCATCACTAAGGAGCAACTCCAGTTCTTTATTGGCGGCGATCTGATGAATCAGATTATTAGCGCGACCTTTGCTGCCCGGGATATTGCCGCCCCTTACCTCGGCGTATTCGGCGCCTGCTCAACCTCGATGGAGAGCCTTGCCATTGCGGCCATGATTGTAGATGCCGGGGGCGCCAAATATGCGATGGCCGGGACGGCCAGTCATAATTGCACAGTGGAGAAGCAGTTCCGCTATCCTACGGAATACGGTTCACAGAAGCCGGCAACAGCTCAATATACGATTACAGGCTCTGGCTGCGCCGTAGTCTCCTCATCAGGGACCGGGCCTCGCATCACACATGCGACGATTGGACGCATTCAGGATATGGGGATCAAGGATCCTTTTAATATGGGAGCCGCAATGGCTCCGGCTGCAGCCGATACGATCGTAACTCATTTTCGTGATACAGGGCGAGGCCCGGAGGACTATGATTTAATCGTAACGGGTGATCTGGCCTCAGTGGGACATGCTATCGTTAAGGATGTTCTAAGTAAGGACGGACTATCCATGGATAAGACCGAATTCAATGATTGCGGGCTGATGATCTTCGATCGGGACAGACAGAATTTTGTTATGGCTGGAGGTAGTGGCTGCGGATGCTCTGCGGTCGTTACTTATGGACATATTATGAAGAAAATGAGACAAAGAGAGCTGAATCGTGTGTTGGTCGTTGCGACGGGTGCGCTGTTATCCCCGCTATCCTATCAGCAGGGGGAGAGCATTCCATGTATCGCTCATGCGGTGGCTCTGGAAAGAGAGGCAGGTTCAGCATGATTTTTCTGTGGGCTTTTATCATTGGAGGACTGTTCTGTGTAGTTGGGCAAATCATGTTCGATGTGTTCAAACTTACTCCTGCACATACGATGAGTGCCCTTGTTGTTATCGGGGCGGTAATGGATGCATTCGGACTATATGATCCGCTTGTTAAATTCGCCGGGGCGGGAGCGTCGGTTCCGATCACAAGCTTTGGCAACTCGCTGGTTCACGGCGCACTCTCCGAGCTGCAGCGAGATGGCTGGATTGGCGTCATTACCGGGATTTTCGAGGTCACCAGCGCCGGTATTTCAGCAGCGATCATTTTCTCCTTCCTGGCAGCACTTGTCGTACGTCCAAAAGGATAAGGTAAGCGGGGATACCGGATATTAAAGAGCGAACTCTAAGCCATTCGGCGGGAGATTCGCTCTCTTTCTTTGGCTATGTTAAGTTCTAATGTTGATATTTGACTATGAAAAAACCGCCGGTATAAAAAGGCGGTTTATTGAGCTATCGTTCCCGTTTCAATTGTTTTTGCTTATATGAAATAGAACATGTTTATTTAAAGGACTATCTTTCTCAACCTTCGGGTGATGGAACATTTTAATAAAACTCATGCCGATTTTTATCATTACGTTTTTTGAAGGGGTATTAACATCGGCTGTAAAACTGTAAACATCATTAAAACCTAAATTGTTAAATCCATATTGTAAACAGGCTGCCGCACCTTCTGTTGCATACCCTTTTCCCCAAGCCTCTTTTTTTAGCCTCCATCCTATTTCAATACATGGTGTGAAATCAGATTCGAATGTTGCCCTGTGAAAGCCTATAAACCCTATAAAGTCTTTATTTTCCTTTACTTCGACAGCATAAAACCCAAAACCACATTCCTTTAATTCGGCTATAATTGATTGATAAAATCCATTTGTTTCTTCAGTAGACAAGGTTTTCGGAAAATATTTCATAACTTGTTCATCTGCATTGAGTCGACTAAATGGGACTAAATCATTTTCTTCCCAGTCACGTAATAGTAATCTTGATGTTTCTAAATAGATCATTTTACCCCTCCGAAAAGTTATTTTTGGACGTTTAATATGATCGTGTAGTTCGAACGATACTGCCCGTTAGATTAGCAAGAATAAGCAGAAAGCCGAAGTCGTATCGGTCACAGTAAACAGGCACGATTTGACCAACATATCTTTCTTATTCGATGCGGTATTCTTGTTTTCCTTTCTGTCCAAGTAACGAAACCAAGCCAAGTAATTCTGCAAATACTTTGTTGCAACAACTTCGTAAGCATCCGCTTGGGCCCGGGTGAATTCAAGATTCGATGTCGAATAAGCTCTCAGTGTTACTTCGTGTTAGATATAGAATTTATACGTTATCAGCAGAGCTGATGAAATTCTATATCGCAAGAAAACCTACCTTTGTATCGCGGTCGCTCATCCTTGAACTTACCTCGATCAGGTTTTCTTATCAAAAGCGGATTATTTGAACTACCTCTATGAACTTAAGTATACTTTGCCTAGCGATATCATGTAAAATAGGGAGATACTAGGATGTACGATGATTGGGAGGGGAACAAGCTTATGCCTGTAAATGAACCAATGATTACGGCACTATCTGCCATTCGTGATAATCTGCAGAATTGTATACTAGGCAAATCATTCGAGATCGAGCTTCTATTAACGACGCTACTAGCCGGCGGGCATGTTCTGATTGAGGATGTCCCCGGAACCGGCAAGACACAGCTGATCAAGGCTCTGAGTAAATCAATCAATGGAGAATATCGCAGAATACAGTGCAATCCTGATATTTTGCCTAGTGACATTACGGGCGTCTCCGTGTTCCATCCTCATGAGGAGCGCTTTGTGTTCCGACCAGGTCCGGTTATGACGAACATTTTGCTGGTCGACGAGATTAACCGGGCAACCACGAAGACACAATCGGCATTGTTGGAAGTGATGGAGGAGCGCAGCGTTACCGCAGACGGTGTAACCTATGATCTCCCGCATCCATTTATGCTCTGCGCTACCCAGAATCCGATCGATTTCGAAGGGACCTATCATCTTCCGGAGGCCCAGCTCGATCGCTTCATGATGAAGATTCAGATCGGTTATCCCGATGCAGAGACAGAGAAGAATATGCTGTATTCTCACCAGCAAGGCCAGCCTGTAGATCAATTGAGACCGGTGACGACCATGGAAGAGATCGGGCAAATGCAGCAGCAAATCCGCGCCGTTCATGCGAGCGATATCGTGACCGACTATCTGCTTGAGATCGTACGGCGCACGAGAGAGCATGCGGACGTCCTGCTCGGCGCTTCGCCTCGGGCCTCGATTGCTTTTCTCACTGCGGTGAAGGCATTCGCATTCCTACAAGGTCGCGATTATGTCCTGCCGGATGATATCAAAATTTTAGCTCCCTATGTCCTGGGACATCGGATTTTACTGCGGCCAGAATCCAGACTCGGCAACATGAACGGAAATCAAGTGCTCTTCCAGATCCTACGGCAGACTCAAGTGCCTGTAGCTGTGGGGAGATAACGATGCGGGTCATGATGAGTGCAGTAAAATCAGGTCTTGCTTCCCGCAATTTTTGGAAAGCGGCTTCATTATGGTTCATTTGTTTGTTGTATGTATTGTTTCAGGGCGGAAAGACGTCGTTCATGCTGTTCACAATGATCAATGTGCTGGCCCTGTATTGGTTCATTTGTAGTCTTGCGGGTGTGAAGCAGGTCAGAGCAGAGCGCAGTCTATCACTGAACGGCGAATTAGCGGGGAAGCAGGCTATTCAAGCCGGAAGCCAGGTTGAGGTGAAGCTTAGGTTACAGCTACCCACCTTCATTGTGACTCCTTATTTGGTAGTCAATGAACAGTTACAGCGGCATAACGGCGATTCCTGGAAGTATGAAGATAGCATTGTCCCGCGTGTAGGGAGCCATGCGGAGCTCGTCTACCAGACGCCGCCGCTGGAACGGGGCAAATACAGCTTTCGAGCGACGGAATGCCGCTCTAAGGATATTTTCGGCCTGCTGGAGCACGAAGGAACATTTCAGACGGAAGGGGAGTTCTATGTACTCCCCCGAACGATCTTCATCCCCCGCTGGCCATTATTTAGCCGTAACTCCCGCTATTCTGGGCCGGAGACTACGATACTACAATCGCGTCGCGAGACGACGCAAATAAACGGGGTAAGAGATTATATTTACGGAGACCGAATCTCGAGAATCCACTGGAATGCCACGGCGAAGACAGGCTCCTGGAAATCGAAGGAATTCGAGCGTGAATCGATTCCGAAGACGATGATTATATTGGACGCCCATGCCGCCAATTATGTAGATCGGGAGCGGTTTGAACTGGCTGTGTCGACGGTTGCTTCCTTACTAGAGTTTGGAGGCAGAGAGAGAATTAGCGTGGGACTGTGTATTCTTGGCCGAGAGGTTTGGGGCAGTGCCCCGACGGAGAGTCAGTTCGAGCGCCAGCAAATGCTGCATCAATTAGTAGATATTAGTCCGGAAGGTACCGGTGATTATAAGGCTCAGCTTGAACAGCGCAAGGAACTGTTCCCTGCAGGGGCGTTCTTTATTATAGTAACTCCGCTAGCAGATGAGCTTCTGTTCGATATGCTGCGCTGGGCCAAGAGAAGCCAAATGATACCATTTCATATTCATATCGGCAGCGCTAGGAATGTAGATTCACGTACACGTCCTGGATCCCTATATAACCGTCAGGAAATCGCTGGAATACAGTTATCCTCTCTAACCGATTTGCCTGTATTGTTAGGGGGTGGCTACGGTTGAAGCGTTCCGATGAACCGATTTATTGGTATCGTGTCTTTAAAATGATATGGGTTATCATACTGGGTATGCAGTGGGTTAGCTTCACAGAGCCCATCTGGTTCCAGCAGACAACCGATATTGTGACCTGGACACTGATCATAGTGGCGGCGATTGATCTTCTGCCTATAGCCTCCCTAGTGCGAAATATCGGGAAGTTGCTCTCTGTTGCTATCATTTGTCGGGTAATGCTGATCAAATATGGGATTTATATGCCGTACGGACGTCTCTTCCCCGATCAGATTTTGCAAATGCTCACGGAATTTATTCCATATATCTGGTTCGCCTTGATCACCTGGCTTGTCCTGGAGCTTATATCTAGACTACTGCTCACGCGAAAATATATTTTGCTGTTTCTGGCAGCAGATTTGATCGCTTTTGCAATCTTAGATTCTTTTACACCTTATCGATTATGGCAAAATGTAGCCTGGACGGTATTTGCCGGCCTCGGCTGGCTCGTCTGCCTTCATTTGAGGGATTACCAGTTATCTTACCCCCATGGCTGGCGCAGGCTGCAGCAGTATCCATTCGAGATTATCTTCAATATTTTGCTTATTTTCGCTGGGGTACTGTTGATCGGGACGAGCGTACCTTCCGTGTCTCCTATACTTACCGACCCTTATACGGCTTGGAAGGGGAGAAGCGGAGGACAGGGGAGCGGCGGCGAGGTACAGTCTGCTATATCAAGTGCGATTACGAACAAGGACCCAGACGCACAGGAAGTTCTCTCCGGCTACAGTCGAGATGATACCGAGCTTGGCGGAGGCTTCGAATTCAATTACAGTCCGGTGATGTCGATAGACTCGCCGCTGCGCACTTATTGGCGCGGTGAGACGAGACATATCTATACCGGAAAAGGCTGGGCTGACTTTGATAAGGAGAAGCGGGATTATAAAGTCTTTCGCGGAATGACTACCCCTGTGGGCCTGACCCATGAGCAGGCTGGAAATATTGAAATGAGGGAAGTGGAGCAGACCATTACGATGGAGTCTAACGAAGCTTATCCGGTTCTGTTCGGGGGTTACTTCATTACCAAGGTGTCTTTGCTGGACGAGGACCGTGGCGGAAATCCTAAGCTAAGCTGGGCCGCACAGGAGGGGGAACTGCGCTGGGGCGGAGGCTTCCGAGGCTCACAGCCGGACTATCCGGCTAAATATAAGGTGACATCGGAAATTCCTGTCATTCCATTGACTGAACTCCGCGGAGCCAGCTATAAGCATTTATATGAGGCTCCTATCGACGAAGCGTACTTGCAGGTTCCATCTTCATTGTCTGGGCGGGTTAAGGATTTGGCGGAAGAGATTACTGCGGATGCGGATACTCCGTACAAGAAAATGGAGCTTCTCCAGGAATATTTGCGGGTTAACTATGAGTACACGAATAAACCCGATATTTCACTGCGTCGGAGCAAGGATTTCGTGGATAGCTTCTTATTTGAAATAAAGGAAGGCTACTGCGACTATTTTTCGACCGCGATGGTCATGATGGCGCGCTCGCAAGGAATTCCGGCTCGCTGGGTGAAAGGGTATGGCCCGGGGAGCCAGCCGGATACCGAGGATATGAGGGGGAGACCGGCTCTAGTGACATCAACAGCGTACCAGGTGAACAATTCTGATTCCCATTCCTGGGCTGAATTGTACTTCGGAGAATACGGCTGGATTCCGTTTGAAGCTACGCCGGGCTTTACGGCTCCGTTGTTATATGCGGATGAGTCGCCGGAGGAAGTTGCAATGGATGAACCGGAGTCACAGGAGACTGTTCAGGACAACGCTGTTGAGGAGGAGACCTCCTGGTTATCTGCCAACACCACAGCGATACGCTATGTATCAGGGAGTATTATATTGCTTGCGCTCATCTGGCTTCTGTATCAATTACGAGAGCGTATCTATTATGGCTTCGTTCGCCTGCGCCTCGGTAGGTCGCTGACCTATGCAGATAAGATCGCTTATGGAACTTTGCGCACTGTAAAGAAGCTGCAGCGGCAAGGGTTTGAACGTCATGGACATGAGACAGTTCGCGAAGCATTCGAACGGATCAGGGAGGAGCAGCCAGAGCTCTCGGTGATTCTCGACCATTTGTTACAGAAATATGAAAGTGCTATTTACAGTCCAAATACGGCCACGAATGAGGATTGGCTCAGTGTCCAACAGCTGTGTCACAGGCTGTCCCGCATCAATCTTGACAAAAAATAAACATCCGTCACATGTTTGCATTAGACTTGTCCTTGGACGCTTGCGCCGGGGACATTTTCTTTTTTAAAATATAAGGTAGTAGGGGAAAGATTATGGTATAGTGTGTCGTATGAAACCGAGGTGAACTAATTGTTTGAGAAGTTTTTGCCTGATTTGCGGGTAGACAGTGTGTTTGACATCGATTTGGATAAGCTATATGCCGATGGGTACCGCGGGATTATTACCGATTTGGATAATACCCTCGTAGGAGCGAAGGTGCCTTCGGCGACCCCAGAGTTGACCGAGTGGTTTGAGAAGGTGAAGCAGGCTGGGTTGAAGCTGGTGATTGTGTCGAACAACAATTTTGACAGGGTGTCCGTATTCGCATCCCCTTTAAATATTGAATTCGTGCATAAGGCGAGAAAACCGTTCGGGACGCCGTTCCACAGAGCGATGCAAATAATGGGACTGGCTCCGGAGCAGACGATCGTGGTCGGGGACCAACTCATGACGGATGTATTCGGGGGGAACCGACAGGGATTATATACTGTGCTGGTGCTGCCGATTTCTATAGCCGATGAAGGTCTCGGTACTCGGATTAACCGTAGAATGGAACGCATCGTGAGACGACGTCTAGGCAAGACGGGATTATGGCTTGAGGAGGACAAGAGAAAATGACAGAAGCCCAGGTAAGAGAAGACGCTCTTCATTGCAGCGGCTGCGGAGTGAAGCTGCAGGGTGAAGATTCGTCCAAACCGGGATATATTCCGACACAAGCGCTGGAGAGAGAGCCAATCATATGCCAGCGCTGTTTTCGGATTAAGAACTATAATGAAGCATCATCCGTTACAGTAGAACAGAGCGAATTCTTAAGACTGCTCGGTCAAATCGCCGAGAAGAAGGCGCTCGTGGTTCATATCGTCGATTTATTTGATTTTCAAGGGAGCGTTATTTCCGGTCTGCAGCGGTTCATCGGCAACAATCCGGTACTGCTGGCTGTGAACAAGACCGACCTGCTGCCGAAAGTGTCGAATTGGAACAAGATCCGCAACTGGGTGCAGAAGGAAGCTAAGGATATGGGGCTGAAAATAGAGGATGTCATCCTCTGCAGCGCCAAGCAGAACAGCGGCTTTGATCGTCTTCTTGATGCTGTAGTGCGGCATCGAGGCAATCGTGACGTATATGTCGTCGGGGCGACCAATGTAGGCAAATCTACGCTGATCAATCGCCTGATCCGCGAATATAGCGACTTGGATCAGGAATTGACCGTATCCCGGTATCCTGGAACAACGCTCGACATGGTGCATATTCCGCTTGATGATGGTGGAGCGATTATTGATACGCCAGGGATTGTGTACCCTTCAAGATATAGTGAACTGGTGAGTGCGCAGGATCTTGGCATCATTATGCCAGACAAGTCGCTTAAACCTGCTGTATATCAATTGAATGAAGGTCAGACGATCTTCTTCAGCGGCTTCGGCCGTTTCGATTTCATTCAGGGGGAACGCCAATCGTTCACCTGCTTCAACAGCTCGCGGATTAAGCTGCACCGGACGAAGCTGGAGCGGGCGGATGAGTTGTTCGCAGATCATGCCGGCGAATTGCTGGCACCGCCAAGCCGCGACAATCTGGAGAAGCTGCCGGAATGGACGAGACATGAGTTCAAAATTGCCAAGGGTCAGAAGGTTGATGTCTTCATCTCTGGTCTGGGCTGGGTTAAGGTGAATAACGACATGGGAGCGGTCATCGCAGTGCATGTGCCAAAAGGGATCAAGGTCATGCTGCGGCCATCGCTGATCTAAGTCGGTGATAGGGCACCACATCCATAGTTGGATTTCACACGTCTGGTTAAATTGATTGAGGAGGGGACATCATGGAGGAGACGAATCTGATACGGGAAAATAACGGTTTGCCACTATTACTGGGCGTAATGGGCGACCCGATACTCCATTCCAAATCTCCAGCGATGCATATGGCGGCTCTACAGGCAACTGGCTTGCAGGGCTCCTATCTGCCGTTTCATGTGAAACGGGGCGATCTGCGCCATGCCATTCAGGGGATTAGGGCGCTCGGCTTCCGCGGCGTGAATGTGACTGTCCCACACAAAGTAGAGGTTATGGAATATCTTGATGAGATTGATGAAGGGGCGCGCTATATCGGCGCGGTCAATACCATTGTCAATGATGAAGGCCGGCTGAAGGGCTATAATACGGATGGGATCGGCTATATTCGCTCACTGAAGGAAGAAGCTGTCTCCGATCTGTCCGGACGGAAGGTGCTTGTCATCGGTGCAGGCGGTGCTGCCCGGGGAATTATTTATGCCTTGTTACTGGAGCGTCCGGCGCAGGTGATTGTCGCCAATCGGACGAAGGAGTCGGCGATGCAGCTGGCAGCGGAATGGGCCCACCTCGGCAATATCACGGGCTGCGGGCTAGAGCAGATGGGGCAGTATATCTCGGGCGTCGATATTCTAATTAATACAACCTCTGTCGGGATGTACCCGAAGATCAATGATATTCCGCTTGACTCAGAGATGATCCCGGAGGGAATCGTCGTAAGCGATCTGATCTATAATCCGCTGCAGACAGAGATGCTGCGGCAGGCACAGCAGAAGGGCTGTACCATTCACAATGGATTTGGTATGTTTGTATATCAAGGCGCATATGCCTTTGAATACTGGACAGGAAGGCCAGCTCCAATCGAGGCGATGAAGTCGGCTGTATTGGCAAGTCTGGGCTAATGGACAAAGTAATTCATGAAATTCATGATTTTCAATAACTATTCAATAACTATAAGGGGTTTTGATTCTAGATGTTAAGTGGAAAGCAAAAGCGTTATTTACGGGGATTGGCTCATAGCCTCCAACCTATTTTTCAAGTCGGCAAAGGAGGAACGAATGATCAGCTGATCCGTCATATCTCGGAGGCGCTGGAGCGCCGCGAGCTGATCAAAGTTTCGGTCCTGAACAACAATCTGGACGATCCACGGGAGATCGCAGAGGAACTGGCAGCCGGCGCAGGGGCAGAACTTGTACAACTGATTGGACGAACTATTATATTGTACAAGGAATCGACCGAGTATAAGCAGATCGAGCTGCCCTAGAGCTGCAGGAGGAAGACCAGATGAGAAAAGTTGGTATCATGGGAGGGGCATTTGACCCGATTCACCTCGGACATTTATTGGCGGCTGAAGCCGCCCGGGAGCAGTACGCCTTGGATGAGGTCTGGTTCATGCCTTCCCATATTCCCCCGCATAAGAGCAAATCCGGGGTAAGCGGTGAGGAACGGCTTGAAATGGTGGCAGCGGCGATCCGCAGTCATGCCGATTTCAAGACGCTGGATATCGAGCTTAAGCGCGGTGGCGTATCCTACACGATAGACACGATCAGAGAGCTAAAGCAGCTGCATCCTGAGCTGGAATTTTATTTCATTATCGGTGCAGATATGGTGAATTACTTACCGAAATGGGAGGGGATCGAGGAACTGGCTTCGATGCTGCATTTTATCGGACTACAAAGGCCGGGCAGCTTCCTGGAGCTTGACCTTATGCCCTCCTTCATTCAGGATGCGGTACTCCTCGCGGATATGCCACTAGTGGATATATCGTCAAGCTTGATCCGCAAACGGAGAGCCGCGGGGCAATCGGTTCGTTACATGGTGACGGAAGAGGTATATGAATATATCGTAAGGAGCGGTTTGTATGCGGTACACTCGAGATGAGCTGTTGGACATTGTATCCGCACAAATGCCAGCGAGACGCTGGACGCATGTGGAAGGCGTAATGGCAACTTCTGTGAGCCTGGCGGAGCGCTTTGGCGCAGATCCGGTCAAGGCCGATTTAGCTGCGTTACTGCACGACCTGGCCAAGTTCTGGCCGATCGAGCGACAGGAATCGGTAATGCGTGAGCATGGACTGAATCCGGAACTGCTGGAATATGATAAGCAGCTATTGCATGCCGAGGTAGCGGCCTTTGTGGCAGAGCAAGAGTACGGGATCGATGATCCGGAGGTATTGGATGCGATACGATATCATACATCGGGAAGAGTCGGTATGACGTTGCTGGATAAGATTGTCTGCTTGGCGGATTATATAGAGCCTGGACGGAATTTTCCAGGTGTTGACCGCATGCGCGAGCTGGCTGAGCACAATCTGGAGCAGGCGCTGGTGGCCGGAATCGATTCGACGATTACGTTCTTGATCGAGAAGCAGAAGATTATTTTTCCGCTAACGGTACTGGCTCGCAATGATATAGTTAGAAGACTTGGTTATGATGATAAGTAGAAGATGGGAATAAATAATTGCAGGAGGTAGATTGGATGGCAGTATCACCTATGGAATTGATGAATGCAGCCTATAAGGCGGTGGAAGATAAGAAAGCAATGAATATCGTTGTATTGGATCTGAAGGAAGTATCCCTGATCGCTGACTATTTCATTATTTGTCACGGTAACTCGGATACCCAGGTACAGGCAATCGCTACCGAGGTGCGCAAACGCGCCCAGGATCTCGGAGCCAATATTCGGGGGATTGAAGGGGTCGATTCGGCGCGCTGGGTACTCATGGATCTTGGCGATGTCGTCGTTCATGTCTTCCATCGCGATGAGCGGGAATATTACAATATCGAACGTCTTTGGTCCGATGCCAAGGTAGTGGAGAACGTATGAATCTGATTGCAGGTACGATCTTAACGCATCCGATTGATCGGGAAGTGTCTCCTTTTGGTTATTTTCTAAAGATCGGGGATCGGGATGTACTGCTCCATTATTCGGAGCTCACGCACCCGGTTAAGCCAGGAGATACCGTTGACGTATTTCTGTTCTACGATACAGAGGATCGATTAGCGGCGACGATGAAGCGTCCTATGCTGACGCTGGGCGAGCTGGCTCTACTGGAAGTGGCCGATGTCCACCCGCGGCTCGGCTGCTTCCTCGAGATGGGATTGGGGCGCCAGCTGCTTCTACCCATCCGCGAGTTGCCGGAGCTGGGTGAACTGCATCCGCAGGTAGGGGATAAGGTCTACGTCATTATGGAGCATGACAAGCAGGGCAGACTGAAGGCGAAGCTCGCTGGGGAGCAGGAGCTTGCGCCGCATACATTCCATGCTCCGACAAGCTGGAATAATCAATGGCAGGAGGCCATCGTCTATAAGCCGCTGCAAATGGGTACCTTCGTCATCGTGGAAGGCGGGGTGCTCGGATTTGGCGCGATCGGGATGATTCATTCCTCGGAGAGAGCACGGTTGCTCCGTCTTGGGGAACGAGTTCAGGTTCGCGTAACGCATGTGCGCGAGGATGGAAGGGTTAATCTGTCCATGTCAGCACGCAAAGAGATCGGTCGTAATGAAGATGCTGATAAAATACTAGCCTATCTGGAGAGTCGTTCCACCGGAGGCATGCCTTATTCCGATTCGACGCCACCTGATTTGATTAAGCAGAAATTCGGCATTAGTAAGGCGGCTTTCAAGCGCGCGATTGGTAAGCTGATGAAGGAAGGCAAGGTAACCCAGAAAGAGAACTGGACTTATCTGAAGTCTGCGGAGCAAGAACAAGCTGATCAAGAGTAAGAGGAAGTGTTCAAAATCGGACCTTTTGAACAACCTCTAGGAGAGTCAGGTGGGAAGTATGGGAAGTTTGGCTTCATATCAAAAATTTGCTTACGTATACGATGAATTGATGGCGGACATGCCCTACTCGGATTGGCTCTCGTTCGCGCATACAGTCTGGGAGCATTCCGGCAAGCCTGAGACGGTCGTCGATCTGGGCTGTGGGACGGGGAGCATGACGATTCCGCTGGTGAATTCGGGTCTGACGGTGACAGGCATTGATCTGTCTTCGGACATGCTGTCTGTCGCTAGACAGCGCATGGAGACAACCCCACAAGGCGCTCGCCTCTATCAAGATGGCAGAGTGAATTGGGTGCAGCAGAATATGACGGAATGGGAACTACCGGAGCCGGTCGATTCTGTGATCTCCTTCTGCGACTGCATTAATTATTTGCTGGAAGAGGAAGAGGTCGTCCAGACCTTCCGCAGAACCTATGAAGGACTGAAGCCGGGCGGGACATTCCTGTTCGATGTTCATCATCCGAATACACTGCGGCAGTATGATGAAGAGCAGCCATTCATATTAGATGAGCCTTCTATTTCATATATATGGACTTGCGAGTTCGATGACGAGAGATGCGAAATTGAGCATCACTTGACGATCTTCGCACATGAAGCAGAGCCGGGCGGGGATCTATACCGCCGCTTTGAGGAGTACCATACTCAGCGGGCCTATGATCCGGCCTGGGTAGAGCGTGAGCTGCTGCAATGCGGCTTTCGTGAGGTTCACTGTTATGGCGACTTCAAGTGGGGAGAATCGGCCGAGGGGGCAGCTAGACTGTTCTATGTGGCCGTGAAATAATACATGTTTTGATGCCGTCAAAAAAGACGCTGCCTCACGCTGTTATCAACAACGGGGCAGCGTCTTTCTATATTTATTCAGCTAGCGTGTTGCTAGACAGGACAAGAGGCGAAGGATTAATGGATGAGCTCGATCCAGCCAATTTCCATGCCAGGCTTCACAAAATCTATCTTCAGTTCATAGAAGCCTTTCTCTAGCTCGAATCTGGACAGCTTCTGGGTAATCCAGTTGCCGTCAGTACCATTCGTCTGAACGGTCGTTAGAATCTCACCGTTGAGGACGAGATTACATGCAGATTGCGACAGATTGGTAGCCTTATAGCACATATTGACGACGACCCCGTATACTCCCGGTTCATCGACCTTGAGATAAGCAGGTTGATCCTTAGCATCGATGCGGACATTCGTCTCTTTTGACAGTTCTTGAACGGTTTGGCTAGATTCAGCCTCAGGAGCGTTCGCCTTGGCTTTGAACAGAATGATTTCTTCGGCCGGTTTAGGCTCTCTTGCAGATACAGGTGCATTCATAATGAATTTACAAATGTTGATGGCGCATCTTTGCAATTCCCCTACCGTCAATGTGCCATTCTTCAGCGCTTCAATCGTGTTATCCTCTCTGGAGTTGATCTCTGCGCCATTGTTATTCACGACCATGTACAAATCATTCTGAGCTCGCACCATGAACGAAGTATATTTCCAGCTCGGTTCTCCACCGTCTACTACATCATTCATGATCGCCCACCAGTCTGTCATGACAATGCCATCATAGCCCCATTCATTTCTGAGAATGGTCGTATTCAGATCATAGTTAGAAGCAGCCCAGTGTCCATTGACTGGATTGTACGAAGTCATGATGGAAGTGGCTTCTCCCAATTTGACAGTCATTTCGAAGCCCTTCAGGTAGATTTCTCTCAGCGCTCTCTCAGATACGATGGAATCTGCCTTGGAACGAGCCTTCTCTTGGTTGTTGCATGCGAAGTGCTTTACCGTTGCGCTGGAGCCACCCTTCTTGATGCCACGAGTAACAGCGGCGCCGAAGCATCCCGTCAAGTACGGGTCCTCCGAGAAATATTCAAAGTTCCGGCCATTCAGCGGATTACGGTGAATATTGATACCTGGTCCTAATAAGGTATCGATTTCATTTTGCAGCAGCTCTTGTCCTTCCATAACATACAACGATTCCACCAGTACTACGTTCCAGCTTGAAGCGAGCAATGTACCGATTGGCAGTTGGGTTGCCTTCAAGCCGCTATCCATGCGGATACCGGAAGGACCGTCAGCCGCGCAAGCTACAGGAATGCCATAATCGAGAAGACTATCGCCAACTCCGCCGAACGCGGCAGCTGTTCCGGAAGTAACCTTTGGACTGCTCATTCCTTCGCCTCTGACGATCGTAGCCAGTTCCTCATTCGTCAACTGGGCTACAAATTGTTCAAGGCTGGCTTTGCCGGCTTGTACATCCTTCAGGAGGATGCCTTGATTTCCGGTCTGCGGATAGGTTTGCGGCAAGCGTGTTTCAATTCTGTCTTTCATCGATACGGAGCGCTTAGGAACCTCATCGAAATCGATTTCATAAATGCCATTATTTTTTGCTTTTCCAGGCTTAATGCGAGTGTAGCTCTCTATGGGAGCCATTGCTTCCTCGAGTTGCTCAACGACGATAAGTTCTTCTGCAATGAACGCAGCTTGGTCGTGGATACGTAATTTCTCCACATTTCTTACGCTGTTGCCGACGTGCAACTCGTAAGCGCCTGCTTCAAGCACATAGCAAGATTTATGCCCGGTTGCTCCGCCATCATCATAAGAGGCCATGGAACGTACGGGAAGAGTGATGGTAAGCGTCTCTGTCTCACCAGGTTGCAGAGTGTTGGTCTTGGCAAAAGCGCCCAAGGCTTTGACAGGCTTGCCAAGCACGCCTTGTGGTGCTTCGTAGTATACCTGAACTACTTCTTTGCCGGCATATGTATCGCCGATGTTCTTCACAGCAACGTCCAATTGCAACTCTGTATCCAGACCTGATCCAATCTGTCTGGCTCCTGTTACTTGCATGTCAAACTCGGTATAGGAGAGGCCATAGCCAAATTCAAACTGTACTTTCTCAGGACAGAAGGTCTCGAAATACCGGTATCCGACATAGATATCTTCCTGGTACAGGTTCTTGATCTCGTTGCCAAAATTTTGAGTTGAAGGGTAATCATCAATGCTGTAGGCAATTGTATCGGTTAATTTACCGCTTGGAGATACGTCCCCGGAGAGCAGGTCAGCGACGGCATGTCCCCCGATCATTCCACCCTGCCATACGTAGATGACGGATTTGATATGATCCTCGTATACTTTGTCCTCAATCCAGCTTAAATCGATAATGTTGGATACATTCAATACAATGGCTACTTGGTCAAAATGTTTGCAGACCATCTTCAGTGCTTGCTGCTCTTCAGCTGTCAGGCGGTAACTGCCTTCTGCATCGGCATTGTCCTTATCTTCGCCAGCGGTGCGCCCGATAATGAAGATCGCTTTGTCGGAAGCTTGCTTTGCTTCTGCCACCAACTCATCGGATAACGGCATTTCCTTCTGGCACCATGGCTCTGCAGCCCAGCCGCCTCCGCCGTTGTCGAACGGGTTCTCAGTGATCCAACTCTGGTATTGCTCTGCCAGATGCTCATTAATAGTTACTTTAGGATTGCTGCGAAGCGCATCCAATGCATTAATGACATATTCCACATTCACGGCGCCGCCTGATCCTGTGCCGCTCCGGTAATAATTAATCTGGCATCTGCCGAACACGGACACGACTTCTGTTTCCTTAATAGGAAGCATCTTGTCCTCATTCTTAAGCAGTACTCCTCCTTCTACAGCGGCAATTCTGCTATATTCGGCAAATCCTTCTAGAGGAATACCAAACTTACTTGTGCTCATTCCTTCTGTTCCTCCCCAAATATATAAATTATATATCTATGATCATATAATATCCCATTTACACGATCTTTGATATCTGTTTGGTATCTGTTCAGTTGTTATTTTGCAATCTGAGGTCAAATATCACTGAATTTCATCGAAATAAGTCAAGATTGTGACCGAAAAAAAGAGCTCTTGGATGCTTGATCTGATGCATTCCCGGATAGGTTTCCTATGTTTTCGTAAAATTAAATAGTTATTACGGATATATTTATGTGTTTTATTAAAACACCGCATTTTCAAAGGGATTAAGGCATTTCTAATCATTCTGATTTACCCGCAAATTACCCGTAAAGATTCGTGTAGCTTGCTGATTTGTTTTCTAGAGTTATCCAGTTAACCGTTAATAACCCATTCGAAATCGTCGCCCATTTGTAGTTGGCGTCGTTTTGTAACGTGCAGATAGATAAGTTCAGTTGTTTTCGAATTACTCCTGTGCCCGATGCGAGCTTGAATCTCAGCCAACCCTACTTTTGGATTTTCTGCTAGTAAGGATACGTGCGTATGACGTAGGCTATGTGGAGTGAGATTGCTAGGTAAGCCAGCTTTATCTAATACTTTGCGCATTAATTCTGGCATAAATGTAATTGTAAAAATTCTTCAGTGACCCCTAGATATTCCGCTAGTTCAAACCTTCCTTTAACCCTTGCATGAAAAGCTTGTACTAAGTTAGGGAAGAGGGACGAGTTTTTCATAGCCCCATTGCCTCGCCCTTAGCTCTTGCTGCTGATTTTCTAGCTTGGATTGATCGGTAATATCACGAACGGTGAGATAGTAGTGGCCAAGTTCTTCAGCTAGAATGCATTTTCGTTCTGTATCAGTATCAATGGTTCGTTTGAGGAGTATTATATCGGCCACATTTGATTCAATAAAAATCCCCTTTAACGCCGTAGGGAGTACCGCGTTATCATCATAGATGATGGGAACTTCTTGTGTTAGATCCTCATAGCTGATCATCCGTTCATCTCCCGATTCAGTTACTTGTCATTTTTAGCAAGAGCTATTTTCATGGCGAGTTTAATCTGTCTGATACCTCCATAAGTGTTAAGCGGAGTCGTTCTGACAGTTCAACATTCATATTCAATTGATCGTCGAGGATGCTAGGCATCTCAATCCATAAAGCCTTAGCTATCGCGTTTAAAGTATCGACGAAGATCAAAAGAGAGTGGCTGCTTGAATACGAGGCTTCGCTGATTGGCGGTGATAAAAATGAGCAAAGTGCTTGATTTGCCTATTGATTTATCTGGCTTACCGAGCTCTGGAATAACCTCTCCCTCGATGATGATAAGGCCAGAGAGGAGCACCAAGCGTCGCTTGTCCGGACTGGTCGGCGGAAGAGTTATTAATCAGATCGGCCAGTGCTGTGATTTGGGCATTCGGAGAGCTACAGTTGAAGATACACCTAAGCCGCGTCAACGTAATTCAGTGCTGAAGACTGACCCGTCTGGGGAAGCTGCACAAGTAACTTATCTTAGCGCGAGTACAGGGAGGATTAATCAATGAAAGCTACAGGAATTGTGCTCCTTTGTTATCACCGACCGCAATATTGTAGTCGGTGCAAACTTATCCAACAATGCCGGTGGAAACCTTAACCAAACAGGGGCAGCATCTGCCTTTGTCAACTGGCTTAATAATGGGACGTACAGATGTCGGAGCGTTGACGGTGCAATAATTATTCACACCACACCTTACAAGATCAAAAAAATATAACGGGCCAATCCAGGCCCGTTATTGCTTTAATCTAATATTAGTGGCGTAAGTATTTTTGCAAATAGTCTTGCTCCAGATTCAGTAAGATGGGCGATGTCAAAATGAACTGGCGCTTCATCTGGAGCGGTAAGAGGACATTTATAATCCGGACAAACTACATTCATTACGGAGATGTATTCTACGTCATCCCTATTTGCAAACCGCTTAGACATAATGGTTTCGGAGATGTCCAAGAATCCTTTTTCAAGTTCGTCACTAGCTGTCATGTCATTGTTTGCTGTTTTCAATCTATCTGCAACCAATATAGGAACACTTTGCTTGTATAAAGGTGACTCTCCCAAAAGGATGACTTTTTTTATGCCGAGTTTATTAACCTCTTTTAAAGTGTTATCTAGTAAATCCATATTAGATTCTTCAATGTTCCAACTCGCAGACATAATTAAAATATCAGGCTTTTCCTTGGCAATAAGGGGAAAAGCCGTGTCATTGAATTTTTTGCACATAGGTCGAGCGGCAACGTCTACTCCTATAATTGGCGGACACGCAGACGCTGTTATCACTCCAAGATTGTAACCTCGAGACTCTAACGTCTCCTTGAAACCAGAATAAAATTGTATCGCGTGGCTGTCTCCCCAAAGAATGGCCTTGCGTCCGTTCCCATCTGGAAGGCATTTTGACAAATCAACATCATCCGGGTCTTGATCTGGATCAAGGAAGCATGTTCTCGAAAGGTATGCTGATTTAAAGTCATATTGCAAATATGATAGTACCTTCTCCGTCCTTTCATCAAGTGTTGACTGGAATCCAGATTTATAAATAACAAATCCTGAAGAAAACACCATGACACAGATAACCGATAGGGCAATACCTAAAACTTTGATTGGTTTTAGGTTCAGTTTGGCATGACGGAAACGTTGCTCAATAAAAATATAATTTAAATACGCCAAAATAAGAGAAATGGCCAAAGCAGAAAAAGAAAATATGTAAAAGTCTGCAAGCGGGAAGATTCTTCGACCGAAAACAATTACAGGCCAATGAATAAGGTATAGTGAATACGAGATTTTTCCTATAAAAACAAGAACCTTATTACCAAGTAGCAATTTTGATAATTTGTTATGATCAAGCCCGCCAAAAATAACAAAGGCAGAGCCGAGAGATGGTAAAAGGGCAGCGATACCAGGGAATCTCATGCTTTCTTTATAAAATAATATTGAACAAAAGATACAAGCTAGTCCAACAATGAAAGAAATGTTATACACATTTTTATTGGTTGGTAGTTTTTTAGGCAGTGACAGGTAACACCCTATAAGCATTTCAAAAGCGCGAAACGGCAGTAAATAAAAAGCCGCCGAAGGATCTTTTGTCAACATCCAAATTGAAGCTATTAAGGAGGTGATTAATAATGCTGCAACGACTTTGCTGAAAATTCGTCGACCCGCGAACAAAATTGCGATTAAGGGGAAAACAATATAAAATTGTTCTTCTACACCGAGAGACCACAAATGAAGCAAGGGAATTTCGTTGGCAGATGGTGAGAAGTAATTAATCGCTTCGAAAAAGTATATATTTGCTGAAAATAAAGCAGATGCCAAAGCTGACTTAGCATAAGAAACCAATTCAGATGGATAAAGCAGCCAAACAGCAAAAACAGAAGATAATACAAATACAGATGCATGCGCAGGAAGAATTCTTCTTGCACGACGAACATAAAAGTTTGTGATGGAAAATGTTTTGTTCTCTGTTTCAGTATAAATGATCTTAGATATCAGGTAGCCAGATATAACAAAGAAAATATCTACGCCAACAAAACCACCGGGAATAAAGGTAAATCCTAAGTGAAATAGCATAACACTCAGTACAGCAATTGCTCGTAGACCATCGATATCTGGTCTATAAGTTATACTCCTATTAAGCATTGTTAGCATCCTTTCAGAGACAATATAAACAGAATAAAGTATAACATATATTTCACAAACTCAAGTAAATATTTGGACGAAACTACGCAAAAAGCACACTCTTTAATTGGTGTGCTTTTTATTTTGCTCCTGGATCCGCTCCGGGGGCTATTTAATTTGAGAGGAAGTGCATCACATGGATGGCGTACAAACCGAGGTGCTTCAACGGCTGACCAGGGTTGAGACGAAGGTGGACAATATGGACGATAAGCTGGATAGAGCGATCACAGCTAATGAGACGGCGGTGGAGGCATTATCCTCGGCGCGATCGGCTCACCATCGTTTGGACAAGATCGAGGACGCCCAAAAGTGGCTATGGCGTACTATAGCGGCGTCAGTCATTACGATCGTTATCGGGGCTATTATAACGGCTATCAAGATACAAGGAGGGGCTTAACATGCAAGCACGTAAACAAGGAAATGCGCAAGGGATTGACGTTTCACACTGGAATGGAGTTATCGACTGGTCGAAGGTAGCAGCGAGCGGCATTTCATTCGCTTTTATAAAGGCTACCCAGAATAGTGTAGACAAGCGGTTTCTCGAAAACGTCAAAGGGGCAAAGACTGCTGGTCTATTGATCGGAGCATATCACTACATGGACGACTCGGTATCGACAGTGGATCAAGCCAAGGCTGCGGCACAAGTGTTTTATAAAGCGATACAGGTTGCTGGTGGAGCAGCTATCCACTATGGATTGCACGGTACAGCGCTCAAGTGCCGGCAGATGCTTCAGGTTGGACACGCTGGGACTTCTGGCAGTACAGCGATGGATCGGTAGGAGGGGTACTGCCAAGCGGCACACGTAAAGTAAACGGTATTAACGGTAACGTGGACCTGAATGAATACGACGGAACTATTGCTGATTTGAAACGATGGTATACGAACAAGCCAATAGAAAAGGGTGAGGAAATGACAGGTAAGCAGGAACGGGATATTAATGTTGTGAGCACATGGGCGGCTGATGACTGGTCCGAAGCGAAAGTTAACGATATTTCGATGGCAACGTCCGGGTGCCCCTATTACGCGAGAAGAGACGGCCATTGTAGTTAATAAGATGAGGAGAAACTTTTTGAAGTTGATCGCGGGGAACACACAACGGATCGGAGAGATTGAGAGACAGTTAAAAACAATTGAGGATGGAGGGGATCTGTAATGAACAAGAAAAGATGGCGTAACTATGCTTTGTGGATTAGTATCGTTTCTCAGGCGCTGTTGTTGATCCAACTCGTCGGACATCTTACGGGGGCATTCGATTTAACCGAGGTAATGAAGCAAGAATTATTAACTATCGTTGATGTGTTTCTGGGGCTGCTGGCTACTTTAGGTATTATCTCGAACCCTACTAAGCCCGGAGGCCAGGGATATAACTTGTAAAAGATCACAATTAGATAAATAATAGGGCTATTTCATATTCGAAATAGCCCTAAAACATTAACTTGTTTTTCTGAATTCAATTGTATAAGGTTTGCTGTAATCACTTATGCCATTGTCCATTACTCTAAAATAAATTTTCTCCCCTGGGTTAATTCCAAAACCACCTGATTCAGCAATTCCTTTTCCGTTGTAATCAATTGCTTCAATAGACAATATATTGTCGTTTGCATTCATCTTGTATACAAATAGCACGAGATCAAATGCAGGGGGCGGAGTTGCGATTACATAAAAAGAAAAGGTGCTGCTTCCCCATATGTTATCAACTACATAAAAGTCACTATCCCAAGAGCCATCTAAAGGTACGGTAGCACTATAAAAGGAACTTTCCTGAATATTAGCTCGATACATAACTTCTGCTGTTTCGAATGTGTCACCCCAACCTGCAGCTGCGGACGCTGATGATGCTCCAATCGCCAATAAAAATACTGTGAGCAAGGTGATGACGGAGAGTTTAAAACCTTTCCTTTTTCTCATTCCTATCAACCTCCCAATATTCTACTAGGTTGGCCAACCCTATTAAAACCATAGCATACGTATTTCTCCTTGTATATAGATATTATGGATAAATTTAGGAGAATGTGGCGAATTGATGTAAATTGGTGGAATATATTGTTAGTGAGTGGCAACTGTGATATATTGGAAGTACGGTTACGGATTTTCCGTTTATGTAATCCGGTAGCACCAGTGAAGGAGCCCACTGACCTTAATTTGGTTGGTGGACTTCTTTATTTTTCGACCATTAAAAACGCCGTACTCTTTACTATCCACCACCGAATTGCAGAATAATTAAAACATAGAAATATATAGGTAATTTTATAGTTAAGCAAATTATTGTTTAGACAATTATTTTTTTCGTGATTAGAATATAGGTTGTTTAATCTTGGTTTAGGAGGACACGTATATGAAGAGAAAAAATGTTAAGAAAACCAGTTTTGTTTTTACACTATTCTTAGCTGCATTTTTATTTTTTACAGGTACGAATACATATGCTGCAACAGTTGGTGATCAACTAACCGCTCCAGAAGTAGGATGGAAGCGGTACCAATACTTTAATCAAATATGAAGGGAAATGGCAGAGACAGGATGAACCTCGGCACTCCGGTGGAAAGCATGGTCTACACCGACACAGTAGGTGGCAAGATTAAATTTAAATACTATGGCTCTAAGTTACGAGTAATTGACTCTATGGCATCAAATAGAAGTACAGATATTGTAATATCCATTGATGGGGTTGAAGAAACATTTTCACAATATGCTCCATCTGACACTAGCCAAACTCTATGTTATGAAAAAACAAACCTGCCGCTCGGCTATCATGAAGTCATTATAACCAATAGAACAAAAAGAATGGATTTTGATGCTATTGATATTGATGTAGACGGGACTTTGGTAGATATCGATACACCTATCCCATCTACCGAAGAACCGGAGAAGCCAACAACACCAGAACAACCATCCGGCAACCGAGCTATCTTAGTAGTGACTTTGACAACAGGATTGGAAAAGGAATATGATCTCAGTATGGAAGAGGTCAATGACTTCATAGAATGGTACGAAGCTAAACAGGTGGGATCAGGAAGAGCTTCATATGCGATTGATAAGCATGATAATAATAAAGGACCTTTTATAAGCCGTAAAGACTATATTCTGTTTGACCGGATTCTAACATTTGAAGTGAGTGAGTATTAAGAATTAATAATCATTGAAAATTGTTAAAGACCACTGAGGCCAAAGTGGTCATTGTTTTATATCAGCCCCCATGTATTTCTCCATTAATACGCTACATTCCGCAGCGATGAAATTCTACAACAACTTATAGTCATGAGTGTACCCCCGGCATAAATAACGGGCATCTATCCCGTTTTTGATCCGTATTTCCTCGTACACCTTAATCCCAAGCAACCTGAATTTGCGTCGAACCTCTTTAAGATCTATCGTCACCCGATCCATGGCAGAGTCTATAAAGTTAACATATGGTCCCGGTGTCTTTATATTTTGTTCAATTATCCTTTTGTCACGCTCAAACGCGCTTAGGACTAAGGGTAGAAGCAAATACATCTTTACTAATTGCATATCTGTTGGAGTATGGTCAATTGGCATAGCATCACCCTCATAGAACGTATGTTCCTATTTTATCGCAGATAACAGTTGTTATTCAAGTGTTGAATACAAACAAATGTTCTTATATGGAGATGAAGCTTTATCTTGCCCGAGCATAAGGAAGCGATGAAGCGTCAAAGTCGGGAGGCAACAAGGAAGACAAGGCCGGTCCTGGATGTTCAAGAGTTGGAGCAGATCCAGCTGGTGTTGTCAGAATCGTTTCATGAGCACTGGTCGTGGGTCAAGATGGCTGATATCCTGTCTGCAAAGTGAAAAATAGACCGCTTGGGGAGTCTGGGCGGTCATTTTAGTACCCGTATTTTACCCGAAAATGACTCGTAGAGTCCTATTTTCTGTTGTAGAGTAAACTAATTCAAAAATGGCCTAATCCCTTATCCCATACGGGTTAAACTCGATTCCTATACACTATTGTAGAAAGACCTTTTTATTACGGTTATATTTCAGTATAATTAAATTAGCCCCGTCTGCATTTTTCTAGAGAGGATTAATCACATAATGAATGAAGTTGTCCCAAAACCGGTGAAAAATTACCGGCGTTCCAAGCCTTCCCAACCGCCTGTACGCATATACTCGCTTGGCGGGCTCGGGGAAATCGGAAAGAACATGTACGGTATTGAATTTAGAAATGAGATCATTATTATCGACGCTGGGCTGAAATTTCCCGATTCCAAGCTGTCGGGAATCGATTATATTATTCCAGATGTCAGTTATTTAGTTAAGAATCAGCATAAAATCAAAGGTTTATTTCTGACGCACGGACATGAAGATCATATTGGGGCCCTGCCTTTTGTACTCCGCCAGTTGAAGGTTCCTGTGTACGGTGGACCGTTAACGATCGGACTGGTGCGGGCGAAGCTTGAAGAATATCGAATGCTCGAACAGACGGAATTGCATGTATTTCAGGAGAATGACAGATTTGCCTACAAGCATCTCACCGTTCATTTCTTCCGCACTACACACAGTATCCCGGATGCATTCGGGATTGTCGTTGATACTCCATACGGAGCAGTCGTCCATACGGGCGACTTCAAATTCGATTTCACGCCGGAGGATCATCCGGCTAATATCGCTAAGATGGCTAGTGTTGGCAGTGAGGGTGTACTCGCCCTGCTTGCGGATAGCACGAACAGTGAGAAGGATGGCTTCACCCCTTCAGAGCATCGTGTAGGCAATGCTATTCTTGAGACCTTCCATAATTGCCATGGCCGAATTCTGTTCGCCATGTTTGCTTCTAATGTGAACCGTCTACAGCAGGTTGTCGATGCCGCCATCATGAGCAACCGCAAAATTGCCGTCATTGGACGAAGCATGGAGCGCGTATTTGCGATCGGTCAGGATCTGGGATATATCCGTGTTCCTGATGGAATGTTAATCGATATTAAGCAAATTGATAAATATGAAGACAATCGGATCTTGATTATTTGTACGGGCAGCCAAGGGGAACCGAACGCGGCACTGAGTCGGATCGCTTCTGGTGCGCATCGTTCAGTTTCCATTTATCCGGGAGATTCGGTTGTGTTCTCATCATCGCCAATTCCGGGCAATGGCCCGAATATCAATCGCTGTATCGATTTGCTGATGCGGGCTGGTGCTAATGTCATTTATGGTTCCGTATTCGGTATTCATGCTTCAGGACACGGATGCCGAGAAGATTTGAAGCTGATGCTGAGATTCATTCAGCCGAAATATTTCATTCCGATTCATGGGGAATACCGGATGCTGTTAGCACATAAAAAATTAGCAATGCAAACGGGGATGAACGAGGAGCAAGTGTTCCTGATGAATCTCGGAGATACGTTATCGGTATACCGCAATCGCGCCAAGCGCGGTCGCAGCATTCCTGCAGGAGAGGTCATCGTCAGCAATGGCGAGATCCGAACTTTTGAAGAAGAATTAGTAGAAGAGAGAGAAGTCCTTGCTCAGGAGGGGATTGTCATCGTCGTCATGACGGTGGATGTGGCAACACGCCAGATTCTCGCTGGGCCGGATATTGTAACGAGAGGCTTTGTATACATGCAGGACGCCAGACCTTTACTCAGACGGGCGGAGATGGCACTGCGGCGAAGCTTGAAGAAGCTAGGCGAACAAGGGCCATATGACAGCAATGCCTGGGTGAAGACAACCAATCGGGTGTTGCGCAGATTCTTTATCAGAGAGGTTGGACGGACCCCGCATATTATGCCTTCGATTCTGGAGGTTTAAGCGAGTGTTCAATTTTTAAGCGAATAAAGCGCCAGGGGAGAGTGCATTTCAGTTCCCTTTTGGCGCTTTAGGTGTGTTTGGGTTCATTTTTCTTGAAAAAGTTAATATATGCATAGTCTAATCTGTCCGGGAATGAGATAATAGAAGATAAGTAATAGTCTATTTAATAGCAGCGCAATATTAAGACAGATTGAAAGAGATGGTGAAGACGAAATGCATTACCCCAATTCACATCCGGAAGTGATTACCTTCGGAGAGAGCATGGCTCTGTTGATCGCTGAAGGAGGCAAAGGTCTTGAATACACTTCTAATCTGACGCCGTCATTTGGCGGAGCCGAGACGAATGTAGCGATCGGATTATCTCGACTTGGACATTCCGTTGGCTGGTGCGGGCGTCTTGGTGATGATCCATTCGGACATCGCATCTATAAAATGGTCCGTGGAGAAGGCGTTGACGTATCACATGCCTCGTTCACAGAAGAAGCTCCGACTGGGCTTATGGTCCGCGAAAATGTGGCCGGAAGAAGCTCTGTGTACTATTATCGCAAGCTGTCGGCGGCCAGCAAGATGACTCCCGAGCATTTGGATGAGGAATATATCGCCGGGGCGAGGATTCTTCATATTACTGGGATTACTCCTGCGTTAAGTCCGTCCTGTGCGGAGACGGCTGCAGCGGCGATGGATATGGCAAGACGCCACGGGGTCAAGGTAAGCTTCGATCCGAATCTGCGCTTGAAGCTATGGAGTGTGGAAGAGGCTAGAAAGGTGCTCCTACCGCTAGCGATGAAAGCGGATTATTTCTTGCCAGGACTGGATGAATTGAAGCTGCTCTATGAGACAGATTCGATGGATGAGATCATTTCCAAGCTTGGTGAATTGTCTGCGGTAAGCATTATTAAGGGCGGTGATGATGAGACTTACATTCTCGAAAATGGCAAGCTGTCTGCAGTTCCCTATTATAAGGTGGAGCATGTGATCGATACTGTAGGGGCGGGTGACGGCTTCTGTGCCGGATTTTTGGCCGGTCTGTTGAAGGATTACAGTCTTGAGGAAGCGGTTCGTCTCGGAAATCTGATCGGTTCCCGGGTAATACAAGCGATCGGGGATTGGGAAGGCTTGCCGAGTGCGGCGGAAATCGAGCGGTTGCTTGCCGGGAAGGCGCATGTCGAGCGTTAAGAGAGAAATTAATGACTTCATAGATCGCCACAGGAGTAGATACCGAACTGTAACGGACATACCAGTCGCTTAGAAGGGAAATTTCGACATTATGATTTATAGCGGACATAGTAGCAGGTTATTTGGTAAAATCGCCCCTTTTGGTGTGAATTGAAGCAATTAAGAGTTACTGATGACCGTTAAAATATGAAAAATGGCTGTTTTTCACTTATAAGCGTTTGTAGCGTCCGTTACATGTGGCATGAAATCGAAAGGAGCTATCCCTATAGTAAATACTACTTGGGGATAGCTCTTTTTTGTTGAACAAGCTCATGCGAAGAAGTCTAGTAAATTCTAACGAAACTCCGTATCGTTATTTGCTCCAAAACCGTAGCAAATAAATTCTAACGAAACTCCATATCGTTATTCGGGCGAAAATGGGGCTTTATGCTGCTATTCCACTAAAATAGCGATCCCCAGTTTCGTTACAATTTTTGGAGGTTCATTTTAGCCTAAATAACGATACCACGTTTCGTTAGAGGTCAGAGGTAAGACGTCGGATGTTAGATGGCAGATGTCAGAAGTCAGATGTCAGATGTTAGATGTTAGACATTGGAGGTCCCTGACCTTAGATCTTCTCCACAATCAATGGCACAACTTTGCCGCTGTTTACGTCAATCAGACCATGATCTGTGATTTTCAGATAAGGGCTGACTGGCAGGGAGTGGGTGGCGATCGACATGATCGGGTTATAATGATCATAGCCAAGTGATTGCATCGCTTCGCGCAGCTGTTTGACCGCTTCAGCGGCTGTATCCAGCGGATCTTCCGTTAGAATGCCACCGACAGGCAGATGCATGTTGGCCTTAATCTCTCCGTCCAGCGCGACGCAGAAGCCGCCCTGTTGCTTGATGGCGGTATTCGCAGCCAGCAGCATATCCTGTACATTATGGCCAACCACCAGCAGATTGTGATTATCATGCGAGTAGGTCGTAGCAACGGCTCCTTTTTTAATTGTATCCCCAGTTATGAGTCCAAATGCTTTGCCGCCGTGCTTGCCGTAGCGTTCGAAGGTAGCGATCATTCCGCATCCGCTATTTTCCCATTGGAGTAGACCTCCTTCAGACGTCAATTCAACCAGAGTTTCCTTGGTGAATGTCGAGCCGTCTGCAACGGTCATCACTCTACAGCGATAGGTGCCGTCCTCCACGTCAACTGTAGCCGCGAAGTCCGCCTCCGTAAGCTCAGGGAGCTTGACACTATGGTAGAAGTGATCCGGGAAACGGTACGCTGGGGCTGCTTGCAAGGAGGTAACCGGCCCCAAGGCGGAATAAGCTTCCGAGCCTTTCTTGTACACGGACTCGAGCGCTAGCTCGTCCAGATCGGATACAAGCTGGAAGTCCGCGATTTTGCCTGGCGCGATCGCTCCCCGGTCATGCAGCTTCATCCGGCGGGAAGGGGAGAGGGTGGCCGCATAGATTGCTTTCTCCGGTGCCATACCCATCTGGATTGCCTTGCGTACGATCTGATTCAAGTGACCGTGCTCACGGAACGAATCGGCCATCACATCATCGGTAACGAAGCAGAAATGTTCGGATACGTCATGCTGAATGAGATAGTCCATCACCTCAGGGGTCATCGATTTCTCCTGAATCTCAATGAACATGCCCGCGCCAATCCGGGCTTCTAGTCCTTCGACCGTTTGATGCGTATGATCGGAATCAACCCCGGCATAGATGACCCGAGCTAGATCCAGATCGAGCAGCTTCGGTACATGGCCTTCGATGACCAGATTCGGATAACGCTCTCGCATATGCTTCAGAATCTGATTGGTCTTGCATTCCGGATCGCGAATGACATCTACGTAGTTCATGATTTCGCCTAAGCAGATCACATCACCGGTAGCCAGCAAGGCATCCATATCTTCGATCTCAATCGAACCGCCGGTCGTCTCCAATGAAGTAGCTGGCACGGAGCTTGGAATAGCGTAGAACATATCTACGGTACAGCTCCGGCTCGCATGAATCATCTCCAGAACCCCTTCAAGGCCGAACACGTTGGCCATTTCATGCGGCTCCGGCACGATGGTCGTTACACCATTGCGCAGCAAACCTTGTGAGAATGATTCCGGCGTAACCATCGTGCTCTCGATATGCAAATGGATATCCACAAAGCCGGGAATCATGTACAGGTCGCGGGCATCTACCACTTTCTCCGCTTGGAATGTATCTTCGCCGCGCGGGCCGACATATAGGAATCTCCCATCCTTAATAGCCACATTTTGATGAGTCCACTGCTTAAAATAGCTGTTATAAACATGAGGTTGTAATAATAGCAAATCTGCTTGCATGTCTGTTCCCCCTATTGTTATTCGATAAGTACGAGTTTCTCCGATGGAAACAACAGACGGATTTCTTGCCCGCTCAAATAGGGCTGCTGCATCTCCTTGTTCACGGTAAATTCGCCGAGTGGTGTGACCACGACATATTGATAACTGCGGCCCAGATAAGTGCTTACCTTGACCTTGCCTGTCAACACATTATCGCCGGTCTGAATTTCTTGGAGCGTTCCGGCGATGATATCATCCGGACGGATTGCTCCTTTCATAGACACGGGCATTCCCGGTGCTTTGGCGGCATGAAAATGATAATCTCCGCTGCGGAGGCTGTGGAATGAGCCTTCATCCTCGCGCTCCTGGAAGTCGATGAAGTTGTTGAAGCCGATAAAGCGGGCAACGAACTCCGATTTCGGGTATTGGAAGATGACCGAAGGCTTGTCGAGCTGTTCGATGATGCCTTTGTTCATGACCGCGACCCGATCGGAGATGGAGAAGCATTCTTCCTGGTCATGCGACACATAGACGGTCGTAATCCCCAGCTCCTGCTGAATCCGGCGGATCTCAACGCGCATGTTGACTCTGAGGTTAGCATCCAGATTGGACAGCGGCTCGTCGAACAGCAGCAGGTCGGGTTCGATAACGAGTGCGCGCGCAATCGCGACGCGCTGTCTTTGCCCGCCGGAGAGCGCCTGAGGGAAGCGTTTCTCAAATCCGCCCAGACTGACGACATCCAGCATGTTCATGACCCGTTTCTTGATCTCATCCTCCTTGACCTTGCGCTGCCGCAAGCCAAAGGCAATATTGTCGAATACGGACATATGCGGGAATAAGGCATAGCTTTGGAACACAAAGCCGAAGTTGCGTTTATTAATCGGAACGCGGGTATAGTCTTGACCGCCAAAGGAGAACTTGCCGTCCGTGGCCTCAAGGAAACCTGCGATTAGCCGGAGTGTTGTTGTCTTTCCACAACCGCTGGGACCCAGCAGGGAGATAAGGTGGCCTTTCTCGATGGAAAGATTGAAGTCCTTCAAAATATATTGCTGATCATAGGCGACCGATACGTTTTCCAATTGCAATAAATCCATCAATGTATGCCTCCATTTATTGTTTAGTGAAGTAGGTGAGTCCGAGCAGTCTTTCGATCAAAAACATAAATCCTGCAGTTATCAGCATCAGCAGCACCGAGATCGCCGCGATGGTCGGGTCAAAATAATTCTCCACGTAAGTCAGCATTTGAATCGGCAGCGTACTAACACCAGGGCCGGTCATAAATAATGAAATGTCCACGTTGTTGAACGACTCCAGGAAGGCCAGCAATACCGAGGCGATAATGCCGGATTTGATGTTGGGCAGTACAACCTTGAAGAAGGTGGACAGTCGGCTGGAGCCGAGACTGAGCGCCGCTTCTTCAACAGCGAAATCGAAGCCGGCCAGGCTTGAACCGATGACGCGGATAATAAATGGCAGCATAATGACGGTATGTCCGATCAATAGCGCTGCATAAACCGGAATATGGAAGGTGATCACGACGTACTTCAGCAAGGTAAAACCAAGTACGATCCCTGGAATCAGCAGGGGAGACAGGAACAAGGCGTTCAGTGTCTCTTTGCCCTTAAAGGATGCGCGATTGAGTGCGTAAGCCGCAGGGATCCCAAGCAAAATAGCGATCAGATTGCCCAGCAGCGAGACAAGAATCGAAGTTTTGAAGGTGCTCATAAACATATCGACTTCAAAAATATTCTTATACCAGCGCAGCGAAAATCCGGTTGGCGGGAATTTCAGTACGGTTCCTGGCTCAAAGGAGGTCACTGCAATAATCACAAGCGGCCCGAGTAGAAATAAATATACGATAAAAGTAAAAAGGGCAAGCCCAGGATTTTTGTTCTTCATAGTTCTACTCCTTCGGTTTAAATTTGGCCGCTGCCTTATTCATCAGCCCAATGACGATAAAGGTAATAATCATCATGATGGTGGCAATAGCCGACGCCGCCTGCCAATCGTTCAGTGTAATAGCATTCTGGTACAGGAATGTAGCTACGACGCGCTTTTTACCACCCAGGAGAGCGGGGGTCGTATAGGCCGTCAGACTGCCGACAAAGACCAGGATACTGCCGACGATCAATCCCGGAATGCTGAGCGGGAAGATGATCTTACGGAAAGCGGTCAGCTTGGAAGCTCCCAGGCTTTGCGCTGCTTGGACCAAATCATGATCGATGGACTCCATCACGCCAACCAGTGTAATTAGAATCAAAGGCAGGAACAGATGAACAAGTCCGATAATCATCGCTGTAGGCGTATATAGAATGCTGATCGGCTCCTTAATGAGGCCTATGGACGTCAGCAGATTGTTGACCAACCCATTCTTACCGAGTATGATCATCCAGCTGAAGGAGCGGACGACCGAGCTTGTAAGTAGTGGGAAAATGGCCAACGCAAGCATAATGCCTTTTCTGCGCGCTGGTTGCTTGGATAAATAATAGGCGACCGGAAAACCGATCAAAATGCACAGCAAGGTTGTCACGACGCTGACAAGCAGGGTTGTACCCAGAATATCTAGGAAATACGCATCTTTGAAAAATTGCGTGTAAATCCTGATCGAGAAACCGCCGTCCTTGAATACAGTCGAGCCGACCGTAAGGATTAGCGGAATGATCATGAACAGTGTCAGGAACAGAAAACCTGGTGCAAGTAGCAGGTACAAGTATCGCTTTTTCATGTATGGCAATCTCCTGTTTTTAGAGGTAGTTCAAAAAGTCTACTTTTGATCACGATGTCAATTCAAGAAGTAAATCGACATCGAATCTTGAATTCACCCGGGCCTAAGCAGATGCTTACGAAGTCGTTTTCTACGAAAACGTGTAGCTCCACTCCTCAGACCCTAGCTTCATCCAACTGAAGCGTTTTGAAAAAAACGCACATCGGAAGCATAAGCTTCGGTGCTGAAAACCGACTTTTTGAACACGTACTTTTATTAAATTGCAAAATGTAAAAGGGTGAGATACCTCTCTAATTCGTGCTGCGCAGGACGGAGATAAATCGGTGAATAAATTCCTCCGAGTCGACCTTCAGGCCTACATACGCGTTAGGCTCACGCTGAAGGCGGTTGTCCCCTTTCAAGGTAATCGATTGACCCTGATCTGATCTAAGTTTTCGTTCAAATATTAAATAAAAGCAGGGGCTAAGGCAGCCCCTGCCTGAGTGAAGGCATACAAGGCTGCCTAAGATACCCGGAATATTATAGTAGCGATTAACGGGTGACTTCACGGTTGAAGCGATCTGTCCAAGCCTTTAGATGGCTATTAACAAATGCCATGTCCAGCTTTTGCAGATTTTCGACGACATCCGCTCCATAAGTGACGCCAGCGGCTTCTTCATCTGTCAGTTTTACGTCTTTGTTTGCAGGGGAATCCACTTTGGCTTTTGCGGCTTTCTCTTGAACCTCTTGGCTAAGCTGCCAATCGATAAATTGTTCAGCAAGCTCTTTGTTCTTGCTTCCCTTAACTACGTTAAGCGTATTGATGATGGCATAGGCGCCTTCTTTTGGCGTTACGAACTCAATACCAGGAACCGCCTTTTGCAGATCGCTCAGATACATTTGCATGATCGGTCCGGCTGCTGCTTCACCTTGGATGAACATGTTTACGAATTCAGAGGTTTTACTGTAATATTTCACAACGCTTGGGTTCAGCGCAGCTAATTGTTCAAAAGCTTTATCTTCGTTAAATTCTGTGCTTCCCGTAATTTTCGATGCGGCATCTACCATCATTGGACCGCTGGTTGAGGTGATGCTTGGCATCGTCAGCTTGCCTTTCAGCTCGGGCTTCCACAGGTCGCTCCAGGATTCGATGGTTGTTCCAGCTGCTTGCGGGTCATAAGCAATACCCAGTTGGCCAATGGTATAGGCAGGGCCGTAGTCTTCGCCGTTAGGAGCTTGGGCGATATCATAAATATGGTCCAGGTTCTTGAAATGGCTGCGATCGATTTTCTCGAAGGCACCGGCTTCAATGCCCTGCTGCGCGTAATAATCGGACAGATAGATCACGTCGACATCGGAACTTCCTTGCATGATCTTGCTCAGACGGTCAGCGTTGTTACCTGTTTCAAGCACGATTTTGACATTATGCGCCTTTTCGAACGGTTCGTAGACCTCTTTATTATAGAAGTCCTCTGCGAAGCCCCAGGTCGAAATGACTAGCTTCTGCTGTTTGCCACCTGCAGTATTACTGCTGGCGCCGTTTCCGTCACTGCTGTTGCTTCCGCATCCGGCCAATACAACCGCGGCAAGACTACAAGCCAGAAGACCTTTAACCCATGTTTTTTTCACAATAATTCACTCCTATAAAAGTTTTGGTACATCTATTTTGTTATGAAAAAAAGAAAAGCACTCTAGGTAGAAGAAAATCTCTAACTAGAGCACTTATTCATTGTAAACAAAGAATAACCGCATCTGCTTGTGTTACGGGTGCGGACAGTCCTTAAGATGTAATCAAAAAGAAAGCGCCGCTAGGTTAATCGTCTTTTAGTGCGTGTTCAAAAAGGGATTTTTAAACTTCCTCTTGCAAAATAATGTTTGTGACAGCCCACTGTGTAGCGGGATCATAATCCCGAAGCAGCACTTCGATCCGAAGTCCAAGCTCCTCTTCAAGCCGGGATTTCAGCTTCTTCTTGTAAATCATCGACATATAGAAGTCGACTTCATATTTCAAAGCCGGAATCTCGCCCTCCAGAGCCGTAGAGCGGGGGGAACGACGATGTCTGGCATATAATACGATTCCTTCGGGATGTACGCTTGTCTTCAATAATGAAGTACCGAAGCCAAACAACTCCTTGGACACCTCATTATATACCTGGCTCAACTTTTGTTTAAATTCATTGGAATCGTAATGAACCATTGGTCACCTCAAACTTATGATGATTTTGATGATGAGAAGTTCACGCAAGGATTATAATACATAAAAAACATAGACTTTGCAAGCTATCGTTCGGATTTTGAGGAATATTTAATGTTATTATTCTTTCTTATCCTTCTTAATGCAGTTCATTTACGAACTTTCCATGCTGTCGAAGCTTATCTGCGAAAATATTGCGAATCCGAGAAAAATATGTTGCTTGCCTTTCAAATCAGGGCGCGACTATATTGAAATTGCGGAACGGGCCCAAAAATGACCGCAATCGTAAGTGAAAGGGGAAGATCATGAAAGTAATCAGTCAACCGGGAAAGCGCCGATCATTTCACCTTCGTGACCATGTTCAGCTTTACCTGATAATGCTTCCCGTTCTAGTTCATCTTTTTATTTTCAGCTATATTCCGATGTATGGCATAGTGATCGCGTTTCAGGATTATTACCCGGGAAAACCTTTCTTATCATTTACAGATGCGAACTGGGTAGGACTCAAGCATTTTATCAATTTTTTTAATGGACCTTACTTTGGAAGATTAATGCGCAACACATTCTTGCTTAGTTTCTATTTCCTTGTGTTCGGCTTTTGGGTACCTATTGTATTCTCTCTATTGCTAAATGAACTGAAGCATGGCGTCTTTAAAAAGTTCGTGCAGACGGCTAGTTATCTGCCGCATTTTATTTCCAATGTAGTTGTGGCGGGTATGGTATTGTCCTTCATCAATGTGGACGGGATTATTAATGTTATCATCCAGATGTTCGGCGGAACGCCAATCGCATTAAATACCGAACCAGCCTATTTTCCGGCGATTTATACGATTACGAGCATATGGAAGTCATTTGGCTGGAGTAGTATTTTGTATCTGGCGGCTATGTCCTCTGTAGACCCGAATTTGTATGAAGCAGCAAAAATGGATGGAGCAAACCGATTCAAGCAAATGTTGCATATTTCGCTACCATCCATTCGTCCGACGATCTTCATTTTGCTTATTTTCGCGATTGGCAGTCTGCTATCGGCGAACAGCGAATTTATTTTGTTGATCTACAATCCGATGGTGTATGAAACGGCGGATGTCATAGGCACCTATTTGTACCGCGACGGTCTGCTTGGTGGCAATTTTAGCATGGGGACGGCGGTAGGATTGTTCATATCATTAATTAATTTTACGCTGTTGTATGTTGCTAACTCGCTTAGCCGTAAATATTCAGACTATGCCTTGTGGTAAGGAGGAACAAGATGGTCTCGGCCCGTAGAAATCCAAACAAGATCAGAGAAGGTTCTATCATCGTCGACATTATCCTATATGCAATCGCATTCATTATCTGTTTGATCACTCTGTATCCATTTTACTTTGTCATCATCATGTCCATCAGTTCGCCGCAAGAAGTAGCTGCCATGAATGTTTTCTGGTATCCGAAAGGCTTCAATCTTGGCTCGTATGAGCTTATTGTAAAAGATGCGAAAATGTGGTGGGCTTACTCCAACACACTGATTTATGTTAGTGCTGGTACCTTACTGAACTGCCTAATGGCTGTATTGGGAGCTTACCCGTTAACGGTGCGAAATCTGAAGGGGAGAAAATGGGTGGTCGCGTATCTGCTAATCCCCATGTATATCGGGGGCGGACTTATTCCCTCTTATCTGCTCGTAAATAAGCTCGGGTTATACAATACGATGTTTGCGGTCATTATTCCGGGAATGGTCAGCATCTGGAACATCATCCTGGTTCGGACCTTCTTTACAACAATTCCGGATGGGTTGAAGGAATCCGCCTTTATCGATGGTGCTTCCCATTTGCAGCTGCTGTTCAAGATTATCATTCCGATTTCCAAGCCCATCTTGGCGGTGATCGCCATTTATTCCATTGTTGGCATCTGGAACAGCTGGTTCGATGCGTTGGTGTATTTGCCAAATGAGAAACTTCATCCGCTGCAAATGTACCTGTATCGGGTTGTCGTTCAGCAATCTGTTGATCTGAAGATGCTGTCGCTGGATGATGCCAAGAATGCAGTGGCCACGATGCTGTCCAATATCCAATTGAAGTATGCGATCATCGTGTTCACTACTTTGCCAGTTATTTTCACCTACCCATTTTTTCAAAAGTACTTCATCAAGGGAGCGCTGTTGGGTTCCTTGAAAGAATAGCTTTAGCAGCTTTTCGGGAAAGGGTAAAAAGGTTCATCCTCGGATCTGATAGACATGAATAGATTTGTTACATTAATATGTAAGCGATTTCTTTTCTGGCTGAAGTGAACTATCAAGCAGATCCGATAGCAATAGAAACTTTTCGTTATCAAACATTTCTAGGGGGAATGTAAAACATGAAGCGTTGGAGAAGATCACTGATGTCTTTGGTGGCGGCCGTTCTTATGTTCGGGACCATCACAGCCTGCGGCGGCGGAGAGGTGAAAAAAGAGGAGGGAGGCAGCTCTTCGGCGGTGGAGAAAAGCGTCAGCAAATTGAAATTGCTTGGGCCAACCGGCTCCAATAAGTACATTAAGTTTGAGGATAGAGATAAATATCCGGTGTGGTTTGAAGTCGATAAAATGATACAGGAAGCTGGACTAGAGCTGGAATATGAGCTAGTTCCAAACGAGCAATATAAAGTGGTCATTCAGACTAGAATGGCTTCAGGCTCTTCTCTCCCCGACATTGTGAATATTTCGCAGCTGGATAATACGACGGTTCTGAACCTGGCTAAGCAGGGCGTGCTGCTTGATTTGAATCCGTTAATCGACAAATATAGCAATGGAAATATTAAGAAGATGTATGATCAGGAATTCCCCTATGCCAAAAAAACGACGACATCCCCTGACGGCAAAATGTACTGGTTCAGCGATCTGCACAAAAAAACGTATCAGGAGAAGGACCCGGCTCCAGTGGCCTTAAGCATGCTGATCCGCAAAGACTGGCTGGATAAGCTGAATCTTCCGGCTCCAGCCAATGCCGAGGAATATTTGGATACGTTGAAGGCGATCAGAGACAAGGACGCCAACGGCAACGGCAAACCGGACGAGGTTCTCGTCTACGATACGAGCAAATTCGAAGGCGCTATCGCACAATGGTTCGGACTTGGCACTGATATTACGGCGGTGGATGTAGAGAACAAAAAAATCGTATCCCCATGGTATCAGGAAGGCATCAAGGACTATTTCCGCTATCTGCAGCAGCTTATTAAGGAAGGGGTGCTCGATACAAGCCTGATCGGGGCTACGGGAGAGCAGAAGCAGCAGAAGATGACCGAAAATCAGGTGGCATCGATCAGCGACTACAATCTGGAAACCTATCTGGAGCCAACGATCAATGGCGGCGGTGATTTCCTCCCGTTGATGCCGCTCCAAGCCGTTGAGAACATAGCTCCGGCTGCGCAATTGGAGCCTCCGTTCCTGGTATGGCAAAAATATGCGATTACCAAGGACTGTAAAGATGTGGAAGCGGCTATCCGATTTTTCGATATGATCTACTCTGAGCCATATGCGGACCTGCTGTACTGGGGCATCGAAGGGCAGACCTACAAGAGGGACGACAATGGGGCGAAGGTATATATCAACAACGGATCAGATGAAGAACTGGCGAAATCAGGGCAGGTCACCGGGCGTCCGCTATTCGGGGATACCGTGTTCCCTCGCGTCCAATTCGCCAATCTGGAATTCGAGCTGTCCGGCGTATCCAAGGATAAAGCCGACCATGAGCTGAATATGCTTAATTACAAGCCGTATTTCGTCAACATGAACGCCAACTACCTGGCGATTCCGGATGATCAGCAGCTTGAGACGAAGACGAAAATTTTAACGAATCTCAGAACCTATTCGGAAGAGCTTGCTACCAAGCTGGCTTTGGGCCAGAAATCTCTCGATAACTGGGATGAGTATATTTCCGAGCTGAAAAAGCTAGGGCTTGATCAGTTGATAGAAATCGACCAGCAGCTGCTTGATAGATATAACAGCATCGAATAACGATTATACAACCGGGAAAACGGGCGTTCTCTCCGTCAGCAAGGGGAGTTCGCCGTTTTCCTCCTTCTACTTCATGACTGATTAATAACCGGAGGAGGGGACGGCCTTTGCGACATGGAAGCTTCGGAAGCGTCACGTTTCGAAAAATCTTTTTATCCTATACCGTGATCCTGATTATTCCGATCATTGTGTTCAGCAGCTTGAATGTCCAGCGGAACATCATGGAGGAGAGGCAGCGGCTGCATGACAAGCACATCTCGGATGCCAATCGTATTGCAGTCGTCGTTGATGATAAACTGCAGGAGCTCAAAAATTTAGGCAAACTGATGAGCGAAGAGTCTTGGGTCCGGAAAATGATGCAGAATACAGACGTGTATGAGAATGAATTTGATTTTCTGAAGATGCTTGAAATTCGTAGAAACTTCGAGAATTCCATCAACTCCTTGAATATTCTCTCCTTCGGAATGATTGTTTTTTCCCGAAAAAGAACAGATCTTTTCTGCTTGGGGGACTTATGCGGAGGATGACTTTTTTTCCAGTGTGGCCGTATTCGATAATGAGACACGGCAGCGGATCGAGAGCTCCGTACTTGAACAACAGTATTTCAAGATGCTACCGCCGGAAACGATGAAGCTGTGGGGGAACAGCAAACGTGTCATTCTGGTCTTTCAAAGTCTAGAGGTGGTGAATCAACCGCGAGGAGTGCTTGTTTTATTTATTGACAGCGCTTACTTCGCGGACTATATGCACCGGTTCGGGAGTATTGAGTCCACAGATATTTTAATAACGACGCAAGGACAGCCGATCTACAGGCAGACCCAGGCAGGACTTAATGGGGAGGAGCAGGGGAACCAGAGCAGCTATGAGCTTGTGGTACCCTCGCTTGAGAGTGATCTGAAGTATAAAATGTCTTATCTTGATAGCAGTGTGATCGGTATCAACAATCTGTTCAGTTCGCTGCTGGCTATTTTGATATCCGCCGCGCTTGGCGCTCTAACCGCCTTCCTGTTGGCCAAGATCAGTTACCATCCGTTAGGGGCCTTGCTGAGCAAGCTTTCCGCCGCGATCCGTTCTGATGACGTCAGGAGTAGTCTCGTCTCCGGTTCCGAATATAATTACATTGAAGAATCCTTTGACCGGCTGCTGCATGAAAATGAGAAGCTTCAGCGATCGATGCAAGACTATGAAAAAGGCGCCAAATCGAATTTGTTCCAGCGTCTGCTCAAAGGATATTTTACGGACGATCAGCAAATGAATGGACTGAAAAAAATCGGCATCGGTTATACCGATGAAATGCATTTCTGTACATTACTGATCAGCTTCCATGCGATCCGCGACGTCTCAGACTTCGGCCAGATCCGCAAAATCGAATTGATGACGATCGTGATTGTCGAGAAAGTGATGGAGCGTCATGGGCTGGATTATGAGCTGTTTGAAGTGACCCATGCGGATAAGGCGCTGATTTTGTCCTCGGAAGGCCTTTTTGGACAGGAGGGGATGATGGAGCAAATCGCCGCCAGCATCACGGAAGAGATCGAACAGACTTGCGGTTTTCATCCTTATGTCTTGCCCGGGACGGTAGAGAAGGGACTGGTCGGCATTAGTAAATCGTATTATACAGCCAACGAAAGCCTGCAGTATATTATGTTCTCACGCGACCATCTTCCCGACACCCAGGAAGAAACCGCCCAAACCATCGTTGAATATTATTACCCGACAGATTGGGAGGTGCAGCTAATCAATAATCTGAAGATCGGGAATCTGGATACAACCATGCAAATCTTGCATGAAATCAGTACGGAGAACGGAAAGCGCTGCCTGTCCAAAGCGAGTACAATTCGCTTGGTCTCTTTATTGATGGAGACGATGCTGCGAGTGCTGCATGAATTGAATCTGGATACCGGCATTTACGTGAAGCAGTTCGCCAATAAAGCGGAAGGGGCGGATGTCGGGGAGATGTGGAGCTACGTATATGAAGTCGTCACCTTGATTTGCGAACGCAACCGCTACTCAAACTCGACAACGACTATCGCGGTCGGTAGTCAGCTGCTGCAGTATGTCAACGAAAATTACACCAGTGCCGACGTTTCGTTGAAGCAGCTTGCTGAAATCTTTCAAATGTCGGTCTCCAAAGTATCGAAAATCTTCAAGGAGGTTACCGGAATCAATTTCTATGATTATTTATGTCGGCTCCGCATGGAAAGGGCCAAGGAACTACTACGGGAAAGAAAATGCGCTATTGATGTTATCGCCCATCGCGTGGGCTATGAAAATGTCTATTCCTTCAAACGCGCATTTGTTCGGTATGAAGGCATCAAGCCCGATGAATATGTGGATATAGCGATGTGAAAGGATATAGGAAAGTAGGACACGAGGTTTATGTTTCGGTGGATGTGGTTGGTTTCCTTATGCGGGGAACAGCTTGGATCCACTGGATGCCTCGTGTCTTTTTTATAAAGAAAGTTAGGGGTTGCATAGCTATAAATGAACACTTATTAAGAGCCTAAATTGCATAAATATGGTTGACTTTGCCGTAAGAGATCAGTATAATTACAATTAACAATTTGTTAAATGTTAAAAATGAAGGAGGTCCGCTGCGTGATATCCAATGAACAAGCACTGCAGCACTATGACGCCAAGAAATACCGAACACCGGATGGATATACGTCTGATATCGCGGTGTTTACGATTCTATCAGGTCAGCCTGAGCCTTTTAAACCTCCGGTTATGAAGCTGTATATTATGCTTATCAAGCGGAGCATGACGGATAGTGAAGGGCGTCCGAATATAGAAGCTGGCAAATGGGCGCTGCCCGGCGGTTTCGTGAACCCGGATGAGACGGCGTTCCAGTCTGCTGCCAGAGAATTGAAGGAGGAGACTGGAGTAGACAGCATTCATCTGGAGCATTATGGCGTGTATGACACTCCGGGGCGTGATCCACGAGGATGGATTATCTCCAACGCGCACTATGCCATCGTGCCGGAGCATCTTCTGAAGCATCGCCAGAGTGGAGATGACGCTAGTGAAGTTGAGCTATTCCCGGTTGAGGATGTCTTGAAGCTGGAGCTGGCTTTTGATCACGAACGGATCATCCGTGATGCGATCGATGTGATCCGTCGCAAGTTGCTGGAGACGACTGCAGCGAAGGAGTTCCTGCCTGAGGAATTCACTTACTCGGAGCTTCAGGCGGTGCTGCTTACCGTCACCGATGATTCAGCGATTGCACTGGACGCATCTTTTGCCCGTAAAATAAAATCATTGCCATTCATTCAAGAGGTTCCCGGCAAGAAGACAACCCGAACCTCTAAGAAGCCAACGCAATTGTATCGCTTTGTCGAGAAAGCTACAGAAGCGAACCACTCGCTTTACCATATTAAAGGTAGTTCAAAAAGTCCGCTTTTGATCACGGAGTGAATCAGGAAGTGGGCTCGGCATCGAATCTTGAATTCAGCTGGGACTAAGCATATGCTTACGAAGTCATGTTTCCTACGGAAACATCTCAGGTGCTCACGTATCCAAAACGTACGCTCCGCTCCTCACTCCCAAGCTTTATCCAACCTTCTCGGTGCTGAAAATCGACCTTTTTGAACTCGCATTGAATTGAAAGTAAAATCAGGGAGGTATTCAGGATGACAGAAGTGAAGAAGAGAGCATTAATCAATATTGATTACACGAATGATTTCGTGGCCGATGATGGAGCGCTGACCTGTGGGAAGCCAGGGCAGGCGATTGAGCAGGCGATGGTCGACATTACCAAACAGTATATTGGCAATAATGATTATGTTGTGTTCGCGATTGATCTTCATAGACAAGGGGATCAGCTTCATCCCGAGACCATACTATTCCCACCGCATAATCTTGAGGGAACGAAGGGACGCGAGCTGTACGGCGCATTGGAGGAGGTCTATCAGTTGAATAAGACATCCGAGAATGTGTATTGGATGGATAAGACGAGATACAGCGCGTTTGCAGGGACGGATCTTGAACTGCAGCTTCGCGCAAGAGGAATAACTGAGCTTCATCTGGTCGGGGTATGCACGGATATTTGCGTATTGCATACGGCAGTTGATGCTTATAATAGAGGATTTCATATCGTTATCCATGAAGCAGCTGTAGCCAGCTTCGATCAGGAAGGGCATGTCTGGGCACTGCGTCATTTTAAAGGATCGCTCGGAGCGGAGATTCAGTAAAGAGGAGGAATGAGCCATGAAGAACAGTCTTGACAAAGAGATGCGGCCGGCGCCTGACGCTTATGCGGATGACAGCTATGCCCTGCATACCGATAAATATCAAATCAATATGACCCAGGCCTACTGGCAGGATCAAATTCATGAACGTAAGGCCGTATTCGAGGTCTATTTCCGCAAAATTCCTTTCGAGAACGGTTATGCTGTCTTTGCCGGGCTGGAGCGGGTCATCCGGTACCTTCAACAATTTCGCTTCACAAAGAGCGATCTCGATTATTTACGGGAAGACGGATATAGCGAAGAATTCCTAGCTTACTTGGAACAGCTTCGATTTACGGGAAGCGTGCGCTCGATGCAGGAAGGTGAACTCGTCTTCGCCAATGAGCCGATGATGCAGATCGAGGCTCCGCTGGCCGAGGCTCAACTCATTGAGACGGCTCTGCTCAATATGGTCAATTTCCAAACCTTGATTGCAACGAAGGCCTCGCGGATCAAGCAGGTGATCGGCCAAGAGATCAGCATGGAGTTCGGAACCAGACGTGCACAAGAGATGGACGCTGCGATCTGGGGAGCAAGAGCTGCCTATATCGCTGGCTTCGAAGCGACCTCGAACGTCAGGGCCGGCAAGCTGTTCGGCATTCCGACGGTAGGTACCCATGCCCATGCGATGGTTCAAGCATATCGCGATGAATACACCGCCTTTCACAAATATGCGGAAGCCCATAAGGATTGCGTGTTCTTGGTGGATACCTATGATACGCTAAGATCAGGGGTACCTACGGCGATCCAGGTTGCCAAGGAACTTGGCCCGAAGATTAACTTCCTTGGCATCCGTCTCGATAGCGGGGACCTGGCATATTTGTCGAAGGAAGCACGCAAGATGCTTGACGCAGCAGGCTTCAAGCAGGCCAAGATTTACGCGACCAATGATCTGGATGAGCATACGATCATGAACCTGAAAGCGCAGGGGGCGAAGATCGACGTATGGGGAGTTGGAACGAAGCTGATTACGGCTTATGATCAGCCTGCCCTGGGCGCGGTATATAAATTGATCGCCATCGAGGATGAGAATGGCCAAATGCAGGATACGATCAAGATCAGTTCGAATCCGGAGAAAGTAACCACACCTGGCCGCAAGAAAGTGTTCCGTATTATCAATAAAGGCAATCAGAAATCGGAAGGCGATTATATCGCGTTGGTGCATGAGAATCCGCAGCAGGAGGATCCGCTGAAGATGTTCCATCCGGTGCATACCCATGTTGCCAAGTTCGTTACTAATTTCGAAGCACGTGAGCTGCATCATACGATCTTCGAGGCGGGCAAATTGGTCTATAAGTTGCCGGGGCTATCCGAGATTCAGCAATATGCGGCTCAGAACCTGGAGCTGCTATGGGATGAATACAAGCGAATGCTGAATCCGGCCGAGTATCCCGTAGATTTAAGCCAGGCATGCTGGGATAACAAAATGCGGCTGATCGCCGAGATCATGCAGCAGGTCGGCCGAAGAGTCCAAGCATAAGTGCTACTTCAAGATCAAAGAGGGACTTTTTGAACAACCTCTATAAGGGAGAGACAAGGGGAGGAATCGGCGATGGCCAAGATAGGAATCTATGGATCATCCTTTGATCCGATCACGAACGTGCATTTGTGGACGGCAAGTACGGTGATGCATCGTTGCAAGCTGGATCAGGTTATTTTTCTGCCCTGCTCAAGCAAGCGCCCAGACAAGACGTTGCATGTGAGCGATGAGCATCGCTGGAACATGATCGTGATGGCGATCCAGGGGAATGATAGATTTGTTGCCGATGATTATGAAATGAAGCAGCCAGGCTGGGAGATTGCGACGTATATAACGCTTAAGCACTTCAAGGCAAAATATCAGGAAGATGAGATTTATTTTATAATGGGAGCGGATCTGCTGCTTGATATCGGTGAGGGGAAATGGAAAAAATCCAAGGAGCTCATTCGTGAGAACAAGTTCATCGTTATGGCCAGGGATGGGATCAATATGCTCTCGGCGATCAGTAAGTCGCCTATTCTGCGAAATAGTGATGACGGACAAACGTTCCATCTTATCGATAAAGGGCTGGCGATGGAGATCAGCTCCACCTATATCCGTGATGAGTTCAGATTGGGCGGAGAACCGCGCTATCTTATGCCTGATAGTTGCTATTCCTATATTAAAGAGCACCAACTATATAAATAGAGAGGAGCCATCAGCAATATGAGCATTCAACAACAAGTCATTAAAGCGCTGCATGTAAAGCCGGTCATTCAAGCCAAGGAGGAGATCAGACAGCGGGTGGATTTCCTGAAGGCGTACTGCCGCAAGACGAGAGCCAAAGGCTTCGTCCTTGGGATCAGCGGGGGACAGGATTCGACACTTGCCGGACGGTTGGCTCAGCTTGCGGTCGAGGAGCTGCGAGCAGAAGACTATGAAGCGACATTCTATGCGGTTCGCTTGCCTTACGGAACACAGCAGGATGAGGAGGATGCAGCCGAGGCGCTGGCTTTTATCCGGCCGGATCAATCTCTGGTCGTTAACATCCAGGAACCGGTACTCGCTTTTTCCGAGCAGGTCAAGCAATCGTTCGGCCATCCGATGTCTGATTTCAACAAAGGCAATGCTAAGGCACGTATGCGGATGATGGTCCAATACGCAATCGGCGGGGAGACGGGCTGTCTTGTCATCGGTACGGATCATGCAGCAGAGGCTGTAACCGGCTTCTATACGAAATTTGGCGACGGCGGCGCAGACCTTGTACCATTGGCTGGTCTAACGAAGGAGCAGGGGCGTGAACTGCTTAAGGAATTGAATGCGACGGAGCGTCTGTATTTGAAGGTCCCCACCGCTGATTTGCTTGATGACAAGCCACAGCAGTCCGATGAAGCAGAGCTTGGCATTACCTATAAAGCGCTGGACGATTATTTAACGGGCGCAGCAGTAGATGCTAAGACCGAGGCCAGTATTGAGGAACGCTATTTGCGCAGCGAGCATAAGCGTCAGATGCCAGTGGCACCTTATGACGAATGGTGGAAATAGAAAAAAAGTGGGGGGCGATAAACAGTCCCCTACTTTTTTATGATCTGTAACGGAGATGTCCCTTAGAATCGCGGTGCCATGGCGGCTAGTTGCGGTATGGCCCGCGGTGGCTGTGACATCCTTCTTAAATCCATCTTATTTAAGTCATATTTTATTTTCTGTGCCATATAAATACTTTCGTACCAAATCGCAATCTCAGCGTATGTTTCGTATCTCCCCTAGCTTCATTCTGCGAAGTGAAATGCTATATCACCCCATTAACACCCATTTAATTGTTCACTCTAATCAAACCCCATGCCCCACGCCTAAAGGATTTACACTCTAGTTTTGCTGTATTTCCACATACGTGTTCTTTGCTGTATTTATTCCGCAATGTTGTTTTCTCCATATACCAAGCCTATTGACTTACTGCTTCCCACTTGAAAGGGGGTGAGGCCTTGATTTGTGATTCGCAGTATCACTAACGAGAGCATGCCTACTTAACATCAAAGCAAAAAAGCGCAGATAGGGGTACCTGTTGTACAAAAAAAGGAGGAGAATGCATGGTTCACAGCAAGGTATTAAAAAAAGCTGGAATGGCCTGGTTCTGCTTGTTACTGATCATCGGGTCGTTCGTATCCGGTATTGGTGTACAAAATGCAAGCGCAGCCACTCCGAACGGAAACTACAAAATCGTCGGATATTTTCCATCTTGGGGGATTTACGGCCGCAGCTATAATGTTACCGATATCGATGTTTCTAAAATCACGCACATCAACTATGCGTTTGCCGATATTTGTTGGAATGGTAAACATGGTAATGGTTCTACAGCTATAGATAACCCGAACAAAAATACATGGCCTTGTACGGTAACCGGTATACCACTTCAATCCGGTAATGTTCCTAATGGCAGTATCGTACTTGGCGATCCTGATGCCGATGCCTTGCGCCCTACACCTGGCGGGCCAACAACTGGTTGCTGGGCCGATGCGGCTTGCGGTAACTTTGGAGCCTTACGGAATTTGAAGGCAAAAAATCCCCGATTGAAGACGATCCTGTCGGTCGGAGGATGGACATGGTCCAATCGCTTCTCGGATACTGCGGCATCTGATGAAACCCGAAAGAACTTCGCTAAATCCGCCGTCGATGCGCTTCGAGCTTATGGGTTTGATGGGGTTGACCTCGATTGGGAATATCCGAATGTCGAAGCTATCAAAGGTAATAGCTACCGACCGGAGGATAAACAAAACTACACCTTGCTACTCCAAGAAACCCGTAATCAGTTGGATGCAGCAGGAGCCGAAGATGGCAAACAATACCTCCTTACCATCGCTTCCGGAGCGAGTCAAAAATTCGTGGATAACACAGAGCTGGGCAAAATTGCTCAAATCGTCGATTGGATCAATATTATGAGTTATGACTTCCATGGCGGTTCTTTTGAAGATACAACTAGCCATAACACCGGTCTTTATGGTGATCCTAGCGATCCATACTACAGCAACAACTTCTTCGTGGATGGTGCGATCCAAGCTTATAAAAATGCTGGCGTCCCACTGAACAAAATCGTTCTTGGCTTAGAGTTCATGGCTCGCAGTTGGAAGAACTGCCCTCCAGGACCGAATAACGACGGTCAATACCAGACTTGTGCAGCTGATAACAGCTCTGTGTTCAAATGGGCTCCCAACGGAACTTGGGATGATACCAACACAGCAAATACAGGGGTGTTTGATTACGGGGATCTTGCCGCAAACTATGTAAATAAAAATGGGTATACCCGTTATTTCAACAATATTGCCAAGGTTCCTTATCTCTACAATCCAACGACCAAAATCTTCATCTCTTATGATGATATCGAATCCATCGGTTATAAGACCGAATACATCAAGAACAATTATCTTGGCGGTGCCATGATCTGGGAATTCAGCTCTGATTGTCGCACAAGTCCAAAATTCAACTGTACAGGACCTAAGCTGTTAGATAAGGTTGCTGGTGACCTGAGTCAAGCTACACCACCAACCGATACCACACCACCAACTGCTCCAACGAATTTAGTTGATGCGGGCCACGGCGACAAGAAAGTCACATTAAGCTGGAACCCTTCGACGGATAATGTAGGTGTTATGGCTTATGATGTTTATAAAAATGGTACGCTCGTTCAGTCAGTTGACGGAGCAACAACAACCGCACTCATCAAAGGATTAACAGGCAGCACAACGTATATCTTTACGGTCAAAGCGAGAGATGCGGCTGGCAACTCTTCCGCAGCCAGCAATGCCCTTTCGGTCACCACTTCACCGCCAATCCTCGATAATGAACCTCCAACCACTCCGACCAATCTCACTGCCTTAGCCAAAACAAAAACGACGGTCAAGCTAAGTTGGGGTGCTTCAACCGATAACGACGATATCGCTGGCTACGACATTTACCAGAATGGCACACTTGTTAAATCAACTGATGGCACAACGGAGACCATCACTGGACTCTCTCCAGGAACTACTTACAACTTCTATGTTATTGCTAGAGATCTGTCTGGTAACCCTTCTGCCCCTAGTGACTCTATCTCTGTGACGACGCCTACCGATCCTGTCTTCCCTGCATGGCAACCTAATACTGCGTATACAGTCGGAGTTTATGTTACTTATAACGGGAACCTCTACAAATGTACTTATGCCCACACTTCCATCCAAGGTTGGGAGCCTTCTGCCGCTCCAACATTATGGCAGCTTCAATCTGCTCCACCTGCAGATACGCAACCACCAAGCGCGCCTGCGAATCTTACCATCACTGCACAAACATCAACATCCGCTACATTAACATGGACAGCATCTACCGATAATATCGGTGTAACAGGATATGACATCTATCAAGGTTCGAATCTGATCGGCAGCTCTACGACAACAACTTTTACCGTAACAGGTCTTCCAGCAGGCAGTGCCGTATCCTTTTACGTAAAGGCGAAAGACGCGGCGGGCAATGTGTCAGCAGCCAGCAACGTCGTGACTACGACACCAACGGCACCGGATACTGTTCCTCCTACCGCTCCTGCAAATCTGACCTCCACGACAAAAACTCAAACAAGCGTAACCCTGGCTTGGGGAGCTTCCACAGATAACGTGGGTGTTACAGGTTACGACGTCTATAACGGTTCCACGCTGGCGGCTTCCGTGAACGGTACGACACTTACGGCGGTTATTAATAATCTATCTCCAAACACGACTTATACCTTTACAGTCATAGCCAAAGACGCGGCGGGCAACGTCTCGGCAGCTAGCAATGTCGCAACAGTCACTACCGATGCAGCGTCTCCTACAGATACTGTTCCTCCTACCGCTCCTGCAAATCTGACCTCGACGGCAAAAACTCAAACAAGCGTAACCCTGGCTTGGGAAGCTTCCACAGATAACGTGGGTGTTACAGGCTACGATGTCTATAACGGTTCCACGCTGGCGGCTTCTGTGAACGGTACGACTCTTACGGCGGTTATTAATAATCTATCTCCAAACACGACTTATACCTTTACAGTTATAGCCAAAGACGCAGCGGGCAACGTCTCAGTAGCTAGTAATGTCGTGACAGTTACAACCGATGCCTCTACGCCAACCGTTGATGCATGGGTGGCCAATAAGGCATACGTCAAAGACGATTTGGTGACCTATAACGGAAAAGTGTATAAATGCCTACAGCCACATACGTCGCTTGTTGGTTGGGAACCTGCGAATGTGCCTGCTTTATGGAGCCTTCAATAAATCGAGTAGGAGGGGGCGGCACAGTTCCGTCCTCTCCCCCTTGGGAGTGGGGCATAAAAATGATTTTCCACATTCTAGGCCCTTTTTAGGGCTTTTTTTCATTCTCCTTAAGTAACAATTTGCAGTATAATGAGGGATATACGGCATAGAGGAGAGGACAAGATGATCGAGAAAATCGTTGAAATATGGGATCAAGGTACATATGCTGGACAACTGGAGGACGGTTTTACCCCTAAGATGGAGACTTACATTTTAAAAGGCGAGCAAAAAAGAGGGGCGGTTCTTATCTGTCCCGGCGGTGGCTATGGATTCACATCTGAGCGTGAAGCTGAACCGATCGCTCTAGAGTTCAATGCAGCCGGGTTCCATGCCTTTGTATTGTATTATAGTGTAGCCCCAAGGAAGCACCCGCAACCATTGCTGGACGTGTCCAGAGCAATTCGTATTCTTCGGGAGAATGCGGAAGAATGGAATATTCTTACCGATAAGATTGCGGTCTGTGGATTTTCCGCTGGCGGGCACTTGGCAGCAAGCCTAGGAGTTCACTGGGATAACCCGCTGCTTCAGGATAAACAGGACCAGGACGCGGACATTTATCGGCCGAATGCATTAATTCTGAGCTATCCGGTTATATCCGGCGGGGAGCATGCGCATCGGGGCTCTTTTGACAATCTGTTAGGTGAGGATCCGGAGGAAGTGCTGCTTACTGAGATGTCTTTGGAGGAGCAGGTGAGTGAGAAGACGCCACCGGCGTTCATCTGGCATACATTTGAGGATACGGCGGTTCCGGTGGAGAACAGTCTGCTATTTGCCCAGGCGATGCGCAGACATGGCATTCCATTTGAATTGCACATCTATCCGGAAGGACCGCATGGATTATCGCTGGCTACCAAGCTTACGGCTACAAATGAAGGGCAGATCGATCCTCATGTGGCAACCTGGAAGGATCTGTGCATCCAATGGTTAAGTCGTCTCTTTGCCTTATAATTTTATAAAATAAAAAAGAGCTGCCTCAGTCATTATGACTGCAGGCAGCTCTTTGATTTAGCAGGAGATTATCTTGCCATCCATCCGCCATCGACACATAGAACGTGACCGTTCAGGTAATCAGAAGCCGAGGAAGCCAGGAATACGGCAGGACCCTTCACGTCGTCAGGAGTTCCCCAACGTCCTGCAGGAATTCTCTCGGTAATCGAAGCAGTTCTCTCTTCGTTCGCCAGGATTGGAGCAGTATTGTTAGTAGCCATATAACCAGGAGCAATACCGTTGATTTGTAGACCACTTGCTGCCCACTCATTGGCAAATGCTTTCGTCAGACCCGCTACACCGTGCTTGGACGCTGTATAGCCTGGTACATTAATTCCACCTTGGTAGGAGAGCATCGAGCAAATGTTAATCATTTTGCCGCTGCCTCTCTCAATCATGTGTCTGCCAACGATTTGTGACAGAAGGAACACAGTGTTGAGGTTAATATCAATAACGTCAAACCAATCTTTCTCGCTGTGATCCTTAGCTGGAGTACGACGAATAATCCCGGCATTGTTCACAAGAATATCTACATGTCCGGTCAGTTCAAGAGCCTTGTCGAAAGTTTGTTGCAAAATAGAATGATCGCTTAAGTCAACAGTAATATCGAGGGCTTTGCGGCCTAATGCTTGAGCGGCCTTTACAGTCTCTTCGCTGGAGCTGTAGGAAGCACTTACAATGTCTGCTCCTGCTTCCGCGAGTCCTAGTGCAATGCCTTGGCCCAGTCCGCCGGCTGCGCCGGTCACAAGAGCAGTCTTGCCGGATAGATCGAATAATTTCATTAGAATAACTCTCCTTTATGAATTGGACTCACCTTGTTCGTAGCCGCTGGTCAAAATTCGGATTCCCATATCCCTGTAAGGTTTAGCAATCTCGGCTGTAAGTCCGCGGTCGGTTATGATTGCGCTGATCTCATCGAGGGATGCAAAGGTCCGCAGAGCGGATTGTCCGAATTTATGATGATCGATAACGGCAAACGTCTCACGGGCGGTATCGATTAATGCGCGCTTGAAATCAATTAAATCACCGGTATATATGGATAGGCCATGTTCTGGATGAACGCCTGTCGTCGATATGAATGCTTTCTGAATATTGAGCTGCCGGACGTATGAGTTCGCTTCCGACCCGGCGAGCATATTGCGAACCCGATATCCTCCGGGAACGACGAGAAGGATCTGGTCTTTAGTTGCAAGCTCACTGATGATATAGACGTCGTTGGTAACTACCGTAAGCGGCTGATTATCCAGACGGCGTGCAATTTCAAGCGTTGTGCTGCCACCGTCAAGGGCGATAATGTCATTTCTGGCGATATGGCGGATCGCTTCATAGGCGATCTCAACTTTGGCGTCTGCATTTTTGGCAATCGGTTCTTTGGAAGGCAGGATACCGAATTGATCGTCCTGGGCAAGAATCGCTCCTCCATGGATACGGCGAATCAGCCCCTGTTCCTCCAATTTAGACAGATCCTCACGGATCGTCTTCCCTGTTACCTGCAGTCGCTCGCTCAGCTCTGCTACCGTAACCTCTTTATTCATCAACAATACTTCCATGATCTTCTCGTAGCGACGGATCGGGTTCATCTAAACATAGCCTCATTTCTTTTCAAACATCTGAACTCTTACTTGAACCTTTATTTTAACTCTTTCATATCTACTGGGTCCATATCAGAATAGATTTTGTTGTCTCCAGCCATGCTCCAGATGAAGGCGTAGTTGCTTGTGCCAACACCACTATGCACAGACCAGCTAGGGGAGATAACAGCTTCATCATTTCTCATAACGATATGTCTTGTCTCAGTAGGCTCACCCATCATGTGGACGACTACAGCATCCTCAGGAAGGTCGAAGTACACATAGGCTTCCATCCGACGAGGGTGCACGTGAGCTGGCATCGTATTCCACATATTGCCCGGCTTGAGGATGGTCAAACCCATAACCAACTGCGAGCTTTGAATTCCGTTCTCGTGAATGAAGCGATAGATTCTACGTTCGTTAGAATTTGTGATGGAACCCAGTTCAGCGGATTCTGAATCTTCGAGCGTAGCTTTGGCGGTAGGGAATTCTTTATGAGCCGGAGCGGAGTTCAAATAGAACTTAGCTGGCTTTGCAGCGTCCTTGCTGTTGAAAATAACTTCTTTGCTGCCCATGCCTACGAATAAGCATTCTTTATTATCCAATTCGTATACCGTTCCGTCTACAGTAACGCTTCCTGCTCCGCCGATATTAATGATACCAAGCTCGCGGCGCTCCAGGAAGAAAGATACACCGAGTTCTTTCAGATCCGTCTCCAATCTAACTGCTTCATTAACCGGATGTGCTCCGCCAATGATCATACGGTCTTCATGAGTTAATACGAGTTCTAGTTTGTTAGCTGTAAATAAAGTTGGAATATGAAATTCCTTGCGCAGGCGCTCCGTATCGAATTGCTTAACCTCATTTGGATGAGAAGCATAACGTCTTTCCATGTAAATAGTCCCCTTTACAAAATAATAAGTTCTTTAATGTTCAATTTACTCCATTTACGTTCATTTATCAAGTTCATTTTGGTTTATTAATAAGTTTATTTTAGTTGTACGTGAAAATTGTTGAGATTCGATATGTAATAAGCATGGACTGCATTGACGAATTTGTAAGAGCTTTATTATAATATTAATAATTATATTTATTAATTAATATATTTATTAATCAAATGAAGGGACGGGAGACAATGGCTTCTAGTGCTGTGTTAAATGCAGATTTACGAAAAGGACTTATCCATAAAGAGATTTACGGACATTTCTCCGAGCATTTGGGCAGAGGGATCTATGAAGGCATCTGGATGGGCGAGGATTCACCAATTCCGAATACCAGGGGGATTAGAAACGATGTGTTGAAAGCGCTACAGCGCATCAAGATCCCGGTCTTGCGGTGGCCAGGCGGTTGTTTTGCAGATGATTACCATTGGGAGGATGGGATTGGTCTGCGAGAGACACGTAAACAAATGATTAACAAGTTATGGGGAGGTGCTGTCGAAAATAACCATTTCGGGACTCACGAGTTTATGATGTTGTGTGATTTGCTTGGCTGTGACGCTTACATAAATGGAAATGTAGGCAGCGGGACAGTGCGGGAAATGTCTGAATGGGTAGAGTATCTAACGTTCGGCGGGGAGTCTCCAATGTCTTCCATGCGTGCAGCGAACGGACGGGCGGAGCCGTGGACGGTGAAATATTGGGGTGTTGGCAACGAGAGCTGGGGCTGTGGCGGTAATATGCGCCCGGAATATTATGCGGATCTATATCGTCAGTATCAAACCTACGTCCGCAATTACGGCGAGAATAAGATTCATCGGATCGCCTGTGGTCCTAATGGGAATGATTATGGCTGGATGGAAGTTCTCATGCGCGAAGCGTCTTCATTCATGGATTCGATTACACTGCATTATTATACGATTCTGGGCCCGAACTGGGAGAATAAAGGAGACGCAACCGGTTTTAATACGGATGAATGGTTCACTACACTGGAGCAAGCTCTGCATATGGACGAGCTGATTACTCGGCATAGTGCGATTATGGACCAATATGATCCTGATAAGCGTATCGGACTGATCGTAGATGAATGGGGAACCTGGTACAATAGCGAGCCAGGATCAATGCCGGGTTATCTGTATCAGCAGAACTCCATCCGCGATGCGCTGGTTGCCGGCGTTACCCTCAACATTTTTCATCAGCACAATGATCGGGTAAGAATGGCGAATATCGCGCAAATGGTCAATGTGCTGCAAGCGTTGATCTTGACGGAAGGGGAGCGAATGCTCTTGACGCCAACCTATCATGTATTTGATATGTTCAAAGTGCATCAGGATGCGGAGAGAGTCGAATTCACTTGCGAGAGTGAAGTTTATCATCATAATGGCCGGGATATCCCCGCCGTATCGGCTTCGGCCTCCGTGGATCAGGAAGATACTATCCATATAAGTCTGTGTAATCTGAACCATGCGGTTGACAGTGACCTGACTATCGATCTGCGTGGCCTAGATGAGAGGAGCGAGGGACTCAGCGTATCTGGTACTATATTAGCCGCTGCCGAGATCGACGCCCACAACACGTTTGAACATCCGGACCAGGTTGTTCCACAGCCTTTTAATGCCTATGTACTAGAGGGCAGAAAACTGAAGGTTCAATTGCCGCCTATGTCAGTCACGGTGCTGGAGATCAAGCAGCAAGTGGCAAAGATATAGGATGGATACACGAAATAACGAATGCAAAGGCTGTCAGGAGGAGTACAAGGTGACAGAGGAGAGCATCCAGCGTCTGTTGGCCTCTCCTCTGTTCACCTCCGATCAATGTGTAGATGATGAGGTATATAATGAGCGGCTGCGAATTTGCAATGGCTGTGCCAAGCTGCAGAATGGGATAAACTGTACCATCTGCGGTTGCATCATTCCTGTTGCCGCCAAGCTCAAGCGGAAGAGCTGTACGCTGCCGGGCGGCGCGTTGTGGTGAACGGTGCATAACCCAAGAAGCGCTAGCTCTTTGTGCGGCTAGATGGCGGGGTTCAAGTGTAATAAAGTTCTGATATAAGATGCTCGTTATAATTGCCGAAGCCTTTGCCAAACAGCGTAAGGCCGCCAATATGACGGGCATCTTCTTCTACAGAAAGCCTGAAGGTCCATTGCTTTCCACGGATATTCACGTCATTTAGCGTGATCTCTGAAATTTGCATGCTGTCGATAAACGTACCTTCCTTCGTAATGCGAAGCTGCTTAAGCAAGCCGTATTGGTTAATGTGATTCGCCCACCAATTTGGGGTATACTTTCCGCGCTGATCGCCGAAATCTCCAGGGCTTGTCCAGGAGCCGAGCTTGACTTCATTCAAGGTGAAGGTAATATCTGAAGGCCAGTCATTGTTCGTCTCCGGGGCTTCTGAAGCGATTTCCATCGAGATGACCAGCTCCTCCGGGTTCTGGCTCGCTAGCAGGAAGTTAGGAATTTTATATTCAACATAGCCTTTCCCGAACCAGAGGATGCCGGCATTCATTCGCTCGTGATCCCAGAAGAAGCGGGGGTCATCGAAGCCGCCGATCATATGCTCGGTCGTAGCTAGGCCGCAGGTCGGCTCGATCTGGAAGTCAGAATAATGGCCTACCGGAATTTCCGTGCGGTAGCTTTTTCGTTCGTTCTGCACTTTATTGGGGAAAATAATCTCGATGCCGTCAGCGGACAAGGTGCATATTTTCTGCAGACCGCTACGTCCAGGGGCCATATGACTGCTGATGAGGTTAGCGTTCTCCAGCTTGCGAACATGCATCGTCATTATGGCGCTGCTTAAATTCAGAGCCTCTGCGAGCTCTTTGATATTCATCGGCTTCTCGGCTAGTAGAGTCATGATCCTCAGACGAACAGAGCTGGACAGCGCTTCGTAGACAGGCAATGACCGTTCGGTAAGATCCAGTTTCATGGCGAGCCTCCTCATACGATTAATATATATGTTAATTATTAATGATTATATTAGGTATACTCCCGTTTTTCAATGTGGTAAGCGTTAGGTATTGCTATAGAAATGAGATAGGGCCGTGAAGGCTGGATTCCTCCCAATAACGAGACGTAGTTGTTAGCGTTAATAAGCTGCTGTTATTGAGCAAATAACGCTCAGTAGTCTTGCAAGCCAGAAATAAACTGTGGATATACAGCCCAAAATGGAGTATTGTGGATTTATGAACGGAAATGAACCCGTTTAGGTTCAAAAGAAACGGCCGAGAAGGAAAATTCATTATCGGAAAGTCTGTTTTTTGAGAGAGATATGTTTTGTCCTTTAGGCAACGATCAAAATCCAGAAGATACATGAGGGTGAGGAGAAACGATTATGAAGAAAATCCAGCTGATCCAGAAGATTGCGCAAGAAGGTGTCGTTGCAGTGCTTCGCGCTGATACGGCAGAGGAAGTTGTCGCTATGGCCGAGGAAGCGATCGCCGGCGGAATTAAAGTAATTGAGATTACGATGACAGTTCCATTTGCGTTGAAAGCGATTGAGGAATTGTCCCGCAAATATAAATCAAATTCAACGGATGAGGCCACTTATGCGATTATTGGTGTAGGGACGGTCCTGGATGCTGAGACAGCTCGTGCCGCCATTCTTAGCGGTGCAGAATTCGTAGTGTCTCCGTTCCTCAGCCCTGAGACGGTCACATTGTGCAACAGATATCGTGTTCCAGTAATGCCGGGAACAATGACTATTAAGGAAATTAACGAGGCGCTCGAGCTTGGAGCCGACATCGTGAAGCTGTTCCCAGGCAACCTGTACGAGCCATCCGTAATTAAAGCCATCAAGGGTCCATTGCCACAGGCTAACATTATGCCAACCGGTGGAGTATCACTGGATAATCTGGGCGAGTGGATCAAAGCCGGTGCCGTTGCCGTAGGGATCGGCTCCGATCTGACGAACGAAGCAGTGAAGAACAAGGACTTCTCGTTGGTCCGCAAGAAGGCTGCAGCTTACGTGGATGCTTATCGCCAAGCAAAAGGCATCTAATGAAGTAATTAGACCCATAAGAAAGAGAGCGAGCCCCGGCCGTTTAGGCCGGGAATCTCGCTCTTTTTTTTGGATAATGTGTATATTCCGTTAATCTAAAGTATAAGGCTGAAGCTCTTGCGGTAACGGCGCCGGGCGGATACAGGTACTCTGCATTTGATAATATTGCCCAGAGTCCGAGGAATCATGGAAGCCCCACATCGCTTCGAGCACATGGTAAGCCATCTCTCCATTGGCACGGTGCGGGCGACCGGATTGCAGGGCATAGGCCATATCGGCGACGCCTATCCCTCGAGTATTCTCGCTATACCCGGCCAACAGCGGGACCTCAGTCCATTCGGTCTCTCCGAGCTTGCGATACTTGACTGGACCGCCGAACGTGTTCGGGTCGGGAACGAGCATCGTTCCGTCCGTCCCATGAATCTCTATCGGAGGCAAACTACTGCCGCCAAAAATATCGAAGCTCATGATCAGCGATGCAATTGCACCACTGTCGAATTCAAGCGTTCCGGCAACATGAGTAGGTATTTCCACAGGGATTTTCTTGCCGTTCTTCTTCTCACTTGAGATTGTCCGCTCCTGCAGAGCCATTCCAGTAATTCCAGCGATCCTCGAGATAGGGCCCAGCAATTGAATCAGCGCTGTCAAATAATAAGGCCCCATGTCAAACATCGGTCCTCCGCCATGGGCGTAGTAGAATTCCGGATCGGGATGCCAGTGTTCATGTCCCCGGCTCATCATGAAGGCTGTCGCTGATACCGGACGACCAATTGCCCCGTCTTCGATCAGCTTCAGCGCCGTCTGAATACCCGCTCCAAGGAAGGTCTCCGGTGCACTGCCTACGAGTAGTCCTCTCTGCGCCGCAGCTTGTAGAATACGCTGCCCTTCTTCGCGCGTAACCGCCAGTGGCTTCTCTACATACACATGTTTGCCGGCTTCAAGCGCCCTTAGGCATATCTCCGCATGAGCCGCCGGAATGGTCAGATTAATAATAATCGAAATATCCGGGTCGCTGAGCAGTTCCTCGGCAGAGCATGCGCGGGGAATGTTGTATTTAGCGGCTTGCGCCTTGGCCCGTTCCAAATCAAGGTCAGCGCAGGCGCTCAGCTCAAGAACTCCGAACCTGGCGCAATTCTCCATATATATGTCGCTAATTTTGCCGCATCCAATAATGCCAACCTTCACGCTGTTCATGTTCATTTCCCCTCTTATGCGTTGTTGTATTGATTGTCACCCATGCCTGTGTATGCTTTGCCGCTCAAGGCTGCTCCATCGTTAAGCGCCAGCCGCTTGCCCTCGGCCGCCCAGAGCATTCCACGGGTCATCAACTCCTTCACTGGTGGAAGATCGACGATGTCGGCATGGTGTCCAAGAGAGTTATAATATACTCTTCCCAGCCCCCAACGCTTCGTCCACACGACAGGCATATCCACCGCTTTGTTCAGACGATGCGGACCGTCAATGACAGGGAATCGAGTCGTAGCTAATACTTCAACGGCGGGATCAACATGCAAATAATATTGCTCTGTACTAACCATGAAATCAGACACGCCTTCGACGAGTGGGCTAGAGGAGGATTTGATCTCTACCTTGTACTCTACACCATCATTGCCCGGATGAGCTACCCATTGCCCGCCGGTCATAAATTGCCAATCTACATTATTGCGGAAGGAGTCGCACATGCCGCCATGGCATCCGGCTAATCCAGTTCCGGCCTGAACCGCTGCCGATACATTGTTAACGAGCTCCTGAGAGATCTCTCCCATCGTCCATACGGGAACGATCAGATCAAGCCCGAGCAATTTCTCGGCATCTGCATATGCATCAAGCGTGTCGGCAACCTCAACCTCGAATTGATGCTCCAGAAGAGCGTTTTTGAAGATGGTCGCTACCTGCTCTGGTTCATGTCCGTCCCAGCCGCCCCAAACGATCAATGCCTTTTTCATATTATCTATCTCCTTATATAGAGGTTGTTTAAAAAGTCCCCCTTTGATCACGAAGTAGCACGGGTAGCTTAATCGGCATCGAATCTTGAATTCAGCCGGGCCTAAGCATATACTTACGAAGACATGTTTCCTACGGAAACATCTCAGGTGCTCACGTACTCCCTACGTACGCTCCGCTCCTCAGCCCCTAGCTTCATCCAACCTTCTCGGTGCTGAAAGTCTGACTTTTTAAACACGCATTTTATAGTAAACATATTTTGCTACTTATCTTACATTTCAGCGATCATGACCCAGCGCCGCTGTTCAATCGAACGTTCGACGGCTTCGAGTACGGCTTGGCATTTCACCCCGTCCAGGAAATTGGGCACAGGCTGTCGGCCTTCGCGAATCGCATCTGTAAGCTCCAACACTTCATGAATAAATGTATGCTCGAAGCCAATCGTATGGCCTGGAGGCCACCAGGCTTCTGCGTAAGCATGGGCCGGATCGGTTGCGAGAACACGCCGGAATCCCTGCACATCCTCATCATCCGAGTTGAAATAAACCTCCAGCTCATTCATTCGCTCAAAATCGAATTTGACGCTGCCCAGACTGCCGTTGATCTCAAATGAATTCGTAGAACGATGGCCCGCGGCAAACCGCGTTGCCTCAAAGCTGCCTAAAGCACCATCAGCAAATTTGGCCATGAAGAGGGTAGCATCGTCAACAGTAACCTGACCTCTAGGCGCATTTGGATTGGTACTGCCTGTAGCACTAAGTCCAGTCATCTCTTCAGCAAGCGGACGTTCTTTAATAAATGTCTCACTCATACCGATGACTTCATCGATATCCCCGATAAGATAATGGGACAAGTCGATTAAATGTGCACCCAGATCACCGAGTGAACCGGAACCGGCAATATCCTTCTGCAGCCTCCACACTAATGGAAATTCAGGGTCCATAATCCAATCCTGCAGGAACCAGGACCGGAAATGATAAATTTTGCCCAGCCTGCCGCTCTCCACTAGCTTCTTGGCAAGCTTCACTGCAGGGGAGAAGCGGTAATTGAAGCCGATCATATGGGCGACGCCAGCATCTTCTGCAGCTTGAAGCATCTCCCGGGAGTCTGCTAATGAAAGCGCTAACGGTTTCTCGCAGAAAATATGCTTGCCAGCCTTCGCAGCGGCCAGGGCAATCTCTTTATGAGCATTGCTTGGCGCGTTAATATCAATTAAATCGATGTCATCCCGGGCGACAAGCTGTCTCCAGTCGGTTGCAATCTCCGACCATCCTAATCTGGAAGCCGCTTCTGCGACCGCTTGTTCATTTCTTCCGCATAGTACAGCCATTTCTGGCTTGAGCGCCTGTGGAAAAAACATAGGCAGAGCACGATAAGCATTACTATGGGCCTTGCCCATAAATTTGTAGCCGATCATCCCGACACGAAGCTGGTTCATATCATCCCTCCATAAGTCATAATAGTACGAGTTCAAAAAGGCTGGTTTTCAGCACCGAGAAGGTTGGATAAAGCCAGGGACGAAAGGAGCGGAGCGTAGGCAAAACCTACGTGAGCACCGGAAGGCCCGGCTGAATTCAAGATTCGATGCCGAATAAGCTTTCAGTGTTACTTCGTGTTAGATATAGAATTTATAAGTTATCAGCGGAGCTGATGAAATTCTATATCGCAAGAAAACCTACCTTTGAATCGCGGTCGCTCATCCTTGAATGACTTCGATCGGTTTTCTTATCAAAAGCGGACTTTTTGAACAACCTCTAATTGGTGCTGCTTATGAACATTATAGAAAAAAGGCATACTTCGCACTCGCCAGTTTATGCAGAAACCTAGTCAAAAAATGCGCTTTCGTAAAATACTTGACGGGGATTACTATGGAGTAGGGCTTTATAAAGGCAGCCCTGCGAGCCTGAACACGAACGCGGAAGTGGCGATTCTGAATAATTCGTTGATAAATTTACTTCAAGTAGATAAAATATTATCAACCGCTTTCATTTTAAATCATATAATCCCTCATTTGACCCGTCCGTTCCTCAAAAAACGGAATCATAGTCTGGGCAAGGGGGATTCTTTTGTAATAATAGTCTGAGATATAGGGGGAGTATGATGAAGTGGCTAAAAGGGAGTTTGTTTAGAAAAATACTGATTATTATGCTATGCGTTGCGATCCTGCCCTTTTTACTGGCGAGTTTATTAGCTTATCGTACAATTTCAAGCTCTATGAAGCAGCAGGTAATCGACTTGAATCAGAATGCAATGGAAATTATATCCAACAATTTAAAAATTTATTTTGACGATTTGAATATGTTGACAAGCTCTTTTTATGTGGATCCGCAGTTAATGAGCTACTTCCGCTCTACGGAAACCTCCCCGCTCCAGAAGCTCTATATATACAACAAAGTGAACACGATGTATATTAGTCGTTCTGAGTTTCATGGGGTTCAATATATCAGCAAAACTAAAAATCTTACATTTACCTCTTCGGATGTAAACAACAACGATATTAAAAAAATGCTTGGCGACTATGATGAGATCAAAGGTGAAGCTACGGTTTATAGTGTAAAGAATCTGGGCGGCAAACAAGTACTGTTGATTCAGAAAAATCTGGTGGATTACCCAGGCTCGGCAGTTCTGGGAACGATTAATATTTATGTAGGCCTGAGTGAAATTGACAAGTTGATTCATACTCAGCTCCTACAGGACAGCGCCTATTTCCTGCTGATTAATCAACAAGATCAGTTTCTATATAGCTCGCTGGAGCAAACAAGCGGAGTTCAGCATCTTCAAAGCAAGATGATTAACGGCAAAGGTTCCTTCGAAGGGGAAATGAACGGGAAGAAGGGGGTTTTCATTTATTTGAAAAATGCGAACGATAACCTGCCCTTCACTTTAGTGAAATATGTATCCGACTCAGTCATAAATGAGTCCGCTTACAAGACGATGAGCCAGTCCGTGGTCATCCTGCTGATCGCAATTATCCTTGTCGTTGTTCTTGCTGTTATTCTATCTTACTTCATCATCCTCCCGATCAAAAGACTGCTCCGCAGCATGGTCCGGGTTGAGCAGGGCCACTTTGACATTAAGCGGGAAAGTCAGAGGACGGATGAACTTGGCATTTTGGAAAACCGCTTCTATACAATGGTCCAAAATCTCGATGAATTTATGAACCGGGAATACCGTTACAGACTGGAGTTGTCAACAGCCCAATTGAAGATGCTGCAAGCGCAGATTAATCCCCATTTTCTGTACAATACGATGCAGTATATAGGTACGGTTGCATTAAAAATGAAAGCTTACGAAGTCAGCGACAAGATCGCCGAATTAGGATCTATTTTGCGTTACAGTATGGATTTTCGCAGCGACGTTGTCATGTTAAGCATGGAAATTCATCATATCGAAGATTATATGTCCATTCAATTGGGGAGGTTCAAGAATAAATTGACCTTCGACATGGCTTGTCCCCCGGAGGCGGCTTCGATCGAAGTACCGAAGATGCTGCTTCAGCCGCTGATTGAGAATAGCATTGTCCACGGGATTGAGCAAGGTCGCGGATACGGAAGCATCCGGCTTGAAATTGAATTGAGCCCACAGGAAGAATCGGAAAATAAAGCCTTGTTGATTCGCGTAATCGACAATGGGAAGGGAATACCGGCTGAGAAAATCGCTGAGATTCGCAGCGATTATTTAGAGAATAAATTGCATTACGGTCAAAACGGAATTGGATTAATTAACGTATTACAGCGGCTGCGGCTGCGCTACGGATCTGATTTTTCGTGGGAAGTGACAAGCGTACCGTATGAAGCAACGATGATTGCATTGAACATTGGATTGGACCAGGCCGAAGAGAGGAAGGACCCGAAATGAGAGTATTAATTGTTGATGATGAAGAACATGTTAGAGAAGGAATTGAACTAGCGGTGGATTGGGAACAGCATGGCATTGACGAGCGGCTCCAAGCTGAGAATGGCAGTCAGGCATTGGAGCTCATCCGTGAATATAAGCCGGAGATTGTCTTTTGCGACATGAGCATGCCGGAGATGAACGGAATTCAATTGCTGGATCTCATTCGTCGTGGTTTTCCGGACATTCAGGTTATTGTCGTTAGCGGATACGATGATTTTATTTATACTCAGGCCACGATTCGAGCCAAGGGCGTGGATTATATATTGAAGCCTTTTAAGAAAAGGGATCTTGAGCAAGCGCTGTTACAGGCCGTTGACTTATGCAAGCAGCGTGTGAACAGCCAGCAGGCCAGCCGGGATACAGGGTTTCTTGTTCAGCAGGCTGACTATGTCGTGATGGAACAGAAAATGTCTCAATTGTTAAAGGGCGACGATACATCTATAGCTGATGTGGAGAATTATTGCCGGAACTTCGGATTATCACCGGATTGCGTAAGGATTTCGTTGATCTTGATGAGGAATGGCTCTCGTCTGCTGAAGCAGCGTTATGACGGGGATAGCAGCCTGTTCTCTTTCGCTGTAAAAAATATGGCGCAAGAGACGTTAGCAGGATATGAGAGCCATCTTCTTTTTTGTTTCGAGGAAGAATTATGGGTTTTGGTTACAGCAGAAGCCTCGGTCAGCGGGGTGAGGAATTCCTTGAATTTCTATATTAACAAAATGACAGCGGCATGGAGTTCGACGATCGGGTTGGAGACATTTACCGGAGTGAGTCAATATGTTTCGAATTTACTAGGGATTCAACAGCAATATTCGAGCGCGCGCGCTGAGTTGATCCAATCTCCTGTCATAGCCGGAGAGCGGTCAGATCTTGATAAACCATCGTTATCCGATAGGGAACTGCAGCTTAACATTGCGTTGGAGAATGGCGATAAGCTACGGGTTGAAGAGTTAATCCGCGGATTTACAGCTGAGCTTGGACAGTACGGGCATCTTAGTCTGGCAGAGCTTCAGCGTTATACCAAAGAAGCTAATTATATGCTTGAACGGGCCATCCTGCAGATGAACAAGGATATGGAAGGCATGTCGTTATCTCCATGGATTAGCTGCATCAAGGAATGGGAGAGCAGATGGATTCAACAATGGTGGCGGCTGATCGAAGAAGGTGGGAACAGCGGTTACGAGGGCAGAAGCATACAGCTGATCCATGACTATATCGAACAGCATTTTCACGAGAATTTCTCCCTGAATGAACTGGCGGAGAAATTCCATTTTAGTCCTCAATATATTGCGAGGAGATTTAAGGAGAAGTACAACATGACCATCATTACTTATCAGATGGAACTGCGCATGCAGAAGGCAAAATCCCTGCTGGAATATACCGATCTGCCGGTGGTCAAAATCTCTGAAATGATCGGCTACCAGGATGAGAGCTATTTCAGCAAGGTGTTCCGTAAACAGCATGGTTTGCCCCCATTAAAGTACCGCAAGAGAGTACAAGGTTCATAAAGTACTATTTTGAGTGAAGATAGTCTATGTTTCGACATCAGCGGAATTCTTAGAATAGAAGTGTAGCAAACAACAACTTAGGGGGTAAATAAAGATGCGCAAGGTTATGTTAATGCTTCTCACCAGTGTCGTAGCTTTGTCCATAATCAGCGGCTGCGCTGGCGGAAGCAGCCCGAAGAACAGTGAGGGATCTAGTGCTGATTCGGGAAGTTCGAATGGCAAAGTGACGATTAAGATTATGGATTTCAAGACGGAGATCACCGATAAAATCAAAGCGATGGCTGCTGATTACATGGCTGAAAATCCAAATGTCACGATTGAAGCTCAGGTTACCGGCAATTATGATACCCTGTTGAAAACTCGTTTTGCGGCTGGCGATGGACCGGATATTTTCATGACGAGAGCTTACACAGACATTCAGGATTGGTCGGAAAGACTTGTTGATTTGTCCGATGAGCCGTGGATGGATAAAGTGATCCCGTCCTCAGCGCCAGGGATGACTGTTGACGGCAAGAAATATGGTTTCCCGCTTGCCGTTGAAGGCTACGGATTCATCTACAATAAGGATATGTTCGCTCAAGCAGGTATCGATAAGCTGCCCGCAACATTAACGGAGCTGAAGGAAGCCAATGAGAAATTGAAGGCCGCGGGCATTTCTTCCTATTCTGAAGGCTACAATTCGTTCTGGGTGCTTGGCCAGCATTTGTTCAATCTTCCGTTCGCTTATGAGCCGGACTCGGAAGGTATGATCGCGAAGATGTACAAAGGCGAAGCAAAGATTGCTGATTTGAAAAACTTGGACGGGTTCTTTGATGTTTTGGACATGACGATTGACTACGGTAAAGGCACGGATACAATCGGCCTTAACTATGATAATCAGGTTTCCGATTTCGCCTCCGGGAAGACGGCCATGATGCAGCAAGGCGTATGGGCCATCGACTCGATCACGAAGATCAATCCTAATATGAATATCGGGATGTTTGCGATTCCTCTGAACGACAATCCAGAAGATACGAAAATGCCGGTAGGTGTGTCGACTTATTATTCGATTAACAAGGATTCCAAGGTGATCGAAGAGAGCAAGAAGTTCTTGACTTGGCTGCATGAGAATGGTCAGAAGTATATCGTGGACTCTTATAAGATGATTCCTGCTTTTACAGATTTGGAAACGACGCCTGACCTCGGTCCATTGGCAGAAGATCTGGACAAGTACTTGAAGGATGAGAAGACGCTGATTTGGTCGTTCCAATTGTGGCCGTCCGGTATTGCAGAAGACTTCGCGGTACCTCTTCAGGCCTATGTCGGAGCCCAATATGATAAAGATCAGACTATCCAAGAATTGCAGAACATTTGGGATCAAAAAGCAAAATAAATAGGAATGATTAATATGACAATTAAATCACGCGGGTGGTGGATATATGCGGCTTTTGTCGCGCCGGCTATCCTGTTCTTCACATTAATAATTCTAATTCCCTTCCTGAGAGCTATTATCTTCAGCTTTCAGGAGTGGGATGGAATTAGCAGCAATATCAGTTGGGTCGGATGGAGAAACTATCAGAATTTGTTCCACGATGCTTCGTTCTGGAGGTCCTTTAAATTCACGACGAAATATGTGGTCGCAACCACAATTTTGCTGAACGTATTCGGATTATTGCTGGCCCTTGGCCTGAACCGGGCGATCAAGTGCAGGAACCTGCTGAGGACCGTTTATTTTCTGCCCTATGTTATGGGCTCTGTCATTGTAGGTTTCATCTGGAAATTTATTATTACGAATCAATTTAGTCAAATCGGAGCGGCAACCGGCTGGGCTATTTTCCAAAAAAACTGGTTGAGCCTGCCTGATTATGCCTTCTGGTCTATCGTTATGGTCGCTGTGTGGCAGTCTATCGGTTATTTTATGATCATCTATCTATCTGCGTTGCAGGGCGTTCCTAAGGATTTGGTAGAGGCCTCGGAGATCGATGGGGCTGGGTACTGGAGCAGAATGCGAAATGTCGTATTTCCGCTGATCAGGCCAGCGATCACGATCAATCTTTTCCTGGCTATTGCCAACGGGTTTAAAGGTTTTGACCTGAACTACTCCTTAACGGGCGGAGGTCCCTTTGGCACAACCCAATCATTAGCCTACCATATTTACACAGAGGGCTTTGGAAGAAATATGTTCACTTACGCCTCCTCCAAGTCCGTTATATTCTTCCTCATTCTCGCTACGGTCACTATTGTCCAGTCACTTGTGCTGAAGCGCAGGGAGGTAGAGATGTAATGAAAAAGCTCGAAAAAAGATTGAATTGGGTCATATTCGCTATATTATTTGTGATTGCTATATTTGTATTTTTTCCGTTGTATGTAACGTTTGTGAATTCATTCAAATCCTATAATGAGGTTGTTTCATCGGTTGCGTCGCTTCCTAGCACACTTCATTTCGATAATTTCAAGACGGTATGGACGCAATTGAATTTTGGCGGGGTATTCATGAACTCGCTGATCATTACGGTCATCTCCGTAGTCGGCATCCTGTTGATCAGCGCACCTGCGGCCTATCAATTTGTGCGCCGCCCTGGTTGGGTGAGTACAGTACTGTTCATGCTCATCCTGTCATCGCTGGTCATTCCGTTCCAGACATTGATGATCCCTCTGGTGAAGGTTGCTAGTGAGATGTATATGATGGACTCGATTGTCGGGGTAATTATCATGTATTGGGGCTTCGGAATCCCCTTGGCCGTGTTTCTGTATAACGGATTTATCAAATCGATTCCCCGTGAGCTTGAGGAAGCCGCTCTGATTGACGGCAATGGCGTTGCCGGAGCGTTCTTTCGCATCGTGCTGCCACTGCTGAAGCCGATCACCACAACGATTGCGATCCTGCATTCGCTATGGATCTGGAACGATTTCCTGCTTCCGTTGATTACGCTTAGCTCCAAGAAGAATCAGACGATTCCGCTTGCTTCATCGGTTTATTTCGGGCAATACATGAATGAATGGCATTTGGCGATGGCTGCTCTAACTATGGCGTCGATCCCGGTCATTATTTTCTTCATCATGATGCAGCGCAACATTATCGATGGAATCACGGCGGGTGCGGTCAAAGGCTAAACAGCGGCTTAAAGAAAGTTAGAAATGGTTGATGCCCGTCCTCCCTCTTCTCGGTGGGGTGCGGGCATTTTATATGGCATGGAATGGAAACTAAATGAATGACTTGTGGTGCGGGAAAAGCATCGGACAGGAGGAAATGGTCATGGGAATGAAATATGATCTGGGGACGGGGGAGGAGAAGAACTGGATCGTTGCCGAGTCGTCCTTCTCCAGCAGCTTGCTTGGGAAGGCCGAGGCAGTCATGTCTCTAGGCAACGGTTATATGGGTCTGCGCAGCGCTGCGGAGGAGCCATATGTAGGTGAAGTCAGAAATCTGTTCGTAGCCGGAACTTTTAACAAATCAGATGCGCAGGAAGTGTCGGAGCTCCCAAATGCTGCTGACGTGACGAGAATGAATATTTTCATAGATGGGGAAAGACTGGATGCGTCTGTGCGGACGGAGGATTATGTGAGGGCCCTGAATCTGAAGACCGCCGAATTAATAAGGTCGTTTATCTGGACAACCTCTGCCGGCAAGCAGGTGGCATTGAAGTTCAGAAGGTTCGTGTCGTTGGATAACCTGCATGTGATTGCTATGAAGATGGAACTGGAGGCGCTGAGCGATAATGTGGATGTGAGCGTTGAGAGTGGCGTGAACGCCCAGGTATCCAATAGCGGGGCACAGCATTTCTTTGAAGGCGAGAAGCGAATCTACGACAAGAAGTATGTGGAGATGGTGACGAGAACGGTAGAATCGAAGATTGACTTTATGTTCCATACGGTACATCATGTTACTCTCGCAGGTGTGGAGCTAAATCAGCCGTTTATGCGGATGGACCGCAGATTGATTATGCTCAGCTATCAAGGAACCCTCATGAAGGGGCAGAAATTCTCGCTGGAGAAGCTGACGACGGTGCATACCTCCCGGGATAAAGAGTTTAAAGGTATGACGCTGCAGGAGATGCGCGACTGCGCTCTATCCTCCTTGAAGCAGTGCGCGGCTGAAGGCTATGAAAAATTATTCGCCCGGCATGCTCGCGCATGGGAGCAGAGGGTGTGGAAGCTGTATCAGTTGAATATCGAATCGCAGGATGATTTTGATATATTGGCCGCCCGCTTCGCACTCTATCATTTAACGGCAATGACTCCGGCCCATGACGAGCGGATGGGAATCGCAGCTAAGGGACTGAGCGGCGAGGGCTATCAAGGTCATTCCTTCTGGGATACGGAAATGTTCATTCTTCCGTTCTTTATTTATTCCAATCCCGAGGTGGCGAGATCGCTGCTGATCTATCGTTATTTAGGTCTTGAGGGTGCGCGAAAAAAAGCGAGAAGTAACGGCTACGAAGGGGCCATGTATCCATGGGAAGCCGCTTGGCCCAGCGATGGTGAGATGGCCCAGGAATGGGGACGGGTGGATATCGTCACCGGCAAGCAGACGAAGATCTGGACCGGTTTTATCGAGCAGCATATTACTGCCGATGTAGCCTTTGCGGTATGGCAGTATTATATGGTAACCGCCGATCAGGCCTTCATGGACGATTATGGCTATGAGATTATTTTGGATACGGCCCGCTTCTGGACCAGCCGCCTGGAATGGGATGAGGTAAGCGGGCAGTATTGTATTAATGATGTGATCGGCCCCGATGAGTATAAAGAACACGTGGATAACAATGCGTTTACAAACTATTTTGCCCACTTCAATATCCAGCTTGCTATGGAATACTACAGTAATCTGAAGGAGAGCGATTCTGACGTATTTCATCGTTTGAATGAGCTTCTGGATCTGGAGCATGCAATGGAAGCCTGGATGAAATGCATCGATAAAATTTATCTTCCCCAGCCGGGAGAAGGCCTTGTTATTCCGCAGGATGATACTTACTTGACAAAGCGGATCATCGACTTAACGAAATATAAAAACCAGACGCATGTGAATACGATCTTCGAGGATTACAGTCTGGAGCAATTGAGTGATATTCAGGTGTCCAAGCAGACAGATTTGATGATTCTCTTCTATTGGTTAGAGGACAGGTTCACCAATGACGTGAAGATTGCCAATTACAATTACTATGAGCCGAAGACGATCCATGACTCTTCCTTGAGCCTGTCAACGCACGCGATACTTGCCAATGACCTTGGCGACCGTTCTCTCGCTTACCGACTGTTCAGGCAGGCCTGTGAAATCGATTTGGGACCCGAAATGAAGTCTTCCGACTTGGGAATGCATACGGCCTCCATCGGTGGTATTTGGCAGGTAATCGTGATGGGCTTCGCGGGAATTCGCATGCTGCATGGAGAATTAAGGATAAATCCGGAGCTGCCGGAGCATTGGAACAAGCTGGAGTTTATGATCAATTGGCAAGGACAGCGCCTGGAATTGGAGATCACGGCGGACCAGCTTGTCGTCAAGGCAACGGAACAGGTTCCGGTCAAGCTGGATGTGTATGGGAAGGAATACTGCTTCGACGATGTGTTGACGGTAAGCCTGACCGAAGCGAGAGGAGAAGACTAACATGAAGCTGCAAGCCGTATTATTCGATCTGGATGGCGTCATTACCGATACCGCAGAGTATCACTATTTGGCATGGAAGCAAATGGCGGAGCAAATCGGAATCGAAATCGACCGTGCCTTTAACGAACAGCTCAAAGGAATTAGCCGAATGGAGTCCCTGGAGCGGATATTGGTTCATGGGCGCAAGGATGGCCAGTATTCGATGGAGCAGCGTCGGCAGCTGGCCGCAGATAAGAACAAGCATTATGTGTCACTGCTTGCCGGGCTTGCTCCAGAGCATGTCTATCCGGGGATTGTTGAATTGCTCGGTCAGTTGGCAGAGCATCATGTTCCTGCCGTATTGACGTCTGCAAGCAAGAATGCTCCGCAAATATTGGAGTCGCTTGGACTGGCGGATCGCTTCTATGCGATTGTGGACCCTGATGGCATTCCCGGCAAGCCCGCCCCCGACATCTTCCTGAAGGGAGCAGAATTGGCAGGTGCCGATCCGCGATACTGTATCGGGATTGAGGATGCCCAAGCTGGTATTGAAGCGATAAAGGCGGCAAGGATGTTCGCAGTTGGTATCGGCAAGCCCGAACTGTTGGGAGCTTCAGGCGCGGATATCGTATACGATAGCACTGTTAAATTGAGTTTAACTTCGCTGTTGCAGGCAGTGAAGCAGGACTCATCATTATAAGTTTTAACTAAAAAAATCAGGGCTGTCCCAATTCATCGGAAGATGACCAGGGGCGACCCTGTTTGCATTTACACACATTTAGAGCTCTTCGTAACTGTTGCGCTCATTGACGAGCAGACTGGTGAAGATGAGGGACAACAGAATAACATACGCTCTTCTATTGAAAACTGCTGCGCGTGTCCGAGGGAGAGCATCCTTTCAGCTCTTTGTACACTCGATTGAAGGTGCGGATGCTGCCAAAGCCGCATTCCAAAGCGATATCTGTGATGCTGGAATCCGTATTCACAAGCTGATGCTCTGCCATAAGCACCCGGATCGTATTGAGATAAGTTTTGAAATTCATACCGATCGCTTTTTTAAAGGAACGGCAGAAGTGGGATGGATTCATCTCAAACCGCTCCGACATCATCTCAACGGACAGGTCCATCGCATAATTTGCCTCGATAAAAGAAATAATCTTATGGATTTTGGCTCGTTTATACTCAAACCGCTGGCTGGAGCTTCGGTCAAAGGGAACGGTAGGCAGATACCTGCACAAGGTTCCGAACAATTCCAGCAGACAGCTTTTGATGTACATCGGGTAGCCCGTCCGGGCGTTCTCATTCTCCTGGAACATTTGACGCAGTAGACTGCCAATCCGTGAGAATTCTGGCTGGGTGGAATCGATAAATGGCGACTCAAAACGAAAGTCAACAGGCCAGGTTTTGGCCGCTCCAATCAGCTCCGGCTTGAAGATCAGCATGAATACTTCAGACTCCAGATCCTTGCTCACATAATAGTGAATATCATTACTACAGCAAATGACCATGTCCCCCGCCTGCAGCTGTCGCTTCTCTTCATTTACTCCAACGATAATATCGCCTCGCTCCACATAGACGAGTTCCAACTCATTATGGAAGTGCGGATAAAAGGATAGATTGCTAATCCGATGGATTTCAAGCGGCAGCTCGGCATCCATGTTCCAATTTTGATAGACCGATTTCATATATATCTCCATGATCCATGCGTAAAATTTTGTGTTTATTGGCTTTAGTTCATCATACCGAGTTAGGTAATTATTGTCTAATGGGTTGAACGGTATATTTTTTTGTCTTCGGTATGTAGATATTCAGATATTTATGAAAAATCAGAAAAAAATCATTGCTGATTTATGAGAGTTTTGGGGTGTTAAAACTAGGGCTTGGGGTATCGAATATTTAAGTTTAAAAGTATATTTTAGGAAGAAAGTAAAGTAGTTGAAAATAATATAATGTTGACGGGTGGAAGGACGTAAGCTGAAAGTCCCTTCATAAAGGTCATCTTCAATATCAATAGAGGACGGCTTTTTATTGTATAGGTACATTTTTCCTATTTAGGAACAATCAAGGATAGGCGATGAAGTATATGTATCTATAATTTTGGAAATGGAGGTTATTTGATGAAAATGAGGAGACTACTTCTCTCTATGTTGTCTATTCTTCTGCTTTTAGGAAGTATGAGTTCTACCTTAGCTAAAGAGAGTACAGACCTCGAAGCAGGTATCCATTTGACCCAATCTCTTGAAAATGATCTTGATTCAACCCAGGTTGAAGTGCAAAAGGAATTATTCCAGGGGAACATAGAACTTTCTGGAGAGCAATTGGAAGATCAAACAGTAACCGAAAGTGTATATCAAATTGGATTATATGCAGAAAAGACACAGCTGGTGATCTACCCTGGGGAAAGCGTTCAGTTTACAAATGATACGAACACTCTTCTGTCTGTTTCAACAGATGCCAAGTCAACGAATGATATTCGTTATGATTATGTCTCCTACAATTCTGAGGGTAAGGTCTCCTCTGACGATTTAGAACATACAGGAAGTGTTAGTGTTTACTCTAAAGGTGGGAGAACTGTTATCACCGTGGACTACGGGTATCCTTTAACCGTAAGCTTTAATTCTGAGATTACTTATTCTTATACTTCAAACCCCGCTTTATTAAAAAAGAAGCTTTATCGTGGTGAGAGCTATCTATTTTCGAATCAAGCCTATGCGGCTAGAAATATCATGAGTGATGCAACCACTAGCAATGGAAAACGATATGATTTTGCAGTTTATAAGAATAATGGAGCGCTTGAAAGATCTAGTTTCGAATCCTCAGCAAAGCCTTCGTTCAGTGTTGGAGATGAAATTATTTTGACAGGAGCTTCCGATACTCCAGTTACTGTGGCTGTTCCATATGAAGGTTTTTTTGGATATGAAACAGAGGAGCCCGCTTATGATAGTGTCCTGCTCTATCCCGGCGAAAGTTATCAATTTACGAATGTTGGAACGAAATCGGATCGGGTTGAGCATGCCGGAACTACTAAAGATAAATTCGATTATGTAGTATATAACTCCGACGGGACGGAAACCTCCCGGGGAACTAATACATCTACATTGCCTTTGGTGGCAGTGGGAAGATACGTTGTGCTTACACTGGTTTCGGAAAATCCAGTTCGCGTAGGAGCTCCATATCGTTCTTTCATGGGGGGGCAACGTAAAGATGATGCTATTAGTCGAGTCACTGTTTACCCAGGGGAGTCCTATCTATTTACAAATAACGGAACATTATTAAATCCGGTAAATAATAATGCTCGGGCAGTAGACGGTTTTTACGATTATACCGTTTATAAAGCCGATGGAGGTTACGCCTCCCAAGGATTTAATGCTATTAGCACTCCTCAATTACCTGCGGGTGGTATTGCAGTTATAACTGTTCAGGGTACGCATGCTGTTACTTTTGACTATACGGATGATTTTTCCGCCGAGCCAAGTGATGAACCTTCGCATTTCCGGGTAACGCTTACAGAAGGCAAAAGTTATGAATTTATGAACATTACTTCTTCTACCCGAATTCTGCGCAGCAACGCAACTTCTAGTAATCGTTTTGACTGGGTTGAGTATTACCCTGATGGAACACAGCAAGCAAAGCGCGCAAATACATATACAGATCCTCAGGTGTCTGGAGGTAACTCTATCGTAGTTACCGCAGTGTCGACTCCGGTTACATTTGGTGCAAATTATCGATTGTTTTCCTGGAAGAATAAGCCGGGTGAAGCGATTTCCAAAAAAGCTGTGCATTTGGGAGAGACCTATACGTTCAACAATACTGGCTCTCGGCTTATCACGTTAACCAGTGATGCAAATCAGGCGGGTGGTAAATATGACATAGCCGTCTATAACAATGATGGAAGAGTACACAGTGCCAAATTTGATGAGACGGGAAATGTAGCTATTCCGGCAGGGGGATATGCGATTATAACAGGGCAATCTGCAAGCCCAGTAACTATATCCTATACAGATGCGATTTTTGTATCATCCACTGAGTATCCTGCAATGCTCAGAGCTACCGTTTCTCTAGGAGATTCTTATACTTACAAAAATATAAGCAATGAAACGGAGTATTTATATAGCGACGCCTCTCCTAAAACAAATGAATTTGCCTATGTTATCCAGCGCCCGGATGGAACGATTTCGAGTGAAGGATCAAGCCGCTATACTTCAGTGCAAGTTTCGGCAGGTTATTCTGTTACTGTAATGCCGTTAACAGCTACTGTAACCTTCGGAGGTGTATACACCTCGTTTATAGGCACACCGGGTGAAAATCCTGAAGTTAAACAGGTCACTTTAAGCAAAAATGAAAGTTATTCGTTCACTAATATATCAACCACACAACAAAAGCTAACAAGTAACGCCGCAAAGAATCTGTTATCTATGTTTGACTTTGCCATGTATGGTTTGGATGGTAAACCGGAAAAGGCGGATTTTGATCAGGAAGGGAACTTGTCTGTTCCTGAGGGAAGTCAAGTCGTGGTTACAGTAGTTACAGACCACCCTGTTACCTTTACTTATGGGCAGGTCTTTCAGGCGACACCGAGTGTAGATCCGGCCCTATTGAAGAAAACACTGGAGTCCAATCAAAGCATCGGTTTTAAGAATAAGCGCTTTTTTGAAGCCAAGCTTACAACAAACGCCAGTACGGCTAACAAGCGATACTTTGATTACACCATTTACGATTCAAATGGAACGGTAATTAGACAGGGGGAACATTCAACAACTTCCTATGGAATCCCCCCTGGTGGAAAAATACAAGTAAAGACAACCTCGGAGAATCCAGTCATTCTTGTGGCACCATATCGAGTGTTTGAGTTTGTTGAAATAGATGAATATGAATTCGAGGAACTACTACATCGTCAGCGACTGTATGTAAACAAAATGGCGGGAGAGAACGGTTATTACCGCTTCGTAGCTCCTGAAACCGGACATTATCGTTTTGTTACTATGGAGATGAATTCGTTCATTCAGCAGCCGATATTGACTTTGTATGACCGTCCAGATTTGTTGGAACCGATAGGATCTAGCAAACAGAACAATCAGGAGTTTGGCCTTGATTATACCGTACTGGAAACGGATCTGGTTGTTGGGCAAATAGTTTATTTAAAGCTTTCAGAAGAACATGGTCTTCCATTGATGCTGCAGTTAACCGTATCGATAATGTCGTTTGCACCCGAAACGAAGTACCAATATACCAAGGATGGAAAGCTGCTTCAGATGACTTTTCCTTCGGGAGACGCTTTGATCTATGAATATGATCCTAACGGCAATTTGAAGAGAAGAGTGAAAAAAGTATTTCCGTTTTAATTTGAGCGTGTTGGCTGGTTCATAAGAACAATCGAGGTGATATAAATGTTTAAAAGAGTTGTTAGCTTAATATTATGTTTGACTCTGATCACTACAGGATTATTGGAAACTGTAGCCTACGGTGCAGGGGAGACGACTAGTAACAAAATACCGCAACCTAATCAAGTGGATATACAAAAAATACTAACCATCTCCGAGGTCATGCAACAATTTGGAGTTAGTACAGATTGGATGGATGAACAGTTATCCAAGGGTTATACGCTATATCAAATCTATATGGGGCTGCAAAGCGGAGAGGAGAACTACGAGAAAATTATTTCACAGTTTGATGTGGATCGAGAAATAGACAGGAAGTCCATGGAACTCCATGGGACTGCTAAAGAGGAAATCGCTCTTTTTCAAACTACAGATTTGTCATCTGACTATGATCAAGCAGCAGTTGAGCATCTCTCCCTACAAGATGAGTCTTCCTCACACGAAATCAACTTTGGAGAAGATACACTTTCTACTGCTACGGGGGATATGAGGCTCTACTATACAGATCTTTCGCTTCCGGGGACAATACCGTTCTCTCTTACCCGTATATATGACACTTCAAGAGCTAGTGAAGAAATCGGAATTGGCTTGGAAAACGGTACGTATGTAAACCAAACTCGTATTCGTAGAGAGGAACGCGATTCAGGAATAGGTCGTGGATGGAGATGGGCTCTCCCCTTCATCGAAGTACAAGAAGGTAGTAAAATCCTGGATTTTCCCGGCATAGGACGGTATAAGATATCTGATACGTTAAAGCTGGAAGGCTATCCTTGGAACAACCTTCTTCTGACGAAGGACGCTTCCAAAACAGTTGGAGGATTAACAAGCGAGACGAAGGTTTCTGTATTAAACGGGAATAGTTACTTCTTTAGTTCATCAGGCCATCTTCTCCTGATAACCGATAACTACGGAAGCAGAGTTGAATTTTATTATACTTCTCATGGGGAGGGGAAAGTACTCAACCGAATAGCTAATAGCGACGGTAATGAACTTTCCTTCTCTTATTCTGGAAACCGGGTAACAGTAACTCAACCGGGCACAAATAGAAGAATGGATTATTTCATTAAATCAGCAATTGATGGTCAACCCGTCTTAAGCGAGGTACAAGATGCACTTGGACGTAGTACCAAATATTTGTACTATTATACGGAATCTCATTTTAATTTTTTGGAATCGCTTATGGGACAAGAGGAACGGCAGCCTGTGAAGCATTCGGCATTGCTCCTGCGCATCGTTCATCCTAGCTCGGGAATTACGGAGTTCGACTATACTTCAGTTCGCAAACAAATCGGTCCTATAGCTACTGACTTTGCATATAAGACCAGCATGCGCAGAGATGTGTATTCAACTACGTCGGGTGACAATGAGCTACTACGGAAATCTATCACATATGCAGGAGAAGACTTGAACCAGTTTGGAAAGACTGTATCTTCGACGACAACGGTGAAGTCTTCACGATCAGAGGAAGAATTTAAATTCATTAAGAAATTTTATGCTAACACTCAACCTGATGTTTACTTCCTGAATGAGCAAAGAAGCAAAGAATCGACGACAGAATTTAGAATGCAATTTGCCTATGATAATTCAACCGGCTGGAATGTCCCTACTCAGGCCATTGAAAGTTATTTACAAGGGGGAGCCGAGTCTCAGCAATTAACGGTAAATTATCAATATAACGAACAAGGACAGATTTTAAAAGAAAGTTGGAGCACGGGACAAGAAAATGTTTATGAATACACAACTTCAACAGACTCCTATTTTTGGTCGCTGCCAAGCCAAATTCAATCAAAGATCAGCGGAGAGCAAAAAAGAGTTGAGCGGATTCAATATAATCCTCAAGGAGATGTATCTCAATTTGCGGTAAGAGAGAACAGTGGGAGCGGCAAATTGCTAGCCCAAACAGATCTGGAATATGATGACTTGGGCAATGTCATTATATCGAAGACTAAGGATGATAAACGGAACAACATCGTAAATTACTCGTATCAATCGCCTTACGGGAAGCATCTGCTGACGGAAAAATCGCTGACAGTTCACTCAATCACAGGAGGTTCATCTCTGTCGGGGGAGAAGTTCGACTATACAAAAGCGGGTGAGTTACTGACCTCCGAAGATGAGGTTGGAGACATTACTTCGTATACGTATGATGCACTGGGACGTATGACAAAAACGCAGTATAGCGATCAGTCGACCACCACGATACAGTACGATGATGTACTGAATAGAGTAACTGTGACAGGACCCGAAGGTATCGTGACGGTTGAGAAATACGACCCATTAGGATTATTAGTTGAAGAAAGTGTAAGTGATGCTTTATTCAAATATAAGTATGATGGGGAAGGAAATTTAGAGCAGGAGATTGATGCGGAGCAGAATAAGACAAGTTATGTTAATGATGGATTTGGTCGTTTAACGAAGACCATTTACGCCGATGGCTCTCAGGATGAGACATCTTATGATATGGTTAGAAGAACTGTAACTAATACAGATCCTGTTGGGGTGAAGTACCAGCAAAAATTGGACTTACTTGGAAACCTATTAGCAGTTGAAGAATGGAGAAATGGGGCTTTTGTAGCTCTTGAGCAAGCCACTTATGATTTATCCGGAAATGCGCTGGCCGTAACTGATGGAAAAGGACAGCAAACTCTCTATCAATATGATGCGTTGGGACGTGTTATTTCTGTAACTGATCCTGAGCAACGTACCACTTCATATAAGTACACCATGGCTGGAGATTTGAGCGTTATCCAGTATCCGGACAACAGTTATATAGAGAGAGAGTATGATGAAGCGGGTAATTTAATACGCCAAGTAAATGAAGAGCGTATGACCGAAATATTCTATTACGATGCTAAAGGAAATCTTACAAAATCGCTGGATCACGCGAGTCAGTTTACAGAATATCAGTACAACAAGGATAACTTGTTGACGAAGATTCAGGCTCCAGATCAGCAAATCCAGTACACATACGATGCCATGGGCCGCCGGATCGGTATGACGGATACTACTGGAAGTACAACCTATGATTATAATCCTTCAGATGGCTCTTTAGCCACGATTCATTATCCGGATGGAACGCGCATTAATTATACCTATAATAAGCAAATGCGGACGGGCTATACGTTGACGGATGTTTTCGGAAAGACGACAGGCGCTAGTTATACGGTAAATGAAATGAATCGGGTCAGTGCACTGGAAGTGCTTCATTATGCTGCTGGATCAAATCAATCGACACTAGCGGCTAAATCTAGTGCATCGGGTGCGATTGACAGGATCACGTTCGACTATAAAGCCAACGGACTGTTGGAAAAGGGTGAGTCAGGTAACGGACCGAGCATGTCCTTTAGCTATGAAGGTTATGAATTGACGGGAATGACGATAAACCCTGGGGTGACGGCTAAAAGTACGGTAGCGCCTGAGGTAAACGATGTTCCCGAAACCGATACGTCAAAGGGTTCCGATTCCATGACCACAGGAGATGTCTTGGAGACAGCAAACGAGGTGACCTTCGGAGTTTCCGAGTTGAGTGCGACCAAAGGTCATGAGTTTACGTATGAATACGATCTAAATAAGAATATTATCGGCCGGACGCAAAACGGTGCCGGGAATACTTTTACGTATGATCCGTTAAATCGGATTCATACCGAAAGTGGACTAAACAATAACAAAAAATACAGTTATGACGGGCGCGGTAATCTGTTGGATGTAGAAGGTCGCCCGCTTCGCGGATTATCGAATGCGGATTACACTTTTGACAGTTTGAATCGGTTAACGAAGGTTACAAGCGAGGACGGAACGGGAATCAGTTATATCTACAATGGTTACGGCCTGTTATATGAACGTATAGAAGGAAAGAAAAAATCCCGTTATTATTATGATGAAGAAGCCAAACTGATCGCCGAGGCTGATGTCAGCAGTGGAAAGGCAAAACTGATCTATACTTATATTTATGATTTCAGCGGTCAGCTTTGGTCTCGGGTGGATCAGACTACAAGCGAAGTGCAATATTATCAATTCAATGGTCATGGGGATATCGTTGGCCTGACCGACAGCCAAGGCAATCAACTGAATACTTACTCCTACGACATCTGGGGTAATCCTGAAACCGTAGAAGAGACAGTTCCGAACATCTTCCGATATTCGGGAGAGTATTGGGATAACGTGACCGATTTACAGTATCTGAGAGCTCGTTGGTATGATCCTAACTCGGGAAGATTTGTGTCGAAAGATTCATATGAGGGCAGTATCGATAATCCTTTGAGTTTGAATCGGTATTCGTATGTGCACAATAATCCTTTGATCTACACGGATCCTTCGGGTCAGTATATTATGCCAATGGGTCCAACTCCTTCGTTGACTTGTGCCGTAGATATTAAAAATTGTAAGACAAATCTTGATGCACAAATAAAAGCAAGTCAAGAAAATCTTGATATGCTTTATCTTGATGACGTTAGAACTTTAATGGACGATGGAGCAAGTAAGCTTGATAAAGGAATAGTTATTGTTCAATATATACCAGTAGTTAAAGCATACAAATTAGTTAAAAAGACAGAAAAGGTAATAGATTCAAGTAAGGATATTATAAAAACTACCAAAAAGCTCAATTGTAACTGCTTTACTGCTGGAACCAAAGTTTTAACAGACGAAGGGGAGAAACCTATCGAGGAAATCGAGGTAGGGGACAAGGTACTCGCCAAGTCTGACGAAACCGGAGAAGTGGCGTATAAAGAGGTCGTGGGGCTGTTCCAAAAACAGGCTAACGAAATTTACTATGTCCACATCGGGGATGAAATCATTGAGGTTACTGGTGAGCATCCGTTTTGGTTAGACGGCAAGGGATGGACGTTTGTTAAAGACCTAAAAGTTGGCGACTTGCTTGTTTCTAGCGATGGTTCTAAACTGGAAATAGATAAGATTGAAAAAGAGCCACGAGAAGCAATGGTCTATAACTTTGAGGTAGCTGATTTCCATTCTTACTTTGTTTCTAACCTTGGGATCTGGGTGCATAACTGCGCATTACAAAATGTGTATAAATCAATAAAAGATGCGCCACTTTACCCAAAAGGTTTTTCAGGTGCTAAAAACGGCACTGTAAAGAATAAGGTTAATAATACAGAATTACTTGAGGAACTACGAGCTATTGAATCTGGGACGTGGCACAAAATTTACAAGGATGGCGTGGATGCAAAAGGTAAGAAAATCTCTATTCACTACTTTCAAAGTCAATCGGGTCAAGTGTTTAATGTCAAGGTGAAAAATGGATGGAGTAACTCCTCCAGTAAAATGCCTTAATAGGAAGGGGGGATACATTGAACCTACAAATTGCATTGGAGAATTCTGAAGAAATTCAAAAGTTTTTATGTATATTAAATCTTGGTATGCTTGAGTCCTTGCTCGAAGGGGCATTATCATTTGAAGATGCATACACATACCTGTATCGTCCTTATGTAGCACAGCTTCTAGAAGAAAATGAAGCGAATAAGGAGATAGTTAAGTTATTTGAGGAATGCTGTATGTTGGAAGATATACGAGATATAGCCCCTGATAAACTGAAAAATGCAATTGAACTGAAAAAGAAAGAGACATTAGATTTACTCCAATCAATATCTAATACAGTGAAACCAATGTATTGGCTCAACAGAATTGATGAATAAAAGTAAGACCTTAAGGGATAACTGAACTGTAACCTCATTTATGGACAGTTTTAAAAAACGATTACCATAGACTTAAGCAACTATAAGATGGCTTCTGAAATCATCAGGAGTCATCCTTTTTAATGTCCATTGGTAGCGTTCAGAATTGTAGTGGGTCATGTACTCATTAACCCGTTGACGTAGTTCTTTAAGAGATTTACAGTCTTTGTAGTTAAGCTCGTCCTTCATATGACCAAAGAACATCTCCATGGACGCATTATCCCAACAGTTTCCTTTTAAACCCGGCTTCAGTGATGAGGAGACGGGTTTGAGGGTTTAGCACAATATCTTAGGAAAGCTGAGGAATTTGCCAAAACTGCTAAAAAAGGTTCAACAAATGTTAACGGAGCAGTAGAAGGTACAATTCGATATAAAAAGAACGGAAAATATATTGATATTGCTCCGGATGGTACTATAGTTTCCTTTGGTAGCAATAATGCGTATTTGTCTTTTAAATGGAGGTGTTGGGATTTGAGTAGTGAAGAAATACGTGAAAAAATATCTTCCCTGTATAATTTTCAATTAGCTAATCCCTTTCCGTATGAGGATACTAGCAGGATGAAAATTGATGTTGAAAGTGATTTTGAATTAAGTGAGGGCGAAAGTTTAAATGCTAATTTTAATGATTATTGTACTTTAATTGTTGGAACGACAAGTTATATTCTAAATGGTAATGTTGCTAATATCCCTGAGAAGCAAATTGAGTTTTTGAATGAGGGTTTTTCCAAAGGTTTCCTCAATACAGTTTTATTGAAGCAAAATTGGAGAACTATCCTGAATTTAAAAATGAGTACATTAATCATGAAGAATTAAGAATGCTAATATTAGATTATTTACAGAGCAACTAACGAGAACCAACCTTGAAGGGTGCAGTTCAACTTTCTGGACAGCCCTAAAAAATAACTAACCTGCCGAGAAAAAAATATTGAGCGTCAGAATGATTGTGTTGACTTTTTGTCCTGACAATAATATATTATTGTCAGGACAAAAAAGCGAGGTGAAGCGATGTCCTCCAAAAAGATGGGGCGTCCTCCATCTGACAAACCCAAAAGCAAAACGATTGAGATACGTGTTGATCAGGAAACTATGAGCAAGCTTGATGCTTCTGCCGAAAAGCTGAATACGTCACGTTCTGCAATTGTCCGCAAAGGGATTGAGAAGGTGTATGACGATCTCCAAAAATAAAGAAGGAAGCAGCGAGCATCCCGAGAAGAACACCGCTACTTCCTATCCCGCAATCGCTTTAATAAGCAGACTGCATAAATATCCTACCATGTGCAGGAATCTCATTCAAGCGATGCGATGACATTTATGGGAGGATGAATATGAAAACGATTCTGGAAGCCCTGTACCGAGGGCACCTTCATCCTGATGAGGCGATTGTACCGTCTCATCCTGAATATCGTTCCCTAAGCCGACAAGTGTCGGCTCAGACGGAGCAATGGCGTAACCGATTGGGCGAGGAAGCGTTTCGTGAGCTTGAGGTGTATTTTGACCTGTGCGACAGTGTGGATAGCATGCATGTCGAAGCTGCTTTTCTACATGGGTTCAGGCTTGGAGCCAACTTGATGATCGAAGTTATGAGCAAACGCGAGGAGTTGGTTCCGAATGAAGCTTCGGGCTTGTCATTATGATGATAATAGAGACACATCGACAGTTATAGATGCGGATGGGAAAACCTACCGCTTCAACTGCTCCGAGATCGAAAACGTGCTCGTTATGCATGCAGCAGCGCGTAACGGCTCACCATTCATATTCAAGACAAGGCATATGCACAGGCGTTGCCAGAGAAATTATGATGCGCGGCGACTAAACGATGCTTTGTCGGGGGAAGCGAACAAGGTGGAGGATGCTGTTAAACCACCTAAGCGTAAGGATGGGTGACTGTTGAAAGCAGAATGTTGCCTTGCGCTTTTCCTTTTTTTCTCGGCTAGTTTTAATCATTAATCAACAAGAGACAGTTGTCTCGTGTTGCAGCAGCACTGAATTTGGCCTCCCAAATTCGCTTGCCAGAGGTATCCCCTGATACCTCCTACCGACTTTTTCTACATGCTAGATGTCCAGTTCCAGTCAATCCCAAAAAGATTCACGGGCGATTTCACCACGCAAACAGGTATCCCGATTGAGCTTCGCCAGCTCTGCCCACTGACAGAAGGCCTCTTCCGTTGTCTTACATATCAAATCCATGCAAAGCGTCTTTTGTACTCCCGAGTAAAGCGGGAAATCATCTAAGTTGGCGGGTGAGTATTCTGGCTGGACGGTAAGGGATGAACACTCGTTTGGATGCACAACTGTGCGTTACAAAATATATATAAATCAAGATAAGGCCACCTTACCCAAAAGTTTTTTGGTGCTAAAAACTGATCTGTAAAGAATAAGGTCAATAATTCTCAAAAGTAAATGAAGTCAAAAAAGGTTTAATTTTGTATATTGAAAATTTGGTCAGATTATCAAGTAACATTACATAATATTAGTGATGCAATTAGTAGATTACTCTGAATTATGTATTTTGTAAGAAGGTGAACATATGAAAATTCTCTTTGATCAGAATCAAAAAATTGGTGGCTTTATGGAAGGAGGATATGATGTAAATGCCTATCAGCCTTCACAAACCAATTGGACTAGGCACTCGCTAGTTGAAGCCCCGAATGCATTAAATATTCTGTGGAAAGTAAAGATTCCATCAAGTCTTCAAGAATGTTCGGCAGTAATTGGGAGAAATGGGGAAATCTATTTTGGAACTTTATCAGGGGATTTGTACTGTTATTCCTTTGAGGGAGCGCTTAATTGGAAATTAAGACTTGGGTCAGAACTTAGCACTCCAGTTATTGGCGCAGACCAAAGAGTATATGTTGCAGCTAAGTCGAATGATGATTCAGACAGAAGCTATCTCTATGCCATTTCTCCTGGTGCAGCAATAGAATGGAAATGCGGACTGAATCATATGATTTCATATCCTCCTATCTTGGATAGTGAGGGTAATATTTACGTGACCACTTACGGGGCTCAGATATATTGCATAAATCATGATGGCGATATTCAATGGACATTCAAGACTGATTATTTGTTATCATGTTCACCAGTAATAACCTCAGAAGGAAACATTCTAATTGCTGAGGGAGGCCTTTTTCACTGTTTAAATTTGAGGGGGCAAGAGGTTTGGAGGAAAAAGTTTGATAGTATGGAAGGAGTAATTCCAATTGTTCTTTCCGATGAATCCTATCTGACTACGGCATCTGTTAATGAAGATATAAAACTTGTAAAGTTAGATGGTTTGGGTGAATGTTTGTGGGCATATCCGGAACATAATGACTACTCTTTATGGGGATCTCCCGCTGTAAGTAGAGACGGAATAATTTTTGTTTCGGGGAGCGAATTTAGACTACAGGCGATTGATTTGAAGTGTAAATCCTTATTATGGGAGGGGGAAATTCAAGGTGCTATTAAAGGTCCCCTACTTATATCAGCTGACAATAAATTGATTATTGCATCTTATGGCGGGAATATTCCAAGAGATGCAAAAAGAGGATTAGTTTCAAAAATGACTTTATTAAATGAATCAGGTGAGTCGATCAGCGAAATATTTCTTCCTGGAGATATAACGAGTCCGTGTTTAGGAAGAGAAAATAAAATTTATGTTACGACAAACATTCCCATGGAAAATCATGGATACTTATACTGTATCGAGTAACTTATCAATTATTTGGAGTAGACGAGATACGTATAAAGTATAAGTAACTTTATAGGGAGTGAATCAGAGCATGGAGTGGCTCGTGATTTTATTTCTTGGAATTGTGTTTTTTTTATTCCCAAGACTACTTACCAAAATTGGATGGTTTAATTTCGATAATTTGGATGGAAATGAGGGCACTTGGGAGAAAAATGACAAAAAAAGTGTTATTACTCGTAAAATCATTTACGTGTATAGGGTAATTGGTTTTACAATAGTTGTGTTTAGCTTGGTCAAGTTATTAAGCTAATTTTGCCTGAGTGTGCGGTGTTCGGTATACTATTGTTGCTATTCGATTAAATAGGATAATTAAAAAATTGTAAAACAAATCTTAGTTCACAAATAAAAGGGGCCAGACAAGCTCTTGATATACTTTATCTTGATGATGTTAAAACTATACTGGACGACGAGGCAAGTAATCTTGAAAAAGGAATAGTTATTGTTCAATATATACCGGTAATTAAAGCGTACAAAGTCGTTAAAAAGACCGAAAAGGTAATAGATTCAAGTAAGGATATTATTAAATCTACCAAAAAGTTAAATTGTAACTGCTTTACTGCTGGAACCAAGATTTTAACAGACGAAGGGGAGAAACCTATCGAGGACATCGAAGTCGGAGATAAGGTTCTCGCTAAGTCCGATGAAACCGGAGAAGTGGCGTATAAAGAGGTAGTGGGGCTGTTCCAAAAACAGGCTGACGAAATCTACTATGTTCACATCGGGGATGAAATCATCAAGGTTACGGGTGAGCATCCGTTCTGGTTGGATGGAGCGGGATGGACGCTTGTAAAAGATCTTAAAGTTGGTGACTTGCTTGTTTCGAGTGATGGTTCTACACTACCAATAGATAAGATTGAGAAAGAGCCAAGGCAAGCAACGGTTTATAACTTTGAGGTCGCGGAATTTAATTCGTACTTTGTGTCTAACCTTGAGATTTGGGTTCATAACTGTGCGACGAACTTCAAAAATTACTCTGCTAAAGAAATGGAAAGGAAATTCAAATTAAAGAAAGGTGAATTTCATCAAATTAAGCAAGACATTATTAAGGATTTAATGAATAAACAATCACCTTACAAAAATCAAATGAAAAAAGTAGGAAGTAATCCTGACATTCATTTGAGCTCTGACGGAACCATTAGAATTATGTCCAGAGATGGTAAAACTTCATTTGACACTGACTGGAATATTAATTCGTTTCTTCCGTAAAGAAAGGAGGCCAAAATACTAGAATGTCATTTGATTTAGAAGTACTAGTTGTCAATCAAGCCGTTCCGCTTCATCTGCCTTTTCAGAGCCGAATTGAATTGCTAAACGAACAGGATGATCGGGGTGTTCAGAGATTCAAAGACAAATGGAAAGTAATGAGTCATGCAAAAGGAGTTTGGTATTCACTCGTTAAAGATGATGAAGGCATTCAGAATGCATATTTGCTGTGTGATTCGGATTTTGAAAGCAGCATTGATGAAGTGCCTGTTCCATTTTGGGTGAATAATGAAGACGTTTTGTATAATTTAACTCCACTAATCATTCGTCCGGAATTTAGAGATGATTTTGAGAAGGTTTTGAGGTATCTCCTTGAGAACTCCCCGATAGGCACGTTGATGTTTTTGGCAAGGTATCAAGGCGGGGATTATGAACTCATTCAAGGAACTCTAACGATCGAAGAGTTTGTGGAACAGTTGGATAAGAAAAATATATTATTCAATGTTTGTTATGTGCTTGCGAAATGATTGCCGACCTTGAAGGATGAACATATTCTTCAAGGTCTTTCTTTTCCCCACCCAGTGCCGAATGGATCGGGCGGCTGATTGTTGGAGTTCACATAGCCACTTGGAAACGTTCTTCTTATTGCTCGCCGTGCTACCCGGAATAATAACAGAATATGCACGGCGTGGTTTTCACGAGGAGCGGGGTTTATCTGTGCTTGACTATACCCTGAGCACCTTTCTCGATTAATAATACATAGCCAGTTCTCGGCGTACGGGTGGCCGTCATCCCGCTTGTCATCGGCTGTTATACATTTTCACTTGATTCTCAAATTGAAGCGTGATGGGTACGTTGAATTCGTGAAAACCTTCTGGCACTGTTCAACCAACTTAGCGACGAATTGGACGTAAAACGCCCAGAAATCGCCTTAGGCGGACGCTACTATCCTCAGCTGACTTCCGCCTGCTCCGAGGACGGAATTGGGGATTTACCTAGTTTCTATCAGCTGTATCCACGTGCTTTAACCAAAAAATTGAATGTAACTGCTTTACTGTTGGAACCAAGATTTTAACAGACGAAGGGGAGAAACCTATCGAGGACATCGAAGTCGGAAATAAGGTTCTCGCCAAGGATGAACACAACCCCGATGGAGAACTGGCTTATAAGGAAGTAACGGCTTTATATCGCAATCAACGTGATGATATTATTAACTTGGATGTAGGGAACCAAATCATCGAGACGACAGACAACCATTCGTTTTGGGTCGAAGGCAAAGGGTGAGTCTTCGTAGATGAACTTCAGGTGGGCGACAAACTCCAAAAGGCTGATGGAAGCAACCTGACGATTGATAAAGTAGAGTTTGTAAAACTTGAAGAAAAAGTTACTGTTTATAATTTTACGGTTGCTGACTATCATACGTATTATGTAACGGATATTGGGATATGGGTGCATAATACGAATTGTATTAAAACAGGAGACAAGACTCCTGGAGGTCATTCATTTAGCGAACATGGCGCTCAACGTGCGAACGAAAGAGGATTTACTTCTCAAGCAATAGATAACATTATCAATAACAACAAAAAGACTAGAAAAAGTAAGGTTGATGATCAGGGGCGGAAAACTTGGGAATATACCGACTCCCGTGGTAATAAGGTTGTGACCAACGTAGGCGGAGGGATTATTTCAGTCCATTCCCCTGCCGAAGGCGGTACGTATATTCCAAAATCCAAAAAATGATGCTATGGAGTTGATAAAAAGAATGAACAAAGATGTTTTGCTAGAACTAGCAAAAAACTTAAATACAGAATATGAAATAGGAATTTGGTCAGAAACAACTGATTTTTTTGAGAGGCAAGATAATATTGCCGACTTTTCAATTAGGTATGATGAGAATCAATTCAACATTGTGATTAAACTAAAAGAGTTTAGTTTGAACGCGACAAAAACCATTTTTGCTTCATTGGTAAGGTTTGTTGAATATAAATCAACATTCTATGTCAGGGAAGATAAAGAAAATTCAATTGAGTTCTACCTACTCTCTTCAACGGACAATAAGAAAGCATTCTTGTTTCATATCGTTTTTCAATAAATTTATGACCTTGGGGGCACTCCCCAAGGCCTTGCTTTTTTAATGCTCTTTTTAGGCTAAACGGCGGGTTAATACCCAGAAGAGAAGGGCCACTCCACTCACGGCGGCGCCGAACAAGCAGACGGCATTCCAGCCTGCATAGGCATAGAGTTTGGTTGAGACAATCGATCCGGTGGCGCTTCCGATAGAATAGAAAATCATGTAGGCTGCGGTCAGCCGGCTTCTTGCCTCGGGGCGGACGTTAAAGATCAAGCTCTGATTCGTGACATGTACAGCCTGTACGGCTGCGTCAAGAAGGACAACACCAATGATCAAGAAGATAAGTGAATGCTTCAGATCATTGATCGGCAGCCAAGATACCGTTAGCAGGAACAGAGCAACGCCTGTTGTCCTCTGTCCCCACCCGCGATCGGCTAACCTTCCTGCTCGGGCTGCTGCTAATGCACCCACTACGCCAGCAAGGCCGAAAGCACCTATAGCGGTATGTGATAAAGAATGTGGGGGTGAACTAAGCGGCAATACCAGCGAAGTCCACAATGTACTAAAAGCTGTAAAGATCAGCATCGCTAAAATAGCTCGAATACGAAGGATACGCTCTTCTACAAATAATTGGAGTACTGAATGGAGCAGCTGTGGATAGGAGAGCAAATTCTTTTCCAATCTATTAGGCTGTGGCATTACCCAATATATAGTACCAACGATAATGAGCATTAAGGCTGCAGAGGTAAGATAGACCGAACGCCAGCCAGCAAGATCAGTCAGTACACCTGCAATGGTTCTCGCTAATAGAATTCCAATAACTACTCCGCTTGTTACAAAGCCAACCACACTTCCTCGTTCGGACGGGGCGGCAAGGGTTGAAGCAAATGAAACAAGCACCTGGGTTACAACTGCAAGCAGTCCCATAATAGCTAAGCCAATGAAAAGAACCGGTACTGTAGGAGCGGTTCCAATGATAACAAGAGCGGCAACAGATAGGAGCATCATGATGACGATCAGTCGGCGCTGATTTAATAAGTCGCCGAGCGGAACGAGCAGAAAAAGTCCGAGTGCATAACAAATTTGAGTCACCGTGATTACGATGCCAAGGGAAGAATGAGAGATTCCAAACTCATATGCCAGAGAGTCGAGCAGCGGCTGAGCGTAATAGACATTTGATACGGCTAGCCCGCAAGCAATGGCGAATAGTATGGCTATACGACGAGTCATTAAGGGAGGAGCAGATTTAGCAGCAGCATTTTGTGTTACAGCTAGGCTATCGAGTTCATTATGGATAACAGGCGAATCCGGGCCAATATTTTGCATGTTCACACCTCGCAGTAATATTTTCATACCGATCGGTACAAAATAATTCTACGTAAATATATATTTAAACATGGAGTACTGTCAAGATATATTTGACATTAAGGCTACTGATGAATAAAATTAATTTATACTGATCGATACAAAATATCTGGGGGTAATAGGATGGCCAGGCTTCGTGAGTTTAATGAAGAACAAGCTTTGGATGCAGCGATGCAGATTTTTTGGGAGAAGGGGTTTGAAGCTACCTCTTTAAGCGATTTGACATTAAGGATGGGCATTCAGCGTCCTAGCATATATGCAGCATTTGGCGATAAGAAGGAACTATTTGAAGCTGCGCTGCGTAAATACACACAAATTCATGCCTCTAATATTAGAGCGCAGTTTCATAATAACTCATCCATCAGAGAGGCGTTTCGCGTTTTTTTTTGAAGGATTAGTTGAACAGGCATATGCTGAGGATATGAACCGAGGTTGTTTTTGTCTTAATGCGATGGTGGAGCTTGCGCCCCATGACGAGAAATTTGAAATTCTTACAAGGGAGCATCAGATGTACCTGACGGTCATTTTTCAGGAGGCCATAGAACGGGGAATTCAATCAGGTGAACTTAACCCCCGGCTTAACGCAAAGGCTCTCGCACAGACCTTGGTAGTCTCTATGATTGGACTGACCGTAATGATGAAGTCTCGCCCAGAGCGCTCTTTTGCAGATAACGTAGTCTCGGGGATACTTTTGCAGTTAGCTGAGTAATAAGATATATAGCGTAGCTAGGAAACTGCTTGCCAACAATCAAAGACCAGTTCTACGAACTGGTCTCCTTCGCGTTGTTTGAGATTATTTTAATGCCTGGATGTTGGTGATTGTAAGAGAGATGATATTGACTGAGAAGTCTAAATATACCATGTTTCTCACTAATAAATATTGAATTGTCCAGGTTATTTAATAAGTAGTTTAATCCATCTCTGTATCCACCCTTATTTAGATAATAACTGGCTAATTCATTATTGAAGCGAGCTAGATGTCCCTCAATAATCTGTCGAGTATAAACATTGTTAGGAGATTTATGTTTTATAATCAAGGAGGGAATATCAAAGCGCCGGAGAATATCATCGATGTTAAAGTGGTAGCGATTAGCGAATTCGACAATGTTTAATAGGGACAACAATACTTCATCATGATTTGATTCCATATAAGTCACATAATCTGTAAGTACGCTTGGATCACCTGCGGCTAATTTCGTTACCATTATATTCATTTTGGCCCATTCCTGAAATTTTTCTTTCCATTGTTCGGCTTCCTCATCTTGTTCTTTTACCCAATCCAAGTCGTTATACAATTGTATATACTGCAGAGTTTTTTCATAGTCTCTTTTGTTTTCATGAACATCCCCTAGAAGTAAGTTGGCATAAGCTATGTAAGTAAAGAGTGGACGATATGATTTATAACCACTAGCATATTTTGGACTTTTTTGATATAGAAATTGAGCTTTTTGCCTAAGTCTCTCAGCAATCTCCTCCAGCTTATTCCATCGACTTAATCCACGATATGTATTCGCGAGATCCTTCAATGCTTCAAGCTGATCATACTCGCCTAGACGATCTACAAATAATTCAAACTGAAGGGCCCCTTGGTAATTCTTTTCTTGGTTGTTTTCAAGTTCACACATAAATAAACGATACTGACAAAGAGCCAGACGTTCAGAATGTTGATTTCGTTCACTTAGCGCTACATTTTCATACAATATAATAGCTGCTTCTTTTTTTTCATTCTTATTGAGATCTTCTGCTACCTCAAATAGGTGTGGGGAATAGATCAAGTTATCTAGTAATTGCTGAACTGTTTTAAGAAGAAGGTCTAAGTTGCCAACCTCTGCACAACCGTATAAGAAAGGTTTGATTTTGCGCCAGTTAGGAGGAGACCCAGCTATAACTTCATCGTAGTACTGATTATAGAAACAACCTTTAGGTAATCCCATAACTTCTGTGATACGGTCTAACTGTCCAATATTCAAAGTTCTATTTTCATTGAGAATGTTGCTAAGAGAGCCGATATTTATATCAACTTTCTCAGCAAATTGTCGTAAATTTAATCCTTCTTGATTCATAAAATCATTCAGTATTGCACTAATCGTGGTTGTACGGCTCATATTAGACCCCCCTACCATCCAATCTCTAATATTTCAATAGTATCCATTATTTAAATGGTGGTCAATTTAGAAATACGGTGTTCGATGTAGAGATCCTCGGTGATGATGATAAACATAATAAAAAAGACAACTCCCTTCAGAATTAACCATTCGTCAGGTTGTTGTCATTAAAAGCAGCAAGGAATATTCATATAAGTAAAATCGAGACGACAGGATTTGAACCTGCGACCTCTTGCTCCCGAAGCAAGCGCTCTACCAAGCTGAGCCACGTCTCGGTAAGATGAAGCGTCCCGACTATCAACTTCGATGAACTAGTGGGAACACCTGAAATTATACTCCTGTTCAAAAAACGTGTAAAGCGGTTGTTCTAAAAGTCAGCTTTTGATCACGATGTGAATCAGGAAGTTAATTCGACATCGAATCTTGAATTCAGCCGGGTCTTCCGGTGCTCACGTACCCAAAACGTACGCTCCGCTCCTCAGCCCCTAGCTTCATCCAACCTTCTCGGTGCTGAAAACCGGACCTTTTGAACTCTCATTAAAAAAGACATGCTCTTGAACAATATATGAATATCACATCATCACCTTGATCCCCTTGATTTTGAAATATAGCCAGGTATGTTGCGTTAAAAAGAATCTTTCTATATAATATAGGGTGATTCATTGGATATTTGCGACTTTGATGAGGATTATTAGTTTGGTTACTGCGCCATTCAGAGAGCCGGCGGCTGGTGAAAGCCGGTTGGAGCAACAAATGAACTCGCCTCGGAGTCATGATGCAAAAGGGCATATCCCCTGTAACATCATCGTCTTACCCGCGTTATTGGGTACATAAGGGAGCGAAGGACAAAGCATGTCCAACGCTAACTAGGGTGGTACCACGGGAAATTTCCTCTCGTCCCTAGCGATAACGCTAGGGATGGAGAGGTTTTTTTACATTTCAGGAGATGTTTTAGAGGAGGATTCGAGAATCATGGCGGACAAGAACGTACCTCATGACGTGTATCAAGCCCAGACCATTGAGCCGAAATGGCAAGCATTCTGGGAAGAGAATCACACTTTCAAGACTCGCGAAGACGCGGGTAAACCAAAATTTTATGCATTGGATATGTTCCCCTATCCTTCGGGCGCGGGGCTTCATGTAGGCCATCCTGAAGGCTACACAGCGACGGATATCGTATCTCGCTACAAGCGGATGCGCGGCTATAATGTGCTTCATCCAATGGGCTGGGACGCTTTCGGACTGCCAGCAGAACAGTACGCTATCTCTACAGGGGAGCATCCTCGCGACTTTACGATCAAGAATGTGAACAACTTCCGTCGCCAGATCAAATCACTCGGTTTCTCCTATGATTGGGATCGTGAGATCAGCACAACCGATCCGGACTACTATAAATGGACACAATGGATTTTCATCCAGCTCTACAAGAAAGGGCTCGCTTATGTAGCGGAAATTCCTGTGAACTGGTGTCCAGCACTTGGTACTGTGCTTGCCAATGAAGAAGTTATCGACGGCAAGAGTGAGCGCGGCGGCCATCCGGTAATCCGTAAGCCGATGCGTCAATGGGTGTTGAAGATTACTGAATATGCCGAGCGCTTGCTGGAAGACCTTGAGGAGCTAGACTGGTCCGAGAGCATCAAGGATATGCAGCGCAATTGGATCGGCAAATCTGAAGGTGCGGAAGTCGTGTTTGATATCGATGGACACGATGATAAACTGGTCGTATTTACGACTCGTCCGGATACGTTGTTCGGTTCCACCTACGCTGTGCTTGCTCCTGAACATGAACTGGTAGCTAAGATCACGACTGATGCACAACGTGATGCCGTAGAGGGTTATCAGGAACAGGCTGCTCACAAGAGCGATTTGGAGCGTACAGACTTGGCAAAAGAGAAGACAGGCGTGTTCACGGGCGCATATGCGATCAACCCGGTTAACGGAGCGAAGCTGCCGATCTGGATTGCCGATTATGTACTTGCCGGTTATGGTACCGGGGCGATCATGGCTGTTCCAGGCCATGACGAGCGCGACTATGAATTTGCTAAGCAGTTCGATCTTCCTATCATCGAAGTACTGTCCGGTGGCGACCTGTCCAAGGAAGCCTATACTGGAGACGGCCCGCATGTTAATTCCGGGTTCTTGGATGGTTTGGATAAAGAAGCGGGAATGAAGAAGATGATCTCCTGGCTTGAAGAGAACGGCAAGGGCCAAGGGAAAATTACTTACCGTCTGCGCGACTGGTTGTTCAGCCGTCAGCGTTATTGGGGCGAGCCGATTCCGATCCTTCATCTCGAAGACGGAACGATGAAGCCGGTTCCTGAGGATCAGTTGCCGCTTGTCCTTCCGGAAGTTGAACATATCAAGCCCTCCGGCACAGGGGAATCCCCGCTGGCGAACGTTACGGAATGGGTGAATACTGTAGATCCGGAGACAGGACTTAAGGCTCGTCGAGAGACAAATACGATGCCGCAATGGGCGGGAAGCTGCTGGTACTACCTGCGCTTTATCGATCCACATAATGATAAGGAATTGTGCTCCCCAGAGAAGCAGCAGGAGTGGCTTCCGGTCGACCTGTATATCGGTGGTGCGGAGCATGCGGTATTGCATCTGCTCTATGCGCGTTTCTGGCATAAGGTGCTTTATGATCTTGGCGTGGTATCCACGAAAGAGCCGTTCCATAAGCTCGTTAACCAAGGGATGATTCTGGGCACGAATAATGAGAAGATGAGTAAATCTCGCGGAAACGTTATTAACCCGGATGAAATCGTGAACAATTATGGTGCGGATACGCTCCGTATGTATGAAATGTTCATGGGGCCACTTGAAGCAACCAAGCCATGGAGCGAGAACGGGGTTGAAGGAGCTCACCGGTTCTTGTCCCGGATTTGGCGTCTGTTCGTTACTGAGGATGGAAGCCTGAACGCAAAGATCGGCGGCGAAGGCAGCGACGAATTCAAACGTACGTTGCATAAGACAGTGAAGAAAGTAACGGAGGATCTTGAAGCTCTACGTTTCAATACGGCGATTAGCCAGTTGATGATCTTCATCAACGAAGCTTATAAAGTGGATAGTATACCGAAAGAAGCAGCTGAGAACTTTGTACAAATGCTGTCTCCACTTGCACCGCATATTGCAGAGGAATTGTGGGAGCGTCTTGGTAATTCCGAAGGCATTAGCTATGTATCGTGGCCAACTTATGATGAAGCTTGGACTGTAGATGCTGAAGTAGAGATCGTTGTACAGGTAAACGGGAAGATCGTGGATCGTGCAAAGATCTCCAAAGATCTTGACCAAGCAGCTATGCAAGAACACAGCATGAGCCTGCCTAACGTGAAACAGGCTATTGAAGGCAAGACGGTCCGTAAAGTGATTGCGGTTCCGGGCAAGCTTGTCAATATCGTAGTCGGATAATTCAATATTGCAGACAGACAAGGACTGGGAAGGCCGGCCGAACCCGGCGGTCTTCCCTCTTTTTTTACACTTTTAGAGGTAATATGTAGTAAATAGTAGAGTCACCGTTCGTTTTGGATTTCACTGAACAATTTGTCTAATTTATCGAGATCTTCATTATATTTCTGATGTGTAGCGTCGATAAGTCTGGAGAACACGTCCTGTAGCCCTGAATCTAGAATCTCAATGCCTTTGGCGGTGATTCCGCCCGGCACGGAGACACGCCGCTGGAGCTCTTCCGGGGACAGTCCGCCTTCTGTAAGCAGCTTACCGGTACCGAGCAGCATTTGCGACCCCAGATACAAGGCATCAGCTCTGTCAATTCCCGTCATCTCGGTCGCAGTCTCGGCCCAACGCTGTAGGATGAATGCGATAAAGGCTGGGCCGCAGCTTGAGATATCAGAGGCGATCCGGGTTTGTTCCTCCTTAATGATTAATGGTGTGCTGATCGATGACATGAGTTGCTCCAGCAAGAGACGGTCCTCCGGCTGGATGCGCGAACCATATATGCAGAGCGAGGCTCCGCTTTGCACCGAATGTGTAATGCTGGGTATGATTTTTGCTATACGCGATGGAACGGACTGCTCCAGCATTTCAATCTGAACAGGGCTCGTAATGGATACGATAATTTGTCTATCCGTCAGCACATCCCTAATCTCCGATAGGACGCCCGGGAAATCCAGCGGCTTCACACATAGGAATATAATTTGGCTCTCACGCGCGGCTTCGACATTACTGTCAACGATGCGTATTCCGGGATGGCGTCCTGCAATCCGCTCCGCCTTATGCGGGGAACGATTGCTAATGCAGATGAAGCTTTGATGTAGTGCACCGGAGCGTAGAAATGCGTCGATTAACAGGCTGCCCATAGACCCAGTTCCGATGAAAGCCACTTTCATCCCGTTTCCTCCTTTCGTGCAAATATGCAGTGTTTTTATATATGTATGCATCTTGATTGGATCTTCATGACCTAAACGGCACAGATTCTTTTGAGATTGGAGTGTTATATGATGAATAAAGGGTATGTTATCACCTCGATTTGCTCCGCGCTTGCGGGAGCTGTATTGATGCTTCTTGCTTTAGGAGGCAGCCATGCCTCAGGGATCGAAGGCTGGACCCCAGTGAATCGTGAGGTAGCGCTAACTCTGCAGGATCAGGCGGCTCATATGAATGATGCCTCCTCAGATAGGTCGGCTCTGACTGCAACGGCGCCGCAAAAAACAGAGACACAGGCTCAAGGACAGGCGGATCAGGTTTCGCTTGATGCGGATACGGCTGTTCCGGCCAATAATAAAGGGAACGCTGAGCCAAATGCTACGGGCACGGGTTCATCGGATACACAGGCTAAGAGCGAAAGTACACCACCAGCAGAAGCCCAAGGCCAGAGTGGCTTGATTAATATCAATACGGCCGGAGCGACAGAGCTTCAGGAGGTCCCTGGAATCGGTGAGAAGAAGGCGCAGGCGATCATTCTTTTTCGCAATGAGAATGGCCCCTTCCAATCGGTAGAGGATTTAACGAAGGTCAAAGGAATCGGCGCAAAAATGCTTGAAAAAATGAGGCCCTTTATAGGGCTGAGATAGGAGATTGCGAACAATGAATCATGATCAACGTAAAGATTGGGATACGTATTTCATGGATATCGCCTATATGGTGTCGACGCGTTCCCGCTGCGATCGTCGCCATGTTGGGGCTGTGCTCGTGCAAGGTAAGAAGCTGCTCGGAACAGCATATAACGGAGCGCCATCCGGTGTTCCGGATTGTTCGGAAGCAGGCTGCATGATCTCCGAGGAATACGAATTGGTCATTCAGGACGGTAAAGAGACTATGGTCAAAAAACAGCGTTGTATCCGTACAATTCATGCGGAACAGAATCTGCTGTTGTTCACCGACCGAATTGATCGCGAAGGCTCGAGCGTATACGTAACAGATGAACCGTGCTGGACCTGTGCGAACATGCTCGCGAACAGCGGGATTACAGAGATCGTCTTCCATCGCCCGTATCCGAAGGATACGGACAAAGTCAGGGCCATGCTGGAGCAGGTAGGCATCCGGTTCCGTAGACTGGACACTTACCAGCCACCGCAAGAGACGATAACTGCAGTAGAGAACTAAGAGAACAGCTTCAAAGATCAAAGTTCAATATATAACAAGATGAAGGAAGAACCTCATCTGCTCAGGCAGGTGGGGTTCTTTGTCGTTCATAATGTTGTTCAAAAAACTACCTCTAACAGGAACAATGATAGCTGGCTTCTAATCAATTAGAAATTAGGGGAGGGTAAAAATCGTGAAAAGCAGACCATTGGCAATGGTCGTTTGCTGCTGGATTGCCGGGAGCGGGAGTGCAGTCTTATGGCATGGAACCTCGTTATGGCTAACTTGGGGCGGGCTGACCCTACTAATCCCCCTGCTTGGGATCGTACTAAGATATCGGCCAAGACAGATGGTTCTGTTATGGCTTGTTTTTTCGCTTGGGGCTATATATTGGCAAATCAATGATGGGAGAAATGTAAGTAAGATTAGCACTGCGCTTGCTGCAGAAGTTATAACTTCAGATACCGTTATGGTTAAAGCAAGTGGAATGATCGTCTCCGCGGTAGAAGTCAATGGGGATCGGGCAGCATTTACAGCGGCTCTGCAGAGTATAGAACCTTCGCAAGTTCCAGGCGAAAACACAGCTCCAGGTATACATGGGATTGACACCGCCGGTGAGCGGGTTGCCGTACAGATCAAGCTGTCTAAGCAGGAAGAGCAGGCTGTTGCTGCAGCTTGGACCCGAGGGCAGAAGATCACGCTGCAGGGTAGTTTGGAACAGCCAAGCGTAGCGCGTAACTTCGATGGATTCGACTACGGGAAATACTTACGAACACAGCGTATTCATTGGATTTTCAAAGCCGCAGGTGCTTCCGCGGTGGAGGCAACATCCGGCGGTTTCAGTGGGGCGGCTCTACTGGGTGAGGTAGATAAGCTGCGACAGCGTATTGGAAGCCGGGTTGAGCAATTATTCCCGGGGTGGCAAGCGGGCTATATGAAGGGGCTTCTCATCGGACTCGCTGATGAGCTGGAACCGGATAAATATACTCAGTTCACCCAGCTTGGTCTGACGCATATTCTGGCGATATCAGGCAGTCACGTAGCGATTAATGTCGGTCTGCTCTTTGGCTTGCTTCGTCTCTGCAGAGTCACCCGCGAGACCTCAATCTTGATCGTGCTTTGCTTCGTACCGATTTATGTACTTCTGACAGGCTTCTCACCTTCAGTAATCCGTTCCGGCATTATGACGATACTCGGTTTATATTTGCTGCGGCAGCGCAGGCTGAAGGATGGGCTGAATGTACTGTCAGCAGCAGCGCTGCTCATGCTGTTATGGGAGCCGAACTTTTTGCTAAATGTCAGCTTTCAGCTGTCGTTTGCCGTTACTGCCGGATTGATTATTTTCGTACCGCAGATACTTCCGTTGCTTGGCTGGCTGCCGCCCAAAATTCGCGGCACCGTCGCGATTACGGTAGCTGCGGAGATCGTCTCTTTTCCTTTGACGATCTTTTATTTCAATCAACTCTCACTACTCTCTCTAGCTGCGAATCTACTAATCGTCCCCGTTATCGGGCTTGTCGCTTTACCTCTTGGCACGACTTCATTGCTGTTCAGCTGGATTTGGCTCAGGCTAGGTACTTGGATCGCCTATCCGGTCATTCTCGTGAATAAAGTAACTTTTCAGGCTACGGAATGGCTTACTAGTCATAGCGGCTTCATGACTTATTGGAAATCGCCGAGCCTCCTATGGATCGCCAGCTACTACTCGGTCATTTACGGTTTGCTGCTGTTGAGCAAGAGGGTGGTGACGCAGCGCTCCATTCAGGCTGTCACGGATGATACTGTTCCGTTGCCGGATCGTCCGGTCCACTCTACAGCCAAGAGCCACTACAGCTTTGCGGGAGATAGCTTCAAGCGCTACGCGACGATGCTCTTGCTGGCGATCAGTCTCATTGCCATGCTTATCTACGGTTACCGTCCGCTCAACCCCCATGGCATTGGTCATGTACAATTCATTGATGTTGGACAAGGCGACTGTACACTGATCACGACGCCATCAGGGATTAATATACTGGTGGATGGGGGCGGTACCGTCTCTTTTCGTAAGCCGGGAGAGGGATGGCGCGATCGGCGGGAACCGTTCGAAGTTGGAGCGAAGACGGTTGTTCCATTGCTGAAGAAGCGTGGAATCCATCGCCTGGACATCGTCATAGCCACGCATGGCGATCAGGATCATATCGGGGGCCTACAAGCAGTCGTTGAGCAATTCCCGATCGGCGCTCTGTTGTTCAACGGCAGTTTCTCCGAATCGGCGACTTTGGCTAAGCTAATGCAGACAGCAGTGGATAAGAGAATCTCTATTTATGCGGTCTCAAGAGGCATGATCCTCAGTCCGGACTCCGCAACGAGACTTGAATTTATGGCCCCTCTCCTGCATGGACATGAAGGGGATCAGACGGATTCAGCAATACCGTATATTAAGGAACAAAATGCCGAGTCTGTCGTATTTCGACTGGAGATGGGTGGAGCAAGCTTCCTGTTCACAGGGGATACGGATGAAGGGACGGAGCGCAAGATGATGGCTCTGGAGCATCAAGACTCTACAGAAGGAGCAGTCAAAGATCTGCGCCCGATAGATATGTTGAAGGTAGCGCATCACGGTAGCAAGACATCAACCTCCGCCTTATGGGTCAGGCGTTATCAGCCAACCGCATCGGTGATTTCGGCGGGGGTGGGCAATACTTATGGGCATCCGAATGCCGGCGTAGTGGAGCGGCTTACTCAGTCCGGCAGCATGATTTTTCGGACGGATTTGCAGGGGGAGGTTCAGGTTAAAGTGCATCAAGGATTAATACAGTCAAGGTACAAAAATAAATCATCGGAATAGGCGGTGTCAATAGAAACTATTCCCCTGTTCCCGCGTCTCATAGTACGATTGTATTTTGTTGAGGTCACTAGCGACCTCTCTTTTTTTATTTTTGCACTGTGCCCGCTGGATGACGCGTCCTCTTTTTTTTGGTATTCTAAGGTGAGATTGAGAACTTATATGAAAAAAATATCTTCTTAAAGCCTAACATTATTTGTCTAAAAAATAGAATAACAATATTGCAACATATCGCTGGTCGATATCGTCTGTAATGTTGCAAGGAAGGGGGAGCCTTAGTGGTAGAGCAGGGACTCATCAGAGCCGCTCAGCAGGGCGATCGCGACGCTCTAATCACCCTATTGCGTGAGATAGAAACACATGTGTACCGGACGGCCTATTATATTTTGAATAATGAACAGGACGCGCTGGATGCAGCCCAGGAGGCGCTTATCAGGATCTATACGAAGATAGAGACCTATGAGGAGAAGGCGCAATTCAAGACATGGGTTCAGCGCATAGTAACCAATATATGTATTGATAAGTTCCGAAGGAACAAACCTACGGTTTCTATTGAAGAGCATGAGCTTGTTTTTCAAGGGAAAGAGAGTGTCGAGAGGGAAGTGATGTCCGGCTACATAGCAGAGGACATTCGCGAAGCAATCGATCAGCTTCCGGAACATCACCGTTCTGTTGTTGTTCTGAGATATTTGCAGGACTTCTCGTACAATGAAATTGCTGACTGTTTGAATTTACCACTGAATACGGTGAAATCCTATTTATTTAGGGCGAGACAACAGCTTCAGCATTTACTCCAAGATTATCAGAAAGGTGGTGTGTCAGGATGAAATGTTCGGAGGCGGTGGAATGGATGCATCGTTATTTAGACCATGATTTGAACGATGAAGAAAGTGCCCAATTATTCGAGCATATTCGCAATTGCCGAGATTGTGCCGAAGAATTTGATATATTGAAAAGACTGAATTCCAGGTTAGAACAGCTTCCAAAGGTTATGCCGAAGATCAGTCTGGTTGATGCGATTCTTCCTCAGCTTGATGAGATCGACAGGGCACGCCGGGAGGAGGGCAGCGCTTCAGAGGTGCTACCAGGGATGGAGCCGCTGGTTGCAAAGTCTGCAGAAGCGGCGACAAGCCGCAGTCGCAGGCAGAGTCCATGGCGAAGTCGCGCTTTTCGCGCTGGGGCACTTGGCGTAACTGCCGCGTTAGTCCTTGGCATATTCATATACAATTACCAGCCGCATACGGTGTCAGATGCTGAAATGTCAGTACAATCCATGTCCAGTAGTGATAAGGCTGATCATGCTGCCCAATCAGATCGTGCAGATAGCACTGCTGCGGATGACGGTGGTGTAAAGAGCTATTTATCACCGGAGGACAGTGACTCGGCCGGGAATGCCGGCGATAGCGTCTTGAGATCGACAGAACAACAAGGTGGTAATGTAGGAGATGAGAATCCTAATGCTGCACGGATGGGGGGGTCTCCTGTCGGGGACCATAACGATAGTAAGGCTTCCATAAGCAAGCAGGGTTCAGCGGACACAAAGGCCACTAATAAGACGGATGTGTCTGCCAGTGATAAGGCTTCGAGTGGACAGAGCGGCAAGCAGGAGAAAGCTACGCCTAGTTCAACCGCTTCGGGAAATACAACAGACTCGGGAGCTGCAAGCGATAACGTTGCCAAGGACAACCGTAGTATTGACAATCATGACCGGACTACGGATGGAACAGAGGATGCCGCGGGTTCTATGGAGAGCAATCAATATACAATTGGTCAGAACATCATGGGTATAGTAGCTGCGGATCTATGGACTTCGCCGGACGGAGGCTTTAAGGTCGAGGTTAATGATGGCCATCTCTATTTGTATCGGAACAATTTAGACAGTATGAACGGCCGCACTTTGATTACAGATAAGCCCATTGATGGTGTATGGGTGCGAGGCTCTTGGTCCGAGGATAGCAAATCGTATCAGTATGAGATCGAGAAAGATGGCGTGACTTCGACTTATACGTTGCAGGCGGATGCTGGAAGCGATACAGGGGACTCACCCGGGAATAATGACCAAACTCAAAAAAATACAAATAAATGAGTCACCTTTTTATGAGATATGGAATAGGTTATATAGATTAGAGAGAGAAGACGGACCCTGATCGTCGTATGACCGCCGGCGGAAAAGTTTCTAGAGCTTTTCAGCCCGCGTTTATATAGATGTTCTGGGACAAAGGGACCTTATGCTAATATAGCGGGGTCCCTTTGTTGCGTCAAATGGGAATCTCCATCCGCTCCATCTGAAAATTGTGGTTTGGACGAACAGCGGTTTTCGAGATATGATAATACAATGAGTGTTTAAAAAGACGGACTTTTCAAATACCTCTTAAATAGACAAGGAGGGAAAAATGGTGGATGTGAAGGCAGCAATCAAAGAGATCAAACAGGGGAAGGTCTCCCCTTTATATTTGTGTTACGGTACAGAGAAATATCAGATGCAGCAATTCATCACCTTATTGCAGGAGCAAATTGTGGATCCGGACCAACGCGACTTTGCGCTTGCACATTTTGATCTGGCGGAGACCCCTGTGGAGGTAGTCATTGAGGAAGCAGAGACGCCGCCATTCCTGGCTGAGCGCAAGTTGATCATTGCCAAGGATTCGGCTGTATTTACAGCTGGCAGGGACAATAGCAAAATTGAGCATAAGCTGGAGACGTTGCTGACCTATTGCGCCAATCCAGCCGAATATAGTGTTATTGTCTTTATGGCTAACAGCGAGAAGCTGGATGAGCGGAAGAAGATCGTCAAGACGATGAAAAGTGAGGGAATCGTTCTGTCCTTCCTGCCGCTTAGCGGAGCCGAGCTTGTGCAGTGGGTGGTTCGTGAGGTGGAGGGCCGAGGCTGCCGGATCGGAACGGATGCGGCGGAGGCGCTTATCGCTTCAGCAGGGGTACAGTTGTCGGCTCTGTCGGTCGAGGTGGACAAGCTATGTCTATATACCGGGCCGGGAGGCAAAATTGAGCCGTCCACAGTGGAGCAACTGGTGGCGAGGAGCACAGAGCAGAATGTATTCGTAATGGTGGAGAATATCGCTAATTTGAAATTGGAGAAGGCGCTCGATATTTTCTATGAGCTTCTGAAGCAGCGTGAGGAGCCGATTAAAATCGCTGCCCTAATCGCCCGTCAGTTCCGCATTATGCTGCAGGTTAAGGATTTAGCTAGGCAGAGTTATTCCCAGCAGCAGATCGCTTCTCAGCTCAGTCTGCATCCTTATGCGGTGAAGATTGCTGGTGAACAGGCGCGTAAATTCGAAGCTACGGCATTGCGGGGCATATTGTCAGAGCTGGCTGAGCTGGATTACCGTATGAAGAGCGGGCGCGTTGATAAAGTGCTCGGATTGGAAATGTTCTTGCTGAAGCTTGGGGCGTAGAGGAGCGGCGCTCCTCTTTTTTTCATCCTATAAATGCATCCAAAAAGACCTGAACGAATTCGTTCAGGTCTCTTCAGGCTTCAGTTTATTAAAATGTCGCCGATTACGCTTGAGTCGTAAGGGCGTTCAATTTTTTAGCCAAGCGGGATTTCTTACGAGCTGCTGCATTCTTATGGATCAAACCTTTAGTAACAGCTTTGTCCAATTTTTGAGTAGCAGCGGCGAAAGCGGCTTTCGCTACTTCCACATCAGTATTAGCCAACGCAGTGTCGGCAGATTTTACTACTGTACGCAGTGCAGATTTTTGCGAAGCGTTAAGTTGGCGACGTTTGTCGTTAGTTTTAACACGTTTGATTGCGGATTTAATGTTTGGCATTGCATTCACCTCCTGTAAAGCATATATCAAGCCAGATGATTCACAACTTAAAATATTTTATCACGCGTCCCGTCAAATTGCAACGAATTCATCAAAAGTGAATGAACAAAAGTGAACTTGTTGAACTTTGCTTGCATAATCGGATTTCCTTTCCTGCACAATAACAGGTATAGGCAAGAGAGGAAAAGGAGGTCTGAATCAGATGAATCTGGATTTGCGTGATTATGCAGTAAGAACAGATTTAGCAGTTGAATCGAAGGAAATGGCCGAGACGGTACATGGAGGTCCGCTGCCCGGCGTACAGGAGCAGGTGGACGAGCATGACGGAATCAAGATAACCCGGCTGGATGTTACTGACGAGAACGCTTCACAGCAGCTTGGCCGGATGATGGGTCATTATATTACTTTAGAGGTGCCGGGCCTACGTAGTCAGGATACCGATTTGCAGGAGAAGGTGTCAGCAGCTTTTGCGCAGGAGTTTAGTGCATTTCTTAATAAAATAGGCATCAATAACGGGGCGAAAGTGCTGATCGTTGGACTTGGCAACTGGAATGTGACGCCGGATGCACTTGGACCACTTGTTGTGGAGAATGTGCTCGTTACCCGTCATTTCTTTGAACTGGCTCGGGACCAGGTTGCTCCTGGCTACAGAGAGGTTAGCGCCATTGCCCCTGGCGTACTTGGAATTACGGGTATCGAGTCAAGCGAGGTGGTACAGGGGATCGTGGAACGGACGAAGCCGGATCTGATCATTGCTATTGACGCGCTTGCCTCCCGCTCACTGGAGAGGGTGAATACGACGATTCAGATCGCGGATATCGGAATTCACCCAGGCTCGGGCATCGGCAACAAACGCAGAGGGTTAACCAAAGAAATTCTCGGCATCCCTTGCATAGCCATCGGAGTTCCGACTGTATGTTACGCTTCTACGATCGTGAACAATGTGCTTGATCTGATGAAGACGCATTTCAATGATGAGAGCAGTGATGGCCAGGGGGCAGAGACAAAGCAGATTATGGGTCTGCTCCATGACCTGAGTGAAGGTGAACGCCTAGGACTCGTCAAAGAGGTGCTCGAGCCGTTAGGGCATGACCTGATCGTTACGCCCAAGGAAATCGATGAATTCATTGAAGACATTGCTAATGTGATCGCAAGCGGACTTAACCTGTCTTTACATGAGGCAGTAACGCCTGATAATGTCGCAAGTTATACGCACTAGACGGCGAAAAGCCGTAGATATTTGCATATAGCTTCACCGCCAAGAGGGTCCAATATTCCGAAGAGGTCCATTCTCCTTTGGAGTATTGGGCCTTCCTTCTCCTAAGCCCATAGTTCAACGAATCTATCGGACTTCTTCTTTTTTATTAGAATTCTAGGTTCTATTCATTCGAATAGATTCATAGAGTTGGAGTACAAGGAATGATTCCGATAGAACAACTGCTAGGGAGGACGGAGGAAGCATGAAATTTAGAGCATGGAATGTAGGCAAAATAAAACGAAGCATGATGCATATGCTGGCGATGGGACGAACCTTCTTGTTAATGTCGGTGATGGCGGCCGTGTTTTTTGTATTATTGGGCACCCTAGGAATCGCCGAGAAGAGCTTGAACACTTCACCGGTATCTTCGATGAAGGGCCTTGCTGCTTCGCTGTCGAGCCGTTTTTTTATTGATATGGTTGGCATGGAGCTGCCGCATTCGGTGAGTGAGAAGCAGTCGCTCGTATTTGACGGTAAGAAAATGACGAATTTCGTATTTCAATTATTGACTGATGTTAATCCGGCTGATCCGAAGAGCCTGATCGCCCGCGAAGTACCTGGACTCGGAGCAGACAACCCGATACTTCTGCGCAGCGGCTCGGGCAATAATACTGCCTCGGCCCCGGAGGATTATAGACCCGGTTCAGGTGCCGATGGTAGCGCGCCAGATCATGAGGAAGGGAATGGACATGGGGATCAGCCCACACCTGATCCGCAGCAGGGGGGAGACAGCGGGCTACCGCCAGATAAGTCTAGGGGTCAGGAACCCAAGGATGATGAACCGCCTATCAAACCAGGCAACAAGAATATTGTGATGATCTATCACTCTCACCCTCAGGAATCATATAATCCGCTGTTGGGTTCAAGTGTGGACAATCCGAGTTCTTCGGATGAGGATAAGAACGTTGGGCTTGTCGGCAAGATGCTGGCCAGTGCGCTAGAGAAGAAGGGCGTAGCCGCGATGCATTCTTTTGTTAACTACCAAGCAACAGTGAGTAATTACAACTACAATTATTCATATAAATATTCAAGAGAGACGGTTAAACAGGCCATGGCGGAGAACGGCAAGCTGCAGTACTACTTCGATATTCATCGCGACTCGAAGCGTCACGAGAAGACGACGGCAACGATTGACGGGGTGAACTATGCGCAGGTCTATTTTATCATCGGTCATTCCAACGACAATTGGCGCCAGAACGAGGAATTCGCCAGCTCGATCCATGATCGGATGGAGAAGACCTACCCAGGCATATCGCGCGGAATATGGGGCAAGACCTCGGCTCAGGGCAACGGTGAATATAACCAGTCCTTATCGCCCAACAATATATTAATCGAGATCGGCGGTATCGATAATTCCGAAGAAGAGCTTAATAACACCGTCAAGGTACTGGCTGGGATTATCGCAGATATCTATTGGGAGAGTCAGGATACAGAGAAGGCAGGTACGCTGGCTAAGGCTGGGAAGAGCACTGATAAGACTGTAGCAAGTGGCAATAAAAATTCGAATAAGAGCAATACTGATATTAAGAAATAAACTTGCGTCAACAAGTAAGTTCATTCTATCAAAATAATGACATATCGAGTCCGGGAAGGAGCGTTAGTCGAAATGGCCAAAAAAATGAGGAGAGCGGTGTTCTATCTAATACTACTCGCTGCTGGGGTAACTCTTGGAATGCAAATGGGTGATGGAGATTTATCAAGCACTTATAATCCGCAATATGCCGAGGCTAATGCTTCATCCAACGGATTTTGGAAGAACGGTTTTTATTATAGTAGGGCTGAAGCTCAACCCGTATGGGTGAACGGAAGCGCTACTAACGGGAATGGAGGCTATGCTGGGAATGGCGGTACTGGTATCGCACCTGACGGTTATTATATTGTGACTCCTCCACCGGGCCAGCCAGGATACCAGACGGCTCCAGGAGCAGAGGTGTCAAAAACCCCAGCAGAGCTGTTGATGCCACCTGCAGAAGCTCCAGGGGTAGACCAGATTGCAGACAAAACAGCTAACCTGCTGCAGCAAATCTCCAAACGGGGAATTCATTGGGTCGCCTCTTGGTTCAGTCCGGAAACGTGATAACAGCTGTTTATCCCCGCACACAGCTTTGTTATACTAATTTTTATAGGTAGAAATTACATTATAACTATTGAACACAAACTGTTATTTGTTGCGGGGGTATTAGAAAGTTGAAGAAGATTACGATGCAGCAGATTGCTGATCATTTGGGCGTGTCCAAATTTGTTGTCTCCAAGGCATTGTCCGGCAAAGGTGGGGTAAACGAGACCACGAAGAACCGGGTCATTGAAGCGGCTTCGCAGCTCGGTTATTTTGCTCAGAAGAATGCTTATATCAAAAATCAGGTAGACTCTCAGTTTTACTCTGAGGCAAGCGGTAAGCAATCTGTCATCGTGCTGATGCCTAACATTCGTTTTCAGACGAGGGAGTCGCTCTATTGGGGCAGAATTATGGAAGGGATCTCTGTGGAGCTGGAACGTCGCGGATTGGGGGTGGTCATTATATCCGAATCACGTGTAGACAACATCATTCATGTTCTGAACCCGGGAGGGATTCTCGGGATGGTCGGTGTGGGACAGATTGATTCATCGCTCCTGCTGGAGGTACACCGTCTCGGCATTCCTACCGTATTGGTTGATCATGAAGATGCGCTGATTCCAACTGATACGGTGTTTGCCAACAATATGGACAGCCTCTCCAGGCTCTGCAACCATTTGATTGGTTTTGGCCATAAGAAGCTCTGCTTCCTCGGCGATCTATCCTTCTCGCGCAGCTTCCGTGACCGCTGGTTAGGCTTTCGCGACGCATTGGAACGGAGTGGTCTGGAGGTTCAGCAAGCGGATGATCCGATGCTCTGGCTCCAAGGGGTGGAGACAGGCGAATATGCTGATGAATTGACTGCTATACTGCAGACCAAGCAGAAAGAGAACACTCTGCCGACGGCACTTGTCTGTGCCAATGATTCGATTGCGCTGAGAGTGGTCTCCATTCTACAGGACATTGGTGTATCCGTTCCCGAACAAATTTCGGTAACTGGGTTTGACAATATTGATGATGCTGCCCGAAGCGAAGTCTCGATGACCACTGTAAATGTTCCCAAAGAAGCCATCGGGCGCCGTGCGGTGAAGAAGCTGATGGAACGGATCGAGCAGCCGGAAATGGCCATCGAGAAAATATTGATGTCGACAGAGCTAGTTCTCCGCGAATCGACCGGTGCTGCGGTCGGCGGTTAATTGGGAGATGAAGGCTGCCCTTGTTTACCGAACCGCTGAGACCAATAGCCGAGGCCCATCGTTCCGATCAGTAGGATACCGGTGATCCAGAATACGGAATGAATGCTCCAGATGCCGCTGATTGCGCCGCCGACAAGCGGCCCTAGCATCCCGCCTACCTGGTTAGCCGTCTGATTCAGACTGAAGGCGCGCCCGCGGAAGTCTGGTTTTGTCGTACGGACGACCAGACCGTTCAACGCAGGAAATACAGCACAGAAGAAGCAGCCATATAGGAAACGAATCGAAGAGAACCAGTAGATATTATGGAACGGAAGCTGCAGGAGTGTGCCTATTCCGCCTGCAAACAGGCCGATCAGTAATATTTTGTGAAATCCGACTTTGTCGGCATATTTCCCCCAACGTGGTGCGAACAGAATACTGGCTACACCGACCAGGGAGAAGACGATTCCCGATACGAGCGAGGCATCCTTGGCGTTATGACCCAGATCGACGATATATAAGGACAGCACCGGCTCGATCGTCATCACTGAGAATTGCGTGAGCAATGTCAAGATCAGAACAATGATCAGTGGACGGTTGTTTGCCGCCAGCTTGAAAGTATTTACAATCGATCCGGAGTCTTTGCTCGGAACGAACGAATCTTCTTTGACCATGAGAATGATAAGAATCGTAGCGAGGAAGCAAAGGACACCGGCGCTGCCAAAGGCGATGCGGTTATCGAAAATCTTGGAGAGAATGCCGCCAAGCATCGGTCCCATAATATTGCCGGTTGCGGTTGCCGTAGACATCATGGAGAGGGCGTAGCCGACTTTTTTCTCAGGAGTGTTCGTTCCTACCAGGGCAATCGCCCCGGGGATAAATCCCGATAGAAGGCCTTGCAAGATCCGTAGACCGAGCAATTGGTACTCATTCGTAACGAAGGCAGTAAGTATATAGATGACACATAGGACGAAGCCAGCACGAATAATCATCGGCTTGCGGCCATATTTGTCGCCAACGGCTCCCCAAAATGGGGATGAGATGGCTCCGGCCAGAAACGCGCTGCTGAACAGTACACCTGACCATAACTCGATATGTTTGCTAACTCCTAGATCAATCAAAAAGAGTGGCAAGAACGGAATGACCATGGAGAAGCTGGATGATACAATAAAAGAACCGACCCATAATACCCATAAGTTTTTCTTCCAAGTTTCCACTGTTCATCACTCCTGTTGACGATTTGCTCAATAGAGTGACCAATGGTGGTTTTATTCTATTGAGATCCGTATAGATTTCTCAGTCAGCTTCTATGATACTGCAATTAGAACGAATAATCATTAGGACTAGATGATTTCCCTACTATATGTCAATAACGCATTTGAAGTGGAACTGGAGTTTAGAGACTATGAGGCTCGTTAGCTCCTCATATCAATTACAGAAGAAGTGCCTGGGAGACTCTAACCCAGGCACTTCTTCTTGTTCATTATGAGTGCGTGTTCAAAAAGGCCGATTTTCAGCACCGAAGCTTATGCTTCCGATGTGCGTTACGACCTCGGAAGCATTTGCTTGTTGTTTGTACGTGAGCACCGGAAGGCCCGCTGAATTTTCTTATCAAAGCGGACTTTTTGAATAACCTCTATGAGTGTACTCTCATGTATTCTAGATTACGGTCGACCAATTGCACTCTTTGCTGAACGCAATCGTAGGAGCGAAGCGGATCCACGGGGGTATTCATGCAGTAATCGAGCAGTTGATCTACTGTCGTTGTTGCTACATGAATCCGGGTATCAGAGGAAGCGTAGTAAATGTACACTTCTCCGTTCTCTCTGGCGATGACGCCGTTGCAGAATACGACATTGGAGACGTCGCCAACTCGTTCCTCACCTTGCGGGGCGATAAAGTGCCCGCCTGGGCGATAAGTGACTTTGTAAGGCTCCTGCAGATCCGTGAGGAACGCATAGAGAACATATCTTAGCCCGGCTGCGGTGCCACGGACGCCATGCGCGATATGTAGCCAGCCTTTGTCCGTCTTGATCGGGGCGGGGCCTTGGCCGTTCTTGACCTCTTTGATCGTATGGTAGCAGCGCTCATCGATGATCAATTCCTCGTCGATGCTGGCGTGTTCGATAGATTCGGACAACCCCCAGCCGATGCCCCCACCAGATCCAGCGCTGATGAAGCCGTCTTGTGGCCGGGTATAGAAGGCGTATTTACCATCGATGAACTCTGGATGTAGTACAACATTTCTCTGTTGCGGAGATTTGGATTTCAGATCGGCCTGCCGCTCCCAGGAGATCAGATCCTTGGTCCGGGCGATTCCGCATTGCGCAACCGCACTGGAGAGATCTCCGGCAGGAGCGTCAGGATCTTTGCGCTCGGTACAGAACAGGCCATAAATCCAGCCATCCTCATGTTGAACTAGACGCATATCATAGACGTTCGTATCAGGATCTTCGGTCTCCGGCATAACGACCGGATGATCCCAGAATCGGAAGTTGTCGATTCCGTTGTCGCTCTCGGCAACGGCGAAGAAAGATTTGCGATCATAGCCTTCCACGCGCGCTACGAGGTAATACTTATCATTTATATAGATGGCTCCGGGGTTAAGAACCGCGTTAATCCCGAGTCTCTCGGCGAAGAATGGATTGGTGGCCGGATTGAAATCGTATTTCCAGATAAGTGGAGTATGCTCTGCCGTTAATACCGGGTATTTATAGCGGTCATAGACTCCATTTCCGTAAGGGATTTTCTCATTAGGGCGGGTGATCAGATGTTCATAGCGTTCTGTTACGGCTTGCTTCCGATCTTCGAATAGACTCATATTTATTCCCTCCAGGGCTGATGTGATTGAAAATTCAGTTGAACTTATGAGATGTATGTGCAGAGTTAATTTAGTACTTGATGCTTCAGTCGCTCTAATATTTCCAGACATGCCCTGCTGTTATGGTAGGGGCATTTCCACGCGCTGACCTTAGGTCCACGGGGGAGAGGAGATCCATCTGAGCTAACTCCCCAATACCACTCCCCATAAGTGTGATCAATAAGGTATTTCTGAATGAAATCCCAGGAACGCAGCGCAGCTTGCTCGAATCTCTGCTCTCCGCTTAATTGATAGGCGTTGAAGAATCCAACCATCGCTTCAGCCTGCGGCCACCAATCCTTGTTCGTGTCAATTAGTCCGTTCGGACTCGACTCGTTCCAGATCCCTCCGTCATCGTCCACGCCTGCCTCTAGCACGGCAGCGGCCATGGCGACAGCGGTCTGCTTGATCCCTTTTAACAATTCGTGATCTCCCAGCACTTCCGCTGCCTCAACAAGCAGCCAGCTGCCCTCGATATCGTGGCCGAAGGAGATATGATCGCCCTTAACGTTCCAGCTCTCATCGAAGAAAAGATTGAAGCGCTCCTGATGTGAATCAATAATATGATGCTTTGTGACCTGTATAAGTTCGGTCAAGCTTGCGGTTAGCTCAGGCGATGGCCATGTTCTATATAGATTGGTGTAGGCCTCCAGGATGTGAAGATGGGTATTCATCGACTTCTTCTCATTCAGATCTTTGTGGCTAAGACACAGGTTATCTGTCTCTTTCCAATCACGGGACAGAGCTTCGACATAGCCCTTGTATACGCTGTCATAACTGTGCTTCTCCAAGAGATGATAGGTGGCAATAGATAAGTCCAGAACGGATTGATGCTTCGTTGCCAAATAGTATTCGGACAAGGCGTATATGGCAAAGGCTTGCCCGTAGATCTGCTTCTTGTCGTTACTGGGACGGCCCTGATAATCAACCATCCAGAAGAACCCTCCATAATCTGGGTCAAGGAAATATTCAATCAAATATTGATAGGCTCTATTGGCTATCTCAAGGTAATGGGGGACCTGCAGGGTACGGTATGCTGCAGCGAAAGTCCACAGGATACGTGTGTTCAAGACGAGCCCTTTGTCAGCTTCAGGAATTAGTTTCATAGGCTGTTCAATAGCGCCGTAGAAGCCCCCATTAACATGGTCGATACTATGCTCGCTCCAAAATTTCAAGATGTTGTTTTGTAATTCCTGCTGCAATTCCTTGCTCCACTGTTCAAAGCTGATCATTCATAACACCTCCTTTGTAGGATTCTCGATCTCTAAGGCGTTTTCGGCAAATAAAGCAGAATCGTTTGTTGGATAAAAATGCTCTTAAAATAGCATTTGTTATCATTTGTTATATTAGAATATAACAAAAACAAATACCTTACACCTAATATAAAACGACTATCTGCTTATTTCAATAGAAATTCTCGCTCCCTGCTGCAAATGTTTGTTAGCATTTCACAGATATAGAAAAACCGCCGTAATCACGGCGGCCAGGTAGCTGAAAAAGCTTGTTAGAAGTCTTTTCAGTTTTTCTAACGAAACTACAGAGCGTTATTTCCTCTAAAATAGCGGCCAAATCAATCTAATGAAACTACAGATCGTTATTTGGGAGAAAACCAGATGTTAAGCCCCTCAATCGTCCAAATAACGATACCCAGTTTCGTTAAAAGTATTTAGCAACCTTTTTGACCCAAATAGCGATACACAGTTTCGTTAGAGTTGGCTTTGATAATCTGCCCAATATTCTTTGGCAGGAAAGGCCACACAATACGGTTGGTCCCGTATGAAGACATCACGAAAACCCGATCGTGAATCGAAATCCATCTCAAGGTGTAGCTCGTATTTCTAATCGTTCGGTCATACCTTTCGCTGGACGATTTCGCGGATGATGCTGAAATCGGAGGTTATAGCTAGTTATTTATATAAATGTAGCTTTTACAATTGCCTAATTGCTGTCCGTCCTTGCAACTGATATAATGAATTGATTGTACTCAAAGGATTTTGTGGTGGGGGTAAGGATGACAGATATTAAGCTTCGACAACAAAAAATTCGTAATTTCAGTATCATTGCACATATAGACCATGGGAAATCGACATTAGCTGACCGGATTCTCGAATATACCGGTGCGCTCACCTCCCGCGAAATGCAGGAGCAGGTGCTCGATAAAATGGATCTGGAACGGGAACGCGGCATCACGATTAAGCTGCAAGCAGTTCGGCTGTCCTATAAGGCCGATGATGGTGAGGAATATATCCTTAATCTGATTGACACCCCGGGACATGTGGACTTTACGTATGAAGTATCGCGCAGCCTCGCGGCTTGCGAGGGCGCTCTGCTTGTCGTAGATGCGGCGCAGGGAATTGAAGCGCAGACGCTCGCTAACGTGTATTTAGCTCTTGATAATGATCTGGAGATACTTCCGGTCATCAACAAGATTGATCTGCCAAGTGCGGACCCGGAACGTGTGAAGGAAGAGATTGAAGAAGTGATCGGGCTCGACGCTAGTGAGGCGGTTCATGCTTCTGCAAAAGCGGGTATCGGGATCAAGGAAATTCTGGAACAGGTTGTACAGAAGGTGCCAGCGCCGACAGGCGATCCGGATCAGTCGCTTAAGGCGCTGATTTTTGACTCGCATTACGACCCGTACAAGGGTGTTATCGTCTATGTTCGCGTCGTTGATGGGCAGATCAAGGCCGGATCCAAGATTAAGATGATGGCCACCGACAAGGTGTTTGAAGTTATTGAAGTAGGAGCCTTCAAACCGCGGATGACCATTGTCGATGAATTGAATGTTGGTGATGTTGGATTTATCGTCGCCGGGATCAAGCATGTCGGAGATACTCGGGTCGGGGATACGGTAACAGATGCCAAAAATCCTACTCCGGAGCCGCTGCCAGGTTATCGCAAGATCAATCCGATGGTGTTCTGCGGTCTCTATCCGATCGAATCTTCGGATTATAACGATCTTCGTGAGGCATTGGAGAAGTTGCAATTGAACGATGCATCGCTTAGCTTCGAACCGGAGACTTCAAGCGCTCTCGGTTTCGGCTTCCGTTGCGGATTCCTCGGTTTGCTTCATATGGATGTTATCCAGGAACGAATCGAACGTGAATTCAACATTCCGTTGATTACAACGGCACCGAGCGTTATCTATCATATTACGCTGACTAATGGCGAGATGATTACGATCGACAACCCGTCTAACTATCCGGAGATCGGCAAGATTGAATATGTAGAAGAGCCTTACGTCAAAGCGGCGATCATTGTACCTAATGATTTTGTTGGTACCGTAATGGAGCTCTGCCAAACCAAGCGCGGTGAATTCGTCAATATGGAGTATCTCGATACGACCCGTGTGACGATTACGTACCAGATCCCGCTCTCGGAGATCGTCTACGATTTCTTCGATCAATTGAAATCGAGTACGAAAGGCTATGCTTCCTTCGATTACGAAATTTCCGGCTACCGCAAATCCAATCTGGTTAAGATGGATATCTTGCTTAATGGCGAACAGGTCGATGCGCTCTCCTTCATCGTTCACCGCGAGAAGGCGTATCACCGTGGCCGGGTCATCTGTGAGAAGCTGCGCGAGCTGATTCCGCGTCAGATGTTCGAGGTGCCGATCCAGGCTTCAGTCGGGACGAAGATTATCGCCCGGGAGACTGTTAAGGCGATGCGAAAGAACGTGCTTGCCAAGTGTTACGGCGGCGACATCTCGCGGAAGCGGAAGCTGCTTGAGAAGCAGAAGGAAGGCAAGAAGCGGATGAAACAGGTCGGCAGTGTTGAAGTGCCGCAGGAAGCGTTTATGGCTGTACTCAAGATTGATGATAAATAGAAGAGATATCTTCAATGGGGGAAGCCTTCGGGCTTTCCTTTTGACTTTAGGTGAGTATAAAGAGAGAGTTCAAAAAGTGCGGTTTTCAGCACCGAAGCGTATGCTTTGCATCGCGGTCGCTCATCCTTGAATGGCCTCGATCAGGTTTCGTATCAAAAGCGGACTTTTTGAACTACATGTTAAAGGAGGCATTGCCGTGAACCATATGATAAATAATGAAGGACAGGGAATGCCTGAACAGGAGATTGAAGTGAAGTCATCCGCTCCGAAGGCGGTTTATATTCATATTCCCTTCTGCACCAATAAATGCTTCTACTGCGATTTCAATTCGTATGTACTGAAGGACCAACCGGTTATGGACTATTTGCGGGCATTGGACCATGAAATGGAGCTTACGGTCAGCCATACACCTCCGGGAGAAATTCGCAGCATCTTTGTTGGCGGAGGTACGCCAACCGTATTGAACCCACAGGAGATGGAGTTCTTTCTCGCTTCTGTGCGCAAGCATTTTCCAAACTTTGCGCCGGATATCGAGTTCTCGATGGAAGCCAATCCAGGGACGACCGATCTGGAGAAGCTGAAGGTGATGCGTGAAGGCGGTGTGAATCGGGTCAGCTTCGGGGTTCAGGCATTCCAGAATGAGCTATTGTCCGGGATTGGTCGTATTCACAATACTGAAGATGTGTACCGCAGCTTAGAGAATGCCCATAAGGCCGGACTGCATAATCTCTCGATCGATCTGATGTTCGGCCTGCCGAATCAGACCGTGGAGATGCTTGATTACAGTGTACAAAAAGCGCTTGAGCTTGGTCTGCCGCATTACTCGATCTACAGCCTGAAGGTAGAAGAGAATACGCTGTTCCATACGCTGTATCAGAAGAATCAACTTCCGCTTCCAGATGAAGAGGCTGAGCTGAAGATGTATTTGCTGCTGATGGAGCGGATGAAGGAAGCGGGATATAAGCAGTATGAGATCAGCAATTTTGCGAAGCCGGGCTATGAGAGCCGCCATAACATCACCTATTGGCGAAATGAGGATTACTACGGCTTTGGGGCCGGAGCGCATGGATATGTGGGTCGCCAGCGTCATATCAACATCAAGGGAGTTAACCCTTACGTAGAAGCAGCGAATACGCGGCTCCCACGTCTGGATCAATTTACGGTTCCTCGTGAGGAAGCGATGGAGGACTTCATGATGGTTGGTCTGCGTATGCTAGATGGAATTCGAAATGTAGATTTTGAGGCCCAATTTGCAGTGAAGCTTGAGGAGATGTTCGGCAGTCATTTGCGCAAGATGGTGGAATCCGGATTGCTTGAACGCTATGAGGACGAGGGCGGCTATCGGCTTAGTGAGAAAGGGATTTTGTTCGGTAATGAGGTGTTTGCTGAATTTATCGACACACTCACGGAACCTAAATAAATATTAGCTCAAATTAAGAACAAAGGTGTCGCTATTTTGGTGATTTCCTTTGTTCTTTCATTATATATAGGTCGAATACTTTGATCCCATAGAATAGAACGAATTTTCTCTCTTGAAGTTTTATACGTCCTGATGTATATTTATTCGTATTAAATAAATGGAAATTGGGATTTGAGGGGGAGAGCCAATGCCAGCCGTAGCGGTAAGCAGAAGAGCAACACTTGAGGATGTAGAGCAATTATACTTACTGATTGATGATTATGCACGCAAAGGAATTATGCTGCCGCGCTCCCGTAAAGTGCTGGAACGGCTGATCAATGATTTTGTAGTAACCGAGGTGGATGGAGCAGTCGTTGGCTGTGGATCGCTCTGTAAGTTAGGTGACGAGCTGGTGGAGATTCGCTCGCTCGGCATCGCCGAAGGTTATAAGGGCCAGGGGCTTGGATCGATGCTTGTCAAGCAATTGGTAGAAGAGGCGAGAGTGCAGGGTATACCGAAGGTAATGGCGCTGACTTACGAGGTTTCCTTCTTTCTGAAGAACGGCTTCAACGTTGTAGAGAAAGAGATCTTTCCAGAGAAAGTATGGACGGATTGCGTGAATTGTTCCAAGCAGCATGCTTGTGATGAAATAGCAGTGCTCAAGATACTGGACTGACTTGACAATCGTCAGGTTGGTTTGGTATTTTTGTAATAGGGTTTAGCACTCGACTCCATCGAGTGCTAACGACCTGATCAAAATCTTGGATCTAGGAGGGATTTCCATGTTGACGGAACGCCAGAGAATGATTTTGAATGCTATAGTAGATGACTATATTCGCTCGGCGGAACCAGTGGGGTCCCGAAGCATCTCCAAGCGTGGCGATGTCGGGTACAGTCCCGCTACGATCCGTAACGAGATGGCAGATCTTGAGGAGCTTGGTTTTCTTGAGCAGCCGCATACCTCGGCCGGACGCATTCCGTCTCATAAGGGGTATCGGTATTATGTGGACCACTTGTCCCCATTAAATTTGCTTGCTCCTGAAGAACTGGCTACAATGAAAATGTTCTTTGCGGAGAAACTAAATGCACTTGAACAGGTTGTCCAGCATGCCGGAACGATCCTTTCGCATATGACGAATTACACTTCCATCCTGCTTGGGCCGGAAGTTTTTCATACGTCATTGCGGCATTTCCAATTGCTCCCGCTGTCCGATAATTCAGCGGTGGCGATTATTGTGACGAGCACCGGACAGGTGGAGAACAAGACGGTTACAATCCCAGCCGGCGTCTCGGTAGCGGAGATGGAGAAGGTCGTCAATTTGCTGAATCACAAATTGGCGGGAGTTCCAATCTATAAGTTGAAATCCGCTCTGTACAATGAGCTTGGCCAGGAAATGCAGCGTTATGTGACGCATTTTGAAGAGTTGACGAAGGTGCTCGATGAAGCCTTCGACAATGGACAGGACGGCCAACGCCTCTTCCTTAGCGGAGCTACGAACATGCTGACACAACCGGAGTTCCGGGATGTTGATAAAATCAAAGGCATCCTTGATCTGTTCGAGGAGACACCGACATTAATGAAGATGTTGGCCTCTGCTTCTGCAGGTACAGGAATTCAAGTGCGCATCGGTTCCGAGATTAATCATGATGCCTTTGTCAATTGCAGTTTGATTACTGCAACCTATGCGATCGAAGGCGAATCTGTTGGAACAATTGGTATTTTGGGACCCACCCGGATGGATTACGCTCGGGTGATACCGATTTTGGATATATTGTCCAAGAATTTGACCCAGTTCTTTACCAAGAAGCATGACAAGTAACTATTAGCGATTGAAAGTCAAGGAGGTGACATCTTGAAGGAACAACAGCCTGTTCAAGATACAATCAATCAAGAGGAAGAATTGAATCATGGCGTGGATGTGAATCAAGGTCAAAGTCATGAGGCGGAGGAGCAGATGGCTCCAGAGGCCGAAGCGGCGTCGACCAATGCCGCGGATGATAAAGCAAACGACGAGCTTGATAAATTTCGGGCTGAACTGGAAGAGCACCAACAGCGGCTCTTGCGCGTTCAGGCTGATTATGATAATTTCCGCCGCCGTACGGTGAAGGAGAAGGAAGATCTGGCGAAATATGCTTCAGCCAAGCTGATCTCCGAGCTTCTTCCTGTGATCGATAACTTCGAGAGAGCTTTGGGAACGGTAAGTGACAATGAAGAAGTTGTCGCTTATTCCAAAGGTGTTGAGATGATTATCCGCCAATTTGAGAACGTACTCCAGGCCGAAGGCTTGAAAAAGATGGAGGCTGTCGGAGAGGCGTTCAATCCTGATTTCCATCAGGCCATCATGCAGGTGGAATCGGATGAATACGAAGAAGGCATCGTCGTTGAGGAAGTTCAGAGCGGATATTTGCTCAAGGATAAAGTGCTGCGTCCTGCTATGGTTAAGGTTAGCGGCTAAGCCCATCGACAACGCATTCTGGCGGCTAGAATTGGGCTGCTAAATTTGAAAATCTGTATCTACGATATGAACTATTTAAGGAGGATATCCACATGAGTAAAGTTATTGGTATTGACCTTGGTACAACAAACTCCTGCGTAGCAGTTATGGAAGGCGGCGAAGCCGTTGTTATTCCTAACCCTGAAGGCGCACGTACAACCCCTTCCGTAGTAGGCTTCAAGAAAGATGGCGAACGGATCGTCGGCGAGACTGCAAAACGTCAAGCCATCACAAATCCAGATCGTACGATCAATTCGATTAAAAGACATATGGGTTCGAACCATAAAGAAACCATTGACAGCAAGGACTACACTCCACAAGAAATCTCGGCTATCATCCTACAGAAGCTGAAATCCGATGCTGAGGCTTATCTTGGACAACCGGTAACCCAAGCGGTTATCACGGTCCCTGCATATTTTAACGATAGCCAGCGTCAAGCGACTAAGGATGCCGGTAAAATTGCGGGTCTTGAAGTGCTTCGTATCGTCAACGAGCCTACAGCAGCTGCGCTTGCTTATGGTATGGAAAAAGCAGAAGATCATACGATCCTCGTCTATGACCTGGGCGGCGGTACGTTCGACGTATCCATCCTTGAGCTTGGCGACGGCTTCTTCGAAGTTAAAGCAACGAGCGGTGACAACAACCTGGGCGGCGATGACTTTGACCAAGCAATCATCGACTATCTGGTTGCTGAATTCAAGAAAGATCAAGGCATCGACTTGAGCAAGGACAAAGCGGCGGTACAACGTTTGAAAGATGCTGCTGAGAAAGCGAAGAAGGAATTGTCCGGCGTACTTACGACGACAATCTCCCTGCCGTTCATCACTGTTCTTGATGGCGTGCCTCAACACTTGGAGTTAAACCTGACTCGTGCTAAGTTCGAAGAATTGACTGAAGATCTCGTTGAACGTACGATGGGCCCAACTCGTCGTGCGCTTAGTGATGCAGGCTTGACCCCTGCAGATCTCGACAAGGTTGTTCTTGTCGGTGGATCGACTCGTATTCCTGCAGTACAGGAAGCAATCAAGAAAGTAACTGGTAAAGAGCCTCATAAAGGCGTTAACCCGGACGAAGTAGTTGCCCTCGGTGCTGCGGTGCAAGCTGGCGTATTGACTGGTGACGTGAAGGACGTCGTATTACTCGACGTTACTCCACTCTCCCTTGGTATTGAGACAGCTGGCGGCGTATTTACGAAAATGATCGAGCGTAATACGACGATCCCAACCAGTAAATCACAAGTATACTCTACTTATGCAGATAACCAGCCGAGCGTAGAAATTCACGTTCTGCAAGGGGAACGCGAGATGGCAGCCGGCAACAAGACGCTGGGACGCTTCATGCTGGGCGACATTCCTCTCGCTCCACGCGGTGTTCCGCAAATCGAAGTTACCTTCGACATCGATGCCAACGGTATCGTTAATGTATCCGCAACGGATAAAGGAACGGGCAAGAGCCAGATGATTACGATCACTTCTTCCAGCGGCTTGAATGATGAAGAAATCGATCGTATGATGAAAGATGCCGAGCTGAATGCGGAAGAAGATAAGAAACGCAAAGAGCTGGTTGAAGCGAAGAATGCGGCTGACCAATTGATCTACAGCGTCGACAAGACCATTAAAGAGCTTGGCGATAAGGTAGATGCTGGAGAGAAAGAAAAAGCGGACGCTGCTAAAGAAGAACTGAAGAAAGCAGTTGAAAGCGACGATGTAGATACTATCAAAGCTGCTACTGAGAAACTGACAGAAATCGTTCAACAACTGTCTGTGAAGCTGTATGAGCAAGCACAAGCGCAAGCGGGTGCCGATGCTGATGCGGGGCAAGCTGGCGGTGCGAAGAAGGATAATGTCGTAGATGCAGACTATGAAGTCGTGGACGACGATAAGCAATAAGAATTATGCCTGCTCATAGGTCAATTTGGACATGAAATAGGCTTTGGTGAATGGGAAGGTCAAAGTGTCGGGCATTTGACGCGCTTTGACTTTCCTTTTGCCGGATTAAGGGAATGATTTCTTTCGGCACGCCAATCAAGCGATAACGGGGGTGGAAGGATGGCTGAGAAGCGAGATTATTATGAAGTGCTTGGTGTGACCAAGAACGCCAATGAGGATGAGATCAAGAAAGCATATCGTAAGCTGGCGCGCCAATATCATCCGGACGTGAACAAGGCGAGCGATGCGGAAGATAAGTTTAAAGAGGTCAAAGAAGCTTATGACATTCTGAGTGATAGCGGCAAACGGGCGCGTTATGACCAATACGGACATGTCGATCCGAACCAGGGAATGGGCGGAGGCTTCCAAGGTGGCGACTTCGGCGGCTTTGGTGATATCTTCGATATGTTCTTCGGCGGCGGTGGTCGCCGTGACCCGAACGCGCCACAGCGCGGGAATGATCTACAGTATAATCTGACGATTGAGTTTAAGGAAGCCGTCTTCGGCAAGGAGATGGATATAACGATTCCTAGAACGGAGAGCTGTGACACTTGCTTCGGCTCCGGGGCGAAACCGGGCACTAAGCCAGAGACTTGCTCCGTGTGTCATGGTAGCGGTCAGCAGGAAGTTGTGCAGAATACGCCGTTTGGACGTATGGTCAATCGTCGTGCATGTAGCAACTGCGGCGGCAAGGGCAAGATCATTAAGGAGAAATGCTCAACCTGTGGCGGCAACGGTCAAGTGAAGAAGCAGCGTAAGCTCCATATCCGTATCCCTGCAGGGGTGGATGATGGTGCGCAAATGCGTATGGCCGGTGAAGGAGAAGGCGGACTTCGCGGAGGCCCTTCCGGAGATTTGTATATTATCATTAATGTGAAAACGCATGATTTCTTCGAGCGCGAAGGCGACGATATCTATTGTGAAGTACCGCTTACTTTTGCTCAGGCAGCACTCGGTGATGAGATCGAGATCCCGACGTTGAGCGAGAAAGTGAAGCTGAAGATACCTGCCGGCACGCAAACAGGGACCTTCTTCCGTCTTAAAGGCAAGGGTGTTCCTAGATTGCGTGGAGTCGGCCAGGGCGATCAGCATGTTAAAGTGGTGGTCATCACTCCAAGCAAACTGAACGAGGAACAGAAGGAGTTGCTGCGTCAATTCGCATCGCTTAGCGGGGAGCAGACGCACGAGAATGAGCAGTCCTTTTTTGATCGCATGAAGAAGGCATTTCGTGGAGACTGATCTTTTCATTTAAAAGTACAAGAGGACTTTCCGGCAGACCATTTTTGAATGGCTGTAGGAGAGTCCTTTTTCTTATCATGTATCCAAATAAAGACAAACAAAAAAGCACTAAGATCGTCTTAGTGCTTTTTGTATTTAGCCTCAATAGGTAGATTCCTGGATCATCGCTGTAATCTCTTCATCCAGGTCTAGCTTAATATCATCACGGAAAGCGCGAATCCCATATTCACGATATACGTATTGCATGATCGCTTCAATAATATTCAACTCGACGATATATCGGCTGCGGCCGTCCACCCAAATTTCCCCGGTATATCCGTATTCCTCATCCCAGCTGAGTTCGACTTGAACGTCGGTGGGACGGACGCCGGTTCTTTCGGCGGTATGGAGGCAAATGGCATTGATAATTTCATCCATGCTGAGAACCATGTAATTAGTACCTTCCTCCACGATCGTAATCATTTGGTCCGCCAGGGTGTTGAGGCTTCTTCCTGAAGCGCTGGAACAAGGAGACCACAATCATAATAATGAAGTAGATAGCCAGAAGGTTAACCGCCATACCCAGCATGTTGCCGAGGAAGCCCATATTGCCGAATACGCCGCCAAATAGCATTCCGGCGAGGCCGCCAACCATAAGGCCTTTCATGAAGCTGCCGCCACTGAAAAATCCGCGATTGCTGTTCATGCCGTTTGTAGTGCCGGACATTTTATTATTGGTCGTCGTGTCTGACTTCTTATAGTTATTGGTTGTTGTCTTTTTCGGTGTTGGTGAGTAAGTTCTTGGTCCTGATTTGAAGCCGCCACCGCGTCTTGCATCGACTGAGTCAGGACTAGTGAAGGCAATTAGCAATGTAAATGCCATCACGATCATCATCATTTTCTTCAACATGGTTAGTAGATACCCTCCTGTAAACTAGATATTAATGTAATACGTAAGACATGGACATGGGTTTCAAATTTTAATTAATATTTGCATAAAAAAGATACGCGAAATACATGATAAAACTTCAAGGAAACTGCATTTCTTTGCAGGATTCCTGATTTGCCGGATCAGCCGGAAGGAGAGGCAGGTAATGGTATGGGTGAGAAAAATATTTTGGCCTATTTCAAGAATCCTGAAGAGGCAGAGGGCGTTGCCCGCAAATTGAATGCTTTAAGGGCGCTTGATGTATCGGTCGATCGGTTCAGCCGCTACTCGGAACAGAACTCTGGTCTGTTTCAATCCTTAGCGGACCGTACGGGGGTGCCGGCGATGATGCATGGCTCTGATCTGGCCAACTCCAGTGGGGTGTTATACGCCGCTGATCCCTCCAATAGTGGGATGAGCCACGGCCGGCAGGGAGGTCCTACGGGCCATGATATTCTGCTTACGGCCGTTGTGGATGAGAGCATGCACCATCAGGCGCTTCGTATTGTAGAGGAAGCCGGAGGTTTGATCTAACGCAAGATGAGGGATATAACTAAGCATGATCAAAAAAGCCACATAAGAAATCACGAGAAGGAGAGATTGAATTTGAATCACTCGCAATCGGGTCACAATCATAGGAAGAGCCCTGCTGTAGCAGGAGCCGATAGCCGTTATGAAGATGTAGAATTCTCCGAAGATCATGCCGATCAGGAAGATTGGGAAGCGTTGGAGCGGAGTGAACGGGCGGACGCTCGTATGCAGCATCGTAAGAAATTGAATCCATAACGTTCATAGAACACTGACCGAAAAGCCGCGTATGCGGCTTTTTTGTCAACTTGCCACATTCTATAGTACAATAAATCTTATGCATGAATGCGAAGGAGGAAATCATACGATGATCTGGAAAGAACTTACTATACATACTACTGAGGAAGCTGTGGAAATGGTCTCTAATTTTCTGCACGAAGCCGGGGCCGGCGGTGTGACGATTGAGGAGCACGTTGACAACAGCAAGCCTAGAGATACATCGCTTGGGCAATGGTTCGAGATTCCACCGAATGATATCCCCGAAGGTGAAGCGAAGATTAGTGGATACTTTGCACAGGGCTCTGATATGGACGAGGTTATAGAGCAAGTGAAGGAACGTACGGAAGAGCTTCGTGTTTTTAATATTGATCCAGGCAAGGCCGAAATTACAGTCAGAGATGTACATGAGGATGATTGGGCGAATAACTGGAAGCAGTATTTCAAGCCGCTGCGCGTGTCGGAGAAGCTGACGATAAAACCAACCTGGGAAGATTATGAGCCACAATCTGTAGATGAAAAGATTATTGAACTTGATCCAGGAATGGCCTTTGGAACAGGCACACATCCAACCACTTCACTGTGCTTGCGTACCTTGGAAGGAGTTATCCAGGAAGGGGACGAGGTTATTGATGTTGGAACAGGTTCTGGTATTTTGGCGATCGGTGCTTGCCAGTTAGGGGCTTCCCGAGTGCTAGCATTAGACCTTGATCCCATTGCAGTAACAAGTGCGATGGAGAATGCTAAGCTGAATCAGCTTGAGGATCGCATTCAAGTCGTCGAGAGTGATCTGCTCTCTGTTTTGAAGCAGGGAGAACGGTTCAAGCTGGACGTTAAGCTTCCGATCCGTGTTGTGGTTGCGAATATTTTGGCAGAGATTATACTGCTCTTCATTGAGGACGTATACGAAGCTCTGCAGCCTGGTGGCTATTATATTGCATCGGGAATTTACAAGAACAAAGAGCAAATAGTACAGGAGGCGCTCGTAACAGCTGGATTCGACATTGAGAAAACGGCGCGGGAAGAAGACTGGGTCGCATTTGTCGCGAGAAAGAGGTAGATTTATGGATTTTTTGAATCAGATTTTACGTGTCCCGCTAGACCAGCTTCCTTTTTTTCTCATCACTTTATTAATTGCGTTTACGGTACATGAATTTTCACATGCTTATTTTGCTAATAAATTCGGTGATCCTACGGCAAAATTGCTGGGTAGAGTCACCTTGAATCCTGCGGTGCATTTCGACCTGTTGGGGATTATTTTACTCCTGATCGCTGGATTCGGCTGGGCAAGACCGGTTCCTGTCAATCGGGACAATTTCAGCAAGCCTCGTACGATGGGGGTTGTCGTCTCGATCGCTGGCCCGCTTAGCAATTTGCTGCTCGGGATTCTCGGTGCCTTTATTTACGTGGTGCTGCTTCGATTCGGGGTTATCCCTCATCTGTTAATGGACGGGAACAGTAAAATTTCGATCGCCCTTCATACTTTCTTCGGAATGTTCATCTACATGAACTTCTTCCTGTTCTTGTTCAATCTGATTCCATTGCCTCCGCTGGATGGATATCGTATCCTGGAGGATATCGTGCCACGCCGGATGCTTGGCAAGCTGCAGCAGTTTGAAAGTTGGTCTATTATTATCTTTTTAATTATACTTGTTGTGCCTTTCATGCAGCGTTACACGATCGCACCTCTCTATAATTTGGCGTATTCGTGGTCGGGGAATATTATATCTTTCTTCAATATGCTCTTCTATAGGTAATAGAGGTAGATTAAAAAGTCCACTTCTGACCGCGAAGTCATGTATGAAGTGGATTCGATATCGAACTAATCGTGCGCTGGAGGGCTTTCAAATAGACTGGAAAGCTTGTATCAAAAGTTGTATGATGGACAATGGTAATTTGAAGAGGTTTATGACCACGCATATTAAGCTGAGGAATGATAAGGAATGCAGCGTTATTTTATTGAGTCTGAGCAGTTCGGAGAGCAGCAGGTCGTTATTACTGGCGACGATGCCCGGCACATCGGGAAGGTAATGCGCTCCAAGCCTGGGGACGAATTCATCGTTAGCGATGGAGTATCTCGGGAAGCGCTAGTTAAGATCGTCTCGATTGAACCTGGCGAGGTTGAAGCTGAGATCGTTAGCCAGCTTGAACCTACTGGAGAGCCTTGGCTTCAAGTAACAATTGCTCAGAGTTTACCGAAGGGTGACAAGATGGAGACCGTGATTCAGAAATGCACCGAGATTGGTGCGGCGGCTTTTCTGCCGTTTATTTCGGAGCGCACGGTGGTCCAATATGATATGAAAAAGGAAGAGAAGCGTACTCAGCGCTGGCGCAAAATCGCGAAGGAGGCCGCAGAACAGGCCCATCGCAGTAAAATTCCTGCCGTTGTGGCACCTGTTTCCTGGCGGGAATTAATCGCTGCTTTCGCAGATTTTGACCTGGTATGCTTGTGTTACGAGCAAGAGAATGGTCAGGGGCTGCGCGATGCACTGCGGCCTTTTGTTGCGGGGCTTGAGACAGAAAAAACTTATAGAATAGCAGTTGTAGTCGGGCCAGAAGGTGGCTTCTCGGAGGCTGAGGTGACGGCGGCTGTTGAAGCAGGCGCAGTATCCATCGGCCTTGGACGGCGCATACTGCGGACGGAGACGGCGGCGATGGCCGCCCTGACTTGCATCATGTATGAATCTGGAGAAATGGGAGGAGCTTGAGAATGCCATCCGTTGCATTTTATACCTTGGGTTGCAAAGTGAACTTTTACGATACAGAAGCGATCTGGCAAATGTTCAAAAATGAGGGTTACGAGCAAGTTGATTTTGAACAGACTGCGGACGTGTATCTTATTAATACTTGTACTGTTACCAATACGGGTGACAAGAAGAGCAGACAGATTATTCGGCGTGCCGTACGGCGCAATCCGAACGCGATCATCGCGGTCACCGGATGTTATGCCCAAACTTCTCCTGCGGAGATCATGGATATTCCTGGCGTCGATCTTGTGATCGGTAATCAGGACCGGGAAAAGATTATCCCTTATGTGAACCAGATCAGAGCACAGAGGGAACCCATCAATGCAGTACGCAATATTATGAAGACCCGCGAATTTGAGGAGCTTGATGTTCCGAGCTTCGCCGACCATACCCGGGCTTTTCTGAAAATCCAGGAGGGCTGTAACAATTTCTGCACCTTCTGCATTATCCCTTGGGCGCGCGGGCTATCGCGCAGTCGTGATCCGCAGAGCGTTGTCAATCAGGCGCGTCAGCTCGTCGCAGCCGGATATAATGAGATCGTATTAACCGGGATTCATACTGGCGGATATGGCGATGATCTGGAAGACTACAAGCTGCCTGATTTGCTGTGGGATCTGGATAAGATCGAGAGTCTTGGTCGGATTCGCATTAGTTCAATCGAAGCGAGTCAGATTGATGACCGAATGCTGGAGGTCCTGGAAGGTTCCTCGAAAATGTGCCGTCATTTCCACATTCCAATTCAGGCTGGCAACGACGACGTATTGAAGCGGATGCGGCGCAAATATACAGTGGCAGAATTCGAACAGAAGATTAAGCGAATCCGCGAGTTTATGCCGGACGTAGCGATTACAACCGATGTTATCGTAGGTTTCCCTGGTGAGACAGAGGAAATGTACCGCGACGGTTACGAAACCTTGAAGCGTATCGGATTCTCGGAAATGCACGTATTCCCGTATTCCACTCGGACAGGTACACCGGCAGCGAAGATGGAAGATCAAGTTGATGAAGAGATCAAGCATGCCCGCGTACAGGAACTGATCGAATTGTCAGAGACAATGCAGTCAGCCTACGCCGAGAAATTCGTAGGTCAAGTTCTTGACGTCATTCCTGAACGGGATATGGAGGCTTTGGCTGTAGATGGCCATTTGACGGGGTTCGCCGATAATTATTTGAAAATCCGGTTCCCAGGTTCGCAGGATATGATCGGTAAGATATGCCGGGTTAAGTTAACCAAGGCGGATGCCAACACAAGCGAAGGCTTATTGGTACGTGTCCTGGACGATTCGGTTCAAGCTCTGGCTTAATTTGTGCTTGTTCCACTTATAGTACATGAAGACAAGGATTTCTCCCTGTTTGGGCAGGGAAGAAATCCTTGTTGTTAATTTAGAGAGGGATACAGTTAAATATTCTTCTGTGGAGATGGAGTGAAGGAGGTTCAGTGATGCCATATAAACAGATATCCGCTGGGGGCGTCGTGTACAGAATGAACGGCGGACATTTGCAAATTCAGCTTATTACCGACCGATACGGCAAGTTATCATTCGCCAAGGGCAAACGGGAAAGAGGCGAGGCCGTGGAGCAGACGGCACTCCGAGAAATTCGTGAAGAGACCGGCATCATTGGCCGGATCGATCGGTTAATCGATATTATCGCGTATACTTATTCCCACCCCACTTGTGGACCCGTGGACAAAGAGGTTCATTATTACTTGGTCGAGAGCAAGGGCGGCGAGCTTCGACCTCAGGTTGAAGAGATCCGAAGTGTCGCTTGGTATGATCCGCTGGATGCTTGGGAGAAGCAGCGGAGACAGGGCTACGATAACAATGATTTTATATTGGAAAAGGCATTGAAGTTGCTCGGTGTCACAGGGGTATAACGCAGCCATGCTATGTCTTATGATCAAGTCTACTCCATAGCGGTAAGTAACAAAATGGCAGGGCAAGCAGGGAACTGATTACATTGAACAGGGTTTGAGAATGGGCGATTTGAACGGCGGCATCGTTAGTTACCCAAGAGACCGCTGTTTGCAATAGAGACACGAAGGGCAGGAATAATAAAGCTCCAGCCAAGTTAAGGATAACGTGGGACAGGGCCACGAATTTACCTGACTTCGTGCCACCGATGGAAGCAATCAAGGCGGTCACACAGGTACCTACGTTCGAGCCAATCACCATGGCGATCCCTAATGGAACAGGCAGTGCGCCGCTGGAGACGAGTCCCATTGTCATGGCAATGGCTGCCGCACTGCTATGGATCAGAGCAGTTACCGCGGCCCCTGCGAGCGCGCCCCATAGCAGGCTGTCTCCGGCATGATCCAGCAGACGGTCGATAATACCGTAAGCCTCAAGCTGTGGGCCGATCGATTGCATCCAACGTATAGCGATCATAATCAAGCTGAAGCCTGCCAGCGCCAGTGATCCGTATTGCAGCGGGCGCAGGAAATGAAGCCTACGACTGGAGTATACGCCAGGACTGTATTCCTCGCCCATCACCGCAGCTGCCCATAGCAGCAGAGATAACGTCAGAAGAGGTAGCCCATAGCTGGAAATATCCAGAGCGATCAGCTCGGTGGTTAGGCATGTGCCGATATTACCGCCAAGGATGATGCCGAGCGTTCGGGCATAAGACAGCAGACCGGCGTTAACCAGCCCGATCGTCATTACGGTCATGGCTGTGCTGCTCTGGAGAACTGCGGTAATGAATGTGCTCGACAGGAGCCCGGCCCATGGCGTCTTCGTCGATGTGTGCAGCAGCTTGATCAGCCTTGGACCGGCCCAGGCATGGAGCGCCGCTTCCATCAGCTTCATTCCGAACAGGAAGAGGGCGAGTCCTAGGGTGACTGGGAGTATAAGATCATGTACCATCCGGCTTCCCCCTTTTAGAGGTAGTTCAAAAAGTTCGCTTTTGATCCCGAGGTATACCTAGGAGTTTACTCGACATCGAATCTTGAATTCAGCCGGGCCTAAGCAGATGCTTACGAAGTTATGTTTCCTCCGGAAACATCTTAGGTGCTCACGTACCCACTACGTACGCTGCGCTCCTCTGTCCCTAGCTTCATCCAACCTTCTCGGTGCTGAAAAACAAACTTTTTGAACATTAATTGAAAGGGTAGTTCGAAAAGTTCGCTTTTGATCACGATACAATAGGTGTACAAGTTACTTATATGCCGCCGTTGGGACATCCATGCCCTTAGGAAGAATACTGAGGGGCTGATTATAAGCAATAGTGAGTGCTAATCATAATGATTGAAATAAATGAAGGAGTGGACGCAATTGGCATCCGTTATATTACACAAAAGCCGTAAAAAGCGCTTGGAACAAGGACATCCTTGGGTGTACAAAAATGAAATTGAACTTGTGGAGGGTGAACCACAGCCGGGAAGTCTGGTGCAAATTTATGACCATCGCCGCAAGTTCCTCGCAACCGGATACTACAATCCAGCTTCACAAATTACGGTACGTGCGGTATCCTACCTGCCGTTGGAGAAGATGGATGTTGATTTCTTCATCACGCGATTCAGCGAATGCTTGAACCATAGAGAGAGATTTGTAGATGGAGATGCTTACCGACTTGTCTATGGTGAGGCGGACTTTCTACCGGGGCTGATCGTGGACCGCTTCGCCGATGTGCTCGTCGTGCAGCTGTTAACGCTTGGTATGGATCAGTGCCGGGAGGCGATCGTCGAGGCGCTTATGAAGGTACTCGGGCCGACAGCCATATACGAACGAAGCGATGTATCTGTACGGGAGATGGAAGGCCTTGAGCAGGTGAAGGGTCCGTTATATGGGGATGCGCCTCGTTACGTAACAATTCTGGAGAACGGCTTGAAGATTAAGGTGGATATCGAGCAAGGGCAAAAGACAGGGTATTTCTTTGATCAGCGTGAGAATCGGGCTTCGATTGAGCCGATTATGACTGGATGGGGTAGACGGAGCGGGATTGAACTGAAGGAAGTTGCCGAGCCTGGAGAAGAGCCTAAGCTCCTGCCGGTCAACTCCAACGGTAAGGTAGTAACCTTCCCGTATTGGGATGGCGCTACTGTACTGGAATGTTTCTCTCATACCGGAAGCTTTACGCTTCATGCATGCAAATATGGTGCCAAAAAAGTAACCTGTCTCGATATTTCCGAGCACGCGATTGAAAGCGCGAGAGTTAATGTGGAATTGAACGGATTTACGGACCGTGTTGAATTTGTCGTCGCTGACGCCTTTGATTACCTGCGTAGTCAGGCAAAGGGGATTGATGAACGGAGCCGCCGCGCATTGAAAGAAGGCAAAGTAGACACTTCCGTGCCAATGACGGAGGGAGGCGGAAGGACCTGGGATGTCGTTATTCTCGACCCTCCGGCATTTGCTAAGACGAGATCCGCAGTGAAGGGCGCTTGCCGCGGGTATAAAGAGATTAATCTACAGGGTCTGAAGCTGGTGAATGAAGGCGGCTATCTGGTTACGGCCAGCTGTTCTTACCATATGCGTCCTGATTTGTTCCTTCAGACGATCCAAGATGCTGCCTCTGATGCCGGCAAAATATTGCGTCTCGTAGAGTGGCGCGCTGCGGGTAAAGACCATCCGCAAATCCTTGGCGTTGATGAAGGGCACTATCTAAAATTTGCGATCTTCGAAGTTCGCAGCAAAACATTCTGAACCCTCTCTTGGATAAGCATATCGCTCCATCCGGGAAGTGGCCTATTAGCTCTAAATGAAAATCCGGAAGACTCGCGTGGCAGAGTCTCCCGGATTTTTATCGCTATTTGCGCATTTGTACTACTCTGACTTTCAAGTTGTCCAGATTGATCACAATGATTCCGATAATAATCGTGATTCCGCCGAACACCGATACAAGCGATATCGGCTCGCCATATAGAACAGCCCCAACACATAAAGCGATAAGCGGCGAAATATACAGCCAGGTCGACGGGAATACGGGATTTGTCTTGGCAATTAACCAATAGAAAATAGTATGTCCGGTCATTGAACCTAAGACGATTAAGTATAAGAGCGGTAAAATCGCATGTGGAGTGAATATCACCGTGGGATCTACCTTCTCCGTGAATAGAGATAGAATGAGCAGTAAAGCTCCTCCATATATCATTTGGGCTGCGTTCAGAGCGATTGGAGATTCGTCCCGGAATCGCTGCACGACACGACGCGAATAGACGGTGCCGGCCGAATAGAATACCTGGCCTAAGAGGACAGCCGCACATCCAAGCACCCATAGCTTGCTGAAGCTCATTGTAATGCCTGGCAGGAGCAGCAGCACAATGCCGACAGTGCCCAGAAGACAGCCTGCTACTGAACTTAAGGACAACCGCTGCCGTGTAAGGAACGTTTGTAGCAGCAGAATCATTAGTGGCGCGGTAGCCGACAAGATGGCCGCAATCCCTGAGCTCAAATACTGCTCGGCCCAGTATAGGGTTGCAAAGACGCCGAAAGTTAGTCCTGCCCCCGTCAATAACATCTCCTTGCGCAGCAGAAGGGAGAAGCTTGCCCTTCGTCTAGCTACCATGTATGAGAGTAGAATGCCGCCCGCGGCAAGAAAGCGAAGGCCTGCCGAGAAAAAGGGCGGTGCTCCAGCATCAATCCCCAGTTTAATGGCGAGAAAGGTCGTTCCAAAAATAAGACACATCAGCAAGTAGTTTATCAATACCATGTCTATTCCTCCTTAGTATTGTTTTATAATAAGATGGAGGCAATAGAACAGATGACATCGGATAGAACAGATCTGGCCGCTAACAGGTATCATAATAATCATCATGTGTAATAAGAGTATAGGAAGAAGGAGGGCAGCTTGTGGGAAAACATATTACTCCGAATGCAAACTCGGACAAACTGTTTGAGCAAATATATGACTTTCTATTAGAGCGGATCAAACGCGGGGAGTGGAAGGCGAATGAGAAGCTTCCCTCCGTTCGGGCACTGGCAACGGAATTTACAGTACATCGCCTGACTGTCTTCAAGGCTTATCAATTGTTAAAACAGAATAATATGGTGTATGTGAAGGATAAATCCGGATATTATGTCCAACCCGGCAATGAGCTGCCGCCCGGCGCGCAGCAGGACCCGATCATTTCAGCTTATGTATATGACAGTCACCTTTCTGAGATCCACCAGGTGCAGGCCTCCTATCAGTTCTCGAAAGCGTTGTTGGATCCAAATCTTCTGCCTAATCGCTACCTTTCTGACTATGTAAAAAGAGTGTTCGATCTGTATCCGAAGGTGTTGGGAACCTACTCGACTACTCAAGGAGATTTGGAGCTGCGTGAGGCGTTAAGCCATTATTTTACGGAGCGGTATCGTTGTGAGCTAAGCAGTCAGGATATTCTGATCACTTCCGGTTCACAGGAAGCCATTGATCTGCTCGCCAGAGTATTGGTCCGACCGCGAGACGTTGTACTACTGGAACGGCCAACCTACAGCCCAGCGATCGACGTATTTCAGAGGCAGGGAGCTGAGATTGTTCCAATTGAGATTACCCCTTACGGGTATTGTCTGGAGCAGGTAGAGGAACTCATGCAAAAATATAAACCGCGGCTATTTTATATGAATCCGACCTTTCAAAATCCGACGGGATACACCGTACCTGCGGAGCAGCGAAAGAGGCTGGTTGATATGGCGGCGGAACATCAATGCCTATTAATCGAGGATGATTCGAATCCGGATATTTATTTTGAAAAGGCTCCACCTGCGCCGTTCTTCACTTATGACACTGCCGGGTATGTCATCTATATCCGCAGCTTCAGTAAATATATTGCTCCGGGCCTGAGCATAGCGATGGTTGCCTGCCGACCGGGGATCATGAATTATTTGCTTAAGGCCAAATCATTGTCCGACAGTGGTACGCCGCTGCTGAATCAGAAAATCTTCCTGCACTACTTCTTCTCGGAACGAATGCAACAGCATTTAGAGAAGCTGCGGATAGCGCTTGCGATACGCAAGGAAATCATGGAGGAGGAGCTATCAGCCACCAGTTGGCAATGGAGCAGCCCGGCTGGCGGCTTTAACTTGTGGATCCAGCTGCCGGAATCAACCATCATGGATAGGCTGCTTGCAAGTTCTCGGGAGCAATCGATCACCTTTGTGCCAGGTTCGATTTGTGACCCACTGAGGGATATGAATACACGCATCCGCATGAGCTACTCCTACTTGAATGAGCAGCAATTACGGGAGGGGCTGAGGAGATTTATTAGCCTCTATAGCGAATTGTTTCCTTGAATACAACAACAGTCTTCAAGTAGCAAGGGGAGTCACTTATCATGGGGAATTCCACATTTTAGCAGATGAAGCCGGTTGAGCTCGCGAAGTGTACGAGAGCTAATTATCAGGATTCTCGATTCTCCCCTGACATGAGGTGCGGGAATCCCAAAATTTTCGTGATCGCACTTATCAAGCGGTCAAAAATGACCGTTAGAGCAAGGAGAAAACAACTTCGCTCGTCTAACGGTCATTTTTGACCATTAGACGCAAAGAATGTGGTTTCCCACGGCATTTCTCTCTTGTAATGGACATAATTGTCCGTTACAAGGGCAGAGTACCAAGGGAATGACGCTAACGGTCAATAATGTCCGAGTAATCAGGCCAAAACATGGGAATGCCAGTTTTTTGGACACACAAAAGGGGCGTCTCGAAGTCGGAAAATCAACTTTTGCGACAGCCCCTATATTATTTGCAGCGGACTCCATTATTCAATATGTTGGGTAGTACGAGTTCGGGCTAGACTGGACTCTCTGACGAAGAGACGTGGCTCAAACTGAACCCGCTCATACAGTCCGATTTTCTGTTCTTGGATGCGTTGCAGCAGCAGCTCAGTTGCCACCTTGGCCACTTCCGAGCCCATAATGGACACAGAACTCAGCTTGGGTGCAGTTATCGTGCATAATATATTGTTATCGATTCCTACAATAGCGATATCTTCAGGTACACGGATGCCCAGTTCCTTGAATCGATTCAGCAGTCCGATCGCGACCATGTCGTTACCGGCATAGATCGCATCCGGCATATGGGCCAGGTTCACAAAATGATCGGCAGCTCTTGATCCAGTCTGAAGCGAGAAATCCTCCCCGAAATAAACGAGCGAGGGATCCACATGATCAAGCGCATCCTCATACGCGAAAAATCTCTCCTCAATAATCTCCTTCTGCGCACCCGCGTAAGCAATTCTTGTTCTTCCAATGCTGATCAGATGCTCCATAGCCAGCTTACCCTCCTGGGTGGAGAGACTGACGATGTCCGCTTTTGTATCGGAATCTAACTTTTTACCGTAATTGATAATGGAAATGGGCAGCTTGGATTTGTTAATGAGATCCTTGAGCGTCTTAGGATAAGCCAGGGGCAAAATAATAAGCCCATCCACATGGAGCTTCTTAATATCACGCAGTACCTCCAGCTCTGATCTCACATTGCCTAAAGTATTGATTTGTACGACACGGTAGTCGAAATATTTGGCGGCTTGTTCGACCGAGTAGGCAATCTCCGGAATAAAAGCGTTACGAATATCAGGTACAGCCAGCGCAATCTGCTTCGTCTGGCGAAGCTTCAGATTCTGTGCATTCGAATTAGGAACAAAGCCGAGTTCCTCTACGGCTGCCAGTACCTTGGCTTTCGTCTTTGGGCTAATTCCGCCCATATTATTAATAGCTCTAGAGACAGTCGCGATTCCGACTCCAGCCTTCGCGGCCACGACCTCAATCGTAACTTTATTCTTCTCCAAATAGGATCCCCATCCTTACCATTTTCGAAATCATTTCCACAAATGTTAACCTAATAGCTACTAAATTATTATAACATACCCTTGTTATTGTGAATAATATCATAGCTAAAAATAACATATCCGTTGACACCCCGCTAGCAAAGTGCTAGAGTTTGTTAAGGAAACGTTTCCGAAAAAGATATATAAATTTCCGGATAATATGCTGAATTTTATTTTATTTTTAATACATCTAAGGGGATGGAATAGATGAAAGCACTAAGATGGCATGGTCAAAGAGACTTGCGCTTAGAAAATATTGAAGAACCGGCTGCTAAACCGGGTAAAGTGAAAATCAAGGTCGAATGGTGCGGTATTTGCGGCAGCGACCTACATGAATATACAGCAGGACCAATCTTTATTCCTGAAGGAACACCACATCCAATTACCGAAGAAAAGGCTCCTATCGTAATGGGACATGAATTTTCCGGACAAGTTGTTGAAGTCGGTGAAGGAGTAACGAAGTTTAAAGCTGGCGACCGTGTTACAGTTGAGCCAATTTATGCATGTGGTCATTGCGAGGCTTGTAAAGCCGGTTATTACAACCTGTGCTCCACCATGGGCTTCCTTGGCCTTGCAGGTGGCGGCGGAGGTTTCTCCGAATATGTAGCTGCAGACGAAGCAATGGTTCATAAAATTCCTGACAATATTTCCTATGAGCAAGGCGCTTTAGTAGAACCTTCTGCTGTTGCGCTTCATGCTGTCCGTCAGAGCAAACTTAAAGTCGGTGACAAAGCGGTTGTATTTGGCGCTGGCCCAATCGGCTTGCTCGTTATCGAAGCTCTGAAAGCTTCCGGCGCATCGGAGATCTATGCCGTTGAGCTTTCTCCTGAACGTAAGCAAAAAGCAACGGAGCTTGGTGCGATCGTCATCGATCCTAAAGAATATGATGTAGTTGAAGAGCTTCACCAACGCACTGATGGCGGTGTGGACGTTGCTTTCGAAGTTACAGGAGTTCCTCCAGTGTTCACTCAAGCGCTGAACTCGACAAGAATTGGCGGCGAATTGATGATCGTCAGCATCTTCGAGAAAGAAGCGGCACTCCATCCTAACAATGTAGTCATGAAGGAACGCAGTATCAAAGGCATCATCGGATACCGCAACGTGTTCCCAGCCGTAATCAGCTTGATGGGTCAAGGATACTTCTCGGCTGATAAACTCGTAACCAAACGGATCAAGCTCGATGATGTTATTGAGGAAGGCTTTGAAGCTCTTCTGAAAGAGAAGAATCAAGTGAAGATTCTCGTGAAAGCAGAATAAGAAATTAAAGTATCATTTCATATAAAAGATATATTGACGATGGTTTCTCGGTCCTAGACTGGGAGCCATCGTCTTTTTTGACGATATCTTCTATTGACTAGAAGGCAATTATTGAGGAACGTACATTCTTATTTTCTATGATATACTGAATAATACGAATAAATTGGATTTAACGCCGTTTGGAACGGACTCCAAGTTGCGTTAGGAGGAATTTTTATGTCACTTCAATTCATTATCGGCCGCTCGGGTAGCGGTAAAAGCAGCATGATCCTGGATACAGTCACCGCGGAATTGCGCTCTAATCCGACGGGTTCGCCGCTGATTCTGCTTGCTCCCGAACAGGGGACCTTCCAGATTGAACAAGCTATTTTAAATACGCTTGGAATACATGGGACGGTACGGGCCCAAGTATTAGGGTTTCGTCGTCTTGCCTTGCGGGTGATGCAGGAAACGGGCGGTTCGGCGCTTGTGCCGATCAGTGAGGAAGGCAAGAAAATGCTGCTCTACAAAATTGTCAGACGCCATCAGGACGAATTGAAACTGTTCGGGAAATCAGCCGATCAGCTCGGTCTGATCGAGCGTATGAATGATTTATATACCGAATTGAAGAAGCATAATGCCGACTTTTCGCGTCTGGAAGAACATATCGATCTTTTGGAAAGTTCCTCTAGAACTTCATCATTGTTAAAAGACAAGATGAGCGACCTAAGCATTATTTTCCGGGAATTCGATACAGAACTGGCCCAATTTTATATTGATGCTGAGGACCATGTGTTCAAGCTTGCGGAAGGGGCGGGAGAATCATCCTACTTGCGAGGTGCGAATATTTGGATCGATGGTTTCCAGACCTTCACCCCGCAGGAATATTTAGCGCTCAAGGCGTTAATGAAGACGGCCGCAAGTGTGACGGTAGCCCTGACCTTGGATCGCGTTTATGATGACGGATTACCGCCGCATGAGCTTAATTTGTTCTATCCGACGGCGGTTACATATATGATGCTTCGCGATATGGCACTGACAGCAGGTATTGAGGTTAAGAATACTGTGCTGCTGGATACTAGCCCTTATCCTAGATTCAAAGGGAGTGAGACGCTCTCCTATCTGGAGTATGCGTATGAACGCCGTATACCGTGGCGAGAGGATGCAGCGCCCAGAGATATGTCTAAATCGCTTCATATACACGGAGCCGCGAATAGATTGGCCGAGGTAGAAGGAGCGGCTCGCGAGATGGTGAGACTGGCCCGGGATGAGGATGCCCGGTGGCGTGATATGGCTATTTTTGTGCGGAATTTGCAGGATTATGAGCATGTGATTCGTCCTGTGTTCGCGGATTACGGAATCCCGTTCTTTATGGATAAAAAAACGAGCATTCTCCATCACCCGTTAATGGAGTTCATTCGTGGTGCGCTGGATGTGGTACTGCGGTTTTGGCGCTATGAGGATGTGTTCCGCTGCGTCAAGAGTGAGTTCCTGCTTCCCCTGGATGGCAGTCTCACACGTGAGGATATGGATGTACTAGAGAATTATGTGCTTGCCAGTGGAATTCAGGGCTATCGCTGGTATGATGGACGACCATGGAAGAATGCCCCGAGTCTATCGCTAGAACTGACCCAGGATACGAATGGAGAGGGAATGTCTGATAATAGACAGCTTCATCGTCTGGAACAGTGCAGAAGCCTGATTAGTACACCGCTGTCTACTTTCGAAAGGCGGCTTAAACGTTCGGGAAATGTACGTGAGATGTGCGCAGCCGTCTATCAGCTGTTGGAGCAAGTCGAAGCGCCGCAGCGACTCGATACGATGGCTCATACCGCGCTTGTGCAGGGTCAACCGCAGCTTGCACTGGAGCATCGCCAGCTCTGGGACGCTGTACTCGGATTGCTTGACCAGATCGTAGAGATGATGGGCGATGCGGAGCTGGAGCTTGAGATGTTCTCTGGCATACTGGAGACAGGGCTCAAGGATTTGAAGCTGGGCCTGGTTCCGCCTGCCCTGGATCAAGTGTTAGTCGGGAGTACGGACCGGACTCAGACAAGCCATGTCAAACATGCTTTCCTACTTGGCATTAATGAAGGAATTATGCCTTCGAATTTGCAGGAAGAAGGGGTGCTGAGTGACCAGGAACGCGTAAGGCTAAGTGAAATCGGCCTTGAACTGGCCCCGGGAATGACACGTAGGCTGCTTGATGAGAGATTTCTAATTTATGGGGCTATCACGGCTGCTAGCCATTCTTTATGGCTGAGTTACCCTATCGCGGATGAGGAGGGCAAGCCGCTGCTTCCATCCGAGGTAATACGCCAGATGAAAAGAATCTTCCCGACTTTGCAGGAGGGTTATCTTAACAGAGGGACTGACGTAAGCGAATCACTGAACAGTCAACTTGAGCATATACATCGGCCCCTTCCTACTTTAACCAATCTGATCGCGCAGCTACGGAGTTGGAGGGCGGGTCTGGAAGTGTTTCCAGTATGGTGGCGAGTGCTTGAATGGTACAGAACCAGGGAAGAGTGGCAGGATGCAACGGAGTTTCTGCTCGGCTCCTTAAATTATCGTAATCGCGCTAACGGACTTACCCTTGCAACCAGTCATAAGCTGTATGGCAAAAGACTGCGGACAAGCGTGTCTAGGATGGAGAAGTTTTCGGCCTGTCCGTTCTCACACTTTGCCGCTTACGGCTTGAAATTGAAGGAAAGACAAGTTTACCGGCTACAGGCACCCGACATCGGCCAGTTATTTCACGCTGCGCTGAGCATGATGGCCCTCAATTTCAAAGATCAGAATCGGAGCTGGGGAAGTCTGACGACAGAGGAATGCTTGCAGGAGGCTGAGTCTGCAGTAGACAAGCTGGCTCCCAAGCTGCAGGGGGAAATTCTGCTCAGCTCGCATCGCTATGGCTATATTACACGCAAGCTGAAGAATATCGTCGGCCGCGCTTCTATTATTCTGGGCGAGCAATCACGACGTGGCAGCTTTGAGCCGATCGGGCTGGAGATGGACTTCGGTCCGGGACGTACATTGCCGCCGCTGACTTTTCAATTGCCTAACGGCTGTGTTATGGAGATCGTGGGCAGAATCGACCGCGTAGATATGGCGGAGAGCGATCAAGGCTTGCTGCTGCGTGTCATTGACTATAAATCAAGTCAGACGGATCTGCGACTGCATGAAGTGTACTACGGCTTATCGCTACAGATGCTTACGTATTTGGATGTACTCTTATCTTCTGCCGAGACTTGGCTGGGACGCCCTGCACTGCCAGCGGGGACGCTCTATTTCCATGTTCACAACCCGCTGCTGCAGAGCAGTAACGGCATGAGCGCCGAACAGGCCCAATTGGAGATGCTGAAGCGGTTTAAGCTGAAGGGCTTACTGCTGGCTGATCGGGAAGTGATCTCCAAGATGGACGATCAACTGGAAAAAGGATATTCAGATATTCTGCCAGTCGCGGTTAAAGCGGATGGTGGGTTTTATAGCAGTGCAGCCGTAGCTACACTGGAGCAGTGGCAATCCTTGCTCGGTTCTGTGCGCGGCATTATTTCGGATATCGGCACGCGTATTACCGATGGCAATGTAGATATCGCCCCTTACCGGCTAGGCACGGAGACGGCATGTACTTACTGCTCTTACCGGTCGCTATGCCGATTTGAAGGCAGTCATGAGGATAACGGCTATCAAGTGTTGAGTAAGCCGGGCAAAAATGAGCTTTGGGAACGGTTTGATGAGCTGGGCAGAAAGGAGGAGCGAGAATGAATATACCGAAGCCGCAAGGAAGCTTCTGGAGCGATGATCAATGGCGTGCTATTACGCTGACTGGCGGGGATATTCTCGTTGCGGCGGCAGCTGGCTCAGGCAAGACAGCAGTGCTGGTCGAGAGAATCATCCGCAAGCTGTCTTCGCGAGAGCATCCGCTTGATGTTGACCGTCTGCTCGTTGCTACGTTTACCAAGGCAGCTGCGTCGGAGATGAGAGGGCGGATTCGTGAAGCACTGGAGAAGGAGCTGGCACAGGATCCGGGCAACGAACATCTTACACGACAGTTGGCGATGCTCGGGCGCGCTTCAATTACGACGCTGCACTCCTTCTGTATGGAAGTCATTCAGCGCTATTACACTATGATTCCGCTGGATCCGGGATTTCGAATTGCTTCGGAGAGCGAGACGGCACTGCTCAGACAAGAGGTTCTGGAGCAGCTGTTCGAGGACAAGTATGCCTCAGCGGAGGACGGGAACCGCTTCTTAAGTTTGGTCGACTGGTTTGGTGGTGAGCGGAGTGATGATGCGGTTTTCGCCCTGGTGTTGAAGCTGTATGATTTCGCACAAAGCCATTCTTGGCCGGAACAATGGCTGCGCGAAGCAGCTGATGCTTTTGCCGCTCCGGATGCGGCTGCACTTGAGGACAGCTTGTGGGTTCAGAGCATTGTCCGCGATACGGAGCTCGCGTTGATCGGGGCTGCAGATTTGCTAAGGCAGGCTCGTACGATTACCGAGGCTCCGGGTGGTCCCCAGCCCTACTCGATTACATTTGAAGATGATATACAAGTGATCGGTGGCCTATTGACTGCGGTTCAGGAACGTCCGTGGGCCGAGCTTTATGATGTCTTTCAATCCGCAAGCTTTGGCAAGCTGAAGCCGTGCAAGAAGGACCAGACAGACCCTTTGCTGCAGGAACGGGCCAAAGCACTGCGCGAGGAAGCGAAGAAGCTGGTCAGTGAACTGCAGACTCAGTTATTCGGACGCACTACAGAGGCTTATTTGGCCGAGTTGCATCAATCTGCGCCTCTAATGAAGGAGCTTGCTGAGCTGATTGCTGAGTTCGGTGCTCGCTACCGTACGGACAAGACAGCCAGAGGCTGGCTTGACTTTGCTGACTTGGAGCATTATTGCCTGCAAATCCTGCGGCATCCTGACTCGAGTCCGGGAGATTTACAGCCATCTGCGGCTGCTCTCGAATATCAGGCCCAATATGATGAAGTGCTGCTCGACGAATATCAGGATACGAATACAGTTCAGGAGGATATTATCTCCCTGATTGCCCGGACTGCTCCTGGCAATCGCTTCATGGTCGGCGATGTGAAGCAGAGTATCTATCGGTTCCGGCTTGCAGAACCCGGGTTATTCCTACAGAAGTATCGTAGCTACGGGGACGAGATCGGCGAGCAAGGTTTAAGAATCGACTTGGCCCGGAACTTCCGCAGCCGCCAAGAAGTTGTTAATGCGGTCAACATGCTGTTCAGACAGATGATGAACGAGAGCGCGATGGAGATCGAATACGACAAGCGGGCCGAACTCGTGTATGGCGAGGGGTTTCCTGAGATGGGACAAGACGGAGATGAATATCGTCCCGAGCTGCTCTTGATCGATCGCAGCAAGGATAGTTCGGCTTCTGTGACTGAAGCGGATAGCGCTGATGGAGCAGATAGCGGGAGCGGTGAGACGGAGGAAGCCATCGAGCTTGAGGCTGTACAGCTGGAGGCACGAGCGATAGCAGAGCGAATCCGCAAGCTGCTTGGCGAAGGCGGACGCTCTCCGCTGCAAATCTATGATAAGCAGTTACGCGCCATGCGTTCGGTGGGTTATCGGGATATGACGATTTTGCTCAGATCCACGCTGTCTTGGGCACCTGTCATGATCGAAGAGCTGCGGCGCGAGGGCATACCGGCTGCGGCTGAGTTGAGCCAGGGATATTTCCAGGCTTCTGAAGTAGACACGATGCTGTCGTTGCTTCAGGTGATCGATAATCCGCTTCAGGATATACCGCTGGCTGCTGTACTTCGCTCGCCGCTATATGGCTTCTCGGAAGAGGAATTGGCTGAGATACGCCTTGCAGCCGAGCGTGGTCATTTCTATGAAGCTGTTCTGAATGCCGCTCAGAGTGAGCCTGGTCATTTCGAAGAAGTAGAACTGACTGAGAACGGTTCGAAAAATAGTTGGATCATTGCGGAGGATGAGGGTACAGCAGAAGATCTCTGTCTAGAAGAGAACACAAGAGTAGTGAGTGCAGCTAAGATCGGCAGCGCTAATGAGACCCATTCGACTGAATATGGAAGCTCAGCACGACTGGCCGTAAGGCTGCAGCGTTTCCTAAGTCAACTCAGTGAGTGGCGGAACCGTGCCCGTGAAGGCGAGCTTAGCAATTTAATCTGGGGGATTTTCCGCGATACTGGTTATTTGGATTGGGTTGGTGGTTTGCCGGGAGGATCTCAGAGACAGTCCAACCTGCGCTCACTGTATGATCGCGCTACCCAGTATGAATCAGCGACTTCATCCAGGGGCTTGTTCCGCTTCCTTCGCTATATTCAGCGGCTTAAGGACAATGGAGGAGACTTGGGCGCTGCTGCCTCGACTGAGGGTCAAGAGGATGCGGTCAGCATCATGACGATTCATAAGAGTAAAGGTCTAGAGTTCCCGGTTGTATTCGTTGCCGGCCTCTCCAGAATGTTCAATCGCCAGGATTTGAATGCACCTTTTCTGATTCATAAAGAGATGGGCTTTGGTCCGAAATTCATCGACAACGAGCTCAGAGTCAGTTATCCAACCCTGCCGAATTTGGCAATCCGCAGACGGGCACAGATGGAGCTGTTGGCCGAGGAGATGCGTGTGCTCTATGTAGCTTTAACACGGCCGAAGGAGAAGCTGATTCTTGTCTCGTCTGTCAAAGATCTGGCCAAGTCCGCCCAGAATTGGGGCGGTGTGCTTGAGGTTCAGGAGGAGCGGCTGCCAGACTATGTGCTTGTGCGAGGCCGTTGCTATCTTGATTGGATCGGCCCGGCGCTGATACGACATGCTGCAGCTTCTGAGCTGCGCAGGTTCGGAGGACTGCCGGAGACAACAAGCGCAGCGCTTGCTGACGGTTCAGCGGCTTGGACGATTGAACTGGTAAGCGCACAAGAGGTAGCAGTACCGACGGCACATATTGAAGCTGCGGCAGCGGGGATGGGCGGAGCTGTCGAAGAATTCGGCTTGAATGTGCTGACGGCTGATGAAGGGGCAAGGACGGATTTCGGACGAGATGAGCTTGACCGTCTGATTGAGTCTCGATTGAATTGGGTATACCCACATACGGCAGCTACACGGATCTCTGCAAAGACATCGGTAACCGAGATGAAAACATGGCATCAAACCGAGGAAGAAAGTGGGGCCAATCTGTTCACCACAGCTGAAATGAAGCAGGAAATGTCCCAAAATGCGGAGCAGGTGGATTTCAAATTGCATCTGCGCAGACCTCGCTTCATGGAGCAGGCCAAATTGACGCCAACGGAACGCGGAACTGCGTATCATACAGTTATGCAGCATTTGCCCTTTGATAAAGGTAGAGATGAAGCTGTCGTTGCTGAACTGCTGCAGTCATTAATCGAGAAGAGGATTATGACGGTAGAGCAGGCTGCAGAGATTGATACGGCTCGTATCGCTGAATTCTGGAATAGCCCGGTCGGGAAATTACTGGACCGTGCGGATTGGGTTAAGCGCGAGCTGCCGTTTAGCTATGGATTGTCAGCTACCGAGGCGTATCCGACTCTAGCGCCTTTAGCGGAGCTATTTGCTGGGCCAGTAACGCTGTCTGAAACTAGCGGGAATATAGTGGATAAAGCTCCTAATAGCTTGGTTAAAGATAGTGTAAATTCACTTGATAGCGAGGCTGACAGGACACCAGATCCTGATAGGCTAAATGCGCTTCCTGGACTGGACGGCGAGACGGTTCTGATTCAAGGGGTTGTTGACTGTTTGTTTTTCGCAGATGGCAAACAGTATTTGCTGGATTACAAGAGCGACAAGGTGCTGGAGCACCGCGGCGGAGTAGAGGCATTGGCAGAGTTCTATCGCTTCCAATTGGATCTGTATGCCAAGGCCATTAAAGATATTACGGGCGTCCCGGTAGATGAGAAATGGTTGTATTTCATTGATAGCGGCGACGTGATTAAGCTGTGAGACAAGCTTTGATGAAATAGATAGGATAGACTACGGCTGGTTAGCTTAGCTGTAGTCTCCTAATGTAACGTGTATAAACTCTAACGAAACAGGGTATCGTTATTGACTGCAAAAATGTGGATAAAGCGATGATTTCGTCTAGATAACGATATGTTGTTTCGTTAGATTTGAAATTATTATGTTTTTGTGAAAATAGCGTGTTCCAGTAGTGTTAGTTTCGTAGAGTAATAGAGTTGAAAGGGGAGATGAATGAGTGCGTATTTTGCATACGGGGGATTGGCATTTGGGACGTACGCTTGAGGGCAGAAGCCGCTTGCCGGAGCAGGAGCAGTTCCTGGACGAGCTGGTCTCGATCTCGGAGGCGGAGCAGGTCGATGTCATACTGATGGCGGGGGATGTCTACGATAGTGTTAATCCGCCTGCGGCGGCGGAATCCCTGTTCTATGATGCGGCTGCACGGCTTGCGGAGAATGGAAGGCAGCTCATTGTGATCGCCGGCAACCATGACCAACCGGAGCGGGTCGCCTCTGTCTCGCCTTTAGTATCTCGGCGAGGAATCCACTTGGTGGGCTTGCCGTCCGTCGAAGCGGTCAAAGTTCAGGTGCCGCGTACGGGAGAGATCGCCACGATCGCTGCTCTGCCGTATCCTTCAGAATCGCGTCTGTCCGAGCTGCTGGCTGGTGAGAGTGATGAGGCTGAACTGCGCCTCGCGTATAGTGCGAAGGTTGGAAGATTAATGAGGCAGCTTGCCGAGGCTTATCGTCCGGACACCGTCAATTTGGCGATGAGCCATATTTATGTCCTGGGTGGTCTGGAGAGCGATTCGGAAAGACCGATCCAGGTCGGCGGCGCTTATACGGTGGATCCTTCTGCATTGGATGTTGGAGCGCAGTATACGGCGCTTGGACATCTGCATCGCCCTCAGGCGGTCAAAGCGGGCAGCATGATGCGCTACAGTGGCTCGCCGCTGGCATATAGCTTCTCGGAAGCAGGACAAGCCAAATCGGTGATGCTGCTGGATATTGCTCCAGGAGAGGAGCCGATAGCCAGAGAGTTGTATTTGACGAGCGGTCGACCTCTCGTGCGTTGGGCATGCCGCGGCGGATTAGACGAAGTACGGCGTTGGCTGGAAGAAGGCAGGGATGCCAATGCGTTCATCGATCTTGAGATCAACTTAACGGAAGCGATGTCGCTGGGTGATATTCAGACGCTTCGCAAGGCGCGTGAAGGGATAATACATATCCGTCCGGTATATCCAGGTCGTGACACGGAAGAGCAGGTCTTCTCCCGCGCAGGGATGCCGGTAGATGAGCTGTTCCGCCGTTTCTATCAGCGGCAGAGTGGCGGTGCTGAGCCGGAAGCGGAGTTGGTCAATCTGTTTATGTCGCTCATCGCTGAGGATGAGCAGCAGGATGGCGAGGAGGTGGAGCAAGCTTGAAGCCGATCACTTTAAAATTGGCGGGGCTGCAGAGCTACCGTGAGATGCAGGAGATTGATTTTACCGAACTGTGCGATACGGGCTTGTTCGGTATTTTTGGCCCTACCGGCAGTGGCAAATCGACGCTTCTGGATGCTATTACACTGGCGATGTACGGCAAGGTTGGACGAGCTTCGGGCGGGACGCAAGGAATTATGAATCAGGCTGAGGACAGCCTGTTTGTCTCGTTCACCTTCGAGTTAGCATCCGCTCAAGGAGTGGAGCGGTACCGGGTAGAGCGGCGCTTCAAGCGGCAAAATGAGCTGTCGATCAGCAACACGCTTAGCCGCATTGTGGAGATCAGTGAAGAAGGAGACCGGGTGATCGCTGATAAATTGGCGGATGTTACCCGTGCTGTAGAAGAGAAGATCGGCTTAAAAATGGATGATTTTACGCGCGCCGTCGTCCTTCCCCAAGGGAAATTTGCCGAGTTTCTGTCGCTAAAAGGGGCTGATCGCCGCCAGATGCTGCAGCGTCTGTTTCATCTGGAGCAGTATGGAGATCTGCTTGTACAGAAGCTCAGCCGTAAGGTCAAGGAGACCGACCAGACCTTAAAGGAGCTGGAGGCGGAGCAGCAGGGCCTGGGCAACGCCTCGGAGGAGGCGCTGAAGCAAGCGGAGAGCGCTTTGAGGGAAGCAGCGGAGCTTGCCAAGCTGCGGCGGGAAGAGCTTGCTGCTGCGCAGCGGCAGGCGGATGAGCTCGCGAAGCTGCGCGAGCTTAGCGAGGAGCGCGGCCTACGGGCGGCGAAGCTGGCTGAGCTGCGCGCGCAGGAGGTGGACATCGCGAAGCTGGAAGCCGATCTGGCCCGGGCTGCGGCGGCGGAGTCGCTTAGGCCGACGCTAGCCGCATGGAGGGAAGCGCAGCAGGTCACTGCCACGCGCGAACAGAGCGCTGCCAGCGCCAAGCAGGCGGCAACCGAGGCCTCCGCTGCAGCGAGCCAAGCAGCGGAAGCGGCGGAGTTGGCAAGGCTGGAGCTTGCCGCCAAGGAACCGGCGTTGCTGCTGCGGCTGAGCGAGCTGGAGCAGGCCAAACGCCTGCAAGCGGAATGTGATGTCCTGCTTGCCGAGCTGAAGCAGCTGCAGGTATCACGCGAAGAAGCGGCGCGTAAGCGGGAACAGTTGGGAGCGGAGCAGGCGAAGGAGGAGCAGCTCCTCGCCAAGGCGCAGCAGCGCCAGCGCGAGCTTGAACAGCAGCGTGCTGGCTATGAAGTCGCTCCTGATGAGCGGGAGCGTATTCAGGCTGCATATCACAGCGCGCAGGAGATCGCTAGATTGCAGCAGCAGCAAGCTGCCGCAGCTCAGGAAGAAGCGGCGTACCGCGTCAGAACAGAGCAAGCCGCGCTTCGCCTGCAAGATTTGGTTCAGGCGAAGCAGTTGATTGAGACTGGTTGTCACGATCTAGCGAGAGAGGCACTAGAGCAGATTTATTATTTACAGCAGCTTAGCGTTGATGCTGTCTCTTGTCGACAGCTTCTGACCCAATTGGAGGCGGAGCTGAAGGCGTCGCTGAAAGAACGCGAGCTGCATATTTGGTCCCTCCGCCTGGCGGAGCAGCTGCAGGAAGGGGCGCCGTGCCCTGTATGCGGTTCGGAGCATCATCCCGGTATGGTTCTAACAGAAGGACAGTTCGCAGATGAGGAAGCGGAATTGACGCAGATTGGCGAACTACTAGGACGGATACAAGAACTGCAATACGAGCTGTCGCGTGATTTGGACACGGGGAATAGCCTGCTTGAATTGCTTGGAGTAGATAGTAGTGGAGCAAAGAATCTGGCTGCAGAGGAGCTAGAATTAATCGAAACGACGGGTACAGCTCGTCAGGAGACAGCCGCCTCTGTTATGCCATCCGTGCGGGATGGAGAGTCAGAGCAATCTGATCCTTTGACATCACTTAGCGTGCTTCAGCAGTCCATCGTTGAAATCGGGGAAAAGCAGGGACAATTGCGTACTCTTCTACAACAGCTACAGCGTGATGCTAGGAAGGCAAAGGCTGATCTGACTGCCCTGCTGCCGCAACACAGTGCCACACAATCGGAATCGGCTGCTGCTATCGGATTGCTGGACCAATCGAGCTCACGGAGCGAAGCGCTTCTTGAGGAATTAACTACGAAGTTGGGGGCATGGCAGCAAGCCTATCCCCCATTGTCTCTCGATTCTGTAGGACAGCTGCAAGAACAAATTCAGGCCAAGGACCGCCAGCTTGCAGATGTTAGGGAGAGGCTTGCTGTTAGCATTCCCTATATTGAAGAGAGAACGGCTCGTATTGCTAGTTTAGTGCAAAAGGGCGTGGAGCTTGATAAACAGCTGCTACAGGCGGAGACACAGGAGCAAGGGAAAAAGGCTTTGCTGCAAGAGAAGCAGGAGCGGCTAAATACCTGGATCGGCTCAGAGCAAGTAGGTCAGCTGCTGCTTGAAGCTGAGAATTCCCTGAAGTCACTGCGCCAAGCCGCTGAGCATACTCGCAAGCTGCAATTGGAGACGTCTACCCACAGCAATGAAGCTGGAACGCTTGCTGCTTCGGCTAATCAGGCGGCGGTATCCGCCCGAGAGCAGGAGCAATACTGGGCAGAGCGCTGCTCGGAGCAATTGGCTGCGTCGCCATTTGCCACAGAGCAGGAAGCGGTGGAAGCGTTAATGAGTGCGGAACAGTCGGAAGCGAGTGCACAGCGGATTAAGGTACACAGAGATGAGCAGCTTGAACACAAGATCCGCCTGAAGGAACTGGATGTCAGGCTGAATGGCCGGATGGTTGATCAGGCGGACTGGGAGGCCTGTCAGCTTGCGTTGTCGCTGGCCAAACAGCAGGATGAGGCGGCTCTACAAGGTCAGGCTCGTTCGGAGCGTGATCTGGAGGATTTGGCTTCGCGGCATGTGCGCTGGAAGGAGCTTGAGGTTAGACGACTAGACCTTGAGCATCAGGCTGGATTAATGGCCAAGCTGCAGACGACGCTTCGCGGCAACGCCTTCGTTGAATATGTTGCTGAGGAACAGTTGATGAATGTCAGCCATGCGGCCTCCCAGCGTCTCCGCTCGCTAACGAAGCAGCGATATTCTCTGGAGACAGATTCGGGCGGAGGCTTTGTCATTTGCGATGACGCAAATGGAGGTGTGAAGCGGCCGGTAGGGACGCTGTCCGGTGGAGAGACATTTCTGACCTCGCTGGCGCTTGCACTGGCGTTGTCTGCACAAATTCAGCTTCGTGGCAAATATCCACTGCAATTCTTTTTCCTGGATGAAGGATTTGGCACACTCGACCCTGAATTACTGGATACGGTAATTACTTCTCTGGAGCATCTTCATCATGATCACCTCTCGGTCGGAATCATTACACATGTGGCCGAGCTGCGGGCACGACTGGTACGCAAGCTTGTTGTTATACCGGCGGAGAGTGGCGGCGAAGGTTCTAAGGTTGTCGTGGAGAGAATGTAGTCTTAGACTATGACGGAGTAAGTGAAGGAGAGGAAAGTATGAAAGAGGTCGATGTATGAAAATTAAAGTATTAATCGCGGATGATAATTCATTTATCAGAGAGGGCATGCGCATTATCCTCAACTCTTTCGAGGAATTCGAAGTACTAGCCACAGTGGAGGACGGCCGCGAGGCGGTGGAATTCTGCCAGGCCAACGAGGTGGATGTAGCGCTGCTCGATGTGCGCATGCCGAATATGAATGGTGTCGAGGCTACTCGTCTGCTCACGGAGACGACGAAGACGAAGCCGCTTATTCTGACTACCTTTGACGATGATGAGTATATTACGGATGCTATTCGCTTTGGCGCCAAGGGATATTTGCTAAAAAATAACGATCCTGAGCGGATCCGTGATGCGATTAGGAGTATCCATCATGGTCATAACGTATTGCAGAATGTCATTCTTGACAAACTGAAGCTGAATCTTGGCGATCATACGCCCGGCGTGGTCGAACCGCCGATTGATGTCAGTTTGTTCACTGAGCGCGAACTAGAGGTCATGTCCGGCATTGCCAAAGGGTTGTCCAACAAAGAGATTTCCAGGGAACTGTTCATTTCTGAAGGAACGGTCGCTAATTATATCACTTCGCTATTGAACAAGACCGGGCTTGAGCACCGCACCCAAATTGCTATCTATTATTTAACGGGAAGGATACGTTAGAGAGATGGAGCTATGGAATATGGGTAATAAGCTGGTTGTCTTATTATTCGTTGTTTCTGGGGCGTACTTTATGAATGATCGGCCCTCGAGATGGCTAGTATTCTATTTTCTTGTCTATATTGCGATCAATCTATCGGCTCAGATAATACGCAACCGTTATGTCGCACAGGCTGTAATCGGGATTGGAATGGCTTATACACTAATTTGTGCGTTCTATATTAATCCTTATTTTTTGCTACTATACCCGTTTAGCATTTTTGATTTGGCTTCGTATGACGGCCAGAGACAGAAATGGTACTATCTCTTGCTGCTCGTACCGCTATGGATCATCAGCGGCTCTCTGCTTATGCTGTATGGTCTTATAGCTGTACTGAGTATGATGAACTACCTACTAATCAGTAAATCGCGTGACAAGGCCAGGAAGCAGGAGGAACAACTGGATCAGATGCGGCATTCTCAGGACCAGCTTCGCAGGAAGCTGCATGAGAATGAGGAGTTCATTCGCGTATCGGAGTATACATATAAGCTGGAGGAGCGTAACCGTTTGTCTCAGGAAATTCATGACGGGGTAGGCCACTCGATGACAGGTGCGCTTATTCAAATGGAGGCAGCCAAGCGTATTTTGCAGACCGATCCTGAGTCCGCTGAGAATCTGCTGCAGAATGCCATCGGCATCTCCAAAGAGGCGATCGAACAGATCCGGCATACGCTGAAGAACATGAAACCAGCGCTGCAGCAACTAGGGATCCAGCGGCTGAAGACGTTGGTGGAGGCCTTCGGTGGCCATTCCGGCCTAGTGACTTCGGTTATACATGGGGGCAATCTTGAACTGATTACACCCCTTCACTGGAAGATCATTCATGAGAATGTGACAGAAGCATTGACGAATACAGCCAAGTACGCAGGTGCTACAACGGTTCATGTTGAAGTTCGGGTATTGGGTAAAATGATCAAAGTTGTTGTGAACGACAATGGGCGCGGTAAAGATAAAATTGTGAAGGGCCTCGGACTGATTGGTATGGAAGAACGGTCTGCCTCAGTGGGTGGTACAATTATTGCTGATGGAACGAAGGGCTTCAGCGTCACTACGCTCATTCCGCTTACCGGGGAAAGCTAGGGTGAATTTTCTCATATAGAAGTTTCCGCCAGCAGTGATAGAGCAAGCCAATGGTAATGTGGCAGAATGTTGATAAATCGCTAGCTCTATATAGTTAGAGCCACATCTCTCCAACTCTAACGAAACTGGATATCGTTATATGGGCCGGAAATGGCAGATAAAAATTGTAACGAAACTGGGTATCGCTATTTGGGTGAATTTACGGCGAATAGAGCGGATTTCTCACGAATAACGATATGGTGTTTCGTTAGATTTAATTTGTTGCTCTTGATGGGGAAATAACGATCTGTAGTTTCGTTAGAGTTTGCACATGAAAATATTCACCCCCCTGGCTATGTGTTTTACTAAAAGTACAAGTTCAAAAAGTCAGACTTTCAGCACCAAAGCTTATGCTTCCGATGTGCGTTTTTTCAAAACGCTTCAGTTGGGTGTAGCTAGGGACGAAAGGAGCACAGCGTACGTAGTTTGTACGTGAGCACCGGAAGGCCCGGCTGAATTCAAGATTCGATGTCGAATAAACTTTTAGTACTGCTACGTGATCAAAAGGGGACTTTTTGAACAATCCCTAAAAACATGAAATTTCTAATATACAAAGGATGAACTTATGCACTGACATAAGGGCATCCTTTTTTTCTACAATAGGATCATCAAGCGGATGAGAAATGATGAATCGAAATGGAGAGTGTCTGGGATGAATGTACTGGAAATTCGCGAATTGACCAAGAAGTTTGGTGAATTCATAGCTGTTGACAATATATCACTGGCGGTTCGGGAAGGCGAGATATTCGGGTTCCTTGGAGCGAACGGGGCGGGCAAGAGTACAACGATCAACCTGGTGGCCTCCTTGCTACGTCCAAGCAGCGGAGAGATTCGGATCTTGGATCGGGACCTCATGAAGCATAGCCGCTACACCAAGATGAATCTGGGCATAGTCCCGCAGGATTTGGCGATCTACAAAGAGATGACCGCCTATGAGAATGTTAGCTTCTTTGCCGGCTTATACGGATTACGCGGGGCAGAACTTAAGGAGCGGACGATTGAAGCCCTTAAGTTCGTCGGGCTGGAAGACAAGATGAAGAGTTATCCGAAGAACTTCTCTGGCGGGATGAAACGGCGCCTCAATATTGCCTGTGCAATCGCACATCGCCCCAAGCTGATCATTATGGATGAGCCAACGGTCGGAATCGACCCTCACTCCCGGAATTATATTCTAAATTCGGTACGCAAGCTAAATGAGATGGGCTGCACGATCATCTACACCAGCCACTATATGGAGGAAGTGGAGGAGATCTGCACCCGGGTCGCTATTATCGACCATGGTAAGGTCATCGCAGAGGGGACTAAGGAGCAGTTGGTAGCGACAATTACAGATCTTAAAGAGATTCGAATCGAGCTTAAGAAATGCATTCCGAGCCTTGCCGATACTTTGCGCAGAATTCCGGGTGTAAGAAGTGTCGAATTGCTGGAACAGACCGTGCGGGTTTTCTGCGATCTGGAAGTAGATAATCTCGGTCTGATTCTGAAGGAATTAATCAGCCATGATGCGGATATCCGTTCGGTTGAGGAGCAGGAGCCGAATCTAGAGACGGTATTTCTGACGCTGACTGGACGAACACTTCGGGACTAAGAAGCGTGGAAGGCGATGCCAATGAACGGGGGAAGAGAAATCAATGAACATTTTACGCATTGCGTATAAAGAAGTTTTGCAGGATATGCGTGACCGTTGGACGCTTATATTTATGCTGGCATTTCCAATTGTGCTAATGATGATTTTGGGCTTTGCGCTTAGCAATGCTTTTGAGAGCGGAACGACGAACATCGACAAAATTCACGTCCTGGTCAAGGACAGAGGAGAGAATGAGGCCCTAACACGCAGCTTCGCGGCATTCTCTGCGGAGACGGCCAAATCAGGTATCCTGTTCGAGGACCTAAAGGCGGGTATGGATGGTACAGAAGAGGTAAGGGCGGGGCGCTATGCCGACTACGTGGAACTAACAAAGGATGGGATTGAGCTATACAGTAACAGCTTCATTACGTTGGAGCATCAAATTTTGCAGGGAACGCTGACTGCGTTCACTGAGAAATACAAGGTGATCAGTACAATTGCTAAGCTGGAGCCTGACAAAATAGGAGTCGTGGGCTCTGAGCCCGCAGCCCAAAACTATATCAAGGAGACTTCGCTAATTCCTGATCGTAAGCCCGGCGCACTGGATTATTATGCAATGGCGATGACCGCGTTGGTCGCCTTGTGGGGCGCAATGTCTGCCGGCCAGTTAATTACCGGGGAGGTCAGAGAGGGGACAGCATTCCGGCTCGTGGCTGCCCCGATTAATAAAGGAGAAATTTTCATTGGCAAGGTCCTTGGCAATCTCGCTGTGAATATGCTTTGTGTTCTGATTATTATCTTCTTCAGTAAATTTGCCTTTGGTGCATATTGGGGTGATCATTTGCCCGTCGTCATTCTCCTGTTGTTATCTGAGGTTATTATGGCCGTTAGCTTGGGGCTGGCCGTCAGCTATATATTCAAGGATACAGCGAGTCGCGCCATACTTCTGTTGATCACACAGCTCGGGGCGATCTTTGGAGGAGCCTATTTCCCATTCGATGAAGCGGGGATTGAGTTAACCAAGATCATGTCTTTTATCATTCGAATGTCTCCGGTCCGCTGGACGAATAATGCGCTGACGGGCATCGTCTATAGGAATGAGATTTGGGAGATGTGGCCGGTATTTGCTCTTAATATCGGAATCGCTATCGTGATGTTGACAATTGCTGCGGTCATGATGCGGCGTAGGGAGGGACTATAATATGCTAAAAGATATTTGTTGGCTCGTCATTACATTATTGCGTACGACTTTCCGCAAACGCAGCAACCTGATTCTTTATCTAGGTTTGCCTTTGGCGGGCATTCTGTTCTCCCTATTAATCTATTCGGGAAACGGCCAGGAAGGGCTACATGTCGGCGTAGTCAACGAGGACGGGGCAGAGATTGCCGCGAATACCATCTCTTTTCTACAGGGTCTTGATCAGGTCAAAGTTGAGAATGTGACGGAGGCCGAAATGCAGAAGCAGCTTGCCGCCGGCAAGCTCGACAGCGGGTTAATCTTACAGAAGGGTTATTCAGACAGCGTACTAGCCGGAGAACCTGCACAAATCGTCATTCAATCGCTGAAGGGCGCTCAGGTGACGGCATATGTGAAGGCAATGCTGTATAACTATATTGATAATTTTGCTGCGGTCGGTCAAATTTCTGACGGCGATCCAACCCGATTCAAGCAACTTTATGAAGATTATCAGAAACAGGACTTCCAATTAACGGCTAATACTGTGCATGATAACTCTTTGATGGTTCAGATGTCTTATCAATCGATCGGATTTCTGATCATGTTCATGATGATGTCGGCCATCAACCTATCTGAGTTGATTCTGAAAGGAAGAGAGGATCGTACTTACTTCCGGATTATGTCTTCACCGATCACTCCTAGAACCTATGTAATTTCAAATATTATCGTCAATTTTATTGTCATGCTGATACAGATCGGTTTCACCGTTATTTGCATCAGGTATGTGTTCAAATTCGATACGGGAATACCGCTGTATCAATTGGTCGGTCTGCTAGCTTTATTTGCACTAATTTCAGTGGGCATCTCCTTATCCATCGTTGCTTTCTCTAAGAGCAGCGGGATGTCCGGGGCTCTGCAGAATCTGGTTATAACACCGAGTTGCCTGCTTGCCGGTTGTTTCTTCCCGATCGATGTTATGCCGGCATTCTTACGACGCATCGCTGATTTTCTGCCCCAACATTGGGTATTACAGACCATCAAACAGCTGCAGGAGGGTGATAGTTTCACCAGTATAGGGTTCAATCTGCTAGTGCTGGGAGGATTTATTGTAGTCTTCTTCCTACTTGCCTCATATAAGTTCAAACGGATGAATGACATCAGGAACTTCGTATAATTTTGGGGATATATTAAAACGTGATGTACATCACAGATACAGCACCAAGTGGCTGTTATACTACAGTTAGCCGACATCTTATTGATGCACCCCGGCGGACGTATTGGTGGCAGAAATGCTTATTTTTGATTCCAATACGTCCGTAGATTCGCTTCCTTACTGAGAGGAAGCAGGGTGCTTCTTTTTTTTGCCTTTTTTCGGTATGATTAAGTGTGTGTTCAAAAAGGTTGGTTTCAGTACCGAAGCTTATGCTTCCGATATGCGTTTTTTCAATACGCTCCAGTTGGATGAAGCTAGGGTCTGAGGAGCGGAGCGTACGTTTTGGGTACGTGAGCACCTGAGATGTTTCCGTAGGAAACATAACTTCGTAAGCATCTGCTTAGACCCGGCTGAACTCAAGATTTGATGTCGAGATACTTCTTGATTCACTTCGTAATCAAAAGCCGACTTTTTGAAGTACCTTATTAAAGGAAGTTGTACTAAAGAACACTTGAATTCTGAACACTACCTTGAAGGAGGATTATGTAAAATGGAAAATTGTTTGTTTTGCAGCATAGTAGAGGGGAAGATCCCTTCGAAAAAAGTGTATGAAGACGATACATTTCTCGTATTTCATGACATCCAGCCTGCAGCGCCTGTCCATGTTCTGATCATTCCGAAGAAACATATCGCTACGATGAACGAAGTCGGCTCAGAGGATTATGCCATGATCGGCGAATTGCACCGCGTTGCACAGCAGGTGGCCAAAGAGCTTGGCGTTGCAGAGACAGGGTACAGACTGATTAACAACTGCGGTCCTGATAGTGGACAAGCTGTTTATCATATTCACTATCACTTGCTTGGCGGGGCGAAGCTGGGGCTACTAGCACAAACTTCGGATTCACATGCAAATTGACGAATTTTGTGAACGGCTAAATGCCTGAAATTGTGGAAAAACTAAGGTATACCGCCGTTTTTGCATCATGCTGATAGGTGTCCATGGTTAAGAAGGTAATAAATAATAAGCAGGAAAACAGGGTGTCAGGTTGACACCTTCTTTATTTTTCCCCTATAATGTAGCTTGATGAACCGTGTTGTTATGCTCTTGGACGGTCTGGTCGGAGGGAGGGAAAACTGGTGTCTGAAACTAAAGTTCGCAAAAACGAGACAATTGATGCTGCACTTCGTCGCTTTAAACGTTCCATTGCTAAAGATGGCGTATTGGCTGAGGTGAAGAAACGCAAGCATTATGAAAAGCCAAGCGTAAAGCGCAAGAAAAAGTCCGAGGCTGCTCGTAAGAGAAAGTTTTAGGAGGAATTAGCTACCATGAATCTTAGCGAGCGATTGAACGAAGATATGAAGCAAGCGATGAAGAGTCAAGACAAGTTCAAACTCTCCACCATACGAATGGTACGTTCTACGATTAAAAATCTTGAGATAGATTTGAAAAGAACTTTGGACGATAATGAAGTGCTTGATATCCTAAGTCGTGAGATCAAACAGCGCAAAGATGCCCTCCAAGAATTTGAAAAAGCGGGTCGCGACGATCTTGCCGCGAGTGCCAGAGCGGAAGTTGAGATCATTGCCGTATACCTTCCCATGCAGTTAACTGAAGAAGAAATTAAAGTCATTGTACAGCAGACCATCCAGGAAACCGGTGCTTCTTCAAAAGCTGATATGGGGAAAGTGATGAGCGCACTTATGCCCAAGGTCAAAGGTCGGGCTGACGGTAAGCTCATTAATCAGGCAGTGCAACAGTCTCTGCAATAGCTAATAGAGGTAAACACCTTCTACAACGTAGAAGGTGTTTTTTCTTGTGTTTTCATAAATCACCGCCTCCCCGCATATTTTGTACAGTAGGGGAAGGAGGATTGCCTCATATGAGCCGGTTTGTCCGCAAATTCCGCAAATGGACGGTCGATGCGCTCGACTTGCCAGGAGATCTTGTTTTTAATTTGCCAAGGCTCACCTTGATCGGAGGTAAGCAGTTGTACATAGAGAATCATCGCGGGGTAGTGTTCTTCTCTCCGGAACAGCTTCAATTGGAGTTAAGCCACGGTTCTCTTGAGGTCGAGGGGAGTGGACTTGTCATAAAGGAAATATTGCCACAGGAGATCGTCATCGAAGGGAGAATCGAAGGAATTAAATATCGCGGAACGGAGGAGTAAGTTGTGAAATCACCCGTCTTTGCTAATTTGCGCGGCGTAGTTACGATTGTCGTCCGCGGTAAATCGATTGAATTTCTTGTCAATGAGCTAACGAAGAAAGAGATGCAGGTATGGGATTTGAAGCCGCTCCCGGATGGAACAATGGAGATGAACATCCAGCTTGCGGACTTCTTCAAGCTGCGTCCACTTCTGAAGCGGACAGGCTGCCGTATCAGTGTGAAGCGTCGCTCAGGTATTCCTTTTATGATGTTCAGATTATGGAAGCGTAAATGGTTCGTCTTCGGATTTGCCCTTTTTATCGGCGTTGTACTAGCTTTATCTTCTCTGGTATGGGATATTGAAGTGGAGGGCAATGGTAAAATTCCAAAGGAAGATATCCTGCTTGCTGCCCGTAGCGAGGGAGTATATGCTTTCCAATGGATTTACCGGCTGCCTAGACAGGACGAGCTGTCCAAGGATCTTGCCCGAAAGCTGCCGGGCGTCTCATGGGTTGGCGTCTCACGAACGGGGACGAGGATCACGATCCAGATCGTGGAGGCGTCGAAGCCGAAGGAACAGGAGCTAATGAACCCGCGTAGTTTTGTAAGCACGTCAGATGCGGTTGTTACACGTATTTATGTGGAGAGAGGCCAGCCGGAAGTGAAGAAGAATGATCGCGTCCGCAAGGGGCAAATTCTTATCTCTGGTGAACAGGGGGGCAAGACAATTGTCGCCAAGGGTGAGGTCAGAGGTGCTGTCTGGCATGAATACAATATCGAGATCCCACTGCTGCGCAAGCAGAAGGTTTATACTGGGGAGAAGAAGGAACGCGGGTATTTATATTTTGGCAAGACAGCGATTCAGCTTACCGGATATGGGAAGGTTGAATTCGAAAAGTCTAACACCTTAACGAAGTTAGACCCGCTGACTTGGCGAAGCTTCAAGCTGCCAATCGGCTGGATGAGCGAGGAAATCATGGAGACGACGTTCATTGAATTGGCGATTACTGAGGAAAAGGCAAAAAATGATGGAATAGAAGCGGCAAAACGAGATATTATGGCCAAGTATGGGAAAAATAGCGTAGTTTTATCGCAAAAAATTTTGCATGAGAAGACTGAGAATGGTAAAGTTTATATGAAAGTGCATTTTGAAGTAGATCAGGATATAGCAAAAGAACTACCAATCGTACAATAGCAAGGAGAATGAGGCTAATTTGTCAGAACAACTTGTCAGTATCAAAATAACGCTCCAAAGTGCGTCTGAAGGCTTGTCATTATTCGGCCCTCAGGATGCGTTCCTGAAGTTGATTGAGAAGAGATTTAAGGCAAGCATCGTCCTGAGAGAGTCGGAAATTTCTGTCCGCGGGCAGAATGGCGATGTAGAACGGCTTGAGCAGTTATTCGAAGTATTGCTTGAACTCATCCGCAATGGATATATATTGACCGAAAGAGATGTGCTCTATGCGATTGATCTGGCGCAAGATTTCAGAGCGGATCAATTGCTTGATTTATATAAGGGAGAGATCGCTGTAACCTTTCGGGGTAAGCCGATCCGTGTCAAGACGATCGGACAGAAGCATTATGTCACGACGATCAAGAAGAACGATATTGTATTCGGTATCGGCCCGGCAGGGACAGGCAAGACGTATCTTGCTGTCGTGCTGGCTATCGCGGCGCTGAAGGAAGGCTCGGTTAAGCGTATTATCCTGACCCGTCCTGCGGTCGAGGCTGGGGAGAACTTGGGCTTCTTGCCAGGAGATTTGCAGGAGAAGGTAGACCCTTATTTACGCCCGCTGTATGATGCGTTATATGACGTTATGGGACCGGATCAGACAGCCAAGGCATTGGAACGGGGCTTGATTGAGATCGCTCCGCTTGCCTATATGCGTGGTCGTACGCTGGATGATTCTTTCATCATCTTGGACGAGGCCCAGAATACGACGCCTGAACAGATGAAGATGTTCCTGACTCGGCTTGGTTTTGGCTCGAAGATGGTTATCACGGGCGATGTGACTCAGATTGATCTTCCGCGAGGCAAGAAATCCGGGCTGATTGAGGCGAGAACCATTCTGAATAATATTGATGAAATCGGCTTTGTTGATTTTGTGGAGTCGGATGTGGTGCGCCACTCGCTCGTTCAGAAGATTATTGTTGCTTATGATCGTGCCGCTGAAAATCAGGCCTAGTATAGGAGGGCTGTCTCTATGACCTCAAATGAAATGCAAAAAAAGAGCAAGTTCCAATCGAAGGCTGCAGGATGGAGATATAGCGCGACTGTGCGCTATATTTTGTATATTCTCTTGATTGTAATCCTGTATGTGAGTATGGCATCCAAGCTGTTGCCAGAAACCTATGATATTGCGGTTGGCATGCCTAGTGATAAAGAGATTCTAGCTCCGATGGAAATTCCGGATACCAAAGCGACGTTGAAGGCCCAGGAAGAAGCGGCTGAGAAGGTAGGACAAGTCTATACGATCCTTCCGATGCGCAATGAGATTCTTATTGGACAAATTCTTGATCGGATCACCCGGTTGAATCAGGATGATCAAGTGTCGACCGAGGAAAAGACGAAGATCTACCGTGATGAACTGCCTCAGCGGGTTAAGGATTACATACAGAACTTCATTAAGAATAATCGGAATTCGAACGAATATACGCCTACACTGTTTCAAGAGGCCACAGATCGAATTAATGAGCAGCAGTACCATATCTCTGAAGAGACATTTATTAAGATTCCGCGCTTGACGCTCGAAGATGTTAATGAGATGAAGCCGGTAGCCGCAGATATCGTCTCACGGCTGATGACTGATCAGATCGTTGATGCACAGACAGCCAGGGCAAAAGTGGCTGAAATGGTCAGCACGAGCTCTCTGAGCAAGCGGGTGTCCCGTGAAGTTGTGCAGGAGCTGGCTCGTCTTGTGATTACCCCTAACAAGTTCTATGATGAAGAGGCGACCAAGACTGCCAAGGTGGAGGCACGGGAGAATACTCCAACGGTCTTTATTAAGCAGGGGGACGTACTCGTAGCCAAGGGGCAGAAAATCACTGAAGAGATGTATAGCTTGCTTGAGAAGAATGGCTTGCTTAAGAAAGAGGTCAACTATTGGCCGCAATTCGCTCTCGCCATGCTCTCTTCCATGCTTGCACTGGGACTGATTATGTATATCCGTCAATCGGAAGGGGTCAGCCGCTTCAAATACAACAATTCGCAGTTTGTTATGCTGCTGATGATCATTGTGATTACAATTATCTCGATGCATCTAGCTGCTATTCTTCAGAATGAGCAGCGAATATATGTTGGTTTTCTTGCTCCAGTTGCTGTTGGAGCTATGCTGATTACATTGTTGCTTGATTTACAGCTTGCATATATTTGCACTATTTTGTTCAGTGTCCTGGCGAGTGTAATTTTGAATGTGCATAAAGGGCAAATTTTTGACTTCAGCTTTGGTTTCTTTACGATCGTGATTTCCTTTGCGGCGATCTTCGCGATACATCGGGCCAGCCAGCGTTCGACGTTGTTGAAAGCGGGCATTATGATCTGTCTGTTCGGGTCATTCTCGGCTTTCACGTTGATCCTGATTGACAATAAAGGATGGACAGAATCCAGCACGCTGTATACGATTGGCTTTGCCGTTGCTGGAGGCCTGCTGACGACAATTCTTGTCATCGGTTTAATGCCTTTCTTCGAGGTTACTTTTGGAATTCTGTCTGCGCTCAAGCTGGTAGAGTTGTCTAACCCGAACCATCCTTTGCTACGCAAGCTGCTGATCGAGACGCCGGGAACCTACCATCATAGCGTGATGGTAGGCAATCTATCGGAAGCAGCAGCTGAGGCGATCGGCGCGAACGGGCTGCTATGCCGCGTGGGCTCTTACTATCACGATATTGGTAAGACGAAGCGACCAAGCTATTTTATTGAGAATCAGAACAATATGGAGAATCCGCATGATTTCATCGATCCGAAGCTGAGTAAGTCGATCATTATTGCTCATACGACAGATGGAGTCGAGATGTTGAAAGAATACAAGCTGCCTAAGCCGATTCGCGATATCGCAGAGCAGCATCATGGAACGACCTGCCTGCATTATTTCTATCATAAGGCGCTGACCTTGGCTGAAGAGCAAGGAATTAAGCCTGAATTCACCGAGGAGGACTTCCGTTACCACGGTCCTAAGGCTCAATCCAAAGAGGCTGCCGTAGTAGGGATTGCGGATAGTGTAGAAGCGGCTGTTCGTTCGCTGCGCAAGCCGACGGTGGAACAGGTAGAGACAATGATTGAGAAGATTATTAAGAGCCGTCTGGACGATCACCAGTTCAATGAATGCGATTTGACGATGCGCGAGCTTGATGTCATTGCCAAAACGCTGAAGGAGACGGTGATGGGGATCTTCCATTCCCGGATCGAATATCCGGAGCAAATGAAGAAGACAAAAGCGGCGGAAGAAGAGAACAACAGGGGGCAGGAAGGAAATGGCGCTTAAATTAGAATGGAGTAACGAGCAGGATAAGCTGGCAATTAGCGACGAATTAATTGCTTTATTGGATAAATTGCTACAAAAGGCAGGCGAAGCGGAAGGGGTGACGGAAGGCGAGGTTGCCCTGACCTTCGTCGATGACGAGAATATTCATGAACTGAACCGGACCTATCGTGGTATTGATCGGCCAACGGATGTATTGTCCTTTGCGATGCAGGAATCCCTCGATGATGAACTGGAGATCGTATATGAAGTGGATGCTGATGAAGCGGATCAGCTGGATGCAATGACAGACGTGCTTGGCGATATCATTATCTCTGTAGAGCGTGCTCAGCAGCAGGGCGAGGACTACGGTCATTCTCTTAATCGGGAAATTGGCTTCTTGTTTGTGCATGGCTTCTTGCATTTGCTTGGTTATGACCATCAGGATGAAGTTAGCGAAGCAGAAATGATGGGCAAACAAGAGGCCGCTCTTTCCCAAGTAGGGCTGCTCCGCTAATGAGATCGAAGCGTAAATGGAGCGATGTATTCGGCTGTGCATTTGAGGGGATCATCCATTCTTTACGAACAGAACGAAATCTGCGCATTCACGTACTGGCCGGCATCTTAGTGGTGCTGGCTGCGTTGTTTTTTCAACTCCCGCTAAGGGATATTGCTCTATTACTGGTTATGATTGCGCTAGTGATTTGCACGGAGTTGCTGAATACGGCGATTGAGAAGGCGGTCGATCTGATCAGTCCTGATTGGCACAAGTTGGCCAAGATTGCCAAGGATGCAGCAGCCGCAGCGGTACTGGTTGCAGCGATAATCTCGGTATTGGTTGCGGTACTATTATTCTATCAGCCTGTAATGAGTTGGCTTGGGATGATTTGAACTTATTCGCAGATTCGCTGCATTGCAGCTTGAGGAATGAGGCAACTTATGAAATGAAGTACGTGTTGAACAACCTCATGAAGGGTATGAGCGAATTCATGATTACCGAATAATGAAAGGATTGCATATATGACTAAATCTAAATTTAAATCGGGGTTTGTAGCTATTGTCGGCCGTCCAAACGTCGGTAAATCCACACTAATGAACCAGGTGATTGGCCAGAAAATCGCAATTATGTCCGACAAACCGCAGACGACGCGGAATAAAATTCACGGAGTCTATACGACCAATGAAATGCAAATTGTATTTTTGGATACTCCAGGCATTCATAAGCGTCAATCGAAGCTTGGAGACTTCATGAACACGACGGCGTTGAACACGCTTGGTGAAGTTGAAGCCGTCTTATTCCTGGTTGATGCGGCAGAAGGTCTTGGCGGGGGCGACCGATTTATTATCGAGAAGCTTAAGGACTTGTCAACACCAGTTATTCTGGTACTGAACAAGATCGATCGTGTAGAGCCAGAGGCTTTGCTTCCGTTGATTGAGGAGTATAGCAAGCTCCATGACTTTGCTGAAATCGTGCCAATTTCGGCGATGCTGGGCAATAATGTGAATACGCTGCTCGAGCAGCTCGGCAAGTACTTGCCAGAAGGACCGCAGTATTATCCTGAAGATCAAATTACAGACCATCCAGAGCAGTTTGTATGTGCCGAACTGATTCGTGAGAAAATTTTACACATGACCCGAGAGGAAGTTCCGCATTCCATCGCAGTGACGATTGAAGATATGCGTGTTCAAGATAACGGGGTTGTCTATGTAGGGGCTGTGATATTTGTTGAGCGTGATTCACAGAAAGGGATCATTATCGGTAAACAAGGCGCGATGCTGAAGGAAGTTGGCAAACGGGCGAGAATGGATATTGAACGACTGCTTGGCTCGAAGATTTTCCTCGAGCTCTGGGTCAAAGTGAAGAAAGACTGGAGAAACCAGGAGCGGATTCTTAAAGATCTTGGCTTCCATAAAGACGCTTAATTGGGGCTTTCGTAGTTGGAGTAAACCAGACGGCGCAAAATGAAATGGATGGCATAAGAAAAGCCTGCAAATATGCAGGAATTTCGCTATGAATTTGCCCTAAGTCGGTAAATTCCTGCGAAAATGCAGTTATTTCCTCCATATTGGCTTTATTATCGAAGAAAAGGACCGAAAGCCTGCACATTTGCAGGAATTTACCAAGACTAGGTGGTTTTACACGATAAAGCCTGCATTTTTGCAGTTTTCAAGCTTTAACTTCGTCAAATATGAAGTTCTAACCTGAAGCATAGGGTATGAGGAGCGGAGCGTACGTAGTGTGTACGCGAGCACCGGAGGACCCGGGTGAATTCAAGATTCGAAGTCGAATAGTCTAACAGGATCACATCGTAATCAAAAGCGGGATTTTTGAATTTCCCTCTAAATGAGAGTTCAAAAACCTGGTTTTCAGTACCGAGAAGGTTGAATGAAGCTTAGGGTATGAGGAGCGGAGCGTACGTAGTGTGTACGCGAGCACCGGAGGACCCGGTGAATTCAAGATTCGAAGTCGAATAGTCTAACAGGATCACATCGTAATCAAAAGTGGGCTTTTTGAACTTCCTCTAAAGTTGGGAGGAATTGCAACGCATAGATCATGTCATCTAGCACATCCTATCTTTGTAGATGCAGACGTCATTTTCGAAGAGAGGATGAATACGAATGCGAGATTTTTCGTGGAAGTATTTTGCAATGACGGGAGATGTCGATGCTTATTTATTGTATAAAGAGTCTGGTGGAAGTATAGGTGAGGAAGCCAGTACCATTGAGGAACTGAGCCTCGAGGAGGAAGAAGCGGCGGCTGAATAAAGCTGTTATGGAGCCGGTGAGGTTGGGGGAGCAGGTATGTTATATAGAGTAGAAGGAATCGTCATCCGCAGTATGGATTATGGCGAAGGGAATAAAATCGTCACACTCTGCACTGAAAATAATGGGAAAATTGGCGTTATCGCGCGCGGAGCTAAGAAGGTGAAGAGCCGCTTGGCAGCTATGGTGCAGCCTTTTACTTATGGAGAATATGTGTTCTTCCGTCAAAATGGCGGCTTGGGAACGCTGAATCAAGGTGAGATTATTGAATCTCACTTTTCTTTGCGTGAGGATCTGTTCCTGGCGGCCTATGCCTCCTATGCGTGTGAATTGCTGGACCGTACACTGCAGGATGAAGAAGTAGGACGCTTCTGGTTCACGCAATTGAAGGCCTGTCTGGATGCGCTGTCGACCGGGAAAGATCCACAGATCGTTCTCCATCTGTATGAGATTAAAGTCCTTCAGGCAGCCGGATACGGACCTTCCTTCAGCGCTTGTGTAAATTGTGGAGCTGAGGATGATTCCACATTCATGAGTCCACGGCTCGGAGGAAAACTATGTCGAAGATGCCGTCATCACGATCCAGCGGCGCGAGAAATTACAGCGGGGACTTATAAATTGTTGACTCTGTTTGAAAGAATGGATATGAGAAGGCTGGGCAACATTAGTGTAAAGGATAGCACAAGGCAAGAAATGAAGGAATTGATGCGTTCTTTTATGGATATTCAACTGGGGCTTAAGCTGAAATCGCTGCAGGTGCTGGATCAACTGAACAAGTATAATATTTGACATTCTACTTATAATTATTTATAATTTATAAGAATTTCTCCAGTTAGTAAGTGTTCAAAAGGATCGGTTTTCAGCATCGAGAAAGTTGGATGAAGCTAGGGCATGAGGAGCGTACGTAGCTTGTACGTGAGACCGGAAGGCCCGTGAATTCAAGATTCGATGCCAAGTTACATTTTGATTCACTTCGTGATCAAAAGCGAACTTTTTGAGTAACCCCTATATGGAGATTCATGTGTTGAACGGGACAAGTAATGGAGTCTACGTCCGTAAGAAGCGAGCCGGGGAAGGTGTGAGCCCGGTCGGATTGGCCTATGAAATGGCAGCCCGGGAGCATGGAAAATTGTTCGTGAAAAGCGGATTTGCTGAACTTTCTTTTAGATAAATGTTCAAAAAGGTCGGTTTTCAGCATCGAGAAGGTTGGATGAAGCTAGGGCATGAGGAGCGTACGTAGCTTGTACGTGAGACCGGAAGGCCCGTGTGAATTCAAGATTCGATGCCGAGATCACTTCCCTGAAATACTTCGTGATCAAAAGCGACTTTTTGAACTACCTTGAAGGATTAGCAAATCAAGTAGGGTGGAACCGCGGGAAAGCTATAGCTCTCGTCCCTACGTCTGGTTACAGGCGTGGAGGAAGGGAGCTTTTTTGCGTACTCTTCCGGACGCTGGAAGTTAAGTTGAACGATAGATACCGGGATAAGTTGCAAGCTTGCAAGCTTGCAAGCCCGGTACAATGATCTGTTCAACCGATATTTTCGCATTTAACAAACAAAGGAGTTGTGGTTCATGAATTTCCAACAAATGATTCTGACCCTGCAGCAATTCTGGTCGGAGCAAAATTGTATTATCGTGCAACCGTATGATGTGGAGAAGGGAGCAGGGACGCTCAATCCGATGACCTTCCTTCGCTCGATTGGACCAGAGCCATGGAGAGTCGCTTATGTAGAGCCATCCCGTCGTCCGGCAGACGGACGATACGGTGAGAATCCTAACCGTCTGTATCAGCATCATCAGTTCCAAGTCATTATCAAGCCTTCCCCTGATAATATTCAGGAGATTTATTTGGAAAGTCTGAAGCGTCTTGGAATCAATCCGCTGGAGCATGATATTCGCTTCGTAGAGGATAACTGGGAGCATCCGGGTCTTGGCGCTTGGGGTCTTGGTTGGGAAGTTTGGTTGGATGGCATGGAAATTACACAATTTACTTATTTCCAACAGGTTGGCGGAATTGAGGCTAATCCTGTAGCAGTGGAAATCACTTATGGTATGGAGCGCCTTGCCTCATATATCCAGGACAAAGAAAATGTGTTCGATCTGGAGTGGGTTGATGGAACGAGCTATGGAGATGTGTTCCACCAGGCAGAATTTGAACATTCGAAATATACGTTTGAGATGTCGGACGTAAAAATGCTGTTCACATTGTTCAACATGTATGAGCAGGAAGCGAACAAAGCGATGGATCAGCATCTTGTATTCCCGGCATATGATTATGTGCTGAAATGTTCGCATGCGTTCAACTTGCTTGATGCTAGAGGGGCAATCAGCGTAACGGAGCGTACCGGTTACATTACCCGGATTCGTAATCTAGCCCGTCAAGTTGCAGCAACTTATTTGGAGGAACGTGAGAAATTGGGATTCCCAATGCTTGAGAAAGGGGGCGCTGCACATGTCTAAAGATTTATTGTTCGAGATCGGTTTAGAGGAAATGCCAGCTCGTTTCATCCGCGGAGCCATGGAGCAATTGTCAGAACGATTAGTCAAATGGCTGGATGATTCAGTAATTACACATGGTTCTGTCCTGAGCTATGCATCGCCGCGCCGTCTGGCTGTACTTATTAAGGGTGTAGCTGAGAAGCAGGAAGACGTTCATGAAGAGGTCAAAGGGCCTTCCCGTAAAATCGCTCTAGACGAGAACGGAGAGTGGAGTAAAGCCGCGCTTGGATTTGCCCGCAGCCAAGGAGCGACACCAGATCAGTTCACCTTCAAAGACCTGGGCGGAACAGAGTATGTCTATGTCAGCAAGAGCCGTACCGGTGTGGAGACAGCTTCCATCGTAGCGGAGGGCCTGCTGGGCATTATGCATGCGATGAATTTCCCGAAAAATATGCGCTGGGGCAATCATGATTTCAAATTTGTACGTCCGATCCGCTGGATCGTTGCCCTATTCGGATCGCAAATTATCGAGCTGGAAATCACCGGTGTTAAATCCGGAAACGTGACAAGAGGACATCGTTTCCTTGGTCAAGATACAGTTATCTCTGAACCAGCCAATTACGTAGAGGCTTTGCGTGCCGAGCACGTGATTGTTGATGTTAATGAACGCCAAAAGCTGATTGAGGAACAAATCGCTGCATTGGCTTCCGAAAAAGACTGGAATATCGCAGTTAAGGATGACTTGCTGGAGGAAGTCTTGTTCCTAGTTGAGACACCGACAGCTCTTTATGGTAAGTTCGAGGAATCTTTCTTGAACATTCCGAAGGAAGTGCTCATCACTTCCATGCGTGAGCATCAACGTTATTTCCCGGTATTGAACAACGAAGGAGGCTTGCTTCCTTATTTCGTCACGGTGCGTAACGGGAACGCCGAGCATCTTGATACCATCTCCCGCGGGAATGAGAAAGTGCTGCGCGCTCGTCTGTCTGATGCGAAGTTCTTCTATGAAGAGGATCAAAAGCTGCAGATTAAGGATGCCTTGTCTAAGTTGGAGAGCATCGTCTTCCATGAAGAGCTAGGAACTGTAGGAGATAAAGTACGCCGTATTCGCCGGAATGCCGAGAAGCTCTCGCACCTGCTTGGCGTAGAATCGGGAGTAGCTGAGATGATCAGCCGTACAGCTGAAATTTGCAAGTTCGACCTGGTGACGCAAATGGTAGGTGAATTCCCTGAACTGCAGGGCGTTATGGGTGAGGATTATGCTCGCAAAGCCGGAGAGCCGGAAACGGTAGCTAAAGCCGTATTTGAACATTATCAACCTCGCTTTGCCGGGGACCAAGTTCCTGCTTCGGAGATTGGTTCAATTGTTAGTATTGCGGATAAAATAGATACGATTACCGGCTGCTTCTCGATCGGTATTATTCCGACTGGATCACAGGATCCATACGGATTACGCCGTCAAGCAGCTGGCATTGTACAGATTATTTTGGAGCATAAATTGTCTGTTAGCTTGAACGATATTTTCAAAATTTCACTGGAGACCCACGCGAACTTTCACGGCCTGAAGCGTACTGAGGAAGAAATTATGCGCGACTTGCTCGAATTCTTCGGTCTCCGTGTGAAGAGGACGCTCTCCGACAGCTTGCGTTATGATGTGGTCGAAGCGGTCATCGCAGCAGGATATGATGATGTCGTCTCTGTTGTTCAACGTGGCGATGCTCTGATGGATGCGGTAACGAATCAGGCGGACTTCAAAGCGACAGTTGAATCTTTCGGCCGTGTAAGCAATCTGGCTGCCAAAGCATCGGCAATGAAGGTTCGCTTCGACTTGCTCAGCGACCCTGCCGAGCAACAGCTCTATGATACATGGCGGTCGATGACGGAGGACTATCGCAGCAAATTGACTGAAAGACACGAAGCAAAAGCTTTGAATTTGCTTGGTGGATTGCAATCGTCCATTACGAATTTCTTCGACAAAGTCATGGTTATGGCGGATGACGAAGAGATTCGCACTAACCGTCTGGCCTTGCTGGCAGCCATCGATGAGGATCTTAAGGCCTTTGCTGACTTCGGCAAGCTGGTCTGGGCATAGAAGAAATGGAGGAAGTCCGGCAAATGGCTCGAATTGTCGTGGATGCGGATTCCTGCCCGGTAAAACGGGAGATTGTTGAAACGGCTCACGATTTTGGTGCGCAGGTGCTTATGGTTTCTTCTTATGATCATGAACTTCGGGCAGAACAGGGAGTGCAGATTATCCATGTTGACCGAAGCTCACAAAGTGCTGATATGTATATTGCCAATCATATCGTCAAGGATGATATCGTAGTGACCCAGGATTATGGTCTCGCTGCCTTGACGATAGCTAAACATTGTAGAACATTGTCTCCCCGGGGCGAATTATTTCACCCGGGGAATATTGATTATTTGCTTGAACGCAGGCATTATCATGCCAAAGCGCGGCGCGGCGGGCGTTATGCCAAGGGCCCTAAGCCTTTTACCGATGCGGACCGCGCTCACTTCCAATATATGTTGTCAAAACTTTTGCAAGATTTGCAGGAGAATAACTAATTTTAGCGAATTTATAATTACGTGTTAGAAGTCATTTTTAACGGCCTAAGTTTGGCTGTGAAATATTCTAACTTAGGTGTGTGTTCAAAAAGTTCGACTTTTTGGACGACCTCTTGAAAGATGAAGGTGGTTTAGATGAGTACCGGAAGAGGTATTCCGGAGGAAGTCATCGAGGCAGTCTTGCGGCAACATGATATCGTCGACACGGTTGGCAAACACGTTCATCTGACGAAACAGGGTAAGTATATGAAAGGGCTATGTCCATTCCATTCAGAGAAGACGCCCTCTTTTACGGTTACACCCGAACGGCAGATCTTCCATTGTTATGGCTGCGGTAAAGGCGGAAATGCCATCAAATTCAGGATGGAAATCGAAGGATTAACTTTCCCTGAGGCCGTAAGAGTAATGGCAGAAGAGGCCCATATTCCGTTTGAAGACGGAATGGGGGGCCAGGGCGGATCGCCGCGGGATATGGAACTTGAGCAGTTGCTGCAGGCTCATGAATGGACCTCCAAGCTGTATCATTATTTATTGAAGAATACAGAGCATGGCAAACCGGCCTTGGAGTATCTGAGGTCAAGAGGCATTAATGACAAGGCCATTGATACTTTTCAAATCGGTTACGCACCTGCGCGTTGGGATACACTCGTCCAGTTTTTGGATAAACGCTCTTTTGATCTGAAAGTAATGGAGAAGGGCGGATTGATCTCTTCCAAGCAGGATGGGACAGGCTTTGTGGATCGCTTCCGTGACCGGGTCATCTTTCCGCTACATAATCGGACCGGGAAGGTAATTGCTTTTGCCGGGAGAATTCTGGGCGACGGACAGCCGAAGTACTTGAATTCATCGGAGAGTAGATTGTTCAGCAAGAGCCGGACGTTATATAACCTGCATCAGGCCAAGACTGATATTCGCAAAACAAGGCAATTTGTCCTGTTCGAAGGATATGGCGATGTAATCAGCGCCTGGGATGCAGGGGTTCATAACGGCGTTGCCACAATGGGAACGTCGTTGACCGAGAGTCATGCCAACATAATGAGAAGTCTAGCGGATGAGGTGATCGTCTGTTATGACGGCGATAATGCTGGACAAGCCGCGGCTCTGAAGAGTATATCGATTCTGGAAGGAGTCGGCTTCAATACGAAAATAGCCCTGTTAAGCGATGGCCTCGATCCGGATGAGTTCATTCAGAAATACGGAGCTGAGCGCTTCAAATCGCAAGTGTTGGATGGAGCTGTTACATCCGTCAAATTTAAGCTTATATATCTGAAAAAAAACCATATACTGCTAGAGGAAGACGGAAAGATTGCCTATATCAAAGATGCTCTGGAAATTATAGCCCCTTTGCCATCGCCTACGGAACGCGAGATCTACTTGCAGGATTTATCAGCGGATCTGCAGGTGTCATATGACAGTCTGAAGCAGGAATGCAATGAATTGCGCCAGGCTATGCAAAAAAAGGCTCCCGCAGGGGATAATAAGGCCAAAAGGTGGAATAATGGTAGGCATAAAACGGGGCAGGCGTCGATGCCGACGCTGCTGCCTGCTTATCAGGTCGCAGAGCGAAGATTGCTGTTCTATATGCTCCAGGATGAAGAGGTTGCTCAGTATGTGAGCAAGCATCTTGGAGATGATTTTAACATCGATGATCATGCGGCGATTGCTGCTTATCTATACGCCTATTATGCGCAAGGGAAAGAACCGGATGCGAGCCGGTTTGTATCTTCGCTTGAGGATGATCGTCTGGAGAAGACCGTAGTTGCGATCGCTATGATGGACATTCCGAGAGAATGGAGCTTTCAGGAATTGGACGATTGTATCCGGGAGATCCGGCGGTTTCCGTTAGTGGAACAAATAAAGCGCAAAAAAGAAGAAATGGTCTCGTCCGAACGAGCCGGTGACTTTATACGCGCGGCACAAATTGCAAGTGAGATTATTGCCCTAGAGAGACAGTAAGAGGTTAGGACTTTGGATGTTTCTAGGGAGGAGGGAGCCCAATATGGCGAATGATCAACATACTGAACTAGAAACGGATTTGACATTAGATCAAGTGAAAGAGCGCTTGATTGAACAAGGGAAGAAGAAATCTTCTCTGACCTACAAGGAAATTATGGAGAAGCTGTCTCCCTTCGATCAGGATCCTGAGCAAATGGATGAATTCTTTGAGCATCTTGGAGATCTTGGGATAGATGTGAACGGGGATAGTGATGAAGAGCTAACTAGTCGTAGTGGCGACGAGGATCGCGAGAATAATGACGACTTCAATTATGATGATGATCTATCGCTCCCGCCAGGCATCAAGATTAATGACCCGGTGCGGATGTATTTGAAAGAGATCGGACGCGTCCCTCTGTTAACTGCTGAAGATGAGATGGAGCTTGCGAAGCGAATCGAGAATGGCGATGAGGAAGCGAAGCGCCGTCTGGCCGAGGCGAATCTGCGTCTCGTTGTCAGCATTGCCAAGCGTTATGTAGGACGCGGCATGCTGTTCCTTGATCTGATTCAGGAAGGGAACATGGGCTTGATCAAGGCAGTCGAGAAGTTCGATCACAAGAAGGGCTTCAAATTCAGTACTTATGCGACATGGTGGATTCGTCAGGCTATTACCCGTGCGATCGCCGACCAAGCAAGAACGATTCGGATCCCTGTTCATATGGTTGAGACGATTAATAAGCTGATCAGAGTATCCCGGCAGCTATTGCAGGAGCTCGGCCGTGAGCCCGCTCCGGAAGAAATTGCTGCAGAGATGGATCTGAGCGTGGAGAAGGTCCGCGAGATCATGAAGATCGCACAGGAGCCTGTATCCCTGGAAACGCCAATCGGTGAGGAAGATGATTCTCATCTGGGCGATTTCATTGAAGATCAGGAGGCGTTGGCGCCAGCGGACGCCGCAGCTTACGAGCTTCTCAAAGAACAGCTGGAGGATGTCCTTGACACTCTTACCGAGAGGGAAGAGAATGTGCTTCGCCTACGCTTTGGTCTCGACGATGGCCGGACCAGAACCTTGGAGGAAGTCGGCAAGGTATTCGGCGTAACTAGGGAGAGAATTCGCCAGATTGAAGCGAAGGCGCTCCGTAAGCTTCGCCATCCAAGCCGCAGCAAACGGCTCAAGGATTTCCTGGAATAGCGCCTCAATAGACCTTCTGCAGCCAGGCAGCGAGGTCTATTTTTTCATTCTGACCTTAACCGCTAGTTGCATGTAACATAGCAAGGAAGTACTGTAATTCCTAAGTCATATGGAAGAACTTTCTTGTGGATCACTGTTGTTGGTCTTTATTTTAACTTTTTTTCCAAGTCAATGCAAATTGCTGTAAAGATTGTAATTGTTTTCTTCTTGAGGAGATTTTTTTGAACACTTTTGTAAGTCAGGTTATGGCAGTAAATAAAACAGGTGGTGTAATTTTCTTAATGAAACTATCAGCAAGATTACAGGTCATTGCAGATGAGCTTTCTCTCGGATGCAGAATGGCCGATATTGGATCAGATCATGCACTGTTACCGGTCTATGCAGTTAAGAATGGCAAGGCTTCCTATGCTGTAGCTGGGGAAGTGAATGACGGTCCCTATGAGGCCGCTCGGAGACAGGTTGCCGAGGCTGGGGAACATAGTCGAATCTCTGTCCGTAAAGGCGACGGTTTGGCTGTCATCCGCCCTGGGGAGGTCGATACAATTACTATTGCCGGAATGGGCGGGGCATTAATCGTATCCATACTTGCAAGTGGAATTGATAAGCTGACGGGTGTGAAGCGGCTTGTGCTTCAGCCGAATGTCGGTGAGGAATTTGTTCGCAATTGGCTGATTGAGAACGGCTGGTATTTAGAGAAGGAGCAGATACTGGAGGAAGACGGGAAGATTTATGAAGTGCTGACGGCTATATCTGATCCAGGGGCTGAAGCTTTGAACAAACAATTGTACCAAGATAAGACTATGGATGGCAGTATTGTCATTAACAAGCCATTGTTGTTGAGAATCGGACCTAGATTCATTATGAATCCTTCACCGATATTGTTGAAGAAATGGCAGGGAGAAATAGCGAAGCTGGAGAAGATTTGCCGTCAGGTCGCTTTATCCGATCAGGAGGCTTCGCGTGAGCGAGAAAACGAATTTAGACAGGAGATAGAACAGCTTAAGGAGGTTTTGGCATGCTGGCAAAAGGACAGACCGTAATTCAGTATATGGAGCAGCTTGCACCTAAGCATGTTGCTGTAGAAGGAGACAAGATTGGACTGCAGCTTGGCAGTTTAAGCAAAGAGATTACAGGCGTTCTCGTTGCGCTTGATGTCAATGAGGAGGTTGTCGACGAGGCTATTTCTCTTGGGGCTAATCTCATCGTTGCGCATCATGCGATCATTTTCAGACCGCTCCCTTCGATTCAGGTGGATACGCCTATGGGTAAGGTCTATGAGAAGCTGATTAAGAATGATATTGCTGTCTATATAGCACATACTAATCTGGATATTACAGAAGGCGGTATGAATGATTGGATGGCTGAAGCACTTGGATTCGAGCCCAGTTCCTCGTTAGAAGACATCCATACAGACAACCTGTACAAGCTGGTTGTATTCGTTCCGAAGGATCATCATCAGCGTGTGCTTGATGCTATGCTTGACGCTGGAGCCGGAGCCATCGGGAATTACAGTCACTGTAGCTTCAATATTGAGGGTTATGGTACGTTCAAGCCTGGGGCAGGCACGGACCCATATATCGGTTCGCAGGGCAAGCTGGAGAAGGTTGAGGAGATTCGGATCGAGACGATAGTTCCGGCTAGTATTCGCAATCAGGTGATACAGGCTATGCTGAGAAATCATCCGTATGAAGAGGTAGCCTATGATCTGTATCCGATGGATCTGAAGGGCCGTACCTTAGGTTTAGGGCGTGTAGGTAAGCTCGCAGAACCGATAACCTTGAAGGAGTTTGTAGAACGTGTCAAAGTGAAGCTGGACGTTCCTGCTGTCAGGGTCGTAGGCGATCTGAATCGAACCATTAAGAAAGCTGCTGTGCTTGGCGGTTCTGGGGGCAGGTATTGGAAGCATGCGTTGTTCCAGGGGGCGGATGTGCTCGTGACAGGAGACGTCGATTACCATACGGCTCAGGATGCTTTCATGGCCGGAATCACGATTGTCGATCCGGGACATAATGCAGAGAAGATTATGAAGGTGAAAGTAGCGGAATGGCTGACCAATAAACTGACGGAAAATAAATATGATACGAAGGTTCATTCCTCGGAAATAAACACCGAACCGTTTGTTTTCATGTAACAATACATGTATTTGTCTGCTTTTCAGCACCGAGAAGGTTGAATGAAGCTAGCTTATATTTTTGAAACTACCTTTAATTGGACCTTGAGTTAACTTGATATTACCTGTATACTAACTAATGTTGCCTTTCGAAAGTTTGACAGACAATCGCTGGCGGCTTCGGCCGCGAGAGGAAAGTCCGGGCTCCATAGGGCAGGATGCTGGATAACGTCCAGTCAGCGCGAGCTGAAGGATAGTGCCACAGAAATGGACCGCCGATGGCCGCTATTATGGCGGCACAGGCAAGGATGGAACCGAGGTGTAAGAGACCCCGAGGAACGCTGGTGACTTCGTTCCTGGTAAACCCCATCTGGAGCAAGACCTAATGGGACGCAGCTTCCTTGGAAGCAGCCTTTGCCCGAGGCGCGTCTGGGTTGGTCGCTGGAACCACATAGTAATATGTGGTCTAGATAGATGATTGTCACTTACAGCGGGAGGGTAGTTCCCGTTCTTACCGCTACGAGTACAGAACCCGGCTTATGGCAAACTTTCACCACTGTCGCAACATTTTCTCTAGAGGCTTACCGCAAGTTGTTGAATCTGCGGTCATGCGCCTCAAATACATAATGCAAAAAAGACGGCCGCTTTGGCCGTCTCTTTTTTTTGCTATTTCAATCTTTCGATAACTCTGTCCATTTTGCGCTCAATAGCTTGCGGCCAGAATTGCAGTGATGCTTCACCGCCTCCAGCGGCTTCAAGCGCAGCATAGACATCGATTTGTCCGTAACCGTAGTATTTATCGTGGCCTGATGTGCCCAGATCAATTACATTTTTGCGGATGATATCCATCACTTCTGTATTCTTAAGATCTGGATTAATTGAGCGGATCAATGCAGCCAGTGCAGTCACATGCGGACATGCCATCGATGTGCCGGATAAGGCTGCATACTGGTTATCAGGATAGGTACTGGCAATACTCTCGCCAGGAGCCACCACATCTACGTAGTCGCCATAATTTGAGAAGGAGGCTTTCTTCAAATTGTAATCGGTCGCTGACACGGACAGAACTTCTGGATAAGCGGCCGGATACCCGGGCCGTTCTGTATTATCATTGCCTGTTGCCGCGATAAGAACCACATCATGATCGAAAGCGTATTTTACTGCTTCGTGCAGAAATTTCGCATCAGCGTAATTGCCAAGACTCATATTGATTACCTTAGCGCCATGATCGGTAGCCCAGATAATCCCCTGTGCGACAGAATAGGTCGTACCTGCACCGGATTTGTCCAACGCTTTTACCGGAAGAATTTTGCCATTCCACATCATGCCGGCAATGCCTTCGCTGTTGTTGGTATTAGCGGCGATGATTCCGGCGACATGGGTGCCATGCCCAACATCGTCAATCGGATCCTCGTCGGGAGCGTCAACATTATAGCCTTTCAACAACCGTCCCTTTAAATCGGGATGCTGCAGATCAACTCCCGTATCTACAATACCAACGATAACATCATTGGTTCCTTTGCTAAGCTTCCAGCCGCGTGTAGTATCAATAATCGGCAGATTCCATTGATATTCCGAGAATAACATGTCATTAGGGATCAGCGGTGTATCGTCCAGACTAGTCTCGTTGGTCATGTAGAGATAATGGGGTTCCACATAATCAGGATGCCAATTTTTAAGGAAGTAGTCTTTCAGTTCATTCATCGTTAACTTATCGGAACGGAAAATGTACGTGTTCACTATTTTTTGAGGCGGCTTGCAATGTAGATCATTCATAATTTTCTTCCTGTCCTCTGTACTTAGCCCACGATTAAACGTAACGACGATCTCATTTTCATAATAATGGCTCGCCTTTTCGTTATCATGCCCCGTTTTAACCGTGATGTCCCGCAGGGTGTCGGTCTCAACGGATTCAACCTTGTATTTCCCCTCCTTTGGATAAGGAATCAGGCGGAGATTCTTATGCTGATGCTCCTTCACCTTGCCAAGGATACCTAGGTCCATTATAGCGATAACTCCATTACCGCCCTGTTTTGCTGGTTCTGCCGTAACATAGAACTTCGGATCTTTCTGAGGGAAAGCCGGGGACTCGTAGGCCTTGCCTTTCTGCAGCGATTTCTTGGCGAAGCTGATATAACTTGATATTTGTTTTTGTTCCTCGCTATTCGGTTTGTAGTGCGCGGCGCGGACTTCCTTCGTTCTACCGCTCGCGCTATCATACCAAAGGATAGATTTGAACTGTTGGTGCCCCTTTTGTAGTTCGGTTACACGGGATTTCAGCTTATCGGTATGAACTTTGCGCGAAGCCTCGGATAGCGCTCGGAGATGCCCTTTTGTATCCATTCTGATAAGTCGCTCCGTTGCAGTCATATCCCGGTGCAGCATCATTTGCTTCAAGCGCTGCTCCTCCTTCGGTCCAGGCACCGGGTTCGCTTGTTCTACTGCTTGTTGTGGAGCCTTCTCATTGAAGGGATATAGGCCGATCACGGTAGCGGCGGCGATTCCCGTAATACCGACTAGTGCCCATCTGAACCATTTCATGTCATTGCCTCCTTAACGTTGTAGAAGTTGAACAATTCATTCAACTTATATGGCTGATTGAGATATGAATAGGTTGCTATGGAGCCTGTTTTTTTATTCCAAGACCAGGATTTAAAGAGCCAGCAATAGTCTGGCATCAACCCCATGTTTTGTCTTGTTTTGTCAGCCATTCTGAAGGCATAACGAGCAGTGCAGAGGGAACACTGATTCCGAGGTGATTAATCAATGACAAGCGGGAGTAAACCCATCGTAAAATGCAGTGTGGCCAATTGTGTTCATTGGGGAGAAAAAAATATTTGTCAGGCGGACAGCATTATGATCGATATCGACCAGAATGCGACTCGTCAGTATCATGCGGAATTCGCTGGCGAATCCTTCGATTCCGAGAATCAGACGACAGCTGCAACATCATCTGCTACTTGCTGTCATACCTTTAAGCCCAAGTCAACTTAAGCTTAACCATCTTATATCCCTAGGAGGTGCTGTAGAATGAATGATCAATTTAATAATGACAACCAACATGATTATTATGGGGAAAGAAAACGTCTTGATTTTCCGCGTAAAGATCACTCAGAACATTCAGAAGCTAATAACAATGATAATTCAGACAAGGAAGAATACGCTTCAGAAATATCTCCAACCGTGGGCCCCACGAATTGGGATACGGTGGAGCGTCGCGAGAATCGTTCGGAAGGTGCTGAAGTAGAACGATCGGATACAGATGTTGCCGATAATAGCATAGGTCGTACTGTAGGTTATGTTGGGGTCGGCCTTGGCATTGCCTCGCTGTTCCTCTGGAGCATCGTACTTGGCCCGCTCGCCGCAGTATTGGGCTTCTATGCCTACAGTCAAGGGGCTAAGACGTCGGGAGGCTGGGCGATTGGCCTTGGCATAGTAGCTACACTTAGTTATTTCTTCCTGATTCCATTTACTCGCTGATTCTTGATCTAAAGGCTGGCATCATTATGATGTCAGCCTTTTGCTATGTTGAAGTATTAGTGTAAACAACTATCCAACAAAGACTTATGAAAAAGAGGTGGTCATGATTGCCAATCACGTGTAAAATATATACATATATCTTTTGTACAAGTAGAGGAGCTGGCCGACATGCAAATTGATCCGCGAACAATGGAACAGCTAATTTCGCTCCAGATGAAGAACAGTATTGATCTACAAGGGAACAAGGCAGCAGATACTTCTGGTGATATAGATGGTTCTTTGTTTGATATTTTGCTGCAGGAGATGATGATGGCTGATGGCAGCATCACGGCGGATGACTATGAAGATCAAATTTCGAATATCGAAGCCCAGTTGAATAATTATCTGAACAGTATAAATGGGCAAGTCACTGAAAGCTCGGATAGCTATAATATAGGTTCTATAACTGCGAATACCCCGGTGTCTTCCGGACAACATATCTCTTCTTCCAGACACGAGATCGCTGCGGATATCCAACAATTAATTACAGAAGCCGCCGGGCGCTATGGCGTAGCTCCGAGCTTGATTCAAGCTGTAATTGAGACGGAATCCTCCTTCAATCCGAAGGTTGTATCGTCTGCGGGAGCGAAGGGCCTGATGCAATTAATGGATGGAACAGCGCGTGGCCTTGGCGTTACGGATTCATTCGATCCTGCCCAGAATATCGATGGCGGAACGCGTTATCTGGCTAATCTGATCCGACGTTTTGGAGGTAATGAGAGCACCGCGCTTGCTGCTTATAATGCGGGTCCAGGCCGCGTGCAGAGAGCCGGCATAAGCAATGATCAGGAGCTGATGGACAAGCTTCATTTATTGCCGCGAGAGACGCAGAATTATGTATTTAAAGTAATGAACGCCCGCAGCAAATATGTATAGCATCCCAGAATGTGGATGTTTGAATTTTATTGATTAGACGCCTGATTGCAGGGCTGATATATTAAGATCACAAGGGAAAACGCACCGGCCACTCCCGGAAATCTGCGTTTTTTCTTTTGGTCTTTTTTTCGGGTTGTATTATGATCAAATAGGTGTGAACTACCTCTAAAGAAACTAGGTGAAATTATGAAATATATGGATTACGCAGCAACGACTCCGCCGCATCCCGAGGTTGCTCGTACGATTGCTGAGGTCATGAGCCTGCATTATGGGAATCCCTCATCGCTGCATATTTTGGGGGAGCAGAGCGAACAATTGCTTAAAAAGGCCCGTGAGGTTTGTGCCGGAGTTCTTCAGGTGAAGCCGTCTGAAATTATCATTACATCGGGTGCTTCAGAGAGTAATAATGCAGCCATAAAAGGTGCCGCCCTGCAATTTATGAATCGGGGCAAGCATCTTATAACAACGGCCATTGAGCATCCTTCTGTATATGAATGCTGTAAGCAGCTCGAAAGCCTTGGTTGGAATGTAACCTATCTGTCGGTTAATCATGAAGGGACTGTAACTCCGGAGCAGGTGTGCGCTGCTGTTCAGGACGATACGGTGCTCGTCTCGGTAATGCATGTGAATAACGAGACGGGGAGTATTAATCCGGTTCAGGAGATCGGCAAGCAGCTTAAGGTGCAGCATCCGCGTGTTTTATTCCATGTGGATGGCGTACAAGGATTTGGAAAACTGCCTTTGTCGCTTCAAGCTTCAGGTATTGATATGTACAGTTTGTCTGCGCATAAGTTTAGAGGCCCGAAAGGAATCGGCTTGCTCTACGTCCGCGAAGGAATTAAGCTCCAGCCTTTGCTTGCTGGGGGGAGCCAGGAGGGGGGAAGAAGGGCCGGTACAGAGAATATTCCATATATCGTGGGGATGGCTAAGGCTCTTAGATTGGCAAAAGAGGAACAAGCCCAAGTTGCAGAGCGTTTGCGGCATCTAAGAAAAGTTCTAATAGATGGAATTGCGGCTATACCGAAGCTGGTGCTAAATTCACCGCCTGATGGAGCACCTCATATCATTCATTTCTCTTGTCCTGGAATGAAGGCAGAAGCCATGCTTCATATGCTGGAGGAAGATGGATTTCTCGTATCGACCCGTTCGGCCTGCTCCTCGAAGAAGAGTGAGCCAAGCCGTATCCTTCTAGCTATGGGCAAAAGTGTTGAAGAGGCGTCCTCAGGCATTCGTGTAAGTCTAGGTGAGGAGCATACAGAACAGGATATACAACAATTTCTGGCTGCGCTTCAAAGCGCGGTAACACGTCAGGAAGATTTGAAGGGGAGAGGCTAATGAATTTGGATTATGAAATGCTATTGCTCCGGTTTGGAGAGATTACGGTCAAAGGGAAGAACCGCTCAAGATTTGAGAAGGCGGCGCTGTCTCATGTTAAATCATTACTTCGCGCTTTTCCGGGAACGGAAGCGATTCATGAATATGGAAGGATCTATGTAAGATTGAATGGCCAAGCTGCTGATCCAGTAATTTCCTCGTTAAAAAATATTTTTGGCCTAACCTCGATTAGCCCGGTGAAGGTTTCACCTTCCAAGCTTGAAGATATTGTTGAGATCGCCGTTGATTTTGTAAAATCAATTCCAGCGGACAAGTATAAAACATTTAAGGTGCATGGACGCCGCGTCTTTAAGGGCTTCCCACATTCTTCCCAAGAGATGAATCATTTGGTGGGTGGTCCCGTACTTAGCGCGTGTCCACATTTGAAGGTAGATGTTCATCACCCGGATTTGGAATTGAGAGTAGAAGTCCGTGAGCGTGTAACTTACCTGTTCTGTGAAGTAATTCCTGCAGCCGGTGGCTTCCCGCTTGGAACGAATGGGAAGGCAATGATGCTGCTCTCCGGCGGAATCGATAGCCCGGTTGCTGGTTATTCGGCTATGCGCCGTGGTTTGGAGATCGAATGTGTGCATTTCCACAGTTATCCTTATACGAGCAAGAAGGCGGAGGAGAAGGTGCTTGAATTAGCCCAGGTGCTGTCCGGCTTTTCCGGAAGAATCAAGGTTCACCTCGTTCCGTTCACAGATATTCAGACCTCCTTGGCGAAGACAGGACAGGACAACCTGATTATCACGCTGATGAGAAGATCTATGCTGCGCATTGCTACAAAGCTTGCGGAGAAGAACGGGGGACTGGCTCTAGTTACGGGTGACAGTCTCGGCCAAGTGGCAAGCCAGACTTTGGCTAGTATGAATGTGATCGGCAAGGTGACGGATCTGCCTCTGCTGCGCCCGCTTGTCATGATGGACAAAGAAGATATTATTTCCATGGCGAAGAGGATCGGCACTTATGATATATCGATTCTTCCTTATGAGGATTGCTGTACTCTATTCGTTCCCAAATCACCGGCAACGAACCCGAACCTGCGGATTGTTGAGCATGTCGAAAAGGAGTTAGCCGATCTTGATCACATGATCGAAGCGGCTGTAGAGAATACGGAGTCGGTCATCGTTAAGCCTCATGTCATCATTCGCAAGAATCAAAAGGACGAGCCAGAAGTTGTCCAAGAGCAGTGGTTCTAAGAGAGGTTCTCGGTGCTGAAAACTGGACTTTTTGAACACTCATTATAAGGTAACAGGCATAAAGATTATTAAAAAACGGAATCCAGCCGCTATGCGGATAAGGATTCCGTTTTTTGATTACATTTGTTCTCTCGGTGTTTGCCTTCTATTCTTGGACGCTGCGGATTTCTTACGATAGCCCGTGTACAGGATGACGATGACTGCGATGGCGATCAGTAGGTAACGTAAGATGGGCTTGTCCTCGAAGAAGGGCAGAAAATGAGGCTCTTCTGTGATCATCTTGGCAGCGGTATAAGCGAGAACACCCGCTCCGAGATATACGATCCAAGGAAAACGGTCTAACAGCTTGATAAAGAGCGTACTACCCCAGACAACGATCGGAACGCTAATCAGTAATCCGATGACGACGAGGATCATATGCTGGCCGGCTGCGCCTGCTACGGCGATAACGTTGTCCAGGCCCATTGCTGCATCGGCAATAATAATGGTACGTACTGCCGCCCACAATGAATCCTTCGCCTCAATAGAGTCATGAGAGCCGTCATCTGTCAGTACCTTATAGGCGATAAAGAGCAGGAGAACTCCTCCGATTGCCAGCAGCCAAGGGACCCTCAGTAACCATACGACAAGCAGCGTCGCGATAATGCGTAGTACTAAGGCACCGCCGGTACCGTAGATGATTGCCTTTTTCTGCACGTTATGAGGCAGCCTTCTGGCTGCCATGCCAATGACAATCGCATTATCACCGGCAAGGATCAAATCGATGAAGACGATGTTGATTAGCGAGAGAAAAAATGATGCGCTTATCCATTCCACAATTGTCACTTCCTCTAAAGATGTATATACGTACTAATTCATAGAAAAGATTCATTTGTAAAGCGGATTTTTGAAACAGGCATAGCTTGGCTCTTTCTCTCATACAAGTTGTAAGGGAGGGGTGAGCCGTGGAACAGATCATTTTATTGTCAGAAATATTAATCATTAATCTTGTCCTCAGCGGCGACAATGCAGTTGTCATAGCGATGGCCAGTAAAGATTTACCGAGAAGGCAGCGCAAACAGGCCATTTGGTGGGGGGCCGTAGGAGCAGTATTGCTACGCTGTATTATGACGTGGGTAGCTGTAGTATTATTGAAAATTCCATTTATCCAAGCAATCGGTGCGATTTTGCTAATTGGAATCGCCTTTAAATTGCTAATACCTCATGAAGACTCCAACCGCTCAGGCAAATCCGCTACTATATGGAAAGCGATTCAGACGATTCTGATCGCAGATTTTGTTATGAGTCTTGATAATGTGCTTGCGATCGCTGCGCTGGCCAACGGGGACTTGGCTATATTAGTAATCGGTATCGCTATTAGTATTCCCATTGTCGTCTGGGGCAGCAGTGCAATCTCTGTTCTGCTTCATAAGTTGCCGATCCTTATTTATTTGGGAGCTGGCATCTTAGGATATACTGCGGGAGGTATGCTCATCCATGATCCGAAGTTTGGAATCCTGTTGAAAGCACTCATACCGAGCCTCACTGGAATATTGCCGATATTACTGGCAGGGCTGGTTATTATATTCGGCTTGTTATTGAAATTGAAAGCACATCGCCAATAAATAGAAGACGGGCCGAACCACTCTTGAAATTGTGAAGAGTGGTTTTTTCTGCCGAATTCATATAAACTTGAGATAAAGAGGTGTCGTACTTTGCTGCGGCATGTCCCTCATTGTCATCTGGAAGGTGTGTGATCTAATGTCCGATAACAACAAGCTGACGACTGGTATTCTGATTCTGTCCGCCGGAATCGTCATCCTGCTAGGAAAGCTGGGTGTATTTAGTTTTCTCGGCAAGGCGCTCTGGCCTCTACTTCTCCTGATACCGGGCATCCTGCTGCATATGTGGTATTTTTGGAGGAAAGGACCTGTAGAGCTGCTTGTTCCTGGCGGAATTTTGGTAGTATACAGCATCATTTTCTTCATCGGCAACTTTGGTGGCTGGCAGACTTTGAAGTTTACTTGGCCGGCATTTCTGCTTGGTATCGCTGTCGGATTGTTCGAATATGGTTATATCTCACCTCAGCGACAGCAAGGGGTATTGGCTGCAGCTCTAATTGTCGGTATCTTGTCGGTAGTTCTACTAGGCTGGACTCTGTTCACCTGGTCAATTGTCTACCTGTTGGCGATCATACTGATCATCGCTGGAATCGTCCTGATCCTCATGCGTGGGAAAACCCGCCGTGGGTGGTAAATTAAGGATAGTTCTTGATTTTTTTAGATTTTTGCGTATAATATAAGGGATGGTCAAGCGTCGGTCTTATTTGCCCGACGCTTGTTTTGTGGTTCTATTTTCAGTTTGGTTTCAGGAAAAAATTGCCTGCATTTCGTTATGAATCAAATAATGATCTGACTAGACAATTTAATCAGATACAGAGACGAAAGGATATGGAGAAAAACTATGCATGAAAGAAATAACATTCGCAACATTGCGATTATTGCTCACGTAGACCATGGCAAGACGACGCTTGTAGATAAATTGCTGCAGCAGTCCGGTATTTTTAGAGAACATGAATCAGTACAGGAACGCGCGATGGACTCCAATGATATTGAGCGGGAACGCGGGATTACGATTTTGGCTAAAAATACAGCCATTACGTATAAGGATTATTTGATCAATATCGTGGATACTCCAGGGCATGCCGACTTCGGCGGAGAAGTAGAACGGATTATGAAGATGGTTGATGGTGTTCTGCTTGTCGTTGATGCTTATGAAGGCTGTATGCCGCAGACCAAATTTGTGCTGCGCAAAGCGCTTGAGCATGATTTGACCCCAATTGTTGTTGTGAATAAAATCGACCGCCCGGCAGCCCGTCCGGCCGAAGTTATCGATGAGGTATTGGATTTGTTCATCGAGCTTGAGGCAACAGATAAGCAGCTGGAATTCCCCGTTGTATACGCATCTGCTCTTAACGGTACATCCAGTTTGGACCCTGAGAAGCAAGATGATAACATGCTTGCCCTTTATGAGACGATCATCGACCATATCCCAGCCCCAACCGAAAAAGTTGACGAACCTTTGCAATACCTTGTAACACTGATGGACTATAATGAATATCTCGGACGTATTGCGATCGGCCGTGTGAACCGCGGGATTATTCGTCAAGGCCAATCCGTAGCCGTAATGATGCGCGATGGCAGCAAGAAGATGGCACGCATCGAGAAGCTGTTCGGCTTCCAAGGCTTGCGCCGTGTGGAAATCGATGAAGCTGGAGCAGGGGATATCGTAGCGATTGCCGGTATTAAAGACATCAATATCGGTGAGACGATTGCAGATCCGAACCAGCCAGAGGCACTTCCGGTGCTCAAAATTGATGAACCAACACTGCAAATGACTTTCCTCGTTAACAATAGTCCATTCGCTGGACGTGAAGGGAAATGGGTTACTTCCCGTAAACTTCGGGAGCGTCTGTTCAAAGAATTGGAGACCGATGTATCGCTTCGCGTAGACGAAACGGATAGTCCTGATGCTTTTATCGTCTCGGGACGCGGTGAGCTTCACCTTGGTATTCTGATCGAAAATATGCGTAGAGAAGGCTATGAGTTACAAGTATCGAAGCCAGAGGTTATCGTCAAGGTAATCGACGGTGTCAAGATGGAGCCAATCGAACGCCTCATGATCGATGTTCCTGAGGAGAGCATGGGCGCAGTTATGGAAAGCCTCGGTTCCCGTAAAGCAGAAATGGTGAACATGATCAATAGTGGCAACGGCCAAGTCCGTCTTGAATTCTTGATTCCGGCCCGCGGCCTGATTGGTTATACTACGAATTTCATGACCTTAACCCGCGGTTATGGTGTAATGAACCATGCCTATGACAGTTATGGTCCATTCGTCGGCGGTCAAGTTGGCGGACGTCATGAAGGTGTGCTTGTATCCAGCGAGAATGGCGTATCGACAATGTACGGTATTCTAGGGATCGAGGACCGGGGGATCCTGTTCCTTGAGCCAGGAGCGGAGATCTATGAAGGTATGATCGTCGGTGAGCATAACCGCGATAACGATATCGTTGTTAACATTTGTAGAGAGAAGCAATTAACAAACGTCCGCTCGGCGACAAAAGATGATACCGTAAAAATGAAGACACCCCGTCTGTTCTCATTGGAGCAAGCTTTAGAATATTTGAATGATGATGAATATTGCGAAATTACGCCGAAATCGATTCGTCTTCGTAAGAAGGTTTTGAATAAAGGCGAACGTGAAAGAGCTGAAAAACATCGCAAAATGTCCGAAGCTAATCTATAATGGGAATATATTCATTTTGATGTAAAGCGAAGGAGGGGCTGGCCTTGCAGGCTTGGTTCGCGGAAAACCCGGTCATTTCGTATATTTTGATTTATGTGCTTATCATCTTTGTTTACAACAAGGTGTTTCGTAGCCAGCAGAAGCTACCGCTTCTGAAGGAGATCATTTTATATATTTTAATGGCATTCGGCTCGTTCCTCCTGCTCATTTTTCAGATCGACAAGCTGCCGATTATTCAATGTCTGCTCGTTGCCGTCGTGCTGATGCTGATGGTGCGTATTCGTTATTTTGTGGAAGGACGACGCAATAAAAAAGAGAAATCTATACCTGCAGCTGGTGAGCAGAGCGAGTAGTATACGTTAGTTCGTGAGATTTTACGTGGAAACTTTATTGCCTTCTCATTCGTATACTCTATGTGACAACATAATCCAGATGAAAAGGTTTTGATTCTATGAGTTCTTACAACAAAGGCCTGCCACCTCGGGATGATCGTTCCAAGCGGTCTCCTGCCAAAGGATCAAAGAAGCCCAGAAAGCAGTCTGGTGGTAAGACCTTTTTTAAGGTATTATTGACGATTCTTATTGTTGCAGTGCTTGGAGCGGGTGGGGTCGCAGGTTATTTGATGCTCACTCTTAATGATACGATCAATAAGACGGGGACTTCAGGCAAAGTGGCCGCGGAGAATTCCGCCAAAGTCAAACCCATTGCCATGCTGTTATTGGGTACGGATTACCGCCCAGAGACCGGGACCCATCTCAGCGACGTTATTATGGTGATTGCCATGAATCCGAAGACAAAGTCGGCTACGATCGTGTCTTTACCTCGAGATACGAGGTTCCAAATGAAGGGTTACAGAACAAACAAGCTTAACTCATTCTATCCTAAGTTCCTGGCCGCTGAGAAGAAATCAGGCATATCGGCCAAGGAAGAAATGAAAACGATGCTTAGCAAGTATATGGATCTTCCGCTGGATTACACGACTGTGCTTAATTTTCAAGGCTTTCGTGATGTCGTAAATGCTTTAGGCGGAGTCGATGTAACCGTCGATGCCGATATGTGCTATGTGGACAAAGCAGATGGTACTAATATCAATCTGAAGAAGGGCGCCCAGCATCTGAACGGTGACAAGGCGCTAGATTACGTTCGCTACCGGAAATCGAACTGCAAACCGAAGACGAAGCCTTCGAATGATTTTGAGCGTAATCAGCGGCAGAATGAAGTACTTCATGCCTTGATTGATCAGACCAAGTCTTTAAATGGCGTAATCGGTGCAGGTAAGGCGATTGAGTCGATTGGCGATAATATGACGACTGACCTGGAATCAGAGCAGATCAAAAATATAATTGCCGCTTACTGGAGCATTTCCAAAGAGAATGTAACCTTTATTCCTGTTACGGGTGATTGGAAGAGCCCTTATGTTTACATCAATGATAGCGAGCTGAATAAGGCGAAGCAGGCATTAAAGGACGAGCTTTCCGGAACGAAGCCGCAATCTGAGGGACAAGGGAATCAGTCGGGCAAGTGATCGATTGAAGGCAAGTTTTGTGTCGTGGTATAATACAAATAGATAGTGGGGATTAGGTTTCTTAGTCCCCAGCTTCCTTCGCGGTGCTGAAAACCGAACTTTGTGAACACGTACTTTAAGTATGATCAGGGGGGCTGGCGTTAATGTCCGAACTCGTTACACAATTATCTGAACCATTGTTCAATGCATTCCAGTCCGAAATGTTCGTTCTGCTCAGCACAGTGGATGTGGAGACGGGAGGACCGACTTCAAGTGCGATCTCCTGGATTTATGCATTGAATCCCTCCACCCTTCGCTTTGCGGTGGACCACAGATCAAGGCTTGTCAACAATATGAAGACTCATCCGAGGATTACAGTAACTTTGTTTGGCGCGGAGACCATTTATGCAATTAATGGTGTTGCCGAAGTGGCGCAGGACCCTCTTGAGGGGGTTCCCTTCAAAATGTGCTGTTTCGACATGAAGATCGATGCTGTACGAAACGCTCTGTTCTATGGCGCCCAGCTTGCGTCCGCACCGACCTACAGCAAGGTTTACGATCAGCGTGCTATGGAGAAATTGGACAATCAAGTATTTTCTGCAATGAAAAAAGCCTAGCGATTAATTCGCTGGGCTTTTTTTCATCTAGGACAGACTTAGTATTTACTGCCAGAATTACTGGAAGTGTGATTTTTTGACTTTACTTTACTTTTTTCTTGCTTCTTAGGTGGATGGTGACCTTGCTTGGTTGGAACACTCTTGGCGCGCGGACGGGTGTCGCTCGACATTTGCGGAACTATTCGTCCGATAATATCGGCCATTTCTGTCGCAAAGCCAGAGATCGGGTGTCCTGCGGAAACCTTCTTGCCAATTTCAGAGATGCGATGGCTAAGGTCCATATCGGCCGTGACGATAGCTCCGGTACCTTGTGGATCTTTGCGCAGAGCTTCGGCCACCGTGTACTTGATACCGCCGACGCGGGCGCGCTCAAGATTCCCGTCAACATCAATACCTACGACAGCCGTCTTTCCCATGATGACGCAGTGGGCGCCTTTGACACCGGGAACTTTCTTAGCTAGCGATTCCAAATGGGCTTGTCGACTTCTTTGATCATTTTTGCCAGTTGCAGTGGCGTTTGTGTTCTGCTTCTGCTTCTGTGTTGACTTGCCCGTTGTATTGCTTAGACCCTTAGGACCATGTCCCTTAACATTTTGTGTCCGGGTGGTCTTTTCCGATGGAGTCTGCTGAGAGGGTGATGCCTTTTTAGATGCTGTTTGGCAGCTAGTTAGCAGTGAGGCCGTTAATAATAAACACAGCCAAATTCGCATGATTTGATCCGTCCTTTCGGAAATGATCTCTTGCCAGATATGATTCCAGCTTGGTATCTATAACATTTCCCGGACAATAAAAAATATGTATTAGAGGTAGTTCAAAAAGTCCGCTTTTGATCACGAAGTAACACTGAGAGCTTATTCGGCATCGAATCTTGAATTCACCCGGGCCTTCCGGTGCTCACGTAGGTATTGCCTACGCTCCGCTCCTCAGTCCCTAGCTTCATCCAACCTTCTCGGTGCTGAAAACCGACCTTTTTGAACTCGTTTTGAAATACCATGCGAATTTGAAGCTGTAGTGACTGCGGTGGAGGGGATATCCGTGAAAAAGATATTTGTATTGGATACGAATGTTTTGCTGCATGATCCGAACGCCATTTTTGCCTTTGAAGAGCATGTGGTTGTGATTCCGGCGGTCGTGCTGGAGGAAATCGATTCGAAGAAACGCAATGCAGATGAGATCGGACGAAATGCACGCGGAGTATCCAGACTGCTCGATGGCCTGCGGGAGCAAGGACATTTACATGATGGGGTCGGGCTAGAACATGGCGGCGTCATTAAAGTGGAAATGAATCACCGCAGCTTTGCCAAAGTACAAGAGATGTTCGGTGAGGTCAGCAATGATAACCGCATTTTGGCGGTCGCTCTGAATTATCATCTTGAAGAATCAGAGAAGCCGGAGCCAAGCCCGGTCATCATTGTCAGTAAGGATGTGCTGGTAAGAATTAAGGCCGATGTTCTCGGCTTGATTGCGGAGGATTATCTAACGGGCCGAACAGTGGACCCAAGTGAAATGTACCCGGGTTATTTGTCCATACAGGTTCACCCATCCATCATCGATGAATTTTATACATTCCGTTCATTACCTGTAAAATCGCTTGGATTATCCTATTCTCTATACTCGCATGAATTTATTATCATGAAGGATGAGATGGGGAGGGGAAAGTCAGCGCTTCTCAAAGTTAATGAGGATGCCAGCCGACTTGAGCCTTTATATCTTAGCAATGATCCCGTATGGGGTATCAGTGCCCGTAATGCTCAGCAGCGAATGGCTCTCGAATTGCTGCTGAATGATGACATTCCGCTGGTCACCATTACAGGTAAGGCGGGAACGGGGAAGACATTGCTTGCTCTGGCAGCCGGGTTACTGAAGGTCGAAGATGAGCATAAGTATAAGAAGTTACTGATTGCTCGTCCGGTTGTTCCGATGGGAAAAGATATTGGCTATTTGCCTGGGGAGAAGGAAGAGAAGCTCCGGCCCTGGATGCAGCCGATTTATGATAATTTGGAATATCTGTTCAACACAAAGAAATCCGGTGATATTGATAAAATTCTGATGGGCCTCGGAAGTATCCAGGTTGAGGCGCTTACGTATATCCGCGGTCGCTCCATTCCCGGTCAGTTCATTATTATTGACGAAGCGCAGAATCTTTCGCAGCATGAAGTGAAGACGATTGTCTCAAGAGTTGGCGAAGGCAGCAAAATTGTCCTCGTCGGCGATCCGGAACAGATCGATCATCCTTATCTGGATTCAGCTAGCAACGGTCTCACCTATCTAGTTCAACACTTCAGAGAGCAAGCCTTAAGCGGACATATCATGCTTGAGAAAGGAGAGCGCTCCAAGCTAGCCCAGTTGGCGGCGGATTTACTGTAGAAGCCTGCTTATTCTCAAATAGAAATAGGTTAAAAAACCAATTATTTACATCGGACAATTCCGGTGTTTTTTTTATTATGAGAATTTAGGGACAAGGTACTAGGGAGTTTGATACAATAGAGATTAGTTGATTGATTGAATTGGATTCCTATGTTTTGATGGTTGAAACGTTGGAGGGGAATAACGGGTATGAAGCGAAGAAACCATTGGGTACTTTTTGCACTTCTGCTGCTCGCCTTGATTAATTTGTCACCGACCGAGAAGTCTACGATGGTAGGTCCCAAGGATCAAGACAGAACAACGGAGCCGGTAATACCTCCAAGCCAGGAGAAGGTTAGAGAAAACGGTCGGATCAAAGTAGCTGTTCGCCTGCCGGAGTTGGAATTCAATGAACTAAAGGCGATGAACGAAGCGTTTATGAAGGAGCATTCCACCGAAGTTGAACTAGTCAATGTACCTGCAGGAGAGGATTATGGCTCCTTACAGCAGCAGTTCGAGCTTGGCGTATCTCCCGACGTCGTCTTACTGGACAATGTCTGGGTTCGCCGATATGCGGCTGGTGGATTCTTGCTGCCGACGGAGAGCTACTATTCCGGTTCTTTGACTGGCGAAGTGTTAAGCGCTTCCTTGGCGCAGGATGAGTGGAACGGCTACGTATGGGGCGTGCCGCTTGATGCCGATCCTTATGTCTGGGTATATAATGCTGAGGGGTTAAAAGAAATCGGCCATACCTTCCCTTCGACATCAGAGGAATGGCATGCGCTGATTGAAGCCTGGAATGAATTTAATTCTCCGGCTTATTTGCTGGGCCTAGATTATAACGATCCTTATGCGGTCATGTCATTGTTATGGCAACTGGGTGCCAAAGGTCAAGGAAAGCAGGAGGCGGCCGAATCTATTTTTAATAAGAAGGGCTTGGCTGAAGCAGTTCCACTCTTGGAGCAGCTCCAGCCTTATATGATAAATATCGGTGATGATGAGAGCAACGATCAGTGGATTGGCAGTAATCGCCAAGAAGCCTTGATTATGCTTATTCCTTCCACAGAAGCGAGGAAGTATCCTTATCGAGGAAAGAGAGTCTTTTTTCCAGATCCTTCCGAATCAGGTAACAAAATGTGGATCGCTGGCAGAAGTTTCGTGGTAACAGCTAGGTCTATGAATAGAGATACAGCAGGACTATGGATTTCTGCAATGACTACGCAAATTCAGCAACGTCAATGGCATGAGAAGACAGGTCATTTGCCTGCACTCAAAACTTTGTACTATCAGGCGATGAGATCCGGACTGCCGGATTGGATAACAGCTTCATTTGTGAAGGGACAGGGAATCACTCAGCCAGTAACGGCCAAGCTTCCTGAACTGATGCAGCAATTGCAGGAGAACTCATGGTCTTTCCTCCATAGCGATATCCCTGCCAAACAATATGTGAAACAATTGGATGAGCTGAATCCCTGAGATCAGGGCTAATTGCGTGATTTTAACGATAGTTTCAAAGTAATAGTGAGCTCGTTCTCGCTGATTTTTGCTTCTGTCGCTTCAATAAAGGGAACGAGCTGCTGCGGATAAAAGCCAAGATCGAACGCATCTTCCAACTCATTTCTTGTAGTATCCGGCAGCTCTAACCCGTTAAATACAAGTTTATCAATATGAAAAATCAGGGCGTTTTGCGGTTGGTTTTCTATCGTGTAATGTCCTTCTATCGATAATTCGAGACCCTCTTTGCTGCCTTGTACGATCATGCGTTGCTCCGTGAACCGGAACGTCATATCGCCTAGCAGCTTATTTTTATTTCTAAGAAATTGATTGAGTTCTTTCTCTCGAATGGTTAGTATATAACCTCCTTTAATTGAAGCGAGGCTGTCCCCGTAATCTTTCAAATAATCAGAGAAATTAGCCATTGCCTGTGACAGAGCCTTGAAATAACGCCTTACTTCATGCAATCCGACGTTCTGCCAATAGCTTGTTAATTCCTGGATCATTTGCCGCAGCTTTTCGGGATCAGCGCTGGAGCTTATGGAACTTTCCACACTTTGCTGAAGTGCAACCAATCGTTCTCGTTGTTGCAGCAACCGTTGTTTTATTTTCTCCAGTTCCCGGCTGGTTTGATCCAGATCCTCTCTTGCTTGTCTGAGACCAATGTATTCTTGCTGATATGTATTAAGGATGTCCTGGTTCCGCTCTGAAATTAGCTGGTAGTAATCCCATACCGTAAAAAAATCGCTTAGGCTGTTAACCGATAGTAGCGCGGTGAGCAGAGTCTCTCGCTCTCCCATATAGTAGGCGGCGATCACTTTACCGGCACGTTCCCGGCTGCTTTCGATTTGGATACTCTTATCGGCGATCTGTTTCGTTAACTTGACTGTGTCTCGCTCGGTATCTTGCTGCTGAAGCATAACTTTACTGATATCCCGATCGATCTCTACGATGGATAGGCTCTGTTCCATAATCTTCAGGTCCTCCTCTGAGATGGGAGCGGCATAGGCAGCGCCCTGCAGCAGAGGAATGGTTGCAAGAGTGATTAAGATACATAGCGAAGCAATGGCTCTGTGCAAGCGATTCTTCAGATTCAATGCGTCCCCCTCCTTCGCTGAATCATGTTATGAGGGCAGCACCCCTATACCTTAGGATGTATATGATACAAGCACCGCAAATATATGAGGTTGTTCAAAAAGTCAGCTTATGATTACGAAGCAAATTAGGAAGTGAATCAGCATAGTTTATAATATATGAACAACAAAGAAGACGATCCGATAAATCGAATCGTCTTCTTTGTGTAATGAAGAAGCAAGCCGGAGACTATAACGGCAGCCCCATTTGGAAAACCGTCCAATAGCTGAATCCTGTGAAGGCCACAATCATATATCCCCAGAACAACAAGATATAAGTCTTCTCTGTGAACTTCAAGTAGCCAAACAACATGAAGAATGCGGTCTGCATAAAAAATAGCAAAGCCATTTCAATGAGGTTCCCGGCAAAAGCCATAAGTCCGATGGAGAGTGTGAAAAAGCCGAGGACGCGGAACATGCGTGCCAAGCGTGAATCCCCCTTTCCTATGTATACGCTTCATCCAAATTCTACAATTTATTATACCCGCAACCTTATCAAGTGTAAACGGAAAGTCACTAAAAAGAATCAAATTCCCACTAAAATGTGATTTTTATTATTGTGGACCATATAAGCGGTGCCATTACTCGTTTGTATTTTGCAAAGATATGTATGGACAAGGTTGAAAATGGAAATACATTTTAATACCAAATAGATTCTATGAACTCTATGAGAGGCATAGAAATGGAGTAAGAAGTTATTTCACCCATTCGCCTGCCGGGGTATAGGCTGGAGACGGTATATTTAGGATGTCGTTAGGAGGTTTATATTGCATGACAGCAGTGAGACAAGATGCGTGGAGTGCGGAAGATGATTTGATTCTGGCTGAAGTAACTTTGCGCCATATTCGTGAGGGCAGTACCCAACTGACTGCCTTTGAAGAAGTAGGGGAGAAGATCGGTAGAACCGCGGCTGCTTGCGGTTTCAGGTGGAACAGTTGTGTGCGTAAGAGATATGAGGCAGCGATAGGAATTGCAAAAGCACAACGGCAAAAAAGAAACTATATGAAGAAACAGGGATCGCTGGCCGGAAGCCCGGCTGTAGCTTCATTGACCTCGGTTGAACTTGATGAGGGAATCTACAAAAATGACGGAGTTACCGAAGAGACGATCTCCATTGATGCAGTCATCCGCTTCTTGCGCGGGTGGAAGAATACGGTTCAAGACAGCAATCGTCACGTGAAGATGCTGGAAAAAGAACTGCGTATGAAGGATGAGGAGTTGCATCATTTGCGCGGGGAGAATAAACGCTTGTTCGCGCAGGTGAACGAGGTTCAGAGTGATTACCGAGTCGTGAATGACGACTATAAAGCTTTGATTCAAATTATGGACCGGGCCAGACGACTTGCCTTTCTTAATGAAGAGGAAGACGAGAGTAAGACAAGATTCAAGATGGATGCTAACGGCAATTTAGAACGAATTGAATAGCAGAATCAATAGAATTAACGAAGGTCCCGTCGCAATAGCGTCGGGATTTTCTTTTTGTGAAGTTGATTGTGCTTTGTATTTATAGGGGCAGGTCTGGTATAAAAATAGTAGATGATTAAAGTTGAACCAATGGTTTATGGATATAAGCGGCCGAGTTTGGATGAGTTCAACTTTATATGGAAGGAAGGATACGGGTGAAGGTAGATATCATTGGAGCGGGGGCTCTTGGACTGTTATTTGGCGGCAAGCTAGCCGCGGGGGGAGCGCGGGTTCGCTTCTGGACGAGGACATTGGAACAGGCACGATTGTTGGCAGGAGAAGGAATTCAAGTTGAAGAACCGCATTCCGGTCTTATGAGTATTGCTCCATCTATGATTTTGGCCCATCCGGTAGATGATATAGTCGGAGGTTCATTGAATATCACTGAAGAAGAAAGGCCTGATTGGATATTCATCACGACCAAGCAGCGAAGTGTGGACCATGACTTGCTTGAATTCGTTGGACGGATTGCCGGCCCTAAGACGGGGATCGTCTGCTTCCAGAACGGGATTGGTCATATCGAGATGTTCCAAAGCGTCTTCAAGGATAGGAGTATCTATGTAGCTGTAACGACAGAAGGAGCAAAACGCGGCGACGCCCGTTCTGTCATCCGCTCGGGTGCCGGAACCACACAGATTGGTATCCCGCAACCCAGCGAATTTCTTCTATATAATGATGATTCCTTAGATGAGAGGAAGGAGCAGATCAGGGAAGAAGATTTGCTTAAAATGCTTGAATCGGCAGGATTTGAAGCCTTTTTGTCGAAAGACATCGATAGGGAAATTTATAGGAAACTGCTTATAAATGCGGTGATTAACCCGTTAACCGCTATTTGGCGAATACCAAACGGAGAGCTGCTGGATACGGAATCACGCATAGTGATGCTTCGGCAGTTATGTGAGGAAGGAATGCGAATCTATGCAGCGCATCAAATCCCTATTCCTTCTAATATGTATGAACAGATTGTATCTGTCTGCCGCTCGACAGCCGGGAATACCTCATCGATGTTAAGCGATGTGCTTAAGGGAGCGCCGACCGAGATTGATTCCATAAATGGACGGTTAGTGAAGTTGGCTCAGGCTGCCAGTATACCTGCCCCAGGACATGAAATGGTGTGGCGTTTGGTAAGAGGACTAGAAGCCACAGGCGTATGAGGATATAAAATTTTGTTTTAGGTCTGAAAATTACAGTTTATGAGGAGGGTTTGCCTTGGATGCACTATTAGGACCGGTTTTTATATTTACGATATTGCCAATAATTCCATTTTTTCTGGTCTATGTGATTAGTATTTTCTTGAAAAAGGAGAAAAGAGCTTCATTGCTCCTCGCCATGGATGTGACAACGTTTTTCCTTATATTGTCTGTCTCTATCCTGTTCAATAACGTATTTCATTCCCAATTTGGCTTCTATTTAATACTGCTTATCCTCTTGATTGTCGTGGGTTTGATTGGCGGAGCCCAGAACAGATTGAAGGGAAAGGTCGATGTGAGTAGAATGCTGCGCGCCGTATGGCGCCTCGCTTTCGCCGGAGCAGGGATCGTCTACATTATATTGTTTCTCATTAGCTTTTTTACATATATTTCTGCCATTTAGTTCAAGCTAAGTGAGAAGAGAGCAGGCACTACATATTGAATAAAATATCGCGAATAACTAGCGTAATGGGGTTAAAATGTCAATAATGTATATTTGACTATTTTGTTAATTAAATATTTCGTTTTTATTAACTAGTGTTCTATTTCAGAAAATTTATGTTGGATTTTTTTGACCGCTGGTTGTATAATTTTAAAACATATACCACAAACATACTTAAGGGGGACACAGCAAGGATGAAGAAGAGTAAAAGTTTATTGCTTCTTTTGACACTCGTTCTTGCGGTCGGTACGCTACTATCTGCTTGCGGATCGAACGATAGTAAGAACAGTGCTTCAAACGGCGGCAATGCAGCAAACAATGCTGCTAATCAAGGTGACGTGAAGTTAGCTTCTGATCAAACACTGAGGATCAATTTGAGCGCAGAACCGCCAACATTTGACCCAGCACTAGCGCAAGACAGCCAAGCTAACACAGTGCTCAAGATGATGTACGAAGGTCTTGTGCGCTTTGATGCTGATGGTAAAGAAGCTCCAGGCGCTGCTGAATCTTGGGAGGTTGACGGAACTAAATATACTTTCCATCTTCGCAAAGATGCTAAGTGGAGCAACGGCGACCCTGTAACAGCAAAAGATTTCGTATTTGCTTGGGAACGCGTGCTTAGCCCAAATACACAACCAGCTGCACCTTATGCTACTCAATTGTACTATATCAAGAATGCTGAAGAGTACAACAAGGGTGAAATTAAGGATTTCAACGAAGTTGGCGTAAAGGCTACTGATGACTATACCTTGGACGTGGAATTGGTCAACCCAACTCCATATTTCCTCGGTCTGACTTCATTTTATACGTTCTACCCGGTTCATCAATCCGTTAAGGATGATGCAAAATGGGCTACTGATCCTAAGAAAATGATCGTTAACGGACCATTTACGTTGACCACTTGGACAACCGGTCAGGCTCTTGAAGTAACGAAGAACGATCAATACTGGGATAAAGACAACATCAAATTGAACAAAATTACAATGTCTTTGGTAGAAAGCGGCGCTACTGAGCTCGAATCCTACCGTAACGGCGAACTTGACCGTGCGGGCGGACCTAACGGTGAAATCCCATCCGACCAAATTCCAATCGTTCAAAAGGAATTGGCTGATGAATATAATGTAAAAGGTATCGCTGGTACCTACTACTATCAATTTAACTCCAAAGCAGAACCATTCCAGAATGTTAAGATTCGTAAAGCATTCTCAATGGCTATCGAGCGTCAAGCGATCGTAGACAAAATTACGATGGGCGGACAAATTCCTGCATACGGTGTTGTACCGGAAGGTATCATGGGTGCAGAAGGTGAATTCCGTACTGAGCACAGCGATAAAGAGTACTTCCAAGAGAACGTTGATGAAGCTAAGAAGTTGTTGGAAGAGGGTATGAAGGAAGAAGGATACACGAAGCTGCCTGAAATCACTGTAATCCACAACAACGGTGAAGGACACAAGAAAGTCGCTACTGCTATTGTTGACATGTGGAAGAGAAATCTTGGTGTAGACGTTAAGATTCAGAACCAAGAGTGGGGCGTATTCTTGAAGAATCGTCAAAACCTTGACTATCAAATCGCTCGTAGCGGATGGTCTGCTGACTACAACGATCCGATGACATTTATGGATCTGTGGATGACTGGCGCTGGCAACAACGATTTGGGCTACTCTAATCCTGAGTATGACAAGTTGCTTAAAGACGCTAGAGCAGAATCTGACTTGAAGAAACGTGACGAATACTTCTCGAAAGCGGAAGAAACCTTCATTAAAGAAGATATGGCTTATATGCCGATCTACTATTACACGAATGTATCGCTTGTGAAGCCAAACCTTAAAGGTGTAGTTGTTGACTACAGCGGTGCGGTGGACTTCACTCGGGCCTACCTGACTGAATAGTAAATTGTCGGTAAAAATACACAAATGTCGAATAATTGAATAGTAAGTTTGGGATATATATGTGGTATTCCATATATATCCCCTTTTTTTTGCAACTTTCTTCCAAGTTATGTGGTCATTTGAAAATTTATCGAATAGACAAATGAAAAGGTTTGCCCTAAAATCGATTTATATCGTTTTTTGTCGAAAATTATAAGAGGAGGTGTTAACGGGTATGGTGCGCTACATTGCTAACAAACTATTCTACACATTGGTTTCGCTATTCATCTTAATCTCCGCCACCTTCTTTCTTATGAAAGCAATACCGGGTGATCCTTTCATGTCGGAAAAGAAAGTTCCAGAGGAGATCAGATTGCGTCTCATGGAACAATATGGTTTGGACAAACCCGTTTTCGAACAGTACACGAGGTATCTTGGAAATATCGTTCAAGGTGATTTGGGGATTTCAATGAAGAAGCTTAACCAAGAGGTATCGGGCATCATTGGTCAAACCTTCTCCGCTTCACTTAAGCTGGGACTTGTCGCAATTGTCGTATCCGTCATTGTCGGAGTGGTGCTCGGACTTCTGGCTGCTCTCTATCACCGGAAAGTTATTGATAATGTGACGATGGTATTAGCGGTCCTAGGAATCGCGGTTCCAAGCTTCGTACTCGCATCATTGTTGCAATTTGTGTTTGCTTCCAAATTGCATTGGCTCCCTACGATGGGATTCAAAGGGCCAATGTACTATGTACTACCTGTAGCGGCACTTTCAGCGCAGCCTATAGCCTTTATAGCCCGTCTGACAAGGTCGAGTATGCTGGAAGTCTTGCATGCGGACTACATCAAGACAGCTAAGGCTAAAGGCTTAAATTGGTTTGCTATTTTGTTCCGCCATGTAGTTCGTAACGGGATTATGCCGATTGTTACTTACATGGGGCCAATGACCGCAAATATCGTTACCGGTTCGGTTGTTATTGAGCAGGTCTTCGGTATCGGTGGTATCGGTAAACAGTTCGTACTAGCTATTACAGGTCGTGACTATCCGGTGATCATGGGGATTACGATATTCTACGGTGTGTTATTAATGATCGCTCGGTTAATTACTGATATTGCTTACGGATTTATCGATCCGCGAATCAAGCTTGGCGCTAGGAAGGAGGGCTAATCGTTGGATGCAAATCAACAAATGAAAGTGATGCCAGCACCAAAAGATTTGACAGCAGACGATTTTACTAGAATTGGTGCGGACGAGAAACAGTCTGAAGTGATACAGCGGGAAAGTGTTTCCGCGTTGAAGGACGCTTGGCAAAGATTGCTTGCTAATAAAATGGCAATGACTGCATTGGTCATTCTAATTCTAATCGTAATTATGTCTATTATCGGTCCAATGATTTCAAAATTTAATTATTTTTCGAATGATCTATTAAATACGAATTTGAAACCGAATGCAGAGCATTGGTTCGGAACTGATGATTTTGGTCGAGATATGTTCGTGCGTACTTGGTCAGGTGCGCGCATCTCATTGATTGTCGGTTTGGTAGCGGCTCTGATTGACCTTTTTGTCGGTGTTATATATGGCGGTATTATGGGTTTCTTTGGCGGACGTGTAGATACAATTATGAACAAGTTCTCCGAAATTCTATATGCTATTCCTTACTTGCTAGTAACAATTCTGTTACTGGTAGTTATGGAGCCGAGTCTTGTTACAATTATCATCGCATTGACGATTACCGGCTGGATTAACATGTCCTGGATTGTTCGCGGTGAAATTATGCAGCTTAAAAATCGTGAATTTGTACTTGCATCGCGTTCGATGGGTGCAGGATCGGGACGTTTGTTGTTCCGTCACTTATTACCGAACGCACTTGGCCCAATCATCGTTACGGTTACTCTTTCTGTACCGAATGCGATCTTTGCGGAAGCGTTTCTGAGCTTCCTTGGTCTCGGTGTTCAGTCGCCGGTTGCATCGCTTGGTTCGATGATCAACGACGCATTGACCGGTTGGTTGTATTATCCTTGGCGCATGTTGTTCCCGGCGGCTCTGATCAGCTTGATCATGCTGTCGTTTAACATCCTTGGCGATGGCCTTCGTGATGCGCTGGATCCAAATCTGAAAAACTAGGAGGTGGAATGATGGAGCCGATTTTACAAGTCAAAGATTTGCATGTCTCCTTCTCAGTTAAGGGCGGCGAAGTAAAAGCTGTCCGCGGTATGAACTTTGAAGTAGGAAAAGGGGAAACGGTTGCGATTGTCGGTGAATCCGGAAGTGGTAAGAGCGTAACGGCCCAAACGATCATGCGCCTGATTCCGTCCCCTCCGTCAATCATTAAGCAAGGTGAAATCTTGTTCCAGGGACAAGATATTTTGAAGAAAAGTAATAAGCAAATGGAAGCTATTCGCGGTAAAGATATTGGCATGATATTCCAAGACCCGATGACCTCCTTAAATCCTACGATTCGTATAGGTAAGCAAATTACTGAAGTACTCATTAAACATCAGAAAATGTCAGCGGGTAAGGCGAAGAAGCAGGCGATTGAGATGCTTAAGCTGGTCGGTATTAAAAATGCCGAAGCCCGTTTTAATCAATATCCTCATGAATTTTCCGGCGGTATGCGTCAACGTGCGATGATTGCCATCGCCCTGGCTTGCCGTCCGTCACTGCTGATTGCCGACGAACCGACAACAGCGCTTGACGTTACCATTCAGGCACAGATTATGGATGTTATGAAGGAAATGCAGGAGCATCTTGGTACTTCGATCATTCTAATTACGCACGATCTTGGTGTTGTTGCCGGAATGTGCGATCGCGTTATCGTAATGTATGCTGGTGAAGTAGTAGAGACGGGAACGAAATGGGAGATTTTCAAAAATCCTCAGCATCCTTATACCAAAGGCTTGCTCAGATCGATGCCGCGTCTTGACCAGAAGAAGGGCGAGCCGCTTATTCCAATTGTCGGAACGCCGCCGGATTTGATTAAGCCTCCGATCGGTTGTCCTTTTGCAGCCCGCTGCGACAAGGCAATGAAGATCTGTGAACGTATCGATCCGGAATCAACTGTATTTAGCGATACACACCATGCACGGTGCTGGGATCTGCATCCAATGGCTAAGGAGGTACATTCGAATGAGTAAGGGGAAAACCCTGATTGAAGTTGAAGGTCTTAAGAAGTACTTCCATGTCGGCGGAGGAAATGTCCTTAAAGCCGTTAATGATATCAGTTTCTCTATTGCTGAGGGGGAGACCCTCGGGCTTGTTGGTGAATCGGGCTGTGGTAAATCTACAGCAGGACGCACAATCCTACGTCTGTATGAACCAACGGGGGGCAGTGTTAAATTCAATGGTGTTGACATCAATACACTCTCTCCAGGCAAAATGAAAGCGATGCGCCGTGATATGCAGATGATCTTCCAAGATCCGTATGCATCGTTGAACCCACGCTTTACCGTTATGGATATTGTCGGTGAGGCGCTGGATATTCATAATATGGCTGGATCGCGTCAAGAACGTAGGAAACGGGTTGAGGAATTGCTTGATATGGTTGGGCTTAACCCAGACCACGCTTCCCGTTACCCACATGAGTTCTCCGGTGGTCAGCGCCAGCGGATTGGGATCGCCCGTGCACTTGCTGTAAATCCAAAGTTTATTATTTGTGATGAGCCGATCTCAGCGCTTGACGTATCGATCCAGGCCCAGGTCGTTAACCTGCTGGAAGATCTGCAGGATCGTCTTGGACTCACCTACTTGTTCATTGCCCATGACTTGTCGATGGTTAAGCATATTAGTGATCGTGTTGCCGTTATGTATCTCGGCCGGATTGTAGAGTTGGCAGAAAGTGAAGAATTGTATGCCAATCCGCTCCATCCTTATACGAAGATGCTCTTATCGGCTATTCCGATTCCGGACCCTGAGGTTGAAGCGAATAAGAAGCGGATTATCCATGAAGACGGTGATAATGGCCCAATTCAATCTGCTAATGGTGCTTCTGCCGGTGGTGGAATGTATGATCTGGAGAACTCCGAGCTTGTTGAAGTTTCGAAAGGCCATTTTGTTTCTATGCCGAACAAGGGTTAATCGAACAGCAATCATGAAAATGAATAAAACTCTCACCTGATATTACGAGGTGGGAGTTTTATTTTGGGTTGAAGGATGCACTTTATCAATGGCTTGTGATATATTTTTAAGGGATCAAGAGTAGAACGGGGGATATAACCTGATGAATATTGTGCAAGAGCCACTGACGTTAAATAAACCGCTCTCAGAGGCTTATCTGAATCATTTTTCGAGTGTACAGCAATTATATCAATATGATGCTATGAATGAAGCAAGCTGGCAGGAAAGGCTGGAATGGCTTCATGAATCGGAGCATTTGCGCATTCCGCGCGGGCAAGTCGTTGAGAGATTGCGTGAATATAACCTGCTACATAATCCGCATGAGGCCGTATCTCAGTCTCTGGATGCCTTGGAGAAACCGGATGCTGCCGTAATCGTTGGTGGGCAGCAGAGCGGCCTGTTCACAGGTCCGCTGCTGGTAATCTATAAAGCAGCGACGATTATTAAGGCAGCTCAGCATGCTGCCAAGCAACTGAATCATCCGGTTGTTCCAGTGTTCTGGATTGCAGGTGAGGACCATGATTGGGATGAAGTGAACCATACCTATGTCTTGTCTCCGGATTTATCGGTTTCACGGATCAGAGTTGCGCGAGAGACAGAGCAGCGTCTACCTGTTAGCATGAATGAAATCGCGAGAGAAGAATGGGAGCAGGCGATCTCCGAGTTGGAGCAGTTGCTGCCTGATACCGAGTTCAGGCCTGCGCTGATGGATTTGCTTAGCCAAGTGTCGGAGGGCTCGTCTACATTGAGTGATGCTTTTGCCAAGCTGCTGGGAACCTGGTTCGGCAAATACGGATTGGTACTGCTTGATTCGGCTGATCCGGCTCTGAGACAGCTTGAGTCGCCGATATTTGAGAGAATGATCGACGAGAATGATCAGTTAGGAGTAGCTTATCGTGCTGCAGCTGATCTCTGTCAATCCCTTGGCTATCAGGCACAGGCTGACGTTGCCGCAGATGGAGCTAACCTGTTCTATATTCATGAAGGAGAACGTCTTCTGTTGTTTAGGCATGATGGAAGATTTAGTGATCGTAAAGGAAAAGTACACTTTACAGCGGACGAGCTGAAGTCAGAGCTAAATAGACATCCTGAGCGGTTCAGCAACAATGTGTTGACCAGACCGCTGATGCAGGATAGCTTGCTGCCGGTGCTTGGCGCGGTGCTCGGAACTGGCGAGATCGCATATTGGGCTCTGACCGGATCGGCATTTAAGGCGTTTGGGTTAAGAATGCCTTTGCTGCTTAACCGGGAGTCTTTTACAGTCATAGAAGGTACGCTTCATAAGCATATGGATAAATACAATTTGAGCTGGGCTGATATAAGCGATCATGATGTCTTTGCGCAGAAGAGAGAGAATTGGTTGGCTGAGCAGGATTCCTTGCATCTGGATGATCGCTTTGAACAGATCAAGGCTGCCTTTACGGATATGTACGATCCGTTGATCGAACAACTTGGGGGAATTCAAGCGGGATTACTTAAGTTGGGCGCCGCCAATCGGGAGAAGATCGTTGAGCAGATGGAATATTTGCGTGGACGGGCCAAGGATGCGCTTGGCAAGGCAAACTCAGCGGGGCTTCGGCATTTCGATCGAATCGAATTATCGCTCTTTCCACAACATAAGCCCCAGGAGCGAGTCTATAATATTTTCTACTATTTGAACCGTTACGGAAATGACTGGATCGATCACCTTTTGGAAATTCCTTATGATATTTCTGGGGATCATCGTATCATTTACTTATAGTGTGCGAACAGATGAATTGTTTGAGAGACTAGTAGCCGAGGAGGAAATGGTATGAATAAAGCAGTTGAGAACAGCATTATTAAAGATTTGCAGCTTGCTCATGAAGGCCATTTGAAGATCGATTGGGCCCAGGCTCATATGCCTGTGCTTTCACGGATTCGTAAGCAGTTTGAAGCAGAACAGCCATTCAAGGGTCTAAAGGTGTCAATATCTCTTCATCTTGAGGCGAAGACCGCTTATTTGGCTAAAGTGGTGCAGGCTGGCGGTGCAGAAGTGACGATTACAGGCAGCAACCCGCTCTCTACACAGGACGATGTGTGTGCTGCACTTGTAGAGGATGGTATTACGGTGTATGCCAAATACAATCCAGAACCCGCAGAGTATAAACAATTGTTGATCCGTGCTCTAGAGACGAAGCCGGACTTGATCATCGATGACGGTGGAGACCTCGTGACCATCCTTCATTCGGAGCGTCCCGACTTGCTTGAGAACATACGTGGTGGTGCGGAGGAGACGACGACGGGCATTTTGCGTTTGAAAGCGATGGATAAGGAAGGACATTTGAAATTTCCAATGGTCGCTGTCAATGATGCTTATTGTAAATACTTATTCGATAACCGCTACGGAACAGGCCAATCTGTATGGGATGGCATCAACCGGACGACCAATCTGGTCGTAGCCGGCAAGACGGTCGTCGTCGTTGGCTATGGCTGGTGTGGTAAGGGCGTGGCGATGCGTGCCAAGGGACTTGGAGCGAGCGTAATTGTCACTGAAGTAGATGCGATCAGAGCAGTAGAAGCCCATATGGACGGATTCCGAGTGATGCCGATGACAGAGGCGGCCAAGATTGGTGACTTCTTCGTGACTGTAACGGGTAACCGTGACGTGATTCGCGGCGAACATTACGATGTAATGAAGGATGGAGCGATCCTGTCCAATGCTGGACATTTCGATGTGGAAGTGAACAAGCCGGAGCTAGCGGCGCGTTCCACTTCGATCAGAACCGTGCGTCGCAACATTGAGGAATATCAATTGAAGGATGGTCGCAAAGTTTACGTCCTTGCGGAGGGGCGATTAGTCAACCTCGCAGCAGGAGATGGACATCCGGCGGAAATTATGGATATGACCTTTGCTCTGCAGGCTTTATCACTCAAATATGTGAATGAGCAGTACGAGCAAATCGGCAAGACGGTAGTTAATGTGCCGTATGAGTTGGATGAACAGGTCGCCCGCTTCAAGTTAGAGAGCCTCGGGGTTAACATCGATTCTCTGACAGATGAGCAGCGTACTTATCTAGATAGCTGGCAGGAGCATTAAGCCAAGCCATTTGAGGATCTATTTTTACAAGATGTTGCTAAGCAATATGCTGAAAAAATGATCGATTTTCCCAAGAATGCAGGCTTCGAGGTTGGTAACCTTGAGGCTTGCTCTTTTTTTTTGACCATTTTCTTAAAGAGGTTGTTCAAAAAGTCCGCTTTTTTAAATTGATTTTCCAAATATTTTTTTTATTTTTAGCAGGAATTTCCCTTAATATGTTGAATATAACCATCATTGTGGTGTAAAGTGGTGTAATGTGGGGGAAAGAGGTTAGGGGTGAACGAAGCCGATGTTTATGGGGGAATTCCAACATAGCATTGATGAGAAGGGCCGTATTATCATTCCGGCTAAGTTTCGTGATCTTTTGGGAACCTCTTTTGTCGTTACCCGCGGTCTTGATCAATGTCTCTTTGTGTATCCCGCAACCGAGTGGGAATTGCTGGAGCAGAAGCTCAAGACTTTACCACTAATGAAATCCGATGCTCGTGCGTTTACTCGTTTCTTCTTCTCTGGAGCTACCGAATGTGAATGGGATAAACAGGGAAGGGTAAACCTACCTAGCAACCTAAGGCAGTATGCGAAGCTGGAGAAGGAATGCGTTGTGCTGGGTGTGTCGAATCGCGTTGAAATTTGGAGCCGTTCGACATGGGAACAGTACTTCGAGCAGTCGGAAGAGTCTTTTAATGAGATCGCAGAGAAACTGGTCGACTTCAATTTCGACCTGTAAGGAATTCAATGAGTATTTTAAGTATTTTAATTAATTTAAGTATTTTATCTACTAATGAGATGTTCAAAAAGTCCAGTTTTCAGCACCGAGAAGGTTGGATGAAGCTAGGGATTGAGAAGCGGAGCGTACGTTTGGGTACGTGAGCATCGGAAAGCCCGGGTGAATTCAAGATTCGATGTCGAATAGACTTTCAGTGCTGCTTCGTGATCAAAAGTGGACTTTTGAACTATCTCTAAAACAGTCTGGAGGGCTGCAGTCTTGTTCCATCACATCACGGTATTAAAGGCAGAAGCGACAGAAGGGCTGAGCATTAAGCCAGGCGGTATATATGTAGATTGTACGCTGGGTGGCGGAGGCCACAGCTCAGTCATATTGTCGAAGCTCAGTGAAGGCGGTAGGCTGATCGCTTTCGATCAGGATGACTGGGCACATGAGAACGCCAAAGAGGTGCTTGCTCCCTATCGAGACCGCCTTACTTTGGTGAAGAGTAATTTTCGCCATTTGCAAGAGAAGCTGCTAGAGCTTGATTTTGTTCCAAAGCAGGACGGTCTGCCTCAGGTAGACGGTATATTGTTCGATCTAGGAGTATCTTCTCCGCAATTTGATGAAGGAGAACGTGGGTTTAGCTATAACGCTGATGCGCCGCTGGATATGCGGATGGACCAGTCTGCTGCACTTACGGCTCGCGATATTATTAACGACTGGCCTGAGAAGGAGATTGCACGGATTCTGTTCCAATACGGCGAAGAGAAATTCTCGAGGAGAATTGCCAAGGTTATCGTAGACCAACGGAAAACTTCTCCAATTGAGACGACGGGTGAACTGGTCGAATTAATCAAGGCTGGCATTCCTGCGGCAGCGAGGAGAACCGGAGGCCACCCGGCCAAGCGAAGCTTTCAGGCACTGCGTATCGCGGTAAATGATGAGCTGGGAGCATTCGAAGAAGGGCTGCATGCGGCAGTTCGTTGCCTGGCTCCTGGTGGCAGGGTTTCAGTCATTACCTTCCACTCCTTGGAGGACCGGATCTGCAAGCAGATTTTTGCTAGTTATGTAGAGAAATGCACTTGTCCTCCGGATTTCCCAATGTGTGTATGCGGGGGTCAAGGTCAGTTGAAATTGATAAACCGGAAGCCAATCGTTCCCTCAGAGGAGGAATTGGCGCATAATTCCCGGGCACGTTCAGCGAAGCTGCGCGTGGCGGAGAAATTGCAATCCATAGCAGAAACAGCAGGGGGAAAGTGAGATGGCGTATACACGTGGAAATTTAGCAGTAAAAGAGAAGACAGCGGCACGTGGACAGAATCCGCGCTACCGCGAGACAACTAAGGTAGTTACACGCAGGTCACCGCTTCCCATTCGCGAGAAGCTACTGTATATGGTGACGATTCTGTTCTGTGTCGGCATCATGGGTGGTCTGCTATGGCAAAATTCGCAATTGTATGACATTAAAAGGCAAGCTTTTAATCTAAACACAGAAATTCAAAATATTAATGTTCAGGCGAAGGAACTGTCGATCCAAAAGGAGAAACTGGAGGAACGAATTCCTGAAGAAGCAGCCAAGTTGGGGTATGTTGAACCGGTAGATGAAGGTGTTCACGTTCAGGTACCGAATTCGACTACAACGGAGAACCAGGCATCAGATGTCGCAACTGTTCGATAAATTAAGTACTAAGAGGTTTTTATTATGATCAAAAGAATAAAGCTTCGTACACTGCTGATAGGGGGAATCATTACCCTCTTTTTTGCTGTCTTGATGCTCAGAGTGTTCTGGGTACAGGTTGTGGAAAGTGATTTCTGGCAAAGTTATGCCGAAAATCAATGGTCTAAGAAGAAGGTGCTTAATGCAACCCGGGGGACGATTACGGACCGGAATGGCGATGTACTGGCTGTTGATGCGCCGGCTTATACTGTCGCGGTGAATCCGCAAATTATTAATAAATATGAATTGCAGGAGGAGGTCGTACAGGGGTTACATCAACTGCTTAACAAGGATGAGGGTGAATTAAGAAAACTTGTAAATGCCAAGAGAGATAATGGCAGCTTCTATCCCCAACGTGAAGTAAGGAATGAAGGATGGAAGATTGATCAGGAACTTCGTGATCAGGTAGAGAAATTTTCGGATGAATTGAAGGAAAAACATAAAATTCCGGATTCAGGTATTTTGTTGCTGAAGGAAAGCAAACGCTATTATCCTAAAAATAGTCTTGCGGCACATGTACTTGGTTATACGGATCGTGAAGAGAAGGCAGTGTCCGGGATTGAGGCCGCTTATGATAAAGAACTGACGGGTCAAGATGGAGCCATTGAATATAAAAGCGATGGCCGTGGGATTGAGATCCCAAAAGCGAGCGAAATTTACACCCCGGCAAAAGATGGCAAAGATATTCGGTTAACAATTGACGATACAATACAGTATTATATTGAAGACGCGATGATAGAGGCATACAACCAACTGAGGCCTATCAGTATGACAGTGATTGCTGCTGATCCGAAGACGATGGAGATTCTAGGGATGGCGAATTTGCCAAGCTATAATCCCAATGAATACTGGGTAGATGTGGACCAGAAGAACTTCTACAACCATGCGATCAAGTCGGTCTATGAACCGGGCTCAACCTTTAAGATTGTAACTTTGGCGGCTACGGTACAGGAAGGTCTGTTCAATCCGAAAGGTTACTATATGACAGGCAGCATTCGTGTGCCTGGTCAGACGATCCATGACATCAGGCGCTCAGGCTGGGGCAGCATCTCATATTTGGAGGGGGTTAAGCGTTCTAGTAACGTTGCTTTCGTCAAGCTTGGTTATGAAATGCTAGGTCCAGATCTGATGAAACAGTATGTTGATAATTTCGGCTTCGGACAAGCTACAGGAATAGAGCTTCCAGGAGAGGCGAAGGGCGTCGTATCGCCGGAGCAGCAGGCAGACTATGCGGCGATGACTTATGGCCACGGTAAATTGCTGGTTACTCCTTTGCAGCAGGTGGCTGCAGTTGCGGCAATTGCTAACGGAGGAAAGCTGATGACACCGCATATCGTCAAGTCGATTACGGATCCCCTGACGGGTGAGACAACCGTTACGAAGCCAGAGGTTGTCAAACAAGTTATTTCCCAGGAAAGTGCGAAGAAGACAGGTGAATATTTAGAGCAGGTTGTCTCGGATTTGAAGATCGGAAGTGGACGTCATGCTTACATCGATGGGTATCGGATTGCCGGCAAGACCGGTACTGCAGTGAAGGTTATCAACGGAAAATATGATTACAAGAAGCAGGTTCTATCCTTTATCGGATATGCGCCGGTTGATGATCCGAAAATAGCGATGCTGGTGCTTATCGATGAGCCGCAGGATTCTGATCTGGGCGGAGGAACGGCGGCTGGGCCTATTTTTAAGAAAATTATGAATCAGACATTGCAGTATTTAGGCGTGCCTAAGAAATTTGATAACAAGACTACGTCGGATATTGCGAATAACGGTATCAAGGCTCCTGATTTAAAAGGCTTGTCAGTCCAGGAAGCCAAGAATAAACTTGCTGGTCTAGGCATCAACTATGCAACGCTTGGTAAAGGAACGAAGATTGTCTCGCAATTTCCAAAGACTGGATCTGTATTGAAGACGGGGCAACATATGTATTTACTGTCAGAAGAAGGGGATAAAGTGAACATCCCGAATCTGAAAGGCCAGTCCTTGCGTGATGCTATGGAGTTGCTCTCTGCTATAGGCGTGGAAGTAAACATTGAAGGAGAAGGCTATGTTGTCTCTCAGACCCTAACCAAGGAGAATGGCAAGAGACGAATTGATCTTGTTCTTGAGCCTCTGATCAAGGAAGATGAGGAATCGGGACAAGATGAGCAGAACGATGAAGCTGCTGGGGAGGAGAATGCCGGCGAGAGCTCGGGTTCTTCCCCATAGCTTGTTCTAACCCCTGTTTGTCCTGAATATTTATGATATGAAACCAATTATGCTCAGGATGAAACAGGGGGGCCATTTTCTATGAAGATCTCCAGGCTTACGATAAGAAGAAGATTGTTCATGCTGCTGTTTATGCTATGTGTGCTGTTCCTGGCTCTCGTTGCCCGGCTAGCTTATGTACAATTGGGTAAGGGTGCAGAGTTGTCGGCGAAGGCAGAGGATTCCTGGCGGCGCAACATTCCTTATTCCGCGAAGCGCGGCGAGATTAGTGATCGCAATGGGAATGTGCTCGCTTATAATGTAACGACTCCTACAATTATGGCGATCCCTGTACAGGTGAAATCGCCGGAGACAACGGCGCGCAGTCTGTCGCCTCTACTTGGGATGAACGAGGAAGCCGTGCTTAAAGTAATCACTAAGAAAGAATCCATAGTCAGGCTACAGCCCGGGGGTCGCAAAATTACGATGGAAAAGGCACAAGAAATTCGTGATTTGGATCTGCCGGGTATTGTTGTTGCCGAAGACAATAAAAGATATTATCCTTATGGAGGACTTGCCGCGCATATTCTGGGCTTCACCGGAGGATATAATCAAGGATTGACTGGTCTAGAGAGCAAATATGACAGCGAGCTGAACGGGATGAATGGCAGTGTGTCTTATCTGTCCGATGCTGGCGGAAGATTGATGCCAGGCTCATCAGAGGTCTATGTAGAGCCCAAGGATGGACTGAATCTGCAGCTGACGATTGATAAGTCGATTCAGAGCATTATAGAGCGAGAGCTCGATCAAGCGATGGCCAGGCTAAATGCCAATTCTGCGTTGACGATCGCGATGAACCCGAAGACGGGTGAGATTTTGGGTATGGCGGGTAGGCCTGGATTTGATCCGGCTAATTATCAAGATGTCGATCCTCAGGTATATAACCGGAATCTTCCGATCTGGATGACCTATGAACCGGGTTCAACCTTCAAGATTATTACGCTGGCGGCTGCTCTAGAAGAACAGAAGGTCGATCTGCTGCATGATCAATTCTTTGATCCGGGTTTTGCTAAGGTAGGCGGGGCTACGCTTCGCTGTTGGAAGAGAGGCGGGCATGGCAGCCAGACCTTCCTGCAGGTCGTCGAAAATTCCTGTAACCCTGGGTTTGTTGCTCTGGGTCAGCGCTTGGGTAAGGAGACTTTATTTAAGTATATTAAGGATTTCGGTTTTGGCAGTAAGACGGGTATCGATCTCAGCGGCGAAGAGAATGGGATTCTGTTCAAATTGTCCCAGGTCGGCCCAGTGGAGCTGGCAACAACCTCCTTTGGCCAAGGTGTATCGGTGACGCCGATCCAGCAGATCACCGCTGTGTCGGCAGCCATTAACGGTGGCAAGCTATTCAAGCCTTACGTGGCCAAATCATGGACGAATCCGGATACTGGGCAGGTTGTTGATGTTACAGAGCCGCAGATCGTCCGTCAGGTGATCTCTGAGGATACTTCGAAGAAGGTACGGGCCGCGCTTGAGAGTGTGGTAGCGAACGGTACAGGCGGCAATGCATTCATCGACGGGTATCGCGTAGGAGGCAAGACGGGGACGGCCCAGAAGGTAATAAACGGACGTTATTCTGCCAATGAGCATATCGTGTCATTCATCGGCTTCGCGCCAGCGGATGATCCACAAATCGTCGTATATACGGCGGTGGACAATCCGCAGGGAATTCAGTTCGGTGGTGTAGTAGCAGCGCCAATCGTACGCAACATCCTTGCCGATGCGCTCGACTATTTGAATATTCCGCCCCGCAAGGATCAGGTTGCGAAGAAGTATAAGTACGGTGAGACGCCGGTCGTTACGGTTCCTGATCTGATCGGCTACACGGCGCAGGATATCTATGAAGATATGAACATGAATTTTAATCTGGTGAAATCAGGCGCTGGCTCTGTTGTCATCAATCAGGCCCCAAAAGCGGGTACAAGAGTGGATAAAGGCTCAACAATCCGCATTTATATGGGAAGTGAGGCTGAGGCCGAACACGAGCATGAAGACGAGCATGAGTAGCCTTAGCAATAAGGAGATTGGTAGACGGGAGAATACTGTACCACCAACTTCTCATTTCAGTGAAATAATATCCTGAATTGAATTTGTTTTGGCGATACTATAAATATCGGTAAGATGTTGACGGAGGGGTAACATATGCTGCTTAAAGATTTAGCAACTTATTTAATAGCTTCGGAAATTTCGGGAGATGAGAACGTAGATTGTCAGGGGATCTGCTTTGATTCCAGACAAGTGAATCGTGGCGATCTGTTCCTTTGTCTGCCGGGACATACCGTTGACGGCCATCAATATGCGAAGCAGGCAGCTGAGCAGGGGGCTAGTGCGCTGGTCGTACAGCGCTTCCTGGAAGAGGTTCCGCTGCCGCAGCTCAAAGTGAAGGACAGCCGTCTCGCCATGGCAGTACTTGGTAATATATTTTTTGATTATCCCAGCAATCATTTGAAAGCAATCGGTATTACTGGAACGAACGGGAAGACGACAACAACCTATTTGATTGAGCGTATATTGCTGGATCAGGGGATGAAGCCGGGGTTGATCGGTACGATCGAGCGCCGCTTTGATGGAAAGGCAGTTCCTATGCCGCGGACGACTCCGGAAGCGCTGGATTTGCAGCGCTACCTGCACGAAATGGTACAAGAAGACGCTTCTCATTGCGTGATGGAGGTATCCTCTCATGCGCTTGAACAGGGCCGGGTAAAGGGTACACATTTCCGTACAGCCGTGTTTACTAACCTGACCCAGGACCATCTGGATTATCATGAGACGATGGAGGCATACAGGGCAGCAAAGGGATTATTCTTCTCACGTCTTGGTAATGAGTATCCGCAAGATCCGACTGAACGGAGTTATGCGGTGTTGAATGTGGATGATGCGGCTTCTGATTACTTTGCTAAGCTGACCTCGGCAGAGACGATTACGTATGGGGTAGACCATCAAGCAGACGTTAAAGCCTCGAACATCTCTGTGACAGCGCGGGGAACCACCTTCCATATAGAGACTTTCCGCGGCAGTGCGGACATTACTTTGCGTATGGTCGGCAAATTCAATGTATATAATGCCTTGGCTGCTATCGCAACAACTTTATTGGAAGGCATTCCGCTTGAGAGCATCAAGGAGAGTCTGGAATCGATCAAGGGGGTTGAAGGCCGGGTAGAAGCTGTAGACGAGGGCCAATCCTTTACGGTTATCGTGGATTACGCTCATACTCCTGACGGTCTAGAGAATGTACTGCGCACGGTCAATGAATTTGCCAAAGGCCGGGTCATTTGCGTGTTTGGCTGCGGCGGAGACCGGGACCGGAAGAAGCGTCCAATCATGGGCAAGATCGCAGCAAAGTACGGAGATCACGTTATTATCACATCGGATAATCCGCGGACAGAGGACCCAGTATTGATATTGAAAGATATCGAGGCAGGACTTATAGAAGACAATATTCCGCTCGATCGTTATGAACTGATCGTAGACCGCCATGCAGCGATTCAAAAGGCTATTGAAATGGCAAGCCATGACGATGTAGTATTGATTGCGGGGAAAGGACATGAGACCTATCAGATCATTGGTAAGGAAGTACATGATTTTGATGATCGTCTCATTGCCAAAGAAGCGATAAGGGGTTTAGTAAAGTGATAAAAAGAAAATTAGCGGACATTGCCGCCATGTGCGGTGGACAGGTGGCTAATGCCGATGATAACAACTTAATAATTCATGGAGTGATTACTGATTCCAGACATATTCAGCAGGGTTGCCTATTCGTGCCTCTATCTGGTGAGAGATTCGACGGACACGCCTTCGTGGCAGACAGTCTGGCAAGCGGGGCGGGCGCCGCATTATGGGAACGGGCTAAAGGCAACCCTCCAGGACCGGCTGTTCTGGTCGACAACGCCCTTGAAGCGATGCAACTCCTCGCTAAGAGCTATCTCGCTGCCGTAGGCGCTAAGGTAGTCGGAATTACCGGCAGCAACGGGAAGACGACGACTAAGGACCTGTTGTTTGCCCTACTGGCTACTACTTATAAAGTGCATAAGACGAGCGGCAACTATAACAATCATATTGGGATGCCGCTTACCATCCTGGATATGCCGGAGGATACCGAGATAGCTGTGCTTGAGATGGGCATGAGCGGCCGCTATGAAATCGAATTTCTTTCAAAGCTCGCTGAACCGGAGGCGGCCATCGTTACCAATATCGGCGAATCACATTTGGAGCAACTCGGTTCCCGTCTTGAGATTGCCCGCGCCAAGCTAGAGATTCTGTCAGGAATGAAGACGGGCGGCTTGTTCATATACATTGGCGATGAACCTTTAATTACCGAGGTGCTGGCTGATCCGAATACACCAAAACCGGAGCAGCTGCATACACTGACTTTTGGTGTAAATGGAAATCATGATATTTATCCGAGCGGAATCATGTTCCTGGAGCATGGCACCATGTTCACCCCGAACGTTGGGGAGACGCCGCTGGAGCTGCCGCTTCTTGGCGAGCATAATGTTGTAAATTGCCTTGCAGCACTTGCGGTTGCCAGACACTATGGCGTAACGGAGGCCAATATGAAAGAAGGCCTTAAGCATGCGGAGCTAACTGGGATGCGGATTGAGATCATTGAAGGCGCGAATGGGGTTACTATTCTGAACGATGCCTATAATGCGAGCCCTACATCTGTGAGAGCAGCGGTTAATGTGCTGAACAAGATGAAGGGATATCGGAACAAAATCGCCGTACTCGGGGATATGCTTGAGCTCGGAGAGGATGAAGTGCAGTTCCATCAAGAAGTGGGAGAGTATTTAACAACGGAGAATACGGATTTGTTGTTTACGTACGGGCGCCTGGGCAAGGAAATTGCTGTAGGGGCGAAGAAACACCTCGCTCCGGACAATATTTATGCATACGATGATAAAAGCGAGCTTATTCATAAATTAATCAGTGTACTTCATCCGAAGGATGTTGTACTGGTGAAGGCCTCACGCGGAATGAAGCTTGAAGAAGTCGTCGAAGCGGTCAAACATAGCAAATTACATCAATAATTACCGGCGAGAGGAGGGTGATCCCATGGATTACGGACTTATCTTATTAACGATTGGAGTATCTTTCATTTTGGCTGTCATATCAGCCCCTCTATTAATCCCTTTATTGCGACGGATGAAATTCGGTCAGCAAATTCGCGTAGAAGGGCCGCAGAGTCATCAGAAGAAAGCAGGCACGCCTACAATGGGCGGAGTTGTCATTATATTAGCTTTTACGATCGCATATTTGAAATTCTCGGTAGTGAACACAGACTTCTATGTCTTGCTGGTAGCTACTCTGGGCTTTGGGCTGGTAGGGTTTCTTGATGATTACATTAAAATTGTATTCAAACGATCCCTGGGACTGACACCTAAGCAGAAACTATTTGGTCAACTACTATTCGCCGGTATTATTACAGCATTGCTTATATCGGAAGGACATAGCACAGCGATTGGCATTCCAGGAACGGACTTCGCCTTCGATTTAGGACCTTGGTTCTATTATCCCTTTATTATTCTGATGATGCTGGCGATCAGCAATGCGGTCAATTTCACAGATGGCCTCGATGGCCTTCTGTCCGGTGTTAGCGGCATTGCCTTCGGCGCGTATGCAATTATCGCCATGCAGGCTACTTCCATGGTAGCAGCAGTCTGCGCGGCGGCTATGATCGGGGCGGTGATTGGATTTCTAGTGTTCAACGCGCACCCGGCCAAGGTGTTTATGGGCGATACTGGTTCGCTTGGCATCGGCGGGGCGATTGCCGGAATTGCGATCGTAACGAAGAGTGAACTGCTATTTTTAGTCATCGGCGGCGTTTTCGTTATTGAGATGCTGTCGGTCGTATTGCAGGTAATCTCTTTCAAGACACGCGGCAAAAGAATTTTTAAAATGAGCCCGATACATCACCATTTCGAGCTGTCAGGTTGGTCGGAATGGCGTGTTGTTACGACATTTTGGGCGGTCGGCCTCGTGCTAGCTGTCGTTGGACTTTATTTGAACAAGGGGTTGTAGAGATGAATCATCCAGAACAGTATCGGGGACGACAAGTTGTCGTCCTCGGTTTAGCAAAAAGCGGTGTACAGGTTGCCAAGAGCCTTCATCATTATGGAGCCCTAGTTACAGTAAATGATAGGAAGACGCGAGAAGAGAGTCCCGAAGCTTCTGAACTAGAGGCTTTGGGAATTTCTGTTGTATGCGGAGGACATCCGGACGGACTTATTTCTTCGTCTGTAGAACTTGTGGTGAAGAACCCGGGCATCCCGTACAGCGCTCCACCTGTCGTTCAGGCGCTGGAGCTCGGCATCGATGTTGTAACTGAGGTAGAGGTGGCCTATCATCTAAGTCAAGCACCGATCATCGGCATTACCGGTTCGAATGGGAAGACGACGACAACTACTTGGATCGGCAATATGTTGAATGCTGCCGGACTTAATCCGATTGTTGCGGGAAATATCGGTACACCGCTCTGTGAAGCTGCCGAGCAGTCCGTGGAAGAGAATTGGCTTGTAGCTGAGCTCAGCAGCTTCCAGCTAAAGGGCACCAAAGACTTTAAGCCCAAAGTGGCTGTGCTGCTTAATGTTGCCGAGACGCATCTGGATTATCATGGCTCAATGGAGGATTATGTCGCTTCCAAGACGAAGCTGTTCGCCAATCAGACAGCGGACGACATCGCTGTCGTAAACTGGGATGACCCCGTCTGCCGCGAGTTAGTCCCTCACTTGAAGGCGAGATTAATTCCATTCTCGATGACAGAGGAATTAAGAATCGAGGGTGTATTCGTTACGCCGTCCTATATTTCCGAAGTCGATGATGAATTGGAGCGAACTGTTGTATATCGCGATAAGGACGGACATATCAAGCCGATTATTACAGTGGAAGAAATCGGCCTGCTCGGCCGCTTCAATGTGGGGAACGCAATGGCTGCGATCGCCGCTTCCATAGCGGCAGGTGCGGAGTCCGAGCGGCTTACTGAGCCTTTGCGTACATTCAAAGGGGTGGAGCATCGGCTCGAATTTGTGGAAGTGAAGCATAAGGTAGCCTATTACAATAACTCCAAAGCGACGAATGGCAAAGCAACGATCAATGCGCTTGGGGCTCTGAACAAACCAATCGTATTGATCGCAGGAGGGCTAGATCGTGGCTCTGATTACATGGAGCTGCTGCCGGCCTTCGAGAAGAAAGTGAAAGCGGTGGTTGCGCTTGGACAGACGAAGGAGAAAATCGCCAAGGTCGCACAGCTTGCAGGTCTAACCGATATCGTCATTGTCGATAATGTTGACAGTGCCGCCTCCACGCTAAGGAAGGCGATCTTGCAGGCTGCAGAACTCGCTAGCCCTGGAGATATTGTCTTACTATCTCCGGCTTGTGCAAGCTGGGATATGTTCAGTTCCTATGAAGAGCGTGGACGCATTTTTAAAGAGGCGGTGCATACCCTTTAAGTAGGGGGGTGGAAAAGCCCCTACTTTCCTTAAAAAGGTGGCTGCCACGATGAATAAGAGCCGAAAGGCGCCGGATTTCTGGCTACTAGCCAGTATTTTGTCCCTGCTGACGATCGGAATTGTAATGGTATATAGCGCGGGCTCTGTGCTCGGTTTTCATGATTACGGAGATCCCTTTTATTTTGTGAAGCGTCAGGCTTTATTTGCTGTTCTTGGCCTGGTGGCCATGTTCTTTACGATGAACTTTGATTATCGCTTGTTGAAGAGATATGCAAAAATAGGGCTGATCGTCTGCTTCGCCCTGCTGGTCATCGTATTGATTCCGGGAATTGGCGTAGTTAGGGGCGGAGCGAGAAGCTGGCTAGGCATTAGCTCGTTCGGTATTCAGCCCTCTGAATTTATGAAGCTTGGCATGATTCTCTTTCTGTCCTATTGGCTCAGTAAGGAGGATTATAGAATCACTCATTTTACGAGAGGCCTGCTGCCTCCGCTCGGCATCATTGGTCTAGCCTTTGGCACGATTATGCTACAGCCGGATCTGGGTACCGGTACAGTAATGCTGGGAGCCTCGATGTTGATCGTATTTACGGCTGGTGCGAGAATCAAGCACCTGGCTGGACTAGCAGCCGTGGGTGCTATCGGCTTTGTCGGACTTATTCTGGCCGCACCTTACCGCTTGGCGAGAATTACGGCATTTCTTGATCCATGGTCCGATCCTCTGGGTGCGGGTTATCAGATTATTCAGTCCCTGTACGCGATTGGTCCCGGCGGCCTAGCTGGCTTGGGACTGGGGATGAGCAGACAGAAATATAGCTATGTACCGGAGCCCCAGACGGACTTTATATTTTCGATCTTAGCGGAGGAGCTTGGCTTCATCGGTGGATTGCTCGTTCTGATGTTATTCCTGATCCTAATCTGGCGTGGTATGAGAGTCGCGATGACGATTGATGATGCGTTTGGAAGTTTGCTTGCGGTCGGGATCGTTGGTATGGTAGGGGTTCAGGTTGTTATTAATATCGGTGTAGTAATCGGCCTTATGCCAGTTACAGGCATCACTTTGCCGCTGATAAGCTACGGTGGCTCATCGTTGACCTTAATGCTTACAGCTCTAGGCATTTTACTTAATTTATCCCGTTTTGCGAGGTGAAGGTATGCGCGTCGTATTGACCGGCGGTGGTACGGGAGGACATATCTACCCGGCACTTGCCGTTGCTAATCAATGTGCTCTAGAGGAGCCTAACTCTGAATTTCTATATATCGGTGGACAGAAAGGTTTGGAGAGTTCGATCGTACCGAAGGCGGATATCGCTTTTAAGTCGATTGAGATCACGGGCTTTCGCCGTAAATTATCTTTTGAAAATGTGAAGACAGTCATGCGCTTCCTAAAAGGGGTTCAACAATCCAAGCAGATGCTGCGTGAGTTCAAACCGGACGTTGTGATCGGTACAGGTGGATATGTATGCGGTCCGGTCGTATATGCGGCCGCGAAGCTGGGCATTCCGTCAATGATCCACGAGCAGAATGCAGTTCCAGGATTAACGAATCGCTTTTTGAGCAAGTATGTAGATACCGTTGCAGTAAGCTTCGATGAATCGATGTCCTTGTTCCCAGGAAGCAAGCATGTAATCTATACAGGAAATCCACGTGCGACTACGGTCGTATCAGCGAATAAGAATAAAGGATATGAATCATTGGGCGTGTCCAAGGACCGTCCAATTGTGGTGCTTGTTGGCGGTAGTCAAGGGGCGAGAGCTATCAATGAGGCGATGGTGCAAATGGCTACGGAATTGAATAATTTGCCGGACATCACCTTCGTCTATGTAACAGGTAATAACTATTACGAACCAACGCTGAAATCGATTGAGAGCAAGCTGGGCGGTCTGCCTGGTAATTTACTGATTCTCCCTTATGTTCACAATATGCCTGAGGTGCTTGCAGCAACCTCCTTGATCGTTAACCGAGCCGGGGCTTCCTTCCTGGCTGAGATCACTTCGCTCGGCTTACCTTCCATTCTGATCCCTTCGCCGAATGTGACGAACAACCATCAGGAGAAGAATGCCAGATCATTGGAGAAAGCCGGTGCGGCCGAAGTGATCCTGGAGCCGGATCTTACCGGCCAAGGGCTGTTTGAAGGTATCCGGCGAATTATGCAGGATGCCAACCTGCATACAGCCATGTCTGCCGCTTCGCGTGGTCTTGGCAAGCCGGATTCGGCACAGTTGATCGTGGCCGAGATGAAGAGGTTGTCCAGCAAACAAGCAAAAGCCTAGAATAGGATCCTTGGGCCGAATGTAGCAGCCAGCTAAGACGAGCCTGTAAGCGGCAATCTGGGCTATTGTCACACTCTAGGGTAGGAAGGCATAAGATACCCTATACATCGTGACAATCGTTAGAAGAAAGTTCAAAAAGTCCACCTACTTAATCCAACCTTTTCGGTGCTGAAAACCAGACTTTTTGAACACTCACTTAATGCGACCGTACAGGAGGGAGCGTTCTTGGCAAGTTCAGCTTGGCTGCAGGCAGTGTCTGGTGTCCATGGCAATTTATATGCCTGGGACGAAAGGGTTGCCGATAAGGTCGGCCTATGTGCAGGATCAAAGGGGGACTATAGGATGCAGCAATGGTTGGGGGAATTATCGCAGCTTGATGTCGGAGAGATCCTGCCGGACGAACCCATGTCCAGATACACGACTTGGAAGATTGGGGGTCCAGCAGATGCCCTGATCGTTCCTGAAAATGCAGAACAATTGGCACGTCTTATGACCGCACTGCATCAGCAGCAAATTCCCTGGATGATGATCGGTAAGGGCTCTAATATGCTTGTCTCTGACAAGGGCATCCGCGGCGCGGTGATCAAGCTCGGGAAGGAATTCGAAGAGATCCGGTTTAATGGCAATGAAGCCTGGGCCGAAGGCGGTGCTTCCTTCGTCAGATTGAGTATTATGGCAGGCAAGCAGGGCTTGACTGGTCTGGAATTCGCAGGAGGCATTCCCGGCACGGTGGGGGGAGCTGTCTACATGAACGCTGGCGCTCACGGGTCTGATTTGTCACGCATATTCAAATCCGCTGAAATTGTTCTGGAGACAGGTGAATTGGTTACCTGTAATGCGGAGGATATGAGGTTCTCTTACCGCCATTCTAGATTGCAGGAGCAACCTGGCATTGTCATACGTGCCTGCCTTGAGCTTAAGGAAGGTGACCGTCTTGAAATTGCTGCCGCGATGGCTGCATATAAGGACCGTCGCCGTAAGACCCAGCCGTTGCAGCAGCCGTGCGCGGGCAGTGTGTTCCGCAATCCGCCGGGTGATTATTCCGCTAGGCTGATTGAGGAGGCGGGATTAAAAGGAATGCGGGTAGGCGGGGCCGAAGTATCTAGGCTGCATGCCAATTTCATCATCAATACCGGGCAAGCAACAGCAGAGGACGTTCTTTCGCTTATGGAGCAGATTAAGAACACCATCGCCTCGAAATATGGGGTTCATTTGGTGCCTGAGGTATTCTTCGTGGGCGAACGGTAAACTCGGAGGTGATACATTGGACAAATTGGTGATCGAAGGCGGGAGGCCCTTGTCGGGATCCATACGTATCCATGGAGCGAAAAATGCCGCACTGCCTATAATGGCTGCAAGCCTGATGTGTGAGGGCCAGGTGCAGCTTCGCAATGTCCCTTGTCTGCTCGATATTGACGTGATGCTCGGCATACTGAGCCGACTGGGATGTGTAGCAGTTCAGCAAGGTGATACCATCAACCTTGACACTAGTGGAGCCAATTCTAGCCATGTGCCGGAGGACTTGATGAAGCAAATGAGATCGTCTATTTTCCTCATGGGTCCTTTGCTGGCTCGGTTCGGAGAGGTTTGCATCTATCAGCCGGGTGGTTGTGCGATCGGGGAAAGAAAGATAGATTTGCATTTACGGGGGCTTGCGGCGCTCGGAGCAAAAATTGAAGAGAATGATCATCAAATATGGTGCAGGGCCACCAGGCTGATTGGCAATGATATTCATCTGGACTTTCCCAGCGTCGGGGCGACGGAGAATATTATGATGGCCGCTGTGCTTGCTGAAGGAACAACCGTTATTACCAATGCTGCACGTGAGCCTGAAATTCAGGATCTGCAGCGCTTCTTGAATATGATGGGGGCTAACATTATCGGCGCCGGAACAGATACGATAACGATTCAGGGGGTAGCTTCCCTCGAGCCCTGCGAGTATGAGATTATTCCTGACCGGATTGTCGCAGGAACCGCGTTAATCGCGGCGGCGGCAACACGGGGAAGCATAACGGTGACACATAGCAATCCTGCTCATCTAACGTCTCTGATCCATGTGCTACGCCGCTCTGGTGTTCAAATAGGTGCAGATAATGATATAATATCCGTGAGCAGCAATGGAAGGCCCAAAGCGGTTGAGAAGATTATTACTTCTCCCTATCCTTCTTTTCCGACTGATCTTCAGTCCCAGGTGATGGTGCTGCTGTCTCTTGCGGATGGGCTTAGCCTGATGAAAGAGACGGTCTTCGAAGGCAGGCTCAGGCATGTCGATGAATTGGCGCGGATGGGAGCCGATATTTCGGTTGATTTGAATACGGCCTTCATACGCGGTGTACCTAGATTATACGGAGCGACAGTAGAAGCGACTGATTTGCGGGCAGGTGCCGCATTGGTCATTGCCGGTCTTGCCGCTCAGGGCAGGACAGTCGTGGAACAGATTCATCATATCGATCGTGGATACGAACACATTGAGCAGATGTTTGGGCGGCTGGGGGGCGTTATGCGCCGGGAAAATACCGCGCTGAAACAATTGGACCTAGCTTAAAAGATTTGGTGCCTGGATTCCCCTCCCGTGGAGGGGATATAAGGCTTTAGTGCTGGAAACTGGTCTTTGAACAAGTAATTGAAAGTGTCGTACTTTTGGAACATGCGCTTATGGTAGTATCGAAATTATGTTTATATTAAGAATAGTATTTTGCGGAGAAAGAAAATATGATATTAAAAGTAAATGTGCCTATTCTTAAGGAGCCAACATCGAAAAAGAAAAGCAGCCGTAAAATTATGGTGATTCTCATTTTTTTATTTATTGCCATACTATGCGTCCTTTTTTTTCGCTCCTCATTAAGTAAAATCTCGGACATTAAGTTTCAAGGCAATATATTTGCGACGGAGAAAGAGATGCTGAGTATCAGCGGTCTTGAGATTGGTGAGCCCTTCTTCGGGACAAGCTCTGACAAGATTGAAGCAAGGCTCGCCAAGCTTTCATCAGTCGAGACGGCTACGGTTAAGAAGTCGTTCCCCGGATCAATAACGATCACGATCAAAGAATACCCTCTGGCCGCTTATCAATTAACTTCGGATGGCTCGCTCAAGGGGTTCTTGGCGAATGGAACGGTTATCGAAATGAAGAACGGGACTATGCCGATGGAGAAGCCGATTCTGACGGGGTGGGAGTCCGATGATCCTAATCTAGGTAAGCTGTGCACGGCATTGGCTCAAATTCCAGACTCGCTGACTTCGGATATTTCCGAGATCACCCCTTCGCCAACATTGTCCTATCCTGACCGGATCAAGATTTATACCAGATCTCATTTTGAGGTGATATCTGCGATCTCGTTACTGCCTGCTAAGGTTGAATATATGAATATGATTCTGGAAGTTCAGGATCCAGGGACATTAACGATGCTGGAGGCCGACTCCTATGTGCCTTACAGCCAGGACAGTAGTGAAAATGATACTACTCATCAGTGACGATCAATGGTAAAATACATTTTATGGACAAGTTTCCTTTCTCCTTCTTTTTTCTTCATGTTTTTTGCATAATTGGCGATCGCGATAAGTCGCGTGTATAGTATTTGTGTAGGTGGATATGTTTATCGTCCTTCATGTAAAACTTGGAGATTAAAAAATTTGTAGAAAAAAGAGGGAAAGGTTAACTGACGTTGAATTATTTAGAGAGTATATTTTTAATGCTATTATATTTATTTGGAAATAGGAGGTGCCAAGGGCTTGAGCAACAATGACATCATTGTTAGTTTGGACATCGGTACATCCAAAGTTCGTGCTATTATAGGGGAAATTAATAATGGATCCTTTAATATTATTGGGGTTGGATCTGCCGACTCGGAAGGTATTCGCAAAGGTGCGATTGTAGATATTGACCAGACCGTACAATCGATTCGCAGTGCTGTGGATCACGCGGAACGGATGGTAGGTATTCAAATATCAGAAGTATACGTCGGCATTTCGGGTAACCATATCGGACTCCAAACGAGCCATGGAGTAGTAGCCGTACAAAATGAAGACCGGGAAATCGGTGAGGAAGATATTGAACGTGTTCTTAAGGCAGCGGAAGTGATTGCTTTGCCTCCGGAGCGGGAGATTATCGATGTGGTCGCCAAGCAATATGTAGTTGACGGTCTGGAAGGGATTAAGGATCCACGTGGAATGATTGGTGTTCGCCTCGAGGTAGAAGCTACGATCATTACTGGGAGCAAGACAGCGATACATAACTTGCTTCGCTGTGTCGAGAAGGCGGGACTGAAAATTCACGATCTGGTATTACTATCCCTGGGAGCCGGTCAACTTGCTTTATCCAAAGACGAGAAAACGATGGGCTCTGTGCTGGTAGACATTGGTGCCGGGTCCACAACGATCGCTGTGTTTGAAGGCGGCACGATCGTTGCGACATCCACGCTTCCGATTGGGGGAGAATTTATAACGAATGATATTGCTTACGGTCTCCGCACACTGACGGATCAGGCGGAGAAGGTTAAGCTGAAGTACGGTTGTGCCTCGATTGAAGATGCCGCGCCGGACATCACGTTTAAAGTAACCAGGATCGGCAGCAATGTGGACAAGGAATTCACACAGGAGGATCTTGCCGCGATCGCCGAACCTAGGGTACAAGAAATTTTTCAGTTAATTCGTGATGAAGTAAGGCGACTCGGATATAGCGATATGCCCGGAGGATACATTCTTACGGGTGGCACGTCATCGATGCCAGGCTTATTAAAGGTTGCTCAGGAAGAATTGTCGACCTCTGTGCGGATTGCTGTACCCGATTATATCGGTGTTCGGGATCCAGGATTTACGGGTGGTGTCGGAATTCTCTATAAAGTCATCAAGAATATTCGGATTCGCAGCAATGCAAGCCCTAAGAAAGTTACAAACCGTACTAAACCTGTATCCACGCAGGAAACGACAAGGAAAACAGGGATTATGGAACGTTTGAAAAACCTATTTAGTGAATTCATATAATTGGTTCTGAGGAATGGACGAGCCATCCATGCACAATGAGGGGGAGATGGAAGAGTATGTTAGAATTTGACTTTGAAATGGAGAGCTTGGCTCAAATTAAGGTCATCGGTGTAGGCGGTGGCGGAAGCAACGCTGTGAACCGAATGATCGAGAATGGAGTACAGGGCGTAGAATTCATTACTGTGAATACGGATGCTCAAGCCTTGCATTTGGCTAAATCCGAGCATAAATTGCAGATTGGGGATAAGCTGACGCGCGGTCTTGGCGCTGGAGCCAACCCGGAAGTGGGCAAGAAGGCTGCTGAAGAATCCCGTGATTTGATTGCTAATACTTTGAAGGGCGCCGATTTGGTGTTCGTTACGGCTGGTATGGGTGGCGGTACCGGTACTGGTGCTGCTCCTGTTATCGCTGAGATTGCCAAGGAGTGCGGCGCACTGACAGTCGGCGTTGTGACCCGTCCGTTCACTTTTGAAGGACGTAAGCGTCTTTCGCATGCTGAAGCAGGGATTGAAGCTTTGAAAGAGAAGGTAGATACGCTGATCGTGATTCCGAACGATCGCCTTCTCGAGATAGTTGATAAGAAGACTCCAATGCTGGAAGCATTCCGTGAGGCCGATAATGTACTTCGCCAAGCGGTGCAAGGCATCTCTGACTTGATCGCAGTACCAGGCTTGATCAACCTCGACTTCGCTGACGTGAAGACGATTATGACCGAGCGCGGATCAGCACTTATGGGTATTGGTCTGGCTACTGGCGAGAACCGTGCTTCTGAAGCTGCGCGTAAGGCGATTATGAGCCCGCTGTTGGAAACTTCTATCGAAGGCGCCCGCGGCGTAATTATGAATATTACAGGCGGTTCCAACCTGTCCCTGTATGAAGTCAATGAAGCGGCCGAGATCGTGTACGCTGTTTCAGATCCGGAAGTGAATTTGATCTTTGGTGCTATCATTGATGAGAACTTGAAGGAAGAGATTAAAGTAACGGTTATCGCAACAGGCTTCGAGAGCAAACCTGTCGTGAATCCTGGACGTGTGAATCCGACCGGCAATGTCTCGGAGGTACAGGAAAGCCGTTCGAACAATGGGCTCCGTCCATTCGGACATCAGAATAGCTCGGATCAATTGGATATTCCGACTTTTCTCCGCAATCGATCCCGCAAGGAGTAGATAACCTGAACAATAAGTCTTCCCCAAAGACCTTATCCCTTTTTAAAGTGGATAAGGTCTTTTTTTATTTTCTTCTGTTTTATTGCTGTGTCGCGGCAAAATCTAGCGAATCGATGGGCTCGACAAAATTAGTGCGAACTTTCATTCAATTTTAGACAGACTTCACAGATAGATGCCTATATACTGTTAACCATCTACGTGTTGGAGGTGCTCGTTACAGCTTCTGAATGTACGTTACTGCACTTCCTGACTTACCTCATAAGAGGACTTTATGAACTACTACTCTTCAAATAGGCGAGTTCAAAAAGGCTGATTTCCAAAAGATTGGATGCAGCTAGGGTCTACAAAAGCTGACTTTTTGAACTACCTCTAGTAGAAGGGTGTTGGGCGGTGAACGGGGCTGGTTGTATACATCGATTTAATATTTTTGCTCAATCTGCTGATCGATGCGAGTCTGCTTCTCGTTACTGCCTGGATGAGAAAACAAAAAATTGTGCTCTGGCGGCTCGCAGCTTCGGCTGCATTTGGGGCTGCTTATGTCGTTATGATGTTCTTGCCGGAACTATCATTCCTCTATACCTTCCTTGTGAAATTTCTATTCTCGGTCGCCATGCTATGGATCGCCTTCGGTTTCAAAAGTTTGCAATCCTATTTGCGAAATTTGGGGGCTTTCTACATGATCAACTTCGTAGCAGCCGGGGGAATATTGGGAATTCACTATTTGCTGCAAAGCTATGGTGAGGTGTTCAATGGGATCTGGTACTCCACCTCAGGGGGGCTTAGCTTCTCGCTGAAGGTAGGAACATTATTCATGATTATCGCCTTCATTGCGGTGTTGCTGTGGTTCCGAGGAGTGATGTCTGCACGCCGTAGATTGGAACGGATCGATACCTGTCTAGCGGAAGTCACTGTACGAATTGATGATACTACGATTCATTGTACAGGATTGATCGATACCGGTAACCAGCTTAATGACCCCTTTAGTCGTCTGCCGGTTATGGTGATGGAAGCATCACTCTGGGAACAATACTTGCCGGATACATCGGGCAGCAGATGGAGTATGGAGAATGCGGACAACCTCATTCTCACTTGGAGTGATGATGAAGCGTTCCTATGGCGTGATCGATTGCGTCTTATTCCTTATCGTGCAGTTGGCAAAGGAACACAGTTCATGATCGCATTGAAGCCGGATGAAGTATGTGTAATTACAGAGGGGAACAAGGTCATAACGACCCGGGTTCTCATTGGTCTTGATGGAGGAGTTCTATCTACAGACGGGGTGTACCGGGCGATCATTCATCCGGCATTAACGGAGGGTAAGCAGAGCGATGAAAGTCCGGTTAAGGCGGCAGGACCGGATGAAATGAGAATGAATTCTGCCGGCTAAAACAGGAACGGTACATGGGAGGATCAGGAGCATGCGTGTAAAGTGGAAGTTGATCTTGCAGCTGCAGTACTATCGGATGCTATTTATACTAGGACTCAAGAGTGAAGAAATCTATTATATCGGCGGAAGCGAAGCTCTGCCACCTCCATTGACGCGTGAGGAAGAGGAGTACTTATTGGAACGTCTCCCTTCAGGGGATTCGGCGATTAGATCGATGTTAATCGAACGTAACTTGCGGCTTGTTGTCTACATCGCTAGGAAGTTTGAGAATACAGGTATTAACATTGAAGATCTCGTCTCGATCGGGGCGATTGGATTAATAAAAGCGGTAAATACGTTTGATCCAGAGAAGAAGATTAAGCTAGCTACCTATGCCTCTCGTTGCATAGAGAATGAAATATTGATGTATTTGCGCCGCAATAGCAAGATCCGTACGGAGGTGTCTTTTGATGAGCCGCTGAATATCGACTGGGACGGCAACGAGCTGCTCCTGTCGGATGTGCTTGGTACGGAGAATGATACGATCTATCGCAACATTGAAGAACAAGTAGACCGCAAGTTGCTGCATAAGGCGCTTGATAAGCTGAGCGACCGAGAGAGGATGATTATGGAGCTGAGATTCGGTCTGGTAGATGGTGATGAGAAGACGCAGAAGGATGTTGCTGATCTTCTGGGCATCTCCCAGTCATATATTTCGAGACTGGAGAAGCGCATTATTAAGCGGCTGCGTAAGGAATTTAACAAAATGGTATAGTTCGAGAGGGGCATCCCCAGGCTAAGCTTGTCCTCTCGAAGGAGGAATAAAAATACAGTCCAAGGAGATACTTATCATTAATGTTTCTCCTTGGGAGGTAAGACACGATGACCCGTAACAAAGTCGAGATTTGCGGCGTTGATACCGCAAAATTGCCCGTTCTAACCAACGCGGAAATGCGTGAATTGTTCCACTCTTTACAGCAGGATCACGTAAGATCAGCCAGAGAAAAGTTAGTGAATGGCAACCTCAGACTCGTGCTGAGTGTCATCCAACGTTTCAACAATCGGGGGGAGTATGTAGACGATCTGTTTCAAGTCGGCTGCATCGGACTTATGAAAGCCATCGATAATTTTGATCTATCGCAGAACGTCAAATTTTCAACCTATGCTGTGCCAATGATTATCGGAGAGATTCGCCGCTATCTACGCGACAACAATCCGATCCGTGTATCGCGCAGCCTGCGTGACATCGCCTACAAGGCGCTGCAGATGCGGGACAGCTTAACGAACCAGAACTCTCGTGAACCGACGATATTTGAAATATCCGAGGCGCTCGGATTACCTAAGGAAGATGTTGTGTTTGCACTGGATGCGATTCAGGATCCCGTCTCTTTGTTCGAGCCCATCTATCATGACGGGGGCGATCCGATCTATGTTATGGACCAGATTAGCGACGACCGGAACAAAGACGTGTCATGGATTGAGGAGATCGCCCTGCGCGAAGCGATGCAGCGGCTTGGCAATCGCGAGAAGATGATTCTGTCAATGCGCTTCTTCGAAGGCAAGACGCAGATGGAGGTAGCTGATGAGATTGGTATCTCGCAGGCCCAAGTATCCAGACTTGAGAAATCCGCTATCTTACAAATGCAGAAGCATGTAAAGTCTTAGCCTAACTTATGTAAGAAGACCCCTGTGAACAAGGGGTCTTTTCTATTTTTGCGGCTTGTACATCGTTACAGACAGTGCTTTTCTACACGTCCCGGTCATATGATATAGGAGCGAGAGGCTGTGGCGAGGGGGCGCAGGCAGTATGGAGAATGTAGTGAGGGCGAGTATGAAGATATCGGACTTTCAGACGAAGGAAGTTATCAATGTGATCGATGGGAAGAGACTTGGTCATATTAGTGACCTAGAGCTTGATCTCCGCCAGGGAATCATTGAGGCGATCGTAATCCCTGTCAACACGAAGTTCATGGGCATTTTCGGAGGAGGCGCCGATCTTGTTATTCCGTGGAAGAACATCGTCAAGATTGGGGCAGATGTCGTATTGGTAAAAATGGACGAATTGCGAGAGCCCAAAGTTCAACAGCAGTATGAGACAACCGTCTATATCGAACGGGACGGAAGAGCCGAGCGCCGCAGCTAATCGCTGCGGCTTTGTTTTGAGCTTGGGAGTATCTAATTATGTTACACTGTAATAGTATAATAGTGCGTGTTTCAAAAAGCCGGCGGTTTTTTTGAACAACCTCATTAAAATGAAGGTTCAAAAAGATCGGTTTTCAGCACCGAGAAGGTTGGATAAAGCCAGGGTCTGAGGAGCGGAGCGTACGTAGTTTGTACGTGAGCACCGGAAGGGCCGGGTGAATTCAAGATTCGATGTCGAGTTACTTCTCGATTCACTTCGTGTTAGATATAGAATTTATTCGTTATCAGCGGAGGCTGATGAAATTCTATATCGCAAGAAAACCAACCACTGGATCGCGGTCGCTCATCCTAGGATTACATCGATCGGTTTTCTTATCAAAAGCGGTTTTTTTGAACAACCTCATTAAAATGAAGGTTCAAAAAGATCGGTTTTCAGCACCGAGAAGGTTGGATAAAGCCAGGGTCTGAGGAGCGGAGCGTACGTAGTTGGTACGTGAGCACCGGAAGGGCCGGGTGAATTCAAGATTCGATGTCGAATAAGCTTTCAGTATTACTTCGTGATCAAAAGCGGTTTTTTTGAACAACTTCTAATATGTAAATGAGTGAGGGGATGAATGATGGAACCATATATTAGGAACGATAATGGAAAGCAGCCAGAGCGATACGAGCTTCATTCCTGGCAGCTTATGATGCCTGACTTGAGCGCGGGCTTTAGCAGCAGACACGGCGGGGTAAGCAAAGCCCCTTATGATAGTCTTAATTTGGCCTTTCATGTTAACGATGATCCAGAGGCGGTCCTGCAGAATCGAAGATTACTTGCCGAATCGCTTGGATTTGAACCGGAATCTTGGACCTGTGGACAGCAGGTGCATGGGAATCGAGTGGCAGTGGTGAGCGCAGAGGAGCGAGGGAAGGGATATCTGGACATGGCAGGTGCCTTGCAGGATTGTGACGGACTCGTTACAAATGTTCCTGGAATTCTATTGACGTCCTTCTATGCGGACTGTGTCCCATTATACTTTCTCGATCCGGTCAAGCGGGTTGTCGCTCTTGCCCACGCAGGTTGGAAGGGAACCGTTCTGCGTATCGCTGAAGCCGTGATCGGTACGATGAAGAGTGAGTTCGGCTCTGCTCCGGACCATATTCATACGGCTATTGGTCCTAGCATTGGGGAATGCTGTTACGAGGTTGATGACGTGGTTATGTCCAGGGTCCGGGAGACACTCGGAGAGATTGGGGCGTCCGGATTGATTACAGATGTGGCCCAAACATCGCAAAATGAAGGAAAGTTCATGCTGAACTTGAAAGAATTGAATCGAATTATTATGATAAAAGCAGGAATATTGCCGACTCATATCGAATGTACATCATGGTGTACGAGCTGTCATCATGATAAATTCTTCTCTTATCGCAAGGAACAAGGGGTAACGGGGAGAATGGCGAGCTGGATTGGCATGAAAGAGAGGTGATCCTTTCTTGTCACTTCAAGATCGGATACAGCATGTAGAAGAACGCATTCAGGCGGCCTGCGACCGCAGTGGACACAACCGCAATGACGTAAATATCGTCGCCGTAACCAAATATGTGTCAGTTGAGATGACGCAAACAGTGCTTGACCAGGGGATTCTTCATATTGGAGAGAATCGTCCGCAGAATGCGATACCCAAATGGGAGGCACTGCAAGGCCGGGGAGCATGGCATTTTATCGGCCACCTGCAAAGCAGAAAGGTTAAGGATGTCGTAGGTAAATTTAAATATATCCATTCCTTGGACCGGATTTCGCTGGCAGAGGAAGTGGACAAGCGGGCGGCAGCAAGCGGCGTAGAGGTGCTCGCTTTTGTACAAGTGAATGTATCAGGAGAATCTACCAAGCAAGGGCTTGAACCCAGCGAAGTCGAGGCTTTTCTGCAGGAAATGGAGAGATATACTCACATTAAGGTCATTGGGCTTATGACAATGGCTCCTATTGAGGAAGATCCGGAGCTGACCCGGCCCGTATTCCGCAGGCTCCGTGAATTGCGCGATGAGCTCAATGCTAAGATGGTTACACGTGAGCCGCTAACTGAACTGTCTATGGGAATGTCAGGTGATTTTGAAATAGCGATTGAAGAGGGAGCAACCTGGGTACGCCTCGGTACTATTTTAGTGGGGAAAGGGGAGGAAGATTAATGGGAGTTATGAACCGATTCATGAATTTCTTAGGACTCCAGGAAGAAGAAGAAATTGTGGAACGCGAAGGAATTTCTCAGTTGGAAGAGCCTGAGTATGAAACCCCCAGCTTTGAAACACGTAAGAATCAGAGAGGAAATAACGTGGTTAGCATCCATTCACAGAAAAATGTAAAAATGGTGCTGTACGAACCTAAATCCTATGACGAGGCTCAGGAAATTGCCGATCATTTGCGATCTCACCGCTCTGTCGTTGTTAATTTGCAGCGCGTCCGTAACGATCAGGCTATGCGGATCATCGATTTTCTCAGTGGTACAATCTATGCCTTGAGCGGCAGCATTTCGAAGATAGGCGGCAATATTTTCTTATGTACTCCAGATACTGTTGAGATTCAGGGAGCGATTACTGAGATACTATCTGAGGAAATAGACTATAACAGAATAATGAGGTGAGACAGCTTGTCTTCAGTTGCAATCAATAACGTTGTATGGATAGCGTATAATATTTATTTCACTATGATTTTTGTGTACATTTTAATGTCCTGGCTTCCTAATGCTCGTGATAGCTTTATCGGTGAATTGCTGGGGAAATTAGTAGAGCCGTTCCTGGCTCCTTTCCGCAGATTCATTCCCCCGATTATGGGGATGATTGACATTTCGCCGATTGTCGCGCTGTTTGTGCTTCGTCTGGCGGCCGTAGGACTAACCAGTGTACTCAACTATGTGTTCGTTGGGTAGTGGCGCCAATGAAGATAGAAGTTTATGAGCATTTCAAGCCAGAGGAGCGTCAATTTGTCGATCGCGCCTCCGAATGGGTCGTTAATGCCGGGGAATACCATGAAGTCAAGCTCACTGACTTTTTGGATCCGCGGCAATGTTTTATATTGGAGTCATTGACCAATCGCCACCCTGATGTCGCTGTGCGGATAGATGGCGGGTATGAAGGCGCGGAGAGGTGCCGCGCGTTCATCGCTCCAGACTATAGGGAGCTGGATCATGAGCCGATGAAGATGAAGGTGCTTAATATCACTTCGGGCGATCAGAAATTCATAACCCTACAGCATGGTGATTACCTAGGCGCTATTCTCGGTCTGGGACTTAAGCGCGATAAAATCGGTGATATCCAGGTGCATGAAGACGGCTGTCAAGTCGTCGTAACGGAAGAGATCGCTGACTATCTTGATCTTCATTTGCGCCAGGTACACCGGATTGGAGTTATGACTGAAGTGATGGAGTTGTCAGCACTAAGACCCGCGAATGCTGAACTTCAGGAGATGGATCTGACAGTCGCTTCATTGCGCCTCGATGGAATTGCCAGTGATGTATTCCGTTTGAGTCGTAGCAAAATACTTGTGCCTATCAAGGCTGGTCGCTGCCGGGTGAACTGGAAGACCGAGGAGGATCCTTCGGCTCCGTTAAAGGCCGGGGATATTGTCGCGCTGCAAGGATTTGGCCGTTTCAAAGTATTGGAGGCGGACGGAGTGACAAAAAAAGGCAGACTTCGTGTGAAAATTGGCAAATTTGTGTGAATCTCTAGCAGGAGATCAGGGATTGCTGTCGAAATTATCTAAACCTAGAAAATGATTTGTCCGATTGTATATTATATAAAGCAAATATCCTTCCGAAGAGGAAAAAATCGAATTCTATTGGAGGTGCGGTTATGCCATTAACACCGCTGGATATACATAACAAGGAGTTTTCCAGACGGATTCGCGGTTATGATGAAGATGAAGTTAATGAATTTCTGGATCAGGTCATCAAAGATTATGAAATAGTAATTAGAGAGAATAAAGAGCTTCAAAATCAGCTGCTCTCGATGCAAGATAAGCTTGATCATTTTTCCAATATTGAGGAAACGCTGAGTAAGACGATTATCGTTGCGCAGGAAGCTGCCGATGAGGTTAAGAACAATGCCAAGAAGGAATCGCAGCTTATTGTGAAGGAAGCGGAGAAGAATGCTGACCGGATCGTGAATGAAGCATTGGCGAAGTCTCGCAAGATCGCAATGGAAGTAGAGGAGCTGAAGAAGCAGGCCTCCATCTATCGGGCAAGGTTCCGCACTCTGGTAGAAGCTCAGCTCGATCTGTTAAGTGGGGACGGCTGGGATACGCTAGAGACTCGCGAGCTGGAACGTTCGTATGATGGTGAACGCGAACGAGAGCGTGAACGTGAACGTGAAGCAAAGGAAATCTACTAGGAGTCGTTCAATTAGATCTGTCTATCCTGTAGGCTTGCAGGTTGACATCCGAATGACAATAAGTTATATATAATATCATATTGTGCAGCTGCTGCACACCAATTGAATTAGACATTTGATGATGGGAACAAGTACGTTGCGTATTTGATCTGCAGAGAGTTGGCATATGCTGAGAGCCAATGTTCAGGACGCAAGCGGAATATCCTCCCGGAGAAGCAGGGCTGAAGTTGAATTCTTAAGAAGTAAGCCTTTGCCGGCGGTCGGCCGTTATACCGAACCCATATGGATGTATGGAGCAGAGTGTCATATGGCTTGAGCGCACGAGCAACGCGTGCGACGTTGGCGATATGAAACAAGGGTGGTAACGCGAGTTAGAGTCTCGTCCCTTTTTGGGGCGGGGCTTTTTTTATTTTCCATGAAGAAGGGAAGAAATATTACGATGCAAAGAGTAGATGTCAAAGAAGGAGCGCGCAATCGCGATTTGCGCATCTTGAACAAGTGGACGAAGGAGGAGACGTTCAAGCGGAGTATCGAGAATCGTGCCGGCCGTCCGAACTATGTGTTGTTCGAAGGACCGCCAACCGCGAATGGTCTGCCGCATACTGGCCATCTGCTTGGGCGGGTAATCAAGGACTTTATCGGCAGATACCAGACGATGAAGGGATACCGCGTCGTTCGTAAAGCGGGCTGGGATACACATGGACTGCCGGTCGAACTTGGCGTGGAGAAGGAGCTTGGCATTTCCGGTAAGCAGGAGATCGAGAAATACGGTGTCGAGGAATTCGTGAAGAAATGTAAGGACAGCGTATTTGGCTATGAGAAGCAATGGCGCGAATTTACCGAAGCTATCGCTTATTGGACCGATCTGGATCATCCATACATTACGCTGGAAAATAACTATATCGAGAGCGTGTGGAACATCCTAGCCACGATTCATGAGAAAGGCTTGCTCTACCGGGGACATCGCGTCAGCCCTTATTGCCCTTGCTGCCAGACGACACTCAGCTCTCATGAAGTAGCGCAGGGCTATGAGGATGTAAAGGATCTGAGTGCCACGGCTAAATTCAAGCTGGATGACAGCGGTGAATATGTGCTCGCTTGGACAACAACGCCATGGACTTTGCCAGCGCACGTCGCTCTGGCGGTTAATCCAGAGATGGAATATGTACGGGTGAAGCAAGAGGATGGAGTATATATCGTCGCCAAGAATCTGGTTGAGAAGGTCATGAAAGGCGACTACAGCATTGTATCGAGCCTTAAGGGAAGCGATCTGGTCGGCAAAACCTATACGCCGCCATTCTCTTATATTCAGGCTGACAAAATAAATGTCATTGTCGGTGCTTCTTATGTTACCGATACTAGCGGTACAGGTATTGTCCACATGGCTCCTGCCCACGGTGAGGATGACTATCGGACCTGCCGTGAGAACGGAATCAGCTTCGTTAGTGTAGTGAACGGTCAGGGCTGCTATACAGATACAGTGAGCGATTTTGCCGGACGCTTCGTTAAGGATTGCGATCTGGACATCGTCAAGACGCTGTCTGAGAAAGGGCTTCTTTACAGTAAGGAAAAGTACGAGCACAGCTACCCATTCTGCTGGCGCTGTAAATCCCCATTGCTCTATTATGCGATGGAGAGCTGGTTCATTGAGACGACCGCGGTCAAAGATCAGCTGATCGCCAATAACAATACGGTGCAATGGTATCCTGAGCACATCCGTGATGGACGTTTCGGCAAATTCCTTGAGGAATTGGTCGACTGGAATATCAGTCGTAACCGTTATTGGGGAACGCCGCTGAATGTCTGGGTCTGCCCGGATTGCGGCGGTCAATTTGCTCCACACAGCCTTGCTGAACTTCGTGCTCATGCAGTAGGTGAGGTTAGCGAGAATCTGGAGCTTCATAAACCGTACGTGGATGAAGTGAAGGTGGGCTGCCCGCATTGTGAAGGCGGCGTTATGGAGCGGACCTCGGAAGTGATCGACGTCTGGTTCGATAGTGGCTCCATGCCATTTGCCCAGCATCATTATCCGTTTGAAAATGAGGATACATTCGCTAGCCAATTCCCGGCAGATATGATTTGTGAAGGGATTGACCAGACACGTGGCTGGTTCTACAGCTTGTTGGCCGTATCAACCCTGTTCACCGGTAAGGCGCCGTACAAATCGGTTATCGCTACAGGTCTTGTCCTCGATGAGAACGGCTTGAAGATGTCGAAATCGAAGGGTAATGTTATTAACCCTTGGGATATCATTAATGAGCTGGGAACAGATGCCTTCCGCTGGTCGCTGCTGTCCGATAGCGCACCATGGAATAATAAGCGCTTCTCCAAAGGGATTGTAGCTGAATCCAAATCTAAAGTGGTGGATACACTTGTTAACACACATGCGTTCCTGACCCTTTATGCTGGTATTGATGGATACAAGCCGGAAGAGCACCCTTACCGTCCTTCCAGTAATAAGCTGGATCGCTGGGTTCTGTCCAGACTGAACAGCCTGATTCGTCTCGTTGACAAAGGTGTTGCTGTTAACGACTTTGTGAATACGTCAAAAGCGATTGAAAACTTCATCGATGAGCTTAGTAACTGGTACATTCGTCGCTCGCGTGACCGCTTCTGGGGTAGCGGACTTGGGGAAGACAAACTGTCGGCTTATCAGACATTGACTCATGTGCTGCTGACCTTGTCTAAGCTGATGGCACCTTTCACACCTATGCTGGCCGAGGACATCTTTACGAATCTGGGTGGAGGAGAGAGCGTGCATCTTGCTGATTATCCAGTTTGTGATGAGGCGATGATTGACGAGGCGTTGGAGCAGGATATGGAGACAGCGCGGCAGATCGTCGAGCTGGCTCGTAACGTCCGTAATGAGACGGGCATCAAGACGCGTCAGCCGCTCTCCAGCTTGATTGTCTCTATGAATCGTGACTTCGCGCTTTCAGAGTACGAAGGGATTATCAAAGATGAGATCAATGTGAAGCAGATCGAAGTAGAGCACAGCGATAGTGGATTTGTTGACTTTACGCTTAAAATGAATCTCCGCGTTGCCGGTAAGAAATATGGCAAGAACATTGGCTTCCTGCAGAATCATCTCAAGAACCTGGCTGCTGATCAGACGCGTCAGATCGTTACGGATGGTTATATGAATATTACTTCACCTGAAGGTGAGGAGCTTCATATTACTTCTGAGGAATTGCTAGTTGAGAAGCAAGCTAAATCAGGCTTTGCCTCTGCGTCAGGCTATGGCTTGACCGTGGCGCTTAATACGGACATTACTGCAGAACTCGAGCAAGAGGGATGGGTACGTGAGGTTGTGCGTGCTGTACAGGATACACGGAAGAAGCTTGACCTGCCGATTGAGAAGAGAGTTCATCTAACGCTGGATGTAGATGATGAGCTGAAGGCCGCGATCGTCGCTTTTGAACATGTGCTTCGCGAGAATGTACTGATCACCGATGTGTCGTTCGGCAAGCCAGCTGGTTCGGAGACGATTGAACTTGGCACGAAGACCATTGGAGTTCACATCGAAGCTTAAACATCAAAAGCGGAATTTTGAACTTCCAAGTTTCAATAAAAGTGCAAAATGTCGGTTTTCAGCACCGAGAAGGTTGGATGAAGCTAGGGGTTGAGGAGCGGAGCGTACGTAGTTGGTACGTGAGCACCGGAGGCCCCGGCTGAATTCAAGATTCAAAGTCGAGATTACTTCTTGATTCACTTCGTGATCAAAAGCGGAATTTTGAACTTCCAAGTTTCAATAAAGGTTCAAAAGTCCGGTTTTCAGCACCGAGAAGATTGGATGAAGCTAGGGGTTGAGGAGCGGAGCGTACGTAGTTGGTACGTGAGCACCGGAGGCCCCGGCTGAATTCAAGATTCGAAGTCGAGATTTCTTCTTGATTCACTTCGTGATCAAAAGCGGAATTTTGAACTTCTTCTTAGGCTATAATAACAAATAACCCAAAGAACGAGCTTGGGGTGCTCAAGGCAGTACCCAAGCTCGTTTCTTTATGTGTAACGGAGGTGCCCGGAATGATTCGGCGTAAAGGAAGGCCAAATGTCAGCCCGGAGAAAACAGACGCTGAAGATCCGACTCAGCTTACAGCAATACCGGAGACATCCGAAGAGCAAATCAGAGACATGTATAATCTAACCCTAAAGTGGACGCAGCAGCTTGAAAGATCGCGAATTGCCCAATATACCGAGCTGCTGAACCGTCCATGGCGTCTTATTTGGCTCAATATATTATCAGGTACGGCACGCGGCGTTGGAATTGCCGTGGGTTTTACTTTTTTTGCGGCAACTATTATTTATGTTTTACAGGTGTTAGGGGCATTGAATTTGCCGATTATTGGAGATTATATCGCCGATATTGTACGGATTGTTCAACGCCAGCTTGAGCTTAATACGTATTAGGACCGCCTTCCAGCTCGTCGTCATCTACATAATCGCCGGCATCCATTGATTGCTTCCAGCTTTTGCTACGATAAAAGCAGACATTCTCACCATATATATCGGTAGCGATGAAGCTCTCCAATGGTTCAACAAATCCGTCCAGCTCTGTCGAGGCTTCGATCTCCATATCGTTATAATCCGATATATCTCGACCTTCGGCCATAGCTGGTGTATTAGAGCTTCCAAAACTTTCGACAATCTGCCAGGCATCTTCACCATCGAACCCGTTATATTCGTGTTCATCCAGACTGCTTCGTCCAAACGGGGGATACAGAAATTGTTCTTCGACAGGACGTGCTATAGAGTGAAAGGTCTGCGGGCTATGCTCTTTACAGTACATGGTCTCGGGGATTGCGCTTAGACGCTCGAAGCTGATCGGCTTGCCGCAGGTGACGCATATCCCATACCTACCTTCATCCATCATTCGTAGGGCCGTTTCAACACGGGTTTGTCGCAATTCGTTATGCTCCACTAAGGCTAGGTCCTTGCCGCGTTCAAATACTTCTGATCCAAGATCCCCCGGATGATTATCTAGGGTAGATAGCTCATTTGTGGTGTCGCGTAGTGAATCCTGCAGCCCGTAATGATCATTATTAGTTAGCCTCTCTTCGATGTCATGTAGGGAGTTGTTCAATTTGGCTCTTAGCTCAGCAAGCTGTTGCTCGGATAAATGGGGCATAATCGGAAACTCCTTTCTCAGGAAAGACCATTAGGAAATTTGTTATAGTGTATGCTCAAAAAGGTTAGACTTTATGAACAACCTCTTATAGCGATATTTTGCGCAAAACCGCAGCGTTTTACCTGAGGAAAATCCTTTCGCGCATGGACGGTTTTCCTGTTGCTATGCTACAATAGACAGGTCTTGCATGTGGTGAATCCTGCCGATAATTCAGCAGGGAAAAGAAAAAATGAGGTGAATTCCCGCGTGATTTATTTTTTGATCGCATTGGTTGCGTTTCTAATTGACCAAGGTACGAAGTATTTAATCGCCACTCAATTAATGATTGGTGAGCAGATTCCGGTGATCGGCAACTTCTTCCTCATTACATCAAGCCGTAATCGCGGCGCAGCATTCGGTATTCTGCAGGAGCAGCGTTGGTTCTTTATCGTGGTTACAGTGGTAGTGGTAGTAGGTATCATCTGGTATTTGCAGAAAATCAGACGTACAGGCAAAAAAATGTTGTCTATTGCACTCTCGCTGGTGCTTGGCGGCGCAGTTGGGAATTTCCTGGACCGTGCGGTTAGTGGCGAGGTTGTCGATTTTTTGCAGTTGAATTTTGGTTCGTATACATTTCCGATCTTTAATATTGCGGATTCATGCATTGTGATCGGTGTTATTCTTATTGTGCTTGATTCCTTGCTTGACATTCGCAGAGAGAAGCAAGCATCAAGTACAGGTCAGGAGCAAGAGGAACAGCTATGAATTTGGAAGAGCAAGAGTGGACCGATTCTGAACTTCAGTCGTATGAATGGGAAGCGGCTGAGAAGAACAGGATCGATAAGTTTGTCAAAGAGCAGCTTGGAGAAGAGTATTCACGCAGTGCGATCCAGTTATGGATTGAGGATGGGCATATCCTTGTCAATGGCGAATCTGTAAAAGCGAATTATAAAGTAAATACGGGAGATCAGGTGACACTGACCATACCGGAGGCGGAATCGGCAGAGATCATTCCTGAGGATATACCCCTCGATGTGTACTATGAAGACGCGGATGTCATCGTCGTAAATAAGCCGCGGGGGATGGTTGTGCATCCGGCTCCAGGTCATTCTTCAGGGACGCTGGTTAATGCCTTGATGTTTCATTGCAAGGACTTATCAGGTATCAATGGCGAGATTCGTCCAGGAATTGTCCACCGGATTGATAAGGATACTTCCGGTCTGTTAATGGCAGCCAAGAATGACAAAGCACATGCTTCATTAGCTGCTCAATTGAAGGAGCATTCCGTTACGCGTAAATATTATGCTTTGGTCCATGGCAACTTGAGTCATGATCAAGGTACGATTGATGCACCGATTGGACGTGATCCTCATGACCGTAAAATGTACACGGTGATTGAGAAGAACAGCAAGCAGGCAGTAACGCATTTTCATGTGGTGGAACGGTTTGGTGACTACACGCTGGTTGAGCTTAAGCTGGAGACTGGGCGGACGCATCAAATTCGGGTTCATATGAAATTTATCGGTCATCCTCTGGTAGGTGATCCTATGTATGGGCGGAGTAAAGGAATCAAGATGGATGGACAGGCTCTCCATGCCGCCGTTCTCGGGTTCATTCATCCTTCCAGCGGACAATATATCGAGTTCACAGCTCCGATTCCTGATGATATGGAAATGTTGCTGCAATCGCTCCGCAGCCGCTAGTTCGCAACAAAGAATAAAGCAGTCCCTCCGGTTAGAGGATTATTCAAATCCTATGCCAGAGAGGCTGCTTTTTGTATTTTCGTAATTTTTGGTATATGGGGGCCTGTGTCCATCCCCAATGATTAATTCCAATATTTAAATTATCGCCCCAAGAAGTATGACAAAGTAACCAGACCATAGATATGCAGCGGATAGTATAGATAGAAAAAGTACTTCATGCTTCTGCCTTTCTCACGGTTGTACAGCAGCAGGAACGGCAACGCCAATATCATTAGCCATTGAATATCGCTTGCCAACAATGTCGAGACAGAAGAGTAATCGACACTTAAGAAAAAATAGACTGCTGAAGATATCAGATAAAAGACGCCTAATTTTATTTTGCTTCTTCCAAACAAATAAAATCCGAGTCCTAATAAGATAAGAACGTAACCGCCTTCCGTAAACAATATGGATGGGAATGCAGTCATTATAAATTTAAAAAGATAAATCATATAAAGATGGTCAAAGCCCGTATTTGTTATAGCGAAAATCAAAGCAGAGCTAATAAACGGCAACAGGGTCAGCAATGAAAATCCCAACACTTTGTAATATTGCTTTGCTTTTAAGCTGGACACGACCTTTTCAAATCCATAAATAAACAGGCAAATGATAAATAAGGTGGAGAAAATATTGTTAATGATGATACCGCCGCTCTTTAATGGGAAGTATGCATTCATGATAGCATTTCCGATATTCATGATTAACGATCCGATCCATAATCTAAGCATATACTTCTCGCGGTTGCGGGTATACCTCATGCCCTCTGTAACCATAAATATAAAAATCGGTGCGGCGATTCTCCCTATAATGTTGAAAGCGAGCGGAACTTCATACACACCTTGAAATGCAAAATGAATGTGATCAATTGTCATGAAAATTAGTGCCAGTAGCTTGATCTGAAAGCCGTTTAAACCTTTTTGCAGCATTTAGTTTCCCCCGAACGCAGTATTAAATTTATTGTTGCAAGTTCTAACTCTTTCCAACAATCTTACCGGCCGCAGGTTAAATTAGAGGCAGGGAATGTTTAATTTTAGTTAAAATTACGCTTAAGCTAAAAAGTACAAACGATCCGGTGATTAATCCATTCTCTTGAGGCGCGTTTTACAGCATATTTAATACTGCTAACGCAATGCATTCTGCTATGCGATGCAGTAGTTAATAAATACGAACTGGAACGGATGTTCATAAGGAGATGGAGAAGCAAAATGAGCATAGAGATGTATCAAGAGACATATATCCAACAGCAGTTCGCAGAGCGTATCGGTGGGGCGAACTATGGTAAAGATACAGCTATTTATAAATTTGAGAAAATAAAGCGGGCAAAGGCTGCAGCGAAGAAAGGACGGCCTGAGTTGGAATTAATCGATATGGGCGTAGGCGAGCCGGACGATATGGCTGATAGCGCTATTGTAGCTAGGCTGGCGGAAGAAGCAAGCAAGCCGGAGAATCGGGGATATGCGGACAACGGTATCGCAGATTTTAAGACCGCTGCTGCCCGCTATTTGCAGGAAGTATTTCAGGTTGAAGGAATAGACCCAACAACTGAGATTGTCCATTCCATCGGCTCCAAACCAGCATTGGCCATGCTGCCGACCTGCTTCATTAATCCTGGTGATATTACGATTATGACCGTACCAGGTTATCCGGTTCTTGGTACTCATACGCAATATTTGGGCGGAAGTGTGTACACCGTACCACTAACAGAGGAAAATCATTTTCTGCCTGATCTTGCTTCGATTCCGGAAGATATCGCCGTAAAGGCCAAGCTGCTCTACTTGAATTATCCTAACAATCCAACCGGAGCTTGTGCTACTGTGGAATTCTTCGCGGAAGTCGTCGCCTGGGCTCGCAAATATAATGTTGTTGTCATTCACGATGCGCCTTATGCAGCATTAACTTATGATGGTATTCGGCCGCTCAGTTTCTTGTCTGTGCCTGGAGCGAAGGATGTAGGTATTGAACTGCATTCACTCTCGAAATCATATAATATGACCGGTTGGCGAATCGGTTTTGTGGCAGGTAATCCATTAATCGTCAAAGCATTCAGCGACGTGAAGGATAACAACGATTCAGGGCAATTTATCGCTATCCAGAAGGCTGCTGCCTACGGTTTGGCCCACCCGGAGATTACGGAAGCCATCGCTGCCAAATACTCAAGACGCCACAATCTTTTGGTGGCTGCGCTTAATGATCTCGGATTCAGAGCCGTGAAGCCGAAAGGTTCTTTTTTCCTTTATGTAGCGATTCCGAAGGGAGTTGCAGGCGGTCCGAAATTTGAATCGGCGGAAGACTTCTCGCAGTATTTGATTCGGGAGAAGCTAATCTCCACGGTTCCGTGGGATGATGCCGGACATTATGTCCGCTTCTCAGTCACTTTTGAAGCTCACGGAGTTGAGAAGGAGCAGTCTATCATTGCTGAAATCAAACGACGTTTGAGTGAAGTGAAGTTTCAATTTTGAGAACCATATAAGAGAGAGAGTATATACAAACAGCGTCATTCCTTCATTTTTGGGGAGTGACGCTTTATTTATGGAAATAGAGAGGAAAAATTATATTGAATATTTATTAATTTTAACGTATATTTATAACCAATGAATCACATCTCACTCCAGCAGGGATAGGGCTGAAAATTTCTCAGCCGAAAACCTTGTTTTTCCAGGCGGACTATCTTGACACAGAAGTCGCAATCTGTCATAATTCTCATGAACGAAATAGCACCTTTAATTCAGTCCCGTGAGACTGGCAAGGTAACGTGAAGGGAATACCTGGGCACACTAGTATATAGTGATTATGTCCGGGATCCTTATGACAGTCATGGTTATTTACTGTGGCCAAGAGACTCCTTGCCTGATCCAGGCAAGGAGTTTTTTTATGCGCCTTTCACGGAACCGGATTAATTTAATCCCGAGGAGGCATTTGAGATGGAAGTAGAAAGCCATGTCATTATGGATGAAACAGCGATCAGGCGGGCGCTGACGAGAATCGCCCATGAGATTATCGAACGTAATAAAGGAATTGAGAATTGTATATTAGCTGGAATCAAGACCCGTGGGGTGTTCCTGGCTAAGCGGTTGGCTGAGCGGTTGGAGAATATCGAAGGTGTCTCCATCCCTTGGGTTGAGCTGGATGTGACCTCTTACCGGGACGATCGTTCCAGTGAAGAGAGAGGAACAGAGAAAGCTAATTTCCCAGTTTCCATTCACAGCAAGGTTGTCATCCTGATTGATGATGTTCTGTACACGGGACGTACGATACGGGCGGCGATGGACGCAATTATGGATTGCGGACGACCAGAAGCCATTCAGTTAGCAGTACTAGCTGACCGTGGGCATCGTGAACTCCCAATTCGTCCAGATTATATCGGTAAGAACGTACCGACCTCGAGGGCCGAAGAGATTGAGGTGCTCTTGCAGGAGAACGACGGAAGCGACGAAGTCAGAATTTCGCAGCAACGGGGAGGACACTAAAATGATATCGACCGTATCGGCTTTGAAGGAACGCAGCTTACTCGGATTAAAAGATTTAAGCGCAGCTGAGATTAATTCGATCCTGGAACGGGCAGCGTTCTGGGACAGTCAGACAGATAAAGTAGTTCCAGCACTAAAGGATAAATTCGTGGCTAATATGTTTTTTGAAAGTAGCACACGCACTCGCTTCTCTTTTGAAATGGCACAGAAAAGGTTGGGCGCGGAGGTTCTTAACTTCTCAGCGACCGCTTCCAGCATAGAGAAGGGAGAATCCATCTACGATACGGTCCGTACGATAGAATCAATGGGAGTCGATGCAGAAGTCATCCGGCTCACGCCTTCGGGCGTGCTGGAGGGACTTGCAGAACGACTCTCCATCCCACTGATCAATGCAGGTGACGGTAGAAATGAGCATCCTACACAGGCGCTGCTTGATCTATATACAATGAAGCAGCATTTTGGAGACTTGAGAGGCCTTAAGGTATCGATCATCGGCGATATTGAGCATAGCCGGGTAGCACGCTCCAATCTATGGGCATTACAGAAATTCGGAGCAGATGTGAAGTTCTGTGCACCCGAAAATATGCGAGCACCAGAGCTGGCGGAATATGCTCCTTATGTTTCGATGGAAGAGGCGGTCTGCGCCGATGTCATTATGATGCTGCGTGTGCAGCTGGAACGGCATACGGAAGGATTGTTCAAATCTAAGGATGATTATCGTATGCAGTATGGTTTAACCGAGGAAAGAGCAGGTAAACTTGCTCCCCATACAATCATCATGCACCCTGCACCGATGAACCGAAACGTGGAGATTGATGACGCGGTGGTAGAGCATGCGCAGTCGAGAATTTTCAAACAAATGGCGAACGGTGTACCCATTCGGATGGCCGTCATGGAACGGGCGATACAGTAGGTCCGCAGATTACGAACGAACAGTATCAATTTTCTACTAAGTTATTCTACCGAAATATTTAACGACTATAAGGACGGTGTATCTTCCATGCAACTCATTATTCGTAATGCAAATGTATTGAACGAGAACGGACAGCTGGAACTAAAAACAATCTATGTGCAGAACGGTGTAATAGATAAAGTGGAGGATGGCGCAGGAGCGGATATGAGTGTTGAAGCTGATATCAAAGTCATTGATGCTAATGGCAAGCTGGTGACACCAGGGCTCATAGATATGCATGTTCACCTTCGCGAACCGGGCTTTGAACATAAGGAGACGATCGAGACAGGTTCTCGCTCTGCAGCAAAGGGTGGATTCACGACCATCGCTTGTATGCCGAATACGAGGCCAATAACCGACAGTGCGGAAATGGTGAAGCTTGTTCAAGAGAAGGCCAAGGAGGCGGGGCTGGTGAATGTGCTGCCTTATGCAGCGATCACCAAGGGTGAGCTAGGCCGGGAGCTGACCGACTTCGCAGCTCTGAAGGAAGCCGGAGCGATCGGATTTACGGATGACGGGGTAGGCGTACAGAACGCTCAAATGATGAAGGACGCGATGAGAAAGGCAACTTCTATGGGAATGCCAGTAATCGCACATTGTGAGGATGACTCTCTCGTGGAAGGGGCGCCGGTTGCTGAAGGTGAATTTGCCAGAAAGCATGGATTCAAGGGAATTCCGAATGAGTCGGAAGCGATTCATGTAGGTCGCGATATTCTGCTCGCCGAAGCAACAGGAGTTCACTATCATGTATGCCATGTCAGCACCGAGCAGTCGATCCGCCTTATTCGCCAAGCGAAGGAGATCGGCATCAACGTGACCACGGAGATCTGTCCACATCACCTGATCCTGTCTGAAGAAGACATTCCCGGACCAGATGCTAACTGGAAGATGAATCCGCCACTAAGATCCAAGCGAGATGTTGATGCATGTATCGCAGCGCTTGAAGATGGCACGATTGACATCATAGTTACGGACCATGCTCCGCATAGCGAAGAGGAGAAGGCTAAGGGCATGCTTCAAGCACCATTTGGCATCGTCGGATTCGAGACGGCCTTCCCGCTGCTCTATACGAAGTTCGTCGCAACAGGCCGCTGGAGCCTTGAGATGCTAGTCAAACGGATGACAGCTGATCCGGCCCGGGTATTCGGACTGTCTGCCGGTAAGCTTGCGCCTGGAGCTCCTGCCGATCTAACTGTCATTGATCTTGAGCAAGAACGCAGCGTTGATCCGAAGACGTTCGCCTCGAAGGGCCGCAACACACCGTTTACTGGTTGGAAGCTGAAGGGCTGGCCGACAGATACGATTGTAGGCGGGAAGCTGGTATGGAGCGAGACGTTGTAGAATTATCAGGCAAGTCGCCCTGGAGATGAAGGATGATCTAGAGAATATAGAAGTGTATAAAAAGGAGTGCAAAGAGGATGCAGGCTAGATTGTTATTGGAGGACGGCACGCTGTTCACAGGCAAATCGTTCGGAGCGGAAGTGGAAAAAACCGGCGAGGTCGTTTTTAATACAGGAATTACGGGGTATCAAGAGGTGCTGTCTGATCCTTCTTATTGTGGTCAGATCGTCACGATGACGCATCCGCTGATCGGCAACTATGGGATTTCCCGCGATGATTTCGAGTCAATTGCGCCATCGATTCACGGCTTCATCGTACGCCGGTATGAGCCAAGACCAAGCAACTGGAGAGCAGAATGCAGTCTGGGCGATTTACTTAAGGAGTATGGCATTCCTGGCATCACAGATATTGATACACGGATGTTGACTCGGATTATTCGTCATCATGGCACAATGAAGGGGATCCTAACGACTTCCTCAAAATCGGTCGAAGAACTGCAAGAGATGGTAGCGGCAGCCAGTATCGATGAGCTCCGCAATCAAGTAGCACGGACCTCAACACAGCATATCTACAGTAGTCCGGGCACCAAGGAGCGGATCGTACTCGTGGACTTCGGCGCGAAGAACGGTATCCTGCGCGAGCTGAACCAGCGGGATTGCGATGTCGTTATCGTGCCGCATGATACGACGGCTGAAGAAATTCGACGCCTTAACCCGGACGGAATTCAACTGTCCAACGGCCCTGGTGATCCCAAAGATGTACCTTACGCAGCGAAGATGATCTCTGAGCTTCTCGGTGAGTATCCGATCTTCGGAATTTGTCTGGGACATCAGCTGTTGTCGCTCGCTTGTGGCGCCGATACTGAAAAGTTGAAATTCGGCCATCGCGGTGGCAACCATCCGGTTAAGGAATTGGCAACAGGCCGCTGCCATATAACTTCGCAGAATCACGGTTATACGGTTAATGAAGCCTCTATTGCAGGCACAGATCTGGAAGTAACCCATATCAACAATAATGATAAGACGGTCGAAGGCGTTAGACATAAGAAGTACCCTGCCTTCTCAGTTCAATACCATCCAGAGGCATCTCCGGGGCCGTATGACAACAGCTATCTGTTTGACCGATTCATTGAAATGATTCGTGAGCATAAAAGACAGCATCCGAGAAAATCACGTCAAATTGAGCTGATGGCTAGAGCGAAAGGGGAATAATAACTATGCCGATAAATAAAGAAATGAAGAAGATTCTTGTGATCGGGTCCGGTCCGATCGTCATCGGGCAGGCCGCTGAGTTCGATTATGCCGGAACCCAGGCTTGCCAAGCGTTGAGAGAAGAAGGAGTAGAAGTTGTTCTGATTAATAGCAACCCAGCCACGATCATGACGGATACGAATATGGCAGATAAAGTATATATTGAGCCGATTACGCTAGATTTTGTAACGCAGATCATTCGCCAGGAGCGCCCAGACGGATTATTGCCAACCCTTGGCGGGCAAACTGGCCTGAACATGGCGGTGGAACTTGCCCGTGCCGGCGTGCTGGAGCGCGAAAATGTGAAGCTGCTGGGAACGCAGCTAACTTCGATTGAGAAAGCGGAAGACCGCGATTTGTTCCGCGAATTGATGCGAGAGCTGGAGCAGCCTGTACCAGAGAGTACCATTATTACGACATTGGAAGAAGCGCTTCGCTTCGCGGAAGAAATCGGTTATCCGCTGATCGTCCGTCCGGCTTATACGCTTGGCGGTACTGGCGGCGGAATCTGTATGAACGAAGAGGAATTGAGAGAGATCGTCGCTTCCGGTATCCGGTATAGCCCGATCGGTCAATGCCTTATTGAGAAATCAATCGCTGGTATGAAAGAGATCGAATACGAAGTCATGCGCGACGCGAATGACAACTGTATCGTAGTCTGCAATATGGAGAACTTCGACCCGGTCGGTGTTCATACCGGCGATAGCATCGTTGTAGCGCCGAGCCAGACGCTGTCCGATCGCGAGTATCAAATGCTCCGTACGGCTTCGCTGAAGATTATCCGTGCGCTGGAGATTGAAGGCGGCTGTAACGTACAGTTCGCACTTGATCCACAGAGCTATCAATACTACGTCATCGAAGTAAATCCACGGGTCAGCCGTTCTTCGGCACTGGCCTCGAAAGCGACCGGTTATCCGATTGCCAAGATGGCTGCCAAGATCGCTCTCGGATATACGCTTGATGAAATTGTAAATCCAGTGACAGGTCAGACTTATGCCTGCTTCGAGCCAACACTGGACTATATCGTAAGTAAAATCCCGCGTTGGCCGTTCGATAAATTTGTGCATGCCAACCGCAAGCTTGGTACGCAGATGAAAGCGACCGGAGAAGTAATGGCCATCGGCCGGACGTTCGAGGAATCGATCCAAAAAGCAGTTCGCTCTCTAGAGATTGGAACTCATCGTTTGCATCTGAAAGGAACAGAAGAGCTCGATACTGATACACTGAACAAGCGCCTGATCAAGGCGGACGACGAGCGGTTGTTCCTAATCGCTGAAGCCTTCCGCCGCGGCTATGAGCTGCAGGAGATTCAAGATCTGACAAGCATCGACTGGTGGTTCCTTGATAAGATCGAGAGATTGGTACAGTTCGAGGGCCGGATCTCCGGAGAGACTGAATTAAGCAAAGCTACCCTATATGAAGCGAAAAGACTGGGCTTCACGGACCGCGCTATTGCCGAGCTGCGCTCAGCCGGACATCCCGGCGGCCAGCTTGTAACAGAAGCCAGCGTAACGGCTTTCCGCAAAGAGCAGGGCATCCGTCCGGTCTACAAGATGGTCGATACCTGTGCGGCAGAGTTCGAGGCGTCGACTCCATACTACTACTCAACCTATGAGACGGAGAACGAAGTCCTCCATACCGATAAAGAGAAGATCATCGTCCTCGGTTCGGGTCCGATTCGCATTGGCCAAGGGATCGAGTTCGACTACTCTACGGTTCACGCGGTATGGGCTATCCAGAACGCCGGCTATGAGGCCGTCATTATCAACAATAACCCGGAGACGGTATCGACAGACTTCAATACTTCCGATCGCTTGTACTTCGAACCGCTCTTCTTCGAGGATGTTATGCATGTCATCGAGCAAGAGAAGCCGCTGGGAGTTATCGTCCAATTCGGCGGACAGACAGCGATCAATCTGGCAGCTCCGTTAGAAGCGGCTGGAGTACGGATTATCGGTACTTCCTTGGAAAGCATCGATGAGGCGGAGGACCGCAAGCGATTCGAAGCACTCTTATCCAAACTGAATATCGCTCAACCTAAGGGCAGCACAGTGACTTCTGTAGATGAAGCGGTGGGAACTGCTCGCTCACTGGGTTATCCGGTTCTAGTACGTCCATCCTATGTACTGGGCGGACGGGCGATGGAGATCGTATACTCCGACGAGGACCTGCTTCGCTATATGGAGGAAGCTGTGAAGATCAATCCACAGCATCCGGTACTGATTGACCGCTACATGCTTGGCAAAGAGGTCGAGGTCGATGCGATCTGTGATGGCGAGACCGTATTGATCCCAGGTATAATGGAGCATATCGAACGGGCCGGTGTTCACTCCGGTGACTCCATCGCGGTATATCCGCCGCAGCATCTATCTGCGGAGCTTAAGGAGAAGATCGTTGACATCACGATCAAAATCGCCAAAGAACTGAAGACGGTCGGTCTGGTTAATATCCAGTTCGTTATCTATCAGAACGAGGTGTATGTGATCGAGGTTAACCCACGCTCTTCCCGTACAGTACCTTTCTTGAGCAAAGTGACGAACATTCCGATGGCGAATGTAGCTACGAAATGTATCCTTGGTCAGAAGCTGAAGGACCTCGGTTATGGAGAAGGCATGTGGCCGGAGAGCGATCAAGTATCTGTGAAGGTGCCAGTGTTCTCCTTTGCGAAGCTGCGCCGTGTGGAGCCGACCCTTGGACCGGAAATGAAATCCACCGGTGAAGTAATGGGCCGCGATCCACGCTATGCAAAAGCCCTGTACAAAGGCTTGGTGGGGGCAGGAATGAAAATACCGGTGAGCGGAGCGATCATCGCTACGGTATCTGACAAAGACAAGGAAGAAGCAGTGGAACTTCTGCGCGGCTTCTATAATCTGGGCTATAAGATTATCGCAACCTCGGGCACCGCTTCGGCACTTGAAGAGGCGAACATCCGAGTGACTACAGTAAATAAGCTGAAGGACGGAGAGCCGAACATTCTCGATCTGATCCGCAACGGTCAAGCACACTTCGTCATCAATACGCTGACGAAAGGCAAAGAGCCAGAGCGCGACGGCTTCCGGATTCGCCGTGAAGCGGTAGAGAACGGCGTAGTCTGCATGACTTCGCTGGATACAGTTCGCGCACTGCTGGAAATGCTAGAAACGCTCAACTTCTCTTCACAGGCTATGCCACGGACTTAATAAATTTGATCATTAACAGATTGATATTCAATGCGGCTCCGTGGGCTTAAGCTTCGGGGCCGTGAGTATGACAGGAGGAAGGCAAGAAGCATGAATATATTCGAACAAGCCGCAGGAAGATTAATGGTTGCTCTGGATTGCCCCACGGTGGAGCAAGCTAGACAACTCATCGACACTTTGGAGGGGATCCCTTGCTATATGAAGGTAGGGATGCAGCTCTATTACAGCGAGGGTCCGGACTTTGTCCGTGAATTGAAGGATCGCGGATACTCCGTCTTCCTAGATTTGAAAATGCATGATATCCCTAACACAGTTAAGAATGGTGCATTTAGCATCACTTCGCTCGGCGTAGATATGTTCAATGTTCATGCCGCTGGAGGATTGAAGATGATGAAGGCTGCCAAGGAAGGCGTGCTTGAAGCGATGGCCGCTTCTCCAGCATTGAAGCAGCCAATTCTGATCGGAGTAACACAGCTCACGAGCACGGATCAGACGATGCTAAATGAGGAGCTTGGGATTCCGGGAACGGTTGAGCAATCCGTAGTCTCTTATGCCTTGCTTACGAAGGAAGCAGGATTAGATGGAGTCGTGGCCTCGCCGCTGGAGGTGCAGGCGATTAAGAGTGCGTGTGGTAAAGATTTCAAGACGGTTACACCAGGAATTCGTCCAGCCGGAAGTGCCGCAGGCGACCAGTCGCGCACATTGACTCCACTGGAGGCCATGCAGCAGGGAACGGACTACATCGTTGTAGGCCGACCAATTATCTCTGCTCCAAGCCCAAGAGAAGCTGCACTACAAATTATTGAGGAGATGAAACAAGCATGGTAAACACAAATTCTATGGCTAATCAGATTGCAGATCGTCTGCTTGATATCGAGGCGGTTGCGCTTCGTCCGCGTGAGCCGTTCACTTGGACCTCAGGTATCAAATCTCCTATCTACTGTGATAATCGCTTAACGATGTCTTATCCGGAAATCCGCGATCTGATCGCTGAATCCTTTGCGACTGTGATTCGTGAGTCTTATCCGGAAGCCGAAGTCATAGCCGGGACCGCAACGGCGGGAATTCCTCATGCCGCATTCGTATCGCAGAAGCTTGGCTTGCCAATGGCTTACATACGCGACAAGGCTAAGGGCCACGGTAAAGAGAATCAAATCGAAGGCTTGATCAAGCCGGGTCAGAAAGTCATTGTGATCGAGGATCTGATCTCTACGGGCGGCAGCTCGATTAAGGCAGCAGAAGCAGTTCGAGCGGCTGGTGCAGAGCCCCTAGTAGTTCTGGCCATCTTCAGCTATCAGCTGGACAAGGCGGTTAATGCCTTCGCAGAAGCAGGAGTACCGCTACAGACACTGTCCAATTATTCCGCTCTGATCGAAGTTGCTGTAGAACGTGGAGTCATCAAGGCAGAGGACCTCGATCTCTTGAGATCCTGGAGACAAGACCCGTCTTCCTTCGGCAAATAATCCGCAAGAAGAAGTCAGAGAGTCATATCCCAAATCCCATCCGAAGTGGTTGCTTCACTAGACATTAGGACGGGGGCGGAATATGGCTCTTTTTAATTTACGTGGTGTTTATAGGCTCAATCATACTAACCTGTTCATATGAAAATGAAGGCATGAGTCTGGCAAAGTCTCCTGCCAAATTAGCAAGCGGCTTCCACTTATCGATAGCTATTTTATAGTTTCCTGTATAGATTGCTTCATCTATTTGGACGCATTCAACTTTTCCTAGCACTAGATGATCTCCACCGACAGGAATAATTTGGTCCAGCCTAAGTTCTATTGAGATTGGCGCTTCTAGCACTGCTGGTGCATTCAAAAGTCTACCATTCTGGGCAGTCACTCCTGCAAGCTCAAACTCATTTTTCTCCGGCTCTACACTAGCCGATGAACGATACATTGCTTCCCCAAGCTGCTCAGGTACCATGTTAATTATATATTCTTTTACTTCACGAATGTTCGTTAACGTATCCTTAATGCTTCCCTTGCGTTCATTATCGCCTGGTCCTATTGAGATCAAAAGTGTTGGTGGATTTCGAGAAGCTACAGTAAAAAAGCTGAATGGCGCTAAATTTAAAATGCCATCCTTACTTTTTGATGAAACCCATGCAATTGGTCTTGGTACTACAGAGCCCCTTAACAATTTATACATCTCATCCTCACTCAAATCAATTGTATTAAATATGAGTTTCTGTTCTTTAGACACCTATTCATTCTCCTTCAACTATATTTGATTAAGTAATATGTCGATTCTATAATTGAATTGTTATAGACTTCTGAAATACTCATGAATCCATCCCAAATTATAAACTCAAATACAAATAAAACTAGTATGCACTTTTTTGTTAGATACTTACTTAAAGGAGAGTGATTTTATTGCCAGGATTAAGCAATAATTTTATGGAACACAACAAACAAAGACCATTTGACTTCACATTATCGTTAATCGGTGGCAAGTGGAAAATGAAAATAATGTATGAATTATCTTCCAATACGTTTTTACGTTATGGAGAGTTAAAGCGGCAAATTCCTGCTATCACTCACAAAATGTTAAGTTCTCAGTTAAGTGAACTAGAGAGCTCTGGAATTATTCAGAGAAAAGAATACCCTCAAATTCCTCCAAAAGTGGAATACTCCTTAACGCCAAAAGGAAAGAGTTTAATGCCAATATTAGAGGAAATGTGCAGATGGGGCGTGGCAAATCAAATATGAACAAAAAGGTACCCATAACCAACACTCTTTTTCAAAGTGTCCAGTCTATGGGTACCAGTTTAGTTCACTGATTCACACTGTTTTTTATTGTACTATATTACGGTGATCTATTGCGCCATATATTTAGCCATATTGCGTAGACTTGGCCATATAGCCGGGAATTCTCCACCGATATGCCAGTAGGCAAATCCAGCAATACCCCGTTCTGAAGCCATTTTATATTTCTGAGAGAGTGAACGGGTCTCCTCAAGCCACAGCTGATGGGTAATTCCATTGGCTTGATAAACAGCCTTATACTGTCCCAATTCCTCTTTCCAATTTAACCCTGAACCGAACTTCTGAATCCGTGTGTTCTGCTCGGTTAATGTGATATCCTCGGATGTAACCGCCCCGGTCTTGCTGTTGACGGTCCAATCCCTGTTGTATAGCGGCACTGCCAGAATGACTTTGGAAGCAGGAACCTCCTTCAATAGGGTGTCAAGCCCGTGCTCCAACCAAGGTAGGGAAGATACGGATCCAGGGTTGGGTGACCCCGACCAATGCTCGTCATAGCCCATCAGAACGATGTAATCGGCGCTGCTGCCCAGGCTGGCGTAATCAAAGGCTTCCGTCCAGTCCGAATTCCAATCTGGAGAGACGTTGACAGACAGCTTGGCGCCAACTTTATGCAATTGTGTCGCCAGTTCGGCCGTAAAAGCAGTCATTGCTTCCCGGTCCTGCGGAGCTACATTTTCAAAATCAAGATTGATCCCTTGCAAGCCGTACTTCACGACCGCCGCTTTAAGCTGGGCAATGAAATTTGTTGATTCCTGCTTCGAGCTCAGCATAGCATGCGTGTTCTCTTGCAAAGAGCGATTGCCGACCATCGCCCATATCTGTTTGTTATTCTGTTTAGCCCAATCGATCAGAGAGGTGTCGACATAACTCGCCACCGAACCGTCCTGGTTAAGGAAGAACCAACGGGGTGACAGAACATTAACGTTGGATTTGCCAATCGAGCGCTCATATTCTTCCGTAGTCTGGCCGTACTGCCAGCCAAGCTGGATGGAAGCGGGCGCTTTCGAATTGATTGTTTGCTGCCATTTTTCATTCTGGAGCACTCTGTATAGCAACATGGCTGCTTCCTGTCGGGTCAGGGCTTGATTAGGGTGGAATGCGCCATCGCTTCCTTCCATTAGGCCCAGTTCAGCCGCAGTGGCGACGTAGGGCCGCGCCCATTCGGCGATAGAGGAACGGTCATTGAAACTATTAAGTCCATAGGCTCCAGTCTGTTCCTTTAAGGCGCGGATGAGCAGGGCTGCCGCTTCCTGCCGGGTGATCGATTGTGCCGGAGAGAATGTACCATTTCCGTTCCCCGTAATTAGACCAAGCTCACTAGCAGCCTGGATGGTCTCATAATACCAAGCTTGCTTCTTCACATCTGTATAGGTTGGAACGGCCGGAGTAACCGGCTCCATATCTAGCAGGCGAACAAGTGTAGTGGCTAATTCAGCACGGGTCATTGCTTGTCGCGGTGAGAAGTGCTCTGCACTTGTGCCGTTCATTATGTTTTTCTCGTGTATATAGAGAATGGCTTCCTTGGCATAGCTCTGGCCAATATCCTGGAACGGCAGCGCGTTGCCCTTGGCAAACGTAATTGGTTCTACCATGAACAGACAAATGAGCAGGAGAAGAGTAAGTCTAGTAATCTTCATGTTGTGGATCCTCTTTTCCGGTAGATAATAAGAAAGTTTTAAATAATCATTATAGAAACCTCTGCTATACTATCAGAAAAGAAGCGGTCTATCAGCATTTAAATTTTGGTAATAGAGGTAGTTAGTTTCTCTAACGATACGGCGTTTCGTAGGATGAAAAACAGATCTGAAACTCTTGCGTGAATATATCTCATTTTAGTAAAAAATCTTGTAACTTTTTGCCATGTATTTTCGTTTATAATGCATAACGTATGGGATACGTGGGCCAAGCGGTGTAATGAAGCGTTACCCACTGACGTTAAACCACAAAAATAGATCAATATAGGAGACCGATACAAGATGATGCGATGGCTTCGCAAACCAGTAAAATCCTCTGAAACCGGCGGAGAAGAAGTTGTAGACGCTGTGACAGCGGACAATACGGAAGAGCAACCCGCTCCAGAGTCCTCGGCAGATGAACATGTTGTTCCTTCAGGCGAGGCTGCAACGGAGCAAGCTGCGACTATTGCGGCTGAATCTGAGCAGAAGCATACCTCGGACGAACCTTCTTCTCCTGACCAAGAACAGGTGGAAGAGCCGAAGGGGCCGATTCTGACGGTTAAAGACGTTCACCGCTCCTTTCCTGTTGGAGGGGGTGAACTTCATGTGCTCAAAGGGATCAATATGGAGGTTCGTAGCGGTCAGCTCGTTATGCTTAAAGGAAGATCCGGTTCAGGCAAAACGACGCTGCTCAATATGCTAGGGGGGCTGGATCAGCCTTCTTCAGGCGAGATATTTTTTCAGGATCATCCTTTGCATTCGTTAAGCGATAATCAGCGTACGAAGCTGCGCCGGGATCGAATTGGCTTTATATTTCAAGCTTATGCCCTGCTTCCGCTTCTATCTGCTTGGGAGAATGTCGAATTATCGCTGCGGATGGCAAATGTACCTTCCAGCGAGTGGAAATCACGTGTCACCCATTGCCTGGAATTAGTCGGACTCGGTAAACGGATGTTCCATAGACCGTTCGAGATGTCCGGCGGTGAACAACAGCGTGTGGCGATTGCCAAGGCGATAGCACACCGTCCGAAGCTGCTGCTGGCGGACGAACCAACGGCGAACCTGGATACACAAATGGGTGCTCAGGTCATGGCCGTATTCAAAAATATAATACATACAGAACAAGTGACAATATGTATGACAACACACGACCCAACAATTTTGGAGGTAGCAGACCATGTCTATGAAATGGTGGATGGAAGATTCATTAACTAGAAGAAAGAGGAAGGTAGTAAGATCGCTGGGGCTTTTGTCCATTTGTACCGCGCTTCTTCTATCTACGGGATGTTCATTGCTTCCTAATGAAGATGAGGAGGAAGTACTGCCGGTCATTACCCCGCCAACGATCTCGAAGAAACCGGAATACACGGTTCGTTCTGAACCTATTCAGCAGTCCGTAAACGCTGTCGGCAAAATTATGAGTCAGCGTGAAGAGCCGCTCTATTTTACTGAAGATGGGCTTCATATCAAGAATGTTCGGGTCAAGGCCGGGGATAAAGTCAAGAAGGGCGATGTCCTATTAGAACTTGAAGTGAAGGATTTGGAGAAGGATCTGCGCAAGAAGCGTCTTGATTTCCGCCAGCAGGAATTAACGATGAAGGAAACGCTGCGGAAGAAGGATGAAATGGATGAGATTGAATTCGAGAAGGCATCCATCGTATTCGAAGAACAACGTCAGGAATTGGTTGATCTTGAGCAGAAAATTGCTGACGGGACGTTAACGGCTCCTTTCTCAGGTACGATCGTCTCGGTTAACGCTCAAAAGGGAGGAACGATCAAAGCCTATGATTCGCTAGGTGTTATTTCCGATACTTCATCCCTTGTCGTCGCTGCTTCTTTTGGCAAGGAGGAACTTCAAAAGCTAGCAATTGGCATGAAAGCCGAAGTTGATATTAACGGGATCGGCACCGTCAACGGAAAAATCAAGGCAATGCCTGCTCCTGTGGATTCGTCGAAAAACGGGAACAACGGGAACAACGGGAATAATGGCAATAACGGCGCACCTGAAAAGGATTCAATCGACAAGTATCTGATCGTCGAACTGGATAAATGGCCAAAGGATCTGGAGAGAGGACGTCAGTTAAGTGTTAAAGTCGTAACTAACCGTAAGGAGAAGGCGACATTAATTCCTATATCTGCCCTGCGTACCATCGGCTCGCGTACTTATGTGCAGGTCGTTGAAGCAGATGGATCCAAGCGTGAAGTCGATGTAGAAGTAGGTATGCAGACATCTACGGATATTGAAATTCTTAAAGGCCTCACACCTGGACAGAAAGTAGTGGGTCGTTAATGGGAGTGCCGATGTTACGTTTGCTATTCCGTAAAATGTGGAACACGAAATGGTTAACGCTGAGCACCTTAATCGGTTTGATCGTGGCGGTCTCCTTTACGGTTAGCATACCGATGTATTCCGACGGAGCGCTTAAGCGCGTTGTTTCTAATACCCTGAAGGAACAAAGTGAAGGACTTCCTGCCGGCTCTCTGATTATGAGCTACCAGGCGGTAGGAGGAACGAAGACTGACTTTGCGGGACTTGAAGCTGTTAATAAGTATATTGCTGAGGAAGTTCCAGGGGAAATTAATTTTCCGTTCAAGGCCTATGTTAATGCCCGTTCCCTAAGAAGCGCGGAGGTGTATCCGCAGGACCCGACGAAGGTCGATGCGAGCCGCATGCGGACGATGTCGATCAATTCCATGAGTGGTCTTCAAGATCATATCTCGGTGTCAGGGGGCAATATTACCTCGGATAACTATGACGGAAAAGTTCTGGAAGCACTAATGCTGGAAGAAGCGATGTATCGGCAAGATCTGCATGTTGGGGATGTGATGGAATATCCCGTCTCAGGCGGATCTGGCATCGTTCTTAAGATAAAGATTGTCGGTACATTCCAGCCGACGGATGAGACGGATCCTTATTGGTATCAAGGGTTCGAAGGAATGATGAACAGCTTCTTCGTGAATGAGAAAGTATTTAATGAGGCTCTTCTTAAGAAATTATCGATTCCGATTCATGGTTCTAGCTGGTATTATGCTTTTGATCTACGTGAGATCAAGACGAGTCAACTGTCGCCATTATCGAGCACGCTTGACCGATTGAATGTTGAGCTATATCAGAAGCTGAAGGATACGAAGGTGGACCTATCTTTTGGTGAACTGTTAAATGATTTCCGGAAGCAGAGCCTGCAGATGCAAACCTTGCTCTTCACGCTTGCGGCCCCGATGATCGCCATGGTGTTCTACTATATTGTTATGAATGCTAAGCAGTCATTGGATAAACAGCAGAGTGATATTGCCGTGCTGCGCAGTCGGGGGGCTTCTACCAAGCAGATTATTTTCATTTATTTGCTGGAAGGGATTATGTTAGGTGTGGCTGCCATGATATTCGGCCCCTTGCTCGGCTGGTTTATGTCAAAGAGCATCGGTTCCGCTGACGGCTTCCTGACCTTTGTCAATCGTAAGTCCATTCCTGTTGGCTTCAATATGGATGCGCTTCTTCTTGGAGGATTGGCGGTTCTTATCGCGATTCTTGCTACAGTACTTCCGGCGGTATCTTATGCCCGCGCCTCCATTGTCAATGCGAAGCGCAAACAGGCTCGTAACGATCGCATGCCAACCTGGCAGCGCTGGTGCTTGGATATTGTGCTGATGGGGGTCGCTGGATACGGCTATTACCTGTTCTATGAGCGCCAAATGTTAACTTTCCAGACGGGGATGACGACGGATGAGCTGCAGGTGCAGCCTTTCTTGTTCTTCGTTCCGGCGCTGGCTATTTTCTCGATCGGGCTATTCTTCCTGCGGATTTTCCCATGGATTCTTAAGCTGATCGGTTGGATCGGCAAGAAGTGGCTGCCGGTTCCATATTATTTGAGTCTTACCCAGTTATCCCGTTCAGCTTCTTCCTATTACCCACTGATGATTCTGCTGGTTCTAACATTAGGGCTGGGTGTATATAATGCTTCTGCCGCCCGTACGATTGATCTGAACTCGACGGAGCGTACGCTTTATAAATATGGGGCGGACGTCATCATGCAGACCGTGTGGGAAGAGACGCCTGAAGCGCCAACTAAGCCGCCAACAGGTCAAGGACAAGGAGGCTCCGGTGGTGGAGGCAACCCTGGCGGAGGTAATCCAGGAGGAGGCAATCCTGGAGGTGGGGGCCCGGGTGGAGGACCTGGAAATGGCCAGGGCAATAAACCGACCAAGACGAATTATATCGAACCGCCATTTGAAGTATTCCGCAAGCTGGAAGGTGTAGAGCATGCCGCCCGGGTGCTGCAGACCAAGGGCAATCTTATCATCTCCGGACGTTCAGCAGGTCAAGGGAACATTATGGGGATTGATAACGCTGATTTTTATCAGGTGGCCTGGTTCCGCGATGACTTGTTCCCGGCAGCTCCGCATCAATATTTGAATTTGCTGGGGATGAATGAGGGCGCTGCGCTTGTTCCGTCCAATCTGGCGGAGAAGTATCAGCTTAAGCCCGGCGACATTATTACGGTGTCTTTAGCGGAGCGATCTGTAGATTTCATTGTGTACGGGATTCTGCCGTACTGGCCTAGTATGTATCCGGATGAATCTCCGTTCCTCATTGCCAACCTGGATTATATTTATGATCAGGCTAAGATTCTTCCTTATGAAGTGTGGCTCAAGATGAAGCCGGATGCCAAGGTTGGACCGCTCGTCACGAAGCTGGCTAGTGAGAATATCGATCTCTATTCGGTCAAGGATGTACGCAGCGAACTGGCGTCGCAGAAGAAACATCCTACTCGCGGTGGGGTATTCGGGATCTTGAGCATGGGCTTCCTAGTCTCGGTAATTGTATCCTTAATCGGTTATGTCATGTATTGGTTCTTCAACTTGTCAAGCCGGGTTGTACAATTTGGTATTTTGCGAGCTATGGGCTTATCGCGCAGACAGCTGACACTCATGCTATTGGCGGAGCAGCTGCTAACCGCAGGTTTATCTATAGTACTCGGGATCGTTATCGGCAAAGTGGCCGGTAAGTTGTATCTGCCGTTCTTGCAGACTGCAGACAACGTAACTTCACAGGTTCCTCCGTTCAGAATTATTTTCAATTCCTCGGATACGATGCAATTATATGTTGTCGTTCTAGTTATGCTGCTGCTCGGTGCCGGACTCTTGTTATGGCAGATCCGTCGCTTGCGTGTACACCAGGCAGTCAAGATGGGAGAGGAGCGGTAATATGAACGAAATGATCTATTGTGAAGGACTCGTTAAGATTTTTAAATCGGACGATATCGAAGTTGTCGCTCTGCAGGGCTTGAACCTGACGGTGAATCAGGGCGAGATGATGGCGATTATCGGGAATAGCGGCAGCGGCAAATCAACTCTGCTGAATATGCTGGGTGGTCTTGACCGCCCTTCCGCGGGTCAAGTGAATGTAGGCGGCTGGGATCTGCTGAAGATTCGTGACGATCAGCTGGTAGAATACAAGCGGAATACCGTTGGCTTCGTATGGCAGAACAACGGACGCAACTTGCTTCCTTATCTGTCTGCCTTGGAGAATGTAGAGATGCCGATGCTGTTAAGCGGTAAGCTGGATCGGGCCTATGCGAAGCAATTGCTTGAATGGGTCGGTCTGAAAGATCGCATGCACAGCAAGCTGCATCAGCTCTCCGGTGGGGAGCAGCAGCGCGTGGCCATCGCTATCTCGCTATCGAATCGTCCCAAGCTGCTATTGGCGGATGAGCCGACCGGCTCGGTTGATACAGCAACCTCTGACCAGATCATGAACATATTCCGCAATGTGAACCGAGAGCTTGGAATTACGGTCGTTATCGTTACGCATGATTTAACACTGGCAGGCAAGGTTGACCGGGTTGTTGCCATTCGTGACGGATTAACGAGTACCGAGTTTCTCAAGCGTAATCCAAATCTGGATCTGGCAACGATGGAGAACGGTGGTTTCCATCAAGGCGGACTTCAAGAAGTACACGAAGCATTTGTCGTTGTCGATCGGGTTGGGAGATTGCAGGTTCCTAAGGAGTATCTTGAAGCAGTCGGGATCCAGGGGCGAGCCAGCATGGAGTTTGATGGTGACAAGATTGTGATTACGGCGCCGAAATCATTGGAGGAGGAGAACGCATGAAGCTTAAGAACGGAAAAATGCGTAAAATGATGACAGTATCCCTTGCGGCCACCATGGCCCTGGGGTTGCTTGCTGGATGCAGCGGGGCAAAGACTCCGGTTAGCAACCAAGAGAAAGTACTCCGCATCGGCGTCCTGTATGGCGGTAATATGGATGACTCTTATTTCCGTCAACAGTACACAGATATTTATGAATTCGACAGAAAAAATGTGAAGATCGAAATTGTCCCTGCAATTAATCAGAGCGATTGGCGCTATAATGATGGATCAGAGCCTTATAAAGAGCCGGATTACTTGGACGGTATGAAGAAAATTATGACCGGCAGCAATCCCGTTGATGTCGTCGTTACAGACGTTAGTGTGCTGAAACAGCTAATCCAGGAAAATATGCTGAAACAGCTTGATCCATTAGTCCAGGAGGACAAATTTGACACAAGCGATTTCGTTCCAGCGGTCATTGATGGCATTAAGGATTTAGGAGAGGGAAGTCTTTATGCGCTAACTCCTTCATTCTCTTCATCCGCTTTGTTCTATAACAAGAAGCTGTTATCCGATGCTGGAGTTGAGCCTCCTACGGATAAAATGACTTGGGATGATGTGTTCAATCTAGCGAAGAGACTGGCGAAGGGCTCAGGCAAGGATCGCGTGTATGGATTCTCCTTCAATCGCTATATGGGTAATGACCCATTCTGGGATATGCAGTACACCTATATGGCTCCACTGCAGCTAAGGATGTATGATGAGAAGGCTGAGACCATGACGGTGGAATCGCCGCAATGGATTAAAGCATGGGATACGATCAGTAATCTCGTTAAAGAAGAAGTAATACCGAATAACAATAATGTCAACTATGATGAGAATTGGACTCCGATATCCAATGATATGTTCTTATCTGGCAAGGTCGCGATGATGATCTCCGAGAGCTATTATATTAACGAAATTGCTGATGCCAATACTAATGCGGCCAAGATCAAGGATTATACGCCAGTCGATTGGGATGTGGTTACGCTTCCGACACATCCAGAGAAGCCGGATATTGGCGGCAACATTTATCTTAACAATACGTTTGCTATTAACACCAATGCACCTAATCCTGAGTCGGCCTGGGATTATATTAAGTTCATTGCCGGCGAAGACTGGGCGAAGCTGAAGTCGCGGAGCAATTCGTATGAGATGGTTGCCCGGAAGTCTTACATCCAACCAAGGCAAGGCTTATCTTATAATATCGGGGCATTCTATAATATCAAACCGGTTCCGCCAACAAATCCGAAGGATGATAAGCTGAAGCAAGAGAAGCGAGGATTATACTACGTTGAAAATCTCGGCCGAACTTATTTCCAAGAGGTATTAGATAAGAAAAAGTCATCAACAGAAGCCCTGAAGGATTGGTCGGAGAAGGGTAACAAGATGCTGCAGGAGATTAAGCTTAATCCTAAGACCGAATTCCAAGAAGATGGAACGCCTTATATTCCTGAAGATAATGTGAGTGCGGCTGCTGGGTTATCAAGTAAAGGATGATTGAATAATAAAAAAGTCGCTGGAAATTATTTCGGCGGCTTTTTTTGTACAATTCTGGGCAATCTATATATCGATGAACCAAATCTGTATGGAGGAGATCGTAAATGCATTGGGTATACTTCAATAAATTGTATCGTACGAAATTTCAAGCTGGCTGCCTTGCGAAGAGATTAGAACAAGATGGCTGGATTTACGGCTTCGACCGCATGAACGAAATTGAAATCTTCCGCTCCAAGCGTGGAAAGTATGGCGTCAGGTTCATTCCTTAGATTCAATCCGAGACGACTTTCCAATTCATTTCTGTTGATAAGCAATTATTTGCACAGTCCCTTAAAGTGACACTTGACAAACCATGGCATACTCGTGTATATTATTACTTGTCGCTATTTATTGTCGCGGGGTGGAGCAGTTCGGTAGCTCGTCGGGCTCATAACCCGAAGGTCGTAGGTTCAAATCCTGCCCCCGCAATACTTATTTTAGTCATTTGTCGCAAGGGCCCTTAGCTCAGTTGGTTAGAGCGGTCGGCTCATAACCGATTGGTCGGGGGTTCGAGTCCCTCAGGGCCCATTATGCGAGAAACCCTTGCTATGCAAGGGTTTTTTGCTGTTTATAGGAGATAGAATCCTAGACTTCTAGGATTTGATAGCTTGTTGCTAACGCCTTTGCTAACGGCGGTAGTGCCTTATGTAACGGGTGGATATCTTGCAGTACAAGCATCACATAAAATAGACGATTTATGAGGGAAAGGTGTCCAATCTCTTCACAGAAAATAGAATAGGATAGTGTGTACTCTACATAAAAGTAGGAAATCACATATGAGTGAAGTAGTTGGTGGGGGATTATGGTATATTAATATGCGAACAAAGCCAGGCCTCCGAACGGAGACCTGGCTTACTTATATGATTGGAATACAAGGGATTATTTGATGGAAGAAGGGAATATCGTATTTGGTATAGCTATTATTGTAGAATTTGCTGAATAAAGATGTGATTAACGGCCGCGCTTTTGGCCTCTCAGTTCAGGTCTGCCGCAAAACACATCTTTTACAGAATAGCAGAATTGATGCTTTGGCACGGGTACACAATGATGTCGTCTGATGATCTCAACGGGATGCACTACGTTTACAACTTGTGGATGGAAGTAATCTTTATACACTGTAGTTGGCGGGTCAAATACGGTTTGTTCTGGACATTTGTTATGGCATTCTGACATTTTTCTTCAGCTCCTTTGTTTTAGGTTCACATCATTATACGCGTGTAACTATTGTATGACTGTATGTTTGTCTATCTATATCTACATCAATGAGTCCAGAATATCAGCAAATAACAGGGGGGAGTTCTTCATGAAGATAATCACGATTAGGCAGCCATGGGCAACCCTAGTGGCTCTGGGGGAGAAGCAGTTTGAGACCCGCAGCTGGAGGACGGCATACAGGGGCGAGCTGGCGATTCATGCAGGAAAAGCGATAGATAAGACAACTTGTCAACAGGAGCCTTATCGTTCCGTTCTTCAAAGGCGTGGGTATACCTCGGATCAATTGCCACTTGGGGCAGTGATCGCGGTGGGGAGACTGGAACAATGCTATTATGTTGGAACGGATCTAGGGACTGCGGCCATCCTAGGAGATGAAGGTTATATAGTGGAGGGAGCGGAATATGCCTTCGGGGATTACACTGAAGGACGCTATGCCTGGAAAATAGGCCGTATAGGATTCTTGGAGAGACCGCTGCCTGCAACAGGGAGACTTGGGCTGTGGAACCTTCCAGATGATCCGCTGTTGAAAATGGATGAAATGCAGCATACCTGGTCGAAATAGTCATTCAACCAGGTAATGCTCAAGGAACAGATTAGTCCTCTTCATTCTTTTCGTAAGCAATTAAAGTGACTTCATGCCCGGTAATTTGGGTTAACTGATTTTCGGCCTCTTTAATAATTGTGATTGCAGTGGCTGTATCGTTGAGAGAGGCTATATTGTAATGATCGTCAGAATTCTTCAACAAGGAACCCTCCAATGTATAATGTATAGAATTTTAAGCTTAAGCAGTTCTAAGTTTGCCCATGATAAAAGCTGCTTATGATAAAAACTTGATTATCTCAGGAGTAGCATGTTATAATAACAAACGCAGGATTTTTCTTGTACATAGAGAAGCTGCCCTATAAGACGCATCGTATATAGGACTAACCTATTTTGCGTCGACAGTAAGCCGGGATGGCGGAATCGGCAGACGCACAGGACTTAAAATCCTGGGGTGGGTGACCACCGTGCGGGTTCAAGTCCCGCTCTCGGCATTCGTGCTTACAAGGTTGACGGAGGATCGCATGTCTTTCATTTCGATGAAGGGACCTGCGATCTTTTCTAATCCTTGACAAGCAGGGTTCAGGCTTCAAAAAGATGTTGCAAATCCTGAGTGACTATGTTATTATATAAAAGTTCTTTAATGACATTAACAATTTGGATCGTTAGCTCAGTTGGTAGAGCACGTGACTCTTAATCATGTGGTCCAGGGTTCGAGTCCCTGACGATCCATTCCTGTTAGAAACGGCATCGCTGCCGTTCCTTTGTTCCTTATATGACACTGAAAGATATTAGATGATTGCTGCCTGGCAGTAAATAATTATTGCAACATTCTAGTCACTATGTTATTATATAAGAGTTGATAGTGACATTCATAATTTGGATCGTTAGCTCAGTTGGTAGAGCACGTGACTCTTAATCATGTGGTCCAGGGTTCGAGTCCCTGACGATCCATCCTTTAGAAACGGCAGAGATGCCGTTTCTTTGTTGCTCAGAGTGCTGTATGGTAATCGGAATGGATTACTGTACAGCTCTTTTTATTTATAGGACAAAGGTATTATTTTCTGGTCTAGGGTAACGAAATTATTCCTGTATGTCGATATATTACCTATAGGCCTGAATATGGATTCCGGCAGACATGACAACCAAAGGAGAGAAATGAATGACTGGAAAGAGGAAACTGACAGGATGGCTCCTTACAGTGGCGCTGCTCCTGGCTGTCGTATTTCCTACGGGTGCTTTTGCAGCCACAGGAGATGTCGTCTCGATTGATATTGAAGGTTCCGGATCACCGATTGAGCTAACGGTAGGAAAGTCTACTAAGCAATTGAAGGTGTGGGGAACTGTAGAGGGTTCGTCGGTCAAACGCGACTTGACCAGGGCAGTGGATTGGTCCTCCGACCACCCGGAGATCATTAGTGTTAACAACGGATTTGTAACGCCGCTGAAGAGCGGCAGTGCAATAATTACAGCTGTTTATAACAACTCCGCAGTGTCCACGATAGAAATCAAGGCGGTAGACACGTACAAAGAGCTGACGTTGGAATATTCGGCGAAAGGGAAGTACAAGCTGGGAACCAACGAGAAGAACTTGACGGTTACTGCTTTAGCGGCTATCGAGGGAAGTCAAGGGGAGACGAAGGACGTTACAGCTGATGCTGATTGGAGCAGTTCGAACTCCTTGGTCCTGACGATTGAGAAAGGGAAAATCACGCTGGTCGGCGAAGGGGACGCAACGATTACGGCCAAATACAAAGGGCTAACGGCTTCTTTTAAAGCGACTGTAAGCTCACCGTATTCTGAATTAAATATCCTTCGCGCAGGAACAAGCGTAACTGATGAAGATGTTGAGCTCTTGATTGGTGACGACGAGGTAGCACTAACAGCTCAATCAACATTGACCAGTGATAAATCAACCTTGGACGTTACTACGAAGGCGAAATGGACTTCTTCAGACAGCAATATAGCAACGATTGAAGAAGGCAAGCTGAAGGCTAAGGCTTCCGGTAAGGCGACGATTACAGCTGAATATCTCGGCGTCAAAGCCAAGATCGACGTATATGTGCGCGCTCCATATGAAGTAATTCTGCTTAAGCCTGCAGAGGATCAATTGATATTCATCGGCGAAAGGCTGCAGCTTGAAGCGGAGATGAGAAGCCGCGCGAATTCCACGGATTCCGTAACAGGAGTTGCCGAGTGGAATTCATCGAGTCCGTTGTCGGCTACCGTATCTAAAGGCTTAGTTACAGGTATGACTGCTGGATCTTCGACGATTAAGGTTAGTCATCTTGGAGTCACTAAGAACATTAAAGTAACCGTTGCTCCAACAATTACGGATCTAACCGTAGAGAAGACTGAGCTGGAAATGTATAAGAACGATAAGCTAAGTCTTCCTAAAGTGACGGCTACCAAGCTGGACGATGATAAGGTCGATTTCAGCGGCAATATGAAATGGACTTCGGATAATGAAGATATCGCCAAGATTGAGGACGGTAAAATTATTGCCAAGGATTCAGGTAAAGTAACGCTAACCGCGAAGCTGCCTGATTCAGAAGTTAGTTCTCCGCTCAGCATTCGCGGGAAGAGCGTAAGCATTGAACTTACAGTAAAAGAGAAAGTCCTCACCTTTATTATGCCGGATGAAAAAATAAGTCTTGTAATTGGCGAAGAGATGCCGCTTCCTAAGGTTACGGCTGTATGGGAAGATGGCGGAGAAGGTGACGTATCCAATGATATTGAATGGACAGTTACCGGTGCCAATGCAGTGGTGAAGACGACGCCTACAGGTAAAGTTGTAAAAGGTCTGAATAAAGGCTCAGCCACTTTGAAGGGGACTTATTCCAATAAAATGATCAGCGTTCCAATGACGATTGAACCGAAGATTACGAAGATCGTCGTTGAGCCTACCAGCATCGAATTGAATGTGAAGAAGAGCAAATCGATTAAGGTTACAGGTTACTATACGGATGGCAAGAAGGTAACTCTGTCCAGCAAGGTAGGTTGGCAATCATCCAATGAACAGGTGGCAACGATCTCCTCTACCTCGGTAAAAGCTATCGCTGAAGGGACAGCGACCTTGACAGGCTCCTATCAAGGACAAGCAATTAGTGTGAAGGTGAGCGTAGTTCCAAAGCTGACCAAGCTTACGGTCGACGAGAAGAGCCTGAAGCTCGCACCTGGCTATGTGAAGACAGTGAAGCTTACTGCAGAATATGATACAGGTGCATCAGCATCTGTGAATGATAAAGCAGTATGGACGACTTCCAAAGCGTCCGTTGCGAAAGTAACGAACGGAAAGATTGAAGCGGTCGGCAAAGGTTCGGCTACAATCAAAGCGAAGTTCGGTGATAAGACAGTGTCCGTTCGGGTCACAGTAAAGTAATGATTTATTTCCAGAGCCGCCTTGGAGAATTCCATGGCGGTTCTTTTACATTCCTGGTTGATTCAGGTTTGGGCTTGGCATATAATTAAGGAACAAGTGTTCTATCCCACGATATGAACCAAAATAAGAACTATGTAAAGCAAAGGAAATCTACAACAATGGCAAAACGTACTACAAAAAGCAAGTCGAAAGGCAAGTCCAAAAGTAGCACATCAAAAAATAGCATCATCGTAGTTCTTCTAGCTGTCTTTATCGGGTTTTATTTGCTGGAGGGCGGCTGGCAGGATTGGCTTGGTCCGACGGACTCGTCTTCTGTAACGACGCAAGCAGGGGAGAATGAAGGGCGTCTGCGGGTCATATTCCTAGATGTAGGGCAGGGAGCTTCGCAGCTCCTGATTAGTCCAACTGGCAAGACAATGCTGATTGATGCGGGGAATAATGACCGTGAACAGCAAATGGTTGATAGCCTACATGCTTATGGGATTGATCGTCTGGATATCGTGATCGGAACGCATCCGGATGCGGATCATATTGGCGGCCTTGATCGAGTGATTGACAATTTCGAAGTTGGCGCCGTCTATATGCCGAAGATCCAGTCCAATACGAAAACCTATGAATCGCTTCTTAGATCGATCAAGAATAAGGGGCTGAAGGTGAAGACAGCCCAGGCTGGCGTTCGCCTCGACTGGGACGAAGAGGTAAGTAGCGAGATGGTGGCTCCTGTGACAATTAGTGATGATACGAACAACATGAGTGCAGTAGTTCGAATTACATATGGCAACAGCTCATACCTTCTTACTGGCGATGCTGAGCGAGAGAGTGAGCAGGCTATGCTGTCTTCCGGAAGAGAGCTACAGGCAGATGTAATGCTGGTTGGTCATCACGGTTCCAAGTCCTCGACGACACTGGCCTTCTTGAAACGGGTCAAGCCGAAGTATGCCGTAATCCAAGTAGGAGCGGACAACAGCTATGGCCATCCGAAGCAAGCGATACTGGATCGTCTGGCGAAGCAGAAGGTAGAAGTATATCGCAACGATTTACAAGGGAATATCGAGATAGCCTCCGATGGAATGAAGTACTATATTACGGCGGAAAGGTGACACGGTCATGGTTGGGATCGTTGAAGGCTTTGAGGAAGATATATGCCGAATTGAAGTAGAAGGCCAAATGAGGAATGTTCCACGCAGCCAGGTTGACAAGGAAGTTAGGCAGGGAGACATTGTAGAATGGAAGAGTGGCTTGTGGCTGACGAATCTGCAGAAGACCGAGGCGAGAAGCAAGGAAATCAAGAGATTAATGGAAGATGTCTGGGAAGATTGAAGAATGAACCAAAGGGAGGATTACTGTATGCTGTCACGACCAAAATCCGAAGAATTTTTACCTCATTTTCAGGAGTATGTGAACCTGGTACCTGGAGGCAATCTATTGGAATTGTTAGAGGGACAGATCTCACAAATCGTAGATCGGCTTGCTTCCGTAACTGAGGAGCAGGGAACATACCGCTACGCTGAAGGCAAATGGAGTCTGAAGGAAGTCATCGGGCATATGGCAGATACAGAACGTATTATGAGCTATCGGCTGCTTCGTATCGCCAGAGGCGATACAACACCGCTACCAGGCTTTGAGGAGCAGCTCTTCGTAAGTAATGCGGGCTTCGACCGATTCACGTTAGGGGAACTGCTGAAGGACTTTCAGTGCGTCAGGGAGGATACCTTGTCGCTGATACGCAGGCTGGATGAGACAGCTTGGCAGCGCATGGGCCATTATGGTGGGGGAGAAGGCTCTGCACGCTCCCTAGGCTATATTATTGCCGGCCATGCGATCCATCATATGAATATCATTAATGAACGATATCTTGCTTAGAGATTCATAGATACCAACATACAGACAGAATAACGGCCAAGCTTATCCGGGGACGGATCGCTTGGCCGTTTGTGATATTTTAGAACAGAAGGGTAGGGCACCAGTGCCTAAATTACTCGTGAGAGATAATCAACTCAAGCTTGCCATTCAATTGGAAGTCACCTGAAGAGATAGGGAGAATGAAATGATCTCCTTTGGCCAAAGGATAACTTTGTCCGTCGATTGACAGCTCGCCATTACCATCGATTACACTGCAGATCGTATATTGCTTGGCTTCTGGGAAGCTGGCCTTGCCGTCAACATTCCATTTTTCTACGGTGAAAAATGAATTAGAGACGAAGGTCGTAATGACGCCATTTTCGATTTCCTTGGTGTCATAGGATACGGCTTGATAAGCTTGTGGGACGCTAGTTACGTCGATAGCCTTCTTCAGATGAAGCTCGCGGGTATTGCCATCCTTATCTTTACGGTCATAGTCATAGACACGATAAGTCGTATCCGAGCTTTGCTGTGTCTCCAGTACGACAATGCCTTTGCCCAGTGCATGGATTGTACCGCTAGGTACATAGAAGAAGTCACCGGCTTTTACAGGAACCTTAGTTAAGAGAGAATCCCAGTTCCCCGCTGCGATCATCGACTCCAACTCATGCTTCGTCTTCGCTTCATGACCGTAGATAATGCAGGCACCCGGCTCAGCAGCGACGATATACCAGCATTCTGTCTTGCCCAGCTCTCCATTCTCATGAGCACCTGCATAGGCATCGTTAGGGTGGACCTGAACGGATAGATCGTCAGAAGCGTCCAACAGTTTCGTCAACAGCGGGAAGACGGTGGAAGAGGAGTTGAACAGCTCCGGATGAGAGTTCCACAATTCGCCAAGCAGCATCCCTTGATATGGGCCGCTCTTCACGATACTCTGACCGTTAGGATGGGCGGAGACTGCCCAGTATTCACCTGTGTGTTCATAAGGGATGTCATAGCCGAACAATTGCTTCAGCTTCTGGCCTCCCCAAATCCGTTCTTGAAATACCGATTGAAGAAAAATAGGTTCGTTCATCGTGTTATGTTCTCCTTTTTAGCTGTGATTAGAAGTTGTCAAGCAATGATATTATTTATAATCAACATGAATCAGTGCTGCGGCTCCGATCAATCCGGCATCCTGCAACAAGGCCGCAGGAACGATTGGAGTATTACGTCCTGACGGGTTCAGCGCATATTTGGACACATATTCTCTAACGGTACTAAAGAGCGGCTCGCCGATTTGGGAGACACCTCCGCCGATGACGAGCTTCTCAGGATCGAGAGTGTTGATCAAGGTGACACAGCCGATTCCGATATAACGGAATATTTGATCGACTAGCGCCTTCATCTCTTGATGTCCATCTGCAGCGAGCGCAAATACTTCCTTGGAAGTTACCTCGCGTCCTAACAACTCTGAGGCTTGTCTGGCAATGGCTGTACCTGAGGCGACATATTCCCAGCAGCCTTGCTGGCCGCATACACATGTTCCAGCCGAGGGATCAATGACGAAGTGGCCGACATCACCAGCATTACCAGTGGCCCCGGTAATCAGTCTGCCATGGCTGAAGATACCCGCACCGATGCCTGTGCTAATCGTGATAAATACGAAATGCTCAGCATCCTTAGCCGCACCGAGCCATTTCTCTGCTAGAGCTGCAGCAGTCGCATCATTCTCAAAAGCCATCTTGTAGCTAAAATGGCGCTGTAAAGATTCTACGATCGGGAAGTTCCACCAGCCCTTCAAATTAGGCGGAGCGGTAATTTCACCTTTTTGCGTATTCAAAGGGCCAGGGGCACCTATGCCAATTCCAAGAATGTTCGACTCTTCCACTTGATGCTCCATCAACATCTGCTTGATGGCTGCCGCCATTCTGTCAACCATGACATGAGGCGATACCGAATGATCGGTAGGAAGGGAAGTCTTTGCAAGAACCTGTCCTAACGGATCGATAATTCCGAGAGCGGTCTTGGTTCCACCAATGTCAATACCAATTGCGTAATCCAAAGCTATTCCTCCATTTGATGAATTGATAACTTGACAAACTTGACAAATAATAATTTTGTAAAGTATATTTAGGTTTAGTTTATCATGTTTCGAAAGGAATGAAAACAATTGGCCAGAAAAAAGAAAATATCGATGCAGGATATTGCGGATAAGCTTAATATATCCAAAAATGCAGTATCGCTGGCCTTGATGAATAAAAAGGGAATCAGCGAAGCAACGCGCTATAAAGTACTGCAGGCGGCTAAAGAGCTCGGATACGGTCAATTTGCAGCCGAAGAGGCAGGCAATAATATATTAGTGCTTGTTCCCGAGCGGATTATGAGCTATCAGGATAACGATCATTTTCAATTTTTCCACGATATGATCTGGGGATTGGAGAAGAGCATCCGCAGCAGGGGATATAATGCGATCGTGGTCCCGATCGACGAAGAGATGGAGGCCGGACTGAAGTTACCTAGGCTGGTATCGGAATTTTCATATCGTGGCATTATTTTATTCGGGATCGTGGACAAGAGTTATGCATGTCTCGTATGGGAGATGGAGGTCCCCTTAGTTATGCTGGACTCCTATTACCGGGATCTACCTTGTCCAACGGTCACGTCGGCCAATATCGAGGGGGCATATGAAGCAACCTCTGTGCTGATTGGCGCAGGGCATCGTGAGATTGGCTTCATTGGTCCGACCAATCTGACGACGAGTCATGAAGAACGGTGGTTCGGTTATTGGAAAGCGATGCAGGATCATGGGCTGCCAGTGGATAACGGATATTGTCTGACAGGGTCTCAGGGGTATGATGAGACGAGGCGCGAAATCGCAGAATGGCTGGATGGGCTGGACCAGCTGCCTAGCGGCTTCTTCTGCGGTAATGATCGGATCGCTTATATATTGGCGGGACTTCTACGGGAGCGGGGAATCTCAGTCCCTGAGCAGATCTCTATTGTCGGGTATGATGATCTGCAATACCCGGCGATGCCGGAGCTACAGGTGACGACAGTTCATGTGGAGAAGGAGAAGATGTGTCAAGCAGCAGCAGAACTTCTCTTATCTGTTTCCGGACGCAATCGAGAGATGATGCGAGTCTTCGTCCCGTCTACCCTTGTAATCCGGGAATCCGTAAAAGAGGTTGTTCAAAAAGTCCACTTTTGATAAGAAAACCAATCAATGTAATTCAAGGACGTACGCTGCGCTCCTTAGTCTCTAGCTTCATCCAACTGAAGCGTTTTGAAAAACGCACATCGGAAGCATAGGCTTCGATGTTGAAAACCGATCTTTTTGAACACGCACTAAAAGAATTGAAATAAAAATAACCGTCAGGAAAATTCCTCCTGACGGTTATTTTTTCGTTCTAAGATAAGAAATGATTAATGAATGTATAAATTTTCACAAAGATAGAGACATGGCTACTATTTAATACCTTTCATATAGCTTTGAATCTTAGGAGTCAGAACCATAAGCTGCCGAGAAGGCTACAGGCGCCAGCTTCGTTGTCGCGGACAGACCCACCGGTGACAAGCACAATTCGCCGATAACGACGACGAAGTAGCTAAGCACGAGCCACAATGGGTTTACCAAAGAATTGGCTCCGCCAAGGTAAGCCGGCAGTAAGATGATTAAGAACGATAAACCAGCGAACAGCAATCCAAGCGAAAATTTCTGTGGAATCGTTGGCTGACGATGACCGAGTTTCATCCAGATCCACGCGCATACTGGAGCTAATGTAATGACAAAGAGTGGATTCAGCGATTGGAACCAAGCAGGTGAGATATGAATACCTGCAAAATCCAGCTGTGTACGCTTGTCTGCATAATTTGCGAGGATCGTTGCCCCTTGCTCTTGAATTGCCCAGAACATGATCGCAGCAATAAACAATGGAATATAAGCAATGAGCCGCGAGCGCTCAACGGCTGTTGTCTTCGGACTACGATATGTCCGTGATCGGGTGAGCCTATTCTCCTTTTTTATGAAAAAAGGGGATAAGGAAAAGGGTGCCCTTAGTCAATTCTATGACTTAAGGACACCCTATTATTGAATCTATATTATGGTGAAAGGATATATTATTTGTTCAAAGCAGCTTCGTAACGTTTCTCAACTTCTGCCCAGTTGATGACGTTGAAGAAAGCGGCGATGTAATCTGGACGTTTGTTCTGATATTTCAAATAGTAAGCATGCTCCCACACGTCAAGGCCAAGAATTGGAGTCTTGCCTTCCATGATTGGGGAGTCTTGGTTAGGCAAGCTGTATACGGACAATTTGCCGTTATCTACAGCAAGGAAAGCCCAGCCACTACCGAAACGAGTTGTAGCTGCTTTGGAGAAGTCTTCCTTGAATTTGTCGAAGCCGCCCAATTCGTTGTTGATTGCGTCAGCAAGCTTACCAGAAGGTTGGCCGCCGCCGTTAGGACCGATTACTTCCCAGAACAGGGAGTGGTTAGCATGGCCGCCGCCGTTGTTACGAACTGCAGTACGGATGCTTTCAGGTACACTGTCCAGATCCGCGATCAATTCTTCAACGGATTTGGATTGAAGCTCAGGAGCAGATTCCAGAGCAGCGTTCAGGTTAGTTACATACGTATTATGGTGACGATCATGGTGAATCATCATAGTCTGTTCATCGATATTAGGCTCGAGTGCATTGTTTGCATAAGGAAGTGCAGGTAATTGATGTGCCATGGGTAAATCATCCTCTCTAGTTATTATGTAGCATCATTGTCATTTCCGACAGTTATTATTATATAGCTACTCAGACACTTAGTCAACATATATGTATGGTAAGTATATTAATTCATCGTCTTCCATTGACAAAGAGGGATTCGTTCATCATAATGATTGGTCGAATAGCATTTTAACCGTAGTCGTTCATCTATGTATTATGCTCGATCAAGGTAATCTTATAAGCAGGGGTGAGAAAAAGTGGGAATGGGCATCGTTGTCGTAGAGGTATGCAGCAATAATCTGCTCAGTATGCTTGATTTGGAGCAGTTGGAGGAAGAGTATCCGGAGATCGCCGTTATGCGGACGGATTGCCTAAATTTCTGCGGAATGTGCCGGGCGAGACCTTATGCGATGGTAAATGGGAACAAGGTGTTTGCCAAGACATCGGAGGAATGCCTCCTGCTGATCAAACAAGCGATAGAGGCGGAACTTAAAGAGTTCTATGAAATATAAGCTTGTGAATGACAAGGATAAAACACTTGCATAGATAGATAAAAAGACTCCGAAAGGCATTTTGCTTTCGAAGTCTTTTTTGTATAACAACTTATAGACATTATTGTTTATGGATTACGTAGACACAGCGTTTGCCCTGTTGCACCAGGCATTCCGTTCTTTCGACCTTCGTATCTAGCAGAGTCTCGAACAGCTTCAGTTCACAGTCGCAGGCATGATTGTACTGATCGGCGATTTTTGAGATTGGACAATTATGTTCTTTTAATACGAAGCTGCCGTCCTCTTGAGCCGTGCATTCCGTCATATATCCGTTCTCGTTCTGAATTTCGGCCAAGCGTCGGACCTTCTCGTTGAAATCCTTCCCTTGCATTTCGGATTCATATCTGCCGGTCAGCTTCTCCTTACGGCGTTCGAATAGCTGATTAACCATGTCCTCGCCAGTCTCTTCAGCCAGGGCATTCAGCAGATCGAGCGTCAGGTTATGGTAGCTCTTGGGGAACATGCCTTCCGCTGTATCCGTCAGGCCGTAGACCGCGGTCGGGCGGCCCAGAGTCTGACGGATCATCTTCGATTCAATTAACCCGTCGCGTTCCATAGAGCTAAGATGTCTCCGAACGGCCATTTCCGTAATTTGCAGCTCATTGGTAACTTCCTTGGCGCTGAGGGGACCAGCTGTTTTCATCATATGCAGAATCCGCTCTCGGGTGGATAAAGGTTGTATCTGATTCATAACAGACCCTCCCTTGGGTGAGTAGTCGCCTTGTTATAGAACTTCCACGGCATCCTTGCAGGCATCAGAACAGAAACCGTGATGTATTTCTTCACAATCCTCACAGCAAATATGTTGTAAGTTACATACCGGACAGTTTATATAACGATCATGAGTGGTTCTGCAGTGGTGGCATTTGCCGATGACAATATCCTCATCAGTCTGGTTGATTGGAACGGAGATTCGTTCGTCAAACACATAGCATTTGCCATCCCATAACCGGCCCTGAACCTCGGGGTCCTTGCCATATGTGACGATGCCGCCTTCCAGTTGGGAGACGTCCTTGAAGCCTTCATTCAGCAGAAAGCCCGTCAGCTTCTCGCAGCGTATTCCACCAGTACAATAGGTAAGAATGGTCTTGTCCTTATAGTCGCTCAGATTGTCTCGAATCCATTCGGGGAACTCGCGGAAGGAACCGACCTCGGGACGGATCGCGCCACGGAAGTGTCCGATGTCATATTCGTAATCGTTACGTCCATCAATGACCACGACATCATCGCTCTGCAGCTTCTCGTAGAACTCGGCAGGGGACAGGCGCTTGCCGCTCAGTTTATTAGGATCAAGCTCATTCTCATAGCGGAAGGTGACCAGTTCCTTCTTGTGCCGAACGAACATCTTCTTGAAAGCATGCTGGTCGGTTTCGTCGATCTTGAAGAAGGTGTCCTCAAACCCAGGGATTGCGCGGAGATCATTCATATATTTCTCTGTCTGCTCCACTGTGCCAGATACAGTCCCGTTAATACCCTCGCTCGCGATCAGAATACGCCCCTTCAGCCCAAGCTCTTTGCAATATTGCAGATGCTCTGTCGTAAAAATTTCAGGCGAATCGATCGTTGTGAATTTATAATATAGTAAGATGCGGTAGTTCGTTGTTTGACTCATATATTTCATCACCTATTTAAGATTTTAGATTATAATTAAGATTCTACTGCATTGTAGAGAATTTTGCCGACTTAGTCAATATTAAAGTATAGTAAGTATGTTAAGAGGTTTTTGATGTGGAGGAGGAATATGGATGAACAGAAACGTTGGCTTCGTATATGCACATCCGGATGATGAAACTTTTGGCTGTTCCTTTCTGATCCGGCAAATTGCCGATGAGGGGGGGAATCCCGTGCTGCTCACGGCTACTCCTGGTAATGCGGGCAAGACAGGACGTCTTGGACCGATGACTCAGGAGGAGCTGGCGGCGAAGCGTAGAATCGAGCTGCAGCAGGCTGCAGATATTCTTGGCATTACCGAAGTCGTTCATCTGGAGTTGGGGGACGGAAAATTGAAGGAAGTGGACCAGGATGTTCTAGCTGCCCATGTGGCAGACTTCCTGCGTAAGCATCAAATCGAGATAGTCATTACTTTCCCTGAGGATGGAATGTCAGGACATGCTGACCATATCGCGATACATCATGCGGTAAATAAAGTTGTGTTTGCTGGTCAAGTCCCTTCTGTACAGAAGTTGTATTATAACTGTCTGCCCTCGAAGCATGATGCAAACGGTACAGCGAGTGTGCTAAGTGTGGGTGCGAATGGGAACTGGCAAATGAAGCGCGATGCGCTGGCGGCACATGAATCGCAAATCTGGTCGATTGAAAGAGTATTTGGGGATTTGCAACAAGTGGGGCCAGAGTCTTTTGGCGCGGAATACTTCCAGCTCGTCTGGGAACGGGGAGTACATCATCCGCATAAGCAAGAACAATCGATCTTTGATGATTTAGCATAAGTGCCATGACAAAGGCCAGCCTCCTGATTAGGAGGCTGGCCTTTGTGCTGTATGCTAGAGGATCGATTAATGGGCCAAATGTTTTACTTTCATCTTGTTGCTTGGAGCCTCATTGATTGTCTTGTCCTGATCCTTCTTGTGGAACAAGCCGCGCAAGTAAGGCATAAGGTAGTAGTCGAGTCCGATTTTGCCTGCATTAGCGGCAGCTACGACAACCAGTACTTCAAGCAGGAGCATTTGTGCGTTGGTGCTTACGGTTCCCGAGAAGAGGAAGGCTGCGTTCATGACGAGTCCCATCAGGGCTGCGAAGGTTGTGAATGTACCGAGAATAAGTCCGAGACCAACTAGGAATTCGCCTAAAGGAATGACGATGTTGAAGGCGTTAACTCCTGGAAGAGCTACATGCTGCAGGAAGGTTGCCCACCAAGCTTGAACGGCGGGGTGGTCACCTGTGCTGTTCGCGATCGCCCCATTCAGGAAGCCAGCTGCATCGAAGCCGCCTGTAAGTTTATGATACCCGGCTGTAATCCATTGATAGCCGAGATAAATACGAATTACGGTTAATAACCACATTGCCACTTTGTTTGTTCTCAAGAAATTGTTAAACATAAGAACCACTCCTTATTTGTATGTGTCATTGTTTGGATGATCATCTTTGATGACTTTATTATAAGTGATATTTTTCACAATACATGTGATTTAAATCACAAATAATAAAATTTGAATAAATACATTTTAAAGTATTGTTTTAGGGTATTACAAAAGCCCGATGCTTGTGTTCGTCATCGGGCTTGCTTAGAAATTAACAAGCGAACTATCTGGCCGCTACATCTGTGCGGACGACGCCGACATCGGAAGCGTTAATGGTTCACTTCGATATGCTGTTTAGGGGAAACTTTATGGGTGAGCAGCTCAGAGACAGTAACGAAGGAGAAGCCTCTCTTTTTCAACTCAGGTAAAATAGTCTCCAGCGCCTCAGGAGTCTGAGAACTGCGGTAGACAAAATCATGCATAAGCACAATATCTCCATTGCGGGCGTTATTTAGCACCTTGCGCACAATCTTGTTCACGCCGGGCGAGGACCAATCCCTCGTATCCTGATGCCAGGACCATAGAATTAATTGCATATTGTTCTGCTTTGCCAAGTTAATAATGTTTTCGTTGTAGACACCACCAGGAGGGCGGAATAACACAGCTTTATGTCCGGTCGTTTGATAAATAACTTGCTGGGTCTGGTCCATTTCATTTTTAATGGTATTAACTGACAAAGTTTCAAAGGCTGGATGGCGGAACGAGTGATTGCCGATTTCATGGCCAGCGGCCAACTCTTTCTTGACGAGTTCAGGGTAACGTTTGACACGTTCGCCAACGACGAAGAAGGTCGCCTTTGCATCATATTTCTCCAGCAGCTCGAGAATTTTCGGCGTTAGCTTCGCATCTGGGCCGTCGTCGAAAGTCAGTGCAATAAACTTGTCTTGGGTAGGGACCTCCCATACGATGTCACCTCGGGACTCATAGTAAGCTCTGTCTTTGGGCACAGAGCGGGCTTCTGCTGAACCGGGAAGGTGGACTAATGCCGCGGACAAGATGAGCAGCAAGAGCAGTTTGGGCTTAAGCATGATCGTAAAGTTCCTCCCTCTATATTTTTCACAGATCTTATCGTACAGAACCAAGTGTGACATTCAATTATTGTGGATAATTTCATGAAAAAATATCCCTAATCTGAGCGAGGTCCGCTAAAAGGAGGATTCATGATGAGTTATACCTCTCCAAATTGGAGTCGGTCTGTGCTGTTAACGATCGATACGCAAAATGATTTTACGTTGCCAGAAGCAGTGGCAATGGTTCCAGGAACCTTTGAAGTGTTGCCAAAAATGGAGCAGATGCTTGCCGTTTACCGGGCGCTGACCATGCCGATTATACATGTCGTCCGTCTGTATCAAGAGGATGGGTCCAATGTAGATCTATGCCGGAGAGAGTCGATTGAGAAGGGACTGCAAGTCGTTGCCCCGGAGACAGAGGGAGCGGAGTTGGTCCATTCGATTCGCCCGCTCAATTATAGCGGGCTGGATTCCAGACGACTGCTTCATGGAGAGTTTCAGGCGGTTGGTGACCAGGAATGGATCCTGTACAAGCCGCGTTGGGGCGCCTTTTATAACACTTCACTTGAGCATTTTCTCAGGGAGCGAGGGATCGACACGATTCTTTTTGCAGGCTGTAATTTCCCCAATTGTCCGAGAACCTCCATGTATGAAGCTAGTGAACGAGATTTCCGTGTTGTTATGGTAAGTGACGCGATGTCCCAGGTGTATGAGCAGGGAATGAAGGAGATGAGGAATATCGGCGTACATGTATGCAGCTTGGCCGAAGCAATAGTTGAAGTGGAACAGGCAGTAGGGAGATAAGCACATAAGGATAATTGGGATCTAAAAAACACACCGTATCAAGAATCTTATGATGATACGGTGTGCCAAAATTAGAGTCGATCCGATTGGCTGACTCGTTCTTCCAGCGTCTCACCCGAATCCACATGACCTGTATTGATCGCTTCCCACAGATAGATCGAGGCGATGGAGCCATAAGGCTCCCACATATGTGCAACCTGCTGCAGGTATTTGCGGTCTGACCGTTCTTCCATATTATGCAGCCATCGGGCGGCACGCTGCAGCCCGGCATCTCCAATAGAGATAACATTCTCACGCCCGAGGCCGAAGATCAGGAACATTTCCGCCGTCCATTTGCCAATCCCTTTGATCGAGACGAGCTTGGCTGTGGCATCTTCATCATTTAGCTCCTGAAGTCGCTCCAGGTCGACATCTCCGGATAGTACCTTATCGCATAGATCACGGATATATGTGACTTTGGCGGTAGAGAGTCCGGCGGCACGAAGATCCTCAGCGCTCTGCGCTGAGAGGGCGGCCGGGGATAATTCCCCGGCCAATTCGATTACCCGGCCGCGGATTGATGCGGCCGCTTTGACGGAAATCTGCTGACTGATGATCGATCGTGCTATAGAAGCAAAATGCGGTTCCTGAGTGTTGGTTCTTACCTCGCCAATTAGTGAAATTAACGTCCCCATGCGGGGATCGGCAGCAGACAGTGAGTTGACCCGCGGGTCATCAGCATGTAAATGGAATGCAATTGAGCTCATTCGTATAACACCCTCTCAATGTTATTGATCTGATTTATTGGTCATCGTCCTCAAGCATCTGAATATATTTCTCGATCAGACCGTCCAGTTGTAGCTGAACTTGATTTTGCTGAGTCTGCAGTTCAGCTAGTCGGTCTGAATCGTATGCTGCTTCCGGTTCCAGCATCGCTGCCTGGATCAAATTCAATGTCTGCTCTAATTCGGCCATATCTCGCTCGAGCTTCTGGATCGTAGCTGGATTAGGTGTTGATGAAGTTTGCGGCGGTTTGGCCAGCTGCTTCGATTGCTGTGGTTTTGCTGTCGAATTCAAATTGTGTATAGAGCTAGAGACACTCGTTTCATTTGGGAAGCTGGTGGAGGATTTTCTCTTTTCCAGCTCGGCCCTAAAGTCCTCGAAGTTCCCCAACGTCACATTCATTTGTTCGTTCTCAAGTGCCCATACTTGTCTAGCGATCTTATTGATAAAATATCGGTCATGGGATACGGCCAGAACAGTTCCAGGGAACTCCTCCAGTGCATCCTCCAAGGCTTCCCTTGAGTCGATATCAAGATGGTTCGTCGGTTCATCGAGCAGCAGCAGGTTAGGCTTGCGGTACATCAGTATAGTTAGCCGCAGCCGCGTCCACTCTCCGCCGGAGAGATTGCAAACTTGCTTGAATACATCGGCTCCGTAGAAGAGGAAGCGGGCCAGCTGGTTCCTGGCCTCGCCGGTCTCCATTCCGATCTCGGAGCGGAAGTATTCCAGTACAGTCAGATTCAGATCTGAAGGAGCGGATTCCTGGGCTAAATAACCTGTCTCGGTTCTTGAACCAAGGCGAATCTCACCTTTATCAGTAGTAGCCATGCCCAAAATACACTTAAGTAAAGTACTCTTGCCCGAACCATTTCCGCCGATGAGCGCCGCTGTCTCCCCATAGCGCAGCGTATGCGTTATTTCGCTGTACAACTGCCGGTCACCGATGGATTTACTCACTCCGGTTAATACGAGAGCATCCTTGCCAGAACGATCGGATTGCTGCAGCTGCAGATCAATGCGTTTACGTTCCAGAACGGGTCTCTTCAGCTTGACCATCCGGTCCAACGCCTTCTGCATCGAAGCGGCCCGTCGGTGGAAGCCTGGATTTGGCGGATTGGAGCGGTTACCCCACTCAATTAACTGCTTGATCGCTTCCTTCATCTTCTGGATTTTCTTCTGTTGCTCCTGGTATTCTGCGAACTGCTGAAGCAGTCTAGCTTCTTTCTCTTCCTTATACTTGCTATAGTTGCAATGATAAGTGATAGCTTCGCCTTCCTCAATCTCGATGATCTTGGCGGCAACCGCATCGAGAAAATAACGGTCGTGCGAAGTGATAATGGCAGTGCCGCTATAAGTGCCAAGGAATGATTCCAACCATTCGATCGCTGCCATATCCAGATGGTTGGTAGGTTCATCGAGCAGCAGAATATCCGGACTTTGCAGCAAGATTACGGCTAGACCCACCTTTGTCTTCTCGCCACCGGATAGGGTAGAGAAGGGGCGTTGGTATTGCTCTACCGGAATGCCAAGTCCACCGGCAACGCGATCGATGGAAGCTTCAATCTCGTAACCTCCGCCACGTTCGAACTCATCCTGCATATGGCCATATTGCCTTAGCAATGCCTCAAGCATAGCGGGGTTCGTGGCTGTATCTGAAGGGGACATCTCGGCTTCCAGCCGCTGCATTTCTTCTCTTACTTCCAACAAGTTATGAAAAGCTGACTGAAGTACATGGTAGACCGTCTCGCCATTCCCGTAATCCGGGATTTGCGCCAAGGCGCCGATCCGGGCATTTCTTCGAATAGCCAGCGTGCCTTGGTCCGGCGTATCACTCCCAGAGATCAGCTTCATCAGCGTTGTCTTGCCGCTTCCGTTGCGGCCAATCAAGCCGACTTTCTCGCCTTCTTTGATCTCAAATGACACATCGATTAGTACCAATTCAGCACCGTAATACTTTTGAATATGTTGACTTTGAATCATCATGATTAAGTTCTCCTTCGACCAATGCCGCTGCTGCCTGCCGAAGATCTAAAGACACAAGAAGGCTGCAGGAAAAACCTGCAGCCTTCTTATGAACACACACGTATTACAAGTCCGTGAGGTTAAGGGAGGAGCGGCATTTCGCAATTTGTAATGGATATCGAGTTTCTAAAAATGGACAGACCTATCCCGTAGTGAAATGATTCATGAACAATGCCAAAAACTGCCATAGGCAGCAGGCTCACTCGATTCCACGCAAATTTGCGATCCACTCTCCCCACCTCCTTCAAAAACATAATTATTGTAAGTATATGATGAGGGAATGGAAAAATCAAGTAGTAGCCCCTAGTTACCCGACCAAGCCCAATAGTGGAGGGTATAACTTGTAGTACAAGCGCCTGAAAAATAGGCCAAGGATAGTGATGTATACCTAATCAGCGCAGGGGGGAGTTGAATAAGATGCATTGAAACATATAACAAAGGAGGTTTAATTAGATGGGTGAAATTGGTGGTATTGGTTGTTGTGGTCCTGGAGTCGGAGGTTTATGGACTTCAACTGGCGTGATTTTGGTTCTCTTCATTCTACTTGTTATTGTCCTAAGAACATTTTGCTTTTAATTCCCCTTGATGGGTTCTGAAAATGGGATACATTACGTTAGCGGAAACACCGCAGCATAATCCAAAAACATTGGAAAAGAGCCCCGCTGCTTCATGCTGGCGGAGCTTTTTTTATACAATAAATTTAGAAAATACCGGATCACATAAAATGCCTGCTTTGTTTTTGACCTTGGTCCATGTTCAATGATTCCTGTCGGGTGTAGCTTTGTATATGGTGGACCTCCGTCATACAAAGCCACATCGCGTGCTGAGAGCTTCCCGTTAGCTTAACGAACTTACAGAAGAACGAAACCCATTAACTACTAACAATGCGACCTTCTTGGCAATTTCCTCTTTATCCAAAGCTATATTCCCCGTGGCCCATTGAAAGGCACTTTCATGGATCATTTGCGCAAAGATAGGTGTATAAAGAGCTATTTCATTCTTTGAACAGAGGGATTCTAACCCCTTTAACAAATAAGCATTCAACTCTTTTATCGCTTTGTCTTTCAATTGCGGTACGACTAATGCTACATAGCTCCTGCGGCAATTAATGTTGGGTTGTTGATAGAAATCGCATAAAGCCAAAACAAGTTGAGCAATACCCTCTTGATCGAATTTTACTTCCCCTTTCGTTCGATTCACGATAGCAGTCGAGGCAGAGTCCCCCACGATATAGTCCAATAATTCGTACTTATCATTAAAGTGCGCATAGAAGGTCGCTCGATTCACTTGAGCCCCTTCTGTTAAATCTGCAATTGTAATTTTCTCAAAATCCTTTTCATTCACTAAATTAACAAAAGCTTTAATCAAAGACCGCTTAGTTTGAGTCATCCGTAGATTCCTTACTTTTGTCCCCACTTCATTTACTCCTTTTATGTGCATTTTGAGCGAAGCTTAAATCTCTTCTGACTTGACAATTTTTCAATTCTGTTGCTATAGCAACATTCCCCACCTCATTGTTGGTTGTTCTACTTAGAGAATAGTTGTACTTTTATTAAAGCAACATGTGTTTGTTTAATATATCACTTTTAAGAAGTTCATAAAAGACGAAAGGTCTAGTCGCTTTTATCTAGCTGTATTCGTTGCGATTAGTCGCTTTTAGGGGGATAGAAAATGAAAACATTACTGGTGACAGGTGGAACAGATGGAATCGGAAAAGGGATTGCTACTCACTACTTGAAAAAAGGCGATCGCGTCATCGTTATAGGTAGCTCGGTTGCTAAAGGCAATCTATATTTAAGCGAGTCTAAACAATTAGGAGCAGAAGAAAGAGCAATTTTTCTTCAAGCAGATTTGAGTTCGGTTAAAGAGAACAAGCGCATTATTGAAGAAGTAAAAAGCAGGTTTGATTCTCTGGATATGGTTGTTTTCTCTGCGGCCAGTCACAAGATTAAAAAAGAATATACGGAAACGCAAGAGGGATTTGAATTTAATTTCGGATTGTCTTATCTAAGCAGATTTGTTCTTAGTTTCGGCTTTAAAGAGCTCATGGAAAAGTCGGATGCTCCCATTATCGTTAACATTTGCGCGCCAGGCATGAACGGGACGGTTGATCTAAATGATATCCAAAACAAGAACAATTATAACGGATCAA